>CAZGWK010000033.1:5189-33680 GCA_964529285.1 uncultured Actinomycetota bacterium
TAGCTTCATCGGGGGCATAATACCGTCCGGATTGAAAACAGGTGCGGCCGCCTGCCAGTCCGGGAGGCGATGGCGCCTCGCGTTGCGCTGCTCAGCCGGAAACCTCCGCCGGCGGGGTTTCCCACAGCAGGGAGATGGCCTCTACCTCGTCCAGCCTGCAACCTTCCAGAATACGGGCCGCCGAACGGTTGACTTCGCCCGGGAGGGAAAAGAAAACGAAGCTTATCCTGCCCTTTTCCAGTGCCACGTGGCAGCAGGTCTCACCCTCGAGACCCTCGCAGCGCCCGAACCCCTCTCCCCGGCCTCCCCGGCCTCTCTTCACCAACAGGGGGGCGTCGGGCGGAAACTCCAGGATGCGCTGCATGACCGCGAGTGACGAGGTCACGTCGGCTGCCCGGATCGACAGCATGCGGCGAAGCAAACCGCCGCTTTCTAAAGCGCCTCCGCTCTCCCATCCGGATGCTTCGTAAACGGCTGGTTCCTCTTTTCTCACGTCCACGCGTGAGCCGGCGGCCCTTCCCAGGGGCCCCACCCAACCATTCTTCTCCACTTCCCCCTCCAGGCGCCGCAGCTTCCTCTGCATCCACCCCGGAACGGGCAAGGACGGGGCCCGGAGCGAAATCTCCCCCCACTTCTCCGCAACGTCATCCAGCTTCGCTGCGAGCTCACCGGCTCCGTCGATGGGGAAGCCTTCCCTCACGCCGCCGGGGACCAGCCATCCCCTTCCCATGGGTTCGCCCAGCCATTCCTCGATACACTTCTCGAATTCCCGGTGCAGCGCCGTGTACTTCGCCTCCGTGCGCATCCTTCCCAGCCTGGACGCTGCGGTCCTAAGCCAGGCCAGCTGTCCCAGAACCCTCGCAGCCTCCAGTATGGTCACCCGCATGGCGAGGGCCGCCACCGGCACCTTCATGCCGCGAGCGTCCTCTACTGCCTGGAGGAACGCAACGGCCATGGCCGTTCCATCAGTGCCGTACCCGCTTTCGAGCATGGCCGCGGCCTCACCCGCCCTGGCACCATACAGCAGTACCTGCGGATAATCCCTCCAGGCCTCGAAGACCTTTCTTACCCTCCCAGCTTCGACTTCCAGAAGAGAGCCTCCCCGAACCAGCAAACCGGACGCTGTATGCATGTCATCGCTGCAGCGGCCGTCCACTTCTCCCCCTCCGCGCAGGAGTTCTATCCACCGGGAAGCCGAAGGGAAATATTTCCTGGACTCGGAGAGCAGTCCTTCCCCTCCACCTGCCCTCATGTGCAGGGTTTCCGAGTCGCGGGGGTTGTAGAAATGAAGGGTCTCGCCGCCCGCGGGACCGAGGTCGGCCATGATCAGGCGGAGGCCCTGGTCGGCCATGAAGTCCAGGCGAGCGCCCTGGTCGCCGCCCACGTCCTCCAGCCAGACGCGCCGTATGGCCTCCACCCGCGACCAGTCGATGCCTTCGCTGGGCAGGAGGCCCAGCTGCTCGCTCCTCCGCGCTTCTCCGTTCTCCATTCCCTACCCCGTATCTACGTGGACCTTGTCACGCGATGGGCCAGAATCATCTGTGCACATGTACCGCAGCCATATCTATAACGCCGTCTCCATCGATTCTATTTGATCCCCAGGTAGACCATAACCGCTATCCATGCCAGGTACACCGGCAGCTCGCCCAAAACAGCAGCGGCCCTGAACCTTCTATTGTTCAGCAAACGGAAGGGCAACCTGTGCTCGGCAGGCAAAAGCGGCAGAGCACGGAACGCCCGGTGTTCCTCATTGGGCCTTTCTCCCCTGTGGTGCATCCAGGCGAAGGCAATGGCCACCGCCAGGCAGCAGGTTATGAGTACCGCCCAACCCAGGGCCGTCCAGGAAGGAAAAGGGACGTCCAGGGGCATCCCGTACTCGCGCATGAGGAAGTCTATGGCGGTTCCGGCATATAGTCCCAATGCGGCACAACATGCGACCAGGAATCCAGCCGAAGCGGCTGCCAGCATTGCAGGCGTTCTCTCGATTGCGTTCCCCGGCATGAGAAGCGTGGTAGCCCCGGCGACCAGAAAAGCAGCAAAGAGTACGGGGATGACGGCTACGAACACGGCTGTCACGCCCCCCTCGAATTGCCCGGCCATTACCTGGAACCCCAACCATAACCATGCGAACCCCGCCAGAGGAGGCAGGCCCAGCAGCGATGCGCCCCCGGCCACCTTAGCCCAGTTCATCCCATACCTGCCCTCGCTTCCCAACTCTGCCAGCGCCAGGGCCGGTACACCCGCCCAAAGCCCGAAACGCCCGGCTACCCCTGCCGCCTGCACCCCGGGTGAGGCGACCAGGACTATGCCCGCCCCCAGGGAGGCACAAGCCAGCCCCCATATCTCCTCACGCCCCGATGCATGGAGCAGCTCCCGTGTGAGCTCGAGCAGGGTTGCGCCGGCAACCCCGAGGCACACCCACACCCAAACCCCATCCCATACGAAAAAAAGCCGGCTGACCGCAAAGAGCAAGTAAGTTCCCAGCGTAAGGTCTACGGCAAGGAGGTGCACCAGGCGCATGTCCTTTCCTCCCCGTGCGGCGCCTGTCATCCAGCGATGGAACGGAAAGCAGCCCAGGCGCAGGAGCGCTGCCGAAAGCATGAGGGCACAGGAAACAGCAGGCATACCGGAGGGCTCCAGCCGAGCAGCCGGGAAGAAAAGCCCCCTTGTCGGATCGCAGAGATAAAGTAATAGCACTCCCAAGACCAGGCACAGGTCCGCCAGCGCCAGGGGGAACAAGAACGACAGCAGGCGCCCTGCCTTCTTGCCGCGCAAGACGGCGGCGCCCGCCGCACACCACGTCGCAGCGGCAAAAAGGCCCGAGAGCAGAAAGAAATGCTCCGTCATAACGGCCGCAAGCGCGGCCGCAAGCCCGAAACATGCCAGCGTGGAGGATGCCGCGTTCCCTTTGTCCGCCGCACCCGTTTTCTGTGTCGCCCACAGCAGCAACGGCGAGACCGCGGCCAGCGGCAGGAGAAAGGATATACTGACTGGGGAAATGTTGAACTGCCAGATGGAAAAGGTATCGGGGCCCACGTGATGGTCCCAGAAGTGGTAGACGAGTAACGCCAACGAGGGGACTGAGGCGGTATACAGGGCCAGCGCCACCCATCTCGCGCGTGCAAAACGCAATGCGAAGAGAAATACAAGCCCTGCCGCGACGGCGGCGAAGGGTATAGCGGGAATCACGTGTTCGGCTTTCATCCTTCACCCGCTCCCCTCGCCGATGAACGGATCCTTTGCATCTTCACTACCTGCACTTACACGACCGCCGCGAAGACAAGCGCTAGAGAGAGCAGCGCCAGAAAAAGCGCCGCCGGCTGGAGTTTCCTCACGAAAACGATGTCGCGTCCCTCCAGCCACGCTCTCAGCGCCGTCAGCACGACTGCCGTCCCCAAGGCTGCACCCGCCCATACCAGCACTCCCGTATAACCTTCCCGGGGATATCCGAGGAAGAGCACAACGAAGAAAAGCAGCCCCGCGGCCCTGTGTGCGCTGCCGGCCGCCAGGGAATAGAAGCCTCCCACCGCGCCCCCTTCTCCAGGGCCCGGCCGTTCGCTGCAAGCTGGGCGTCCCAGGAGTATCACGCAGTAAGCCAACACGGCACAGGCCAGAGAGGCAAGGACCAGGCCGAAATCCGGGCCGCTCCACAGCTGCAGTGAGCTGAATGCGCCTTCCCCCCGGAAAGACTCGAGCCCCGGCGAGAATGCAGCGGGAAAGCGAAGGGAAACGCTCAATACGATGCAGACAAGGGCTGCCATCCTGGGTAGAGAAGCCCGCAAGAGAAGAGGGATGCGCAGTGCCTCCTCTTTGCCGCCCCAGGCCAATATGAAAAGGGGCAGCGTCTCAGCCGCCGTGAAGAGAAGGACAAGGGCGAAAAGATCGCCCTTCATTCCCACGAGCAGTATTCCGGCAACGCCCATTGCAGCAAGCGAGATCGCAGCTGCTGCCAGTTCCCCCGGAGATGTGATATCCCTCTCCTGGCTCCAGGCGGCAAGCGTGCGCAGACGCGGCTCCGCTCCTCCGTAGAAGACCATGCGAAGCCGGCTCTCGAGGAAGAGGAGGAGGTAACCGCAAAGGGCCATGAAGATGATGCCGGGGAAAAACAGAAGCCTCAGGATATCCACCGCAACCTGCATCTCCGCCTCCCCGTTCCGCCTCTCGGCCTACGGATAATAGACTAACATAGGTTGAACCGCATCGCGGAAAACAAACCTCATACGTCTGAGCAATCCCGCCCGATGGTTTGCATCGTGTAAGCGACAGCGCCGCCCGCGTGCCGCCTATATAGAAACCACTGCCCGGGGACTGGCGGGTCGGTGCGAAGCGACCGTCGCGAGCAGTATAACCGAGAGAAGGACCGCGCTCCGGATATGCAGCCTGCGAGTGGGGAGCGAGGACCGTTACCAGGAGGCCCCGGGCACAAAGAATAATATATAATCTCCCCATGAGGATAATGTGCACCGCGCCCTACGATTTCCGGCTCTCGTGGCGCATGCTCTCCGCTTTTTCGGGACAGAGCGCATCGCGCGGCGGATCCCTCGCCATATGGTGGGAGGACCGGCCGACCGCGATCTTTCTCCGGCAGACCAGCCAGGATCCCCCGGTGATCGAGCTCATCTCCGACCCCATACCAAAGGAGACGAGGGGATTTCAGAAACACCTGCGCACCGTGCTCAACGCCGACCTCGCGCTGGAGCCCTTCTACCGCCGCCTGCGACGGGACAGGGCGCTGCGTCCCGTCGTGAACTCGCTGCTGGGGTTGAAGCCCCTGCGCCCGCCCGATTTATACCAGATGCTGGTAATCGCGATCACCGAGCAGCAGATCTCCATGAGCGCGGCATACAGGATCAGGGAGCGGCTGCTCTCTTCCTTCGGCACCCCCGCCGGCAAGCTGACCGCTTTTCCCCGCCCCCGGGACATCGCGCCGCACGAGCCGGGCGAGCTGCACGCATGCGGACTGTCTCGGCGCAAGGCCGAATACCTAATCGACCTGTCGCGCAAGATAGAGGCGGGAGAAATAGACATGAGCTCCTGGGAGAACATGCCCGACGACGAGCTCAAAGCGCTGCTCCGCAGTTACCGCGGCATAGGCGAGTGGACCGCGGAGTACATCCTGGTGCGGGGCCTGGGACGGATGGACGTGACACCCGCGTCCGACCTGGGAGTGCGGCGCGTAGTGGGGCATTACCTCGCAGACGGCAGGGACCTTGCGCCGCAAGAAGTGAGGGGCCTCCTGGCGCCCTGGGCGCCCTGGCGCGGCTTGACTGCTTTCTACCTGCTCGCTCACTACCGCATGATCCACACGGGGCTGGACCAGGCGCAGTGACCGTCTTCCTGCTCAACCCGCAGATAATAGAAACCCTCACCGCTGAGCTCTTCGTCCACGAAATCGAATGCCGCCTCGGCTGCTCCGGATGCGGACCAGGCGACGGAATAACCCCCCTCGTCATAACGCAGCAGTTCCGCTCGGTGTAAGGGCGCGGTACCAATGATGCTCCCCTGTAACCTGGGACTGCCCGGACATACGTATTCCGACCCCATGGGAAGACCGTCGGCGAAGAGTTTGATGACGATACGGGCTCCCGTAGTACCGTAGACGTTGCGATTCCACAGGGACCTCCACAACGCCTCGGGGGTCAGCTGCGGCGCCCACACCGCCGTAAGGCCGCCCGGATATACATCGATGGGATGTATGCGCTCATCCACCGCGTAATCGTGGCGGTCGCTCCCGGCGATAACCCCCAGGCGCAGACCTTTTGCCAGCGCCTCCTGGACGTAATTGCCGTGGCCGGGCTTGCTGCGGTCGTCCCGCAGAAAACGCGGGAACCAGCCCCGCGGTTTGCCGTGCGTGATGGGGTAGGGACCATCGTAGCACTCCGAGCTGCCGTGCATGCTGTATATCTCCACCAGACGCTGCTGCTCGTTCCCGGTGCCCCACCAAGTATAGGCCTCAGGGACCTTCATGCGCAGGAACTTCAACCAGTTCAGCAGGCCTATAAAGATACGGCGCCAGGCGGTATGATGGGGTATTACCATGGCCTCGTGCTCGCTCAGCAGCGCCTCCAGCTTGTCCGGCGTGTCGCTTTCCGGGTCGACAAAGCTGTATATGCGCGGGCCAGGTTCGTCGGGTGCGAAGAAGACGCCGCGATGGCCCCTTTTATGGTCGGACCACTCGTAGCCCAGGAAGGTCACAAATCTGCCCGGCTGGTTATACCTCTCCTGGAGCTCGCGTATCAGCTGCCATTCATCCTCTCTGCCGGAAGGCTCGAGGATATCCATGATATCGTGGGTAGTGATAGCCGCAAAATCCAGGCCGAGCGCGTCCCGCGCCTCCGCATAGAAGAGGCCGGGGTCCAGGCATCCATCGCAGAGCGCGGTATGTACGTGGATGTCACCCCAGAACAGGCGCTTGTCCTCACCATAGACAACGGGATTGCTCTCGCCTGCTATGCCTCTGCCGGCGACCGCCGCGCGGTACACTCCCGGGTCCGATGCACGGCATGCCACCGTGACTACGCCGCGGTCCTGCGAGCGGAAATCTACGCCGTAGGGCGCCTCCAGCCCCGGCGCGGGCACGATCTCGACCTCACCCGTAAACGTGGGATCGACATCCCCTCTTCCGTCCACTGCCCTGATCACCAACCTCGCCTCCCCATGCGCATCGAAGGAGGAGAGCACGGGTTCCAGGGCGGCGGCCTTGCCGCCTATCGCTTCCAATAGGGGATTGTCCGCGATGAGCCTGTACTGTCCCGTGGTCTTTTCATCCACCTCCACCACCACGTCGGTGCGGGAAGGACGCGCGGGAGAAGCCCAACCCTTGCTGCCGCAGCGGGTGTCGCCCAGGGTGACGATTATCTCGTCCCCCTCCTGCAAGCGGTCGTTCCTGATACGTATGCGTATCTTTCTCAATTCCAGGTAGAGGTAGAAGATATCCAGCTTATCCAGTTCTGTCCCGCACTTGCGCAGGAATTCCCGGCCCAGGAGGCGAAAAGCGCCCCGCACCGGGAAGAACCCCTGGGGTGCCACTTCCAGACGTGCGTTGCCCGCTGTCTCGAGCTCGCAGGTGTAGAAATTAGGAAGGCGCGGGTAGCGGTTCTGCCTGGGGCCCCAGCCGTCGGCATAGAGAAAGGTGGGACGCATTCCACGTGCCCCGAAATCGATAAGGCGGCAGAACGAGATTTTTATCCCACCGTCCTCCGATATCCCCCCGGCCCCGCAACGGAAACGCAGCTCTATCGTCTTCTTGCCCTCGCCGGCCCTGATCAGCGGAGGATCGAGTTCCGCCGAGCCCGGCGCGGTTTCCCGGGAAGGCTCTGGTTTCCTCCCGGGACGAAAAAACTCGGGCTCGTACATGTAATCCATGATACCGAAAGCAAGAGAACCCGCGGCGGCGGTGCCGGCGGCAAGCAATGCCGCTGCCGTTCCCCCGGCCACCCTGCGCAGGCGGGATCTCTTCGTGGTTCTTGCGGTTGTGCTTCCCATCATCCGTTCACCCACGCTTCCAGTAGAAAGGCTTCTTTTCATATGCATGCATGTTCATCCCTCGACCAGAGGAACATTGTATCACGCAGGTGCTCGAATGCCTGGGTGTCTTCTGCACGACTGCTCGCGTACATGCGTGCTTGCCAGCCCCCTCGCGGCGACGGACACAGGTATGTTACCAACCGTACGATTGGCCTGGGGGGCGGATGGGTCAGAGTGCGAATGGGAACGTACCGACGATGGAGACCTCATCATCAACGTGGCGCTCTAGGGTCACTCCGGGATCGAGCCGGGGTGGGCAGACGGTCGGGGTGATTCAGCGGGCGAGGTTCATGCCCGAGACGGAGAAGTCCCCCAGCAGGGAGGCCCGGGTCACCACCCCCTCTCCGTAACGGTCCCGCAGGGCATCCAGGGCGGCGGTGAGCTTCTCCTGCCGCGGGTCCAGGCAGTCCCAGACGGTCATCTGCTTCCCCTCTTCGCGCTTGCGCAACTGGGAGACGGAAACCCCCACGGTGGTGATCGGCTCCCTCCACAGACCGGAGGAAGCCTCCCGCCGCAGTAGTTCCCGCGCCGCCTTATAGAGAGGCGGCGAGAGGTCGGTGAACTCCTCCAGGGTCCTGGCGCGCGCATAACCCATGCTGTAACCCACGCGCAGCCGCAGGCTTACCGTCCTGCCCAGGTAGCCGTCGCGGCGCATGCGGCGGGTGACGGCGTCGACCAGCCCCAGCAAGGTGTTCTCCAGGTATTCCAGGTCTCCCGTGCCGCCGCGCAGGGAGAGGCTGTGACCGAACGACTTGACCTCGTGGCTCTGCCCGCTGCGCACGACCGGGCTGTCGTCCTGCCCCCAGGCCGCCCTCCACAACAGCCGCCCGATGACCCCGAACTTCCACTCCATCACCTCCCGCGGCGTCCGGGCGAGGTCTCCTATGGTCTCGATGCCCATGGCCCGAAAGTTGCGGCGCATGCGCCTGCCCACCCCCACCAGCTTGTCCACGGCCATGGGGGCGAGGATGTCAGGGAGCTGCTCGGGCGCGACCAGGGTCAACCCGTCCGGCTTCTGGAACTCCGACGCCATCTTGGCCACCAGTTTGTTGGGGCCGATGCCCACGGAAGCGGTGAGCCCGACTTCCCGGCGGATGTCCTCCTTCAGGCCCCTTCCCGTTTCCAGGGCCGCATCCCAGCGCTCCCTGCCCGGGGGATGGGACTGCAGAGAGGCGGTCAGGTCCAAGAAGGCCTCGTCTATGGAGAACAACTCCACGCGGTGGGAGCGCCGCTGGCAGATGCCCAGGATGCGCCGGGTATTGTCCAGGTACTTGGGGATGTCCGCGTGGACGAAACAAGCATGGGGGCATCGCGACCGCGCCTCCCATACCGACATGCCCGCCTTTATCCCCCGTGGGCGGGCCTCGTAGGAAGCGGTGGCCACCACGCCATGGGAGCAGAAATCGCTCGAGGTGTGGCAGACGATGAGGGGGCGGCCGCGGTAGAGCGGCACGTCCCTCTGTTCCACGGAGGCGAAATAGGCATCCATGTCCAGGTGGATAACGCAGCGCTCCTGCCCCGACGGCCTTCCCTGGTCGGTGGAGCGTAACAGGCCGTGCATCACGTATTGGGTCATCCTTCCGGCCACCTCCCGATGCCGCCGCGGGCGGGGCATCCCGCATGCGCCTATCTGGCCGCGCCCGGCACGGGCGCTATCCTTCGCCGTGCACCCGCACCAGGCTCCAGCTCATTGCCTCCGTGGAAAAACGCAGCTCGTACACCTCGGGATTATCGCTCATCACGGAATAGTAAAGCTCGAGGTAGCGCCCCTTGAGGGCGCGGTAAGTGCCCAGCACCCGGCGGATATCGTACCTGCGTCCGCGCCAGAGAAAGGCGGTGGGGCGCAGCCTGCCGCCGCGGAAGACCGCCGATACGTCCACCGGCTCCTCTATAAGGGTGACCATACGATCCGCCTTTCCATGCCTGCCCCACACCCGAAGCACTGAGGAGGGCTTGCGCCCTCCTGTTCGGGGTCAGGTCTTGAATCTTGTAATTTTGCCTATTGGTTCTCTAACAGCGGCAACGCTGCCTCAAAATTCAAGATTCAAGACCTGACCCTGATGCCTATACCTTGTCCCTGAGAAGGGACACCACCCTTCCGGCCAGGGTTACCTCCGCCTCCCCCTTCTCCACCCGCAAGGTGGGGTAAGCGGGATTGGACGCCTCCAGCTCCACCGCCCCCTTGCGGCGCCGCAGGCGCTTGACGGTGGCCTCGCCATCCACCAGCGCAACGACCACTTCACCGTCCCGCGCGTCAGAGCCGGGATCGACTACCACCAGGTCCCCGTCGCGGATGCCGTCCCCTATCATGCTGTCTCCAATAACCCGAAGGAGGAAACGCCCCCCGCCTCCCCAGCGGCCGGGTACGGGCAACCATTCCTCCACTTCCTCCGAAGCGTGACGCAGGGGGCCCGCAGGCACCTCCCCTACCAGGGGAAGATAGGAAACAGCCCCGCGTAAGGCGTCCCTTACCCGGATTGCCCGCGCCCCGGACGCGCGGGATATGAAGCCCTTTTTCTCCAGGGCCTCCAGGTGGCGCAAGGCCCCCCGGGTGGAGGAGAGTCCCAGGGAATCGCATATCTCGCGGATACTGGGGGGGTAACCCCTGCTCTCCAGCGCTTCCAGGACGAGGTCGAGCACTTCCTCCTGCCTGGGCGTAAGACTTTCCATGCCGTTTTTCACCTCCACGCCCCCATTATAGTAAACATTTGTTTAATAGTAAACACCTGTTTACACAGCATCCTTGCATCCACAGAGGCCGGGAAAGTACTTCCCCGCCCGGGTGTCGTACAGTAACCAACACACTGCCCGGGAGCTGCGGGATTCGTCGAGCGGAGCGAATACGCTATAAGTGGAATCAGGGCCGTACATGAGCCAAACCGGCCCGAGATCTATGGGGTCGGTCGCAGCGAGCGCGCAATGTGAGGTCTCATCTTATCTCACGATCACGAGCGCAGCCGAGCGAGACCGTTACCCCCAGTCCCGGGCACACAAACCATTCATTTATGTTTTAAAGATTTGCTATAAGGGTAAATAGTTGTTGTGACTCATTGGCTCGCAAGGATCATTCATGTAAGGCTAAGTATCCGGAGGTGAAAGAATGGTGCGGGGACCTCATGGCCATGAGAAGACGGGTATCGAAATACTGAGGGTTCTCTGCCCGAAGTGCAGCAATCGCGTAACCATCGAGCCGGGAGAAGATAAGGCGAAATGCAGCAAGTGCGGGACGATCGTAAGGCGTCCGGCAAGGGCCAAATAAAGATCTCCACCATAGGGGAGATCGCAGCATCAGCACGGTGGATTCAGGTGGATTTATATGGATACTGATGAGAGAGAGGGCGCGGAACTGGACGTCGTTATCGAGAGTGTAGGGAACTTCTCCCTTATCGGGCTCTCGGGCGAGGTCGACGTTTATAGCGCCCCAAAACTGCGCGAGACCATAAAAGACCTCGTAGACGATGAAAAGTACAACATCGTCGTAGACCTGGGAAAGGTGGCCTTCCTGGACAGTACGGGCCTGGGCGTCCTGGTAGGCGGACTGAAGAGGCTCAAACATCACGACGGCGAGCTCGGTATAATCTGCAGCCAGGAGAAGATCCTTCGCATCTTCCGTATCACCGGGCTCACAAAGGTTTTCCCCATATACCGCTCCCGGGACGAGCTGCTCGCGCATGTCGAGGAGGCGTGACCTTGCCTGCTGACGATAAGACGTCCTTCGAGTTGGAGATGCCTGCAAAAGCAAAGTACGTGGGCTTGGCTCGGCTATTGGCGAGTTCTATCGCGCGCCGCATGCGCTTCAGCGAGGAAAGTATCGATGACCTCAAGATCGCCATATCCGAGATGTGCACCAATGCCATCGTGCATACGGGAAACGGCAGGGAGGGTTATACGCCCATACTGGTCCGCTTCCTGGCCGGTGAAGGGTTCCTGACCATCGAGGTTAGTGATCGCGGACCCGGTTTCGACCCAAGTCGCCTCCTCGATCGTGAGCCGGAAGACCTCCTGAGCCGGGGGTTCGGAATACCTTTGATCAAGAGCCTGGTAGACGATTTCGCATGCGAATCTCATGTGCAGGAAGGCACCGTAGTACGCATCACCAAGCTCCTCGATGGCAAGAACGAGGACGCCTGAAAATCGCCATCATCCTCCGGCGACACCAATAACAGAGATCATGCAGGAAGATTATTACAGCAGACTGCGGAGCGAGATGGTCAAGCGCCAGATAGCGGCGCGGGGCATAAAAGACCCGCGCGTTCTGGAGGCCGTATCGCACGTTCCGAGACATCTATTCGTGCCCGGGAGCCTCGCGGACAGGGCTTACGACGACTCGCCGCTTCCCATCGGCGGCGGTCAGACGATAAGCCAACCCTACATGGTAGCCTGGATGAGCGATCTGCTCGAGATCTCGCCGGGCGATAAAGTGCTGGAAGTGGGTACCGGTTCCGGGTACCAGGCCGCCATACTCTGCGAACTCGCGGGCGAGGTATTCTCCATAGAGAAATATCCGGACCTTGCGAAGGCCGCCGAGAAACGGCTGACGGACCTGGGCTACGAAAACTTCAGGATACGCGTGGGCGACGGGACCATGGGCTGGCCGGAGGAAGCCCCTTTCGCCGGGATCATCGTGACGGCGGGAGCGCCTTCCGTACCCCAACCGCTGCTGGAGCAGCTGGAGGACGGTGGAAGGCTGGTCATACCCGTGGGTCCTTCGGGGATGCAGATGCTCAACGTCATCCAGCGCCGGGGCAACGATTTCCATACCAGCGACGAGGGCACGTGCGTCTTCGTCCCCCTGGTGGGAAAATTCGGCTGGAAGCGCGGAAGGTCCTCCTAGTCTAGCCGCGCGCGCTTCTCGTATAGGTACCTCCAGGTGATATAATCTTCGCATGCGCGATTTAACCGTAGTTTTGCCGACGTACAACGAACGCGAGAACATCGAGAGCGTAGTCGCGGCCATCCTGCGCCAACCCCTTGACCTCTGCGTACTCGTAGTGGACGATAACTCCCCGGACGGCACCGGAGAGATCGCCGACCGACTGGCCGCGGAAGACGACCGCGTAGAGGTTCTTCACCGCCGGGGCAAAGAGGGACTTGGCACGGCGTACCGGGCGGGGTTCCGTTATGCTCTCGCGCGCGGAGCCCAATACTGTTTCGAGATCGACGCCGATTTCTCCCACAACCCGGACGACATACCCCGCCTCTACGAAGCCGCTCGCGAC
Source organism: uncultured Actinomycetota bacterium (assembly GCA_964529285.1). Taxonomy (GTDB): domain Bacteria; phylum Actinomycetota; class Geothermincolia; order Geothermincolales; family RBG-13-55-18; genus SURF-21. The sequence goes on from CAZGWK010000033.1 coordinate 17,936, forward strand.
GCGGACGCCGCCGTAGGTTCCCGATACATAAGGGATGGCGGGGCCCCGGACTGGAGTTTTTTCAGGTGGTTGATCAGCCGCGGCGGCAATCTCTACACGAAGATCGTGGCGCGAACCAGAACGGTGGATACGACCTCCGGCTTTCGCTGCTACTCCCGGCGCGTGCTTCAGGCTATCCCCCTCGACCGCGTCACCTCTCAAGGATACGCCTTCCAGATCGAGATGACCTTCGTGGCCGAAACCCTCGGGTTCCGCATAGTGGAGGTGCCCATCACGTTCGTGGACCGCAAAGGCGGCGAGTCAAAGATGGACTCCGATATCTTCTGGGAGGGCCTGAAGGTAGTATGGGGTTTGCGGAGGAAATACGAGGACTTGCGAAAGTAATGGGGCCGTCAGGCGGTTTCCTCCGCAAGGTTATCGGAATAGAGGCGCACGTTGTTGGGGCCGGCATTCTTCGCCGCCGTCAAGGCGGCAAGCGCCCTGTTCATGAGGTCCTGATCGTTGTCGGCGTTGGCGGGGAAGGATGAAACCCCCACGCATGCGGTGAGCTGCTCCACCTCCTTCTTCTCCCTGGAGGGGAAGGGGTATTCCTCTATCACCTTGCGGATGCGCTCGGCCAGGCGCATGGCGCCCAGGCGCCGGGTTTCGGGTAGAAGAACTGCGAACAGGTTCTCTCCATACCGGGCGGCCGTGTCAACCTCACGCGTGTTACGTTTTACGATACTGCCCAGGTCGGTCAGTATATAGTCTGCCATGTAACGGCCGTTGCGGTCTATATACCCCTGGTAGTCGTCGATCTCGAAGCACAGAACACAGACATTGAGGCTGTAACGGCGGGCGCGGCTTACCTCCTGGCTCAACTGGTGCTGAAAATAATGAAGGTTGAAGAGCCCGCTTGCCGCGTCCCTGACAACATTTGTCTCCAATTCCGAATAGAGGCGGGAGATGAGCACGGCAAGCCCGGCCTGGTCGGCTATCAGGGTGAGCAGGGGCATCATGAGCGGGTCGAAATCCCTGCCGCGCCTGCCGAGCGCAAAAACCCCGATAACCCTGCCCTCCGCCCGCAGGGGCAAAGCGACGAGCTTCTTCACGCCGCTCTCCGCGAGGTAAGTATGTTCCTCGTGGCCTTCGCTCAGCTCCTCATGCTGCATAACACCCGTATCGAAGGCCCTGCCGCACAGTGACGTTGTCGCCCCCAGGCCACGTCCCACCAGCCTTTGCGCCCCGTCTCCCCTGGCGAGTACCACGTCCAGTTCATCCAGGACATCCCCAGGCATTAGCATAAAGCCCAGCTCGGCTCCGCATATGGCCATGGCCCTGTCCAGCAGCTGCCCTAACTTGGGCATGGCATCCGAATAGGCCTCCACCACGTTCACGCTCGCGCAGATATTGGCCACCTCGCGCAGGTCCTCCTCGCGCAAAGCATAGGGCTGCGATGGAAGCGGGAGGATGTCAAGAAGCCGTGCATTCGGACTGTCTTCCCGTATGTATACTACCTGGCACTTGGAGGGCACGCCCTTGAGCTCTCCCGTTCCCTCGACAACCAGGAGGAGATCAGGGGCTGCGGTGCGCATGAGATCCTTGCGCGTAGAAAAAAGGGCGGGGGGCTGCAAGTGGGGCGGCCAGTCGGGAGGGACCTCCTCGCCCAGAATCCCGATTACTTCCGCCCGGGGATTGGAGTCAAGTATCTGCACCAGCCGGGAGCAGGTGGGATTGAACCCTATAAAGGCTACTCGAGTCTCTTTGTCCATATAACCCCCAAAGCCTGACATGCCGCCGCGAACGGCTTCCCAGTTATATTTTAAGGGATGGCTCATACATTTGGAAAGATTTGTTGTCAGGCATCGCGCCTTACCCGCTTCCCTTCACCCCGCCGCTATCCCCGGGCAATCGCAGTTCCCTGCAGCGCGGCGAGCAGGATTGTTCTCCGTCCGGAAATCAGGAAACGGCGCGGGCCGAGGCTGCCTCGCGGTGCTCCCGGTCCACCGTGGCGATGGGATACGGCAACTCCACCCCTTCGGGTATCTTGTGGACGTACTTGCGGCGGAACTCGGGGTCCTGCATGCGACAGGTCATGGTCTTGCGGTCGTATTCCGGATGCAGTTTCATGCGGTGCCAGATATCCCAGAGAGATTCCTCTTTGACGTTACCGAAGTGAAGCGGGGTGAAATCGCAGGGGGTCACGAAGCCGTTATGGGTGATGTGTATCTGCCACTTCACGCCGAAACAGCCCATGATATGTGGGTCGTTGACGTGGCACATGAGGCATACCCTGGGGCCGCCCGAGTCCCTCCACTGTTCCTCCTGTATCACCCGGAATACCTCCCGCTCGGAGTCGCTAAGTATCAATTCGTCCTGCTTGATACATTTACCCGTGGGCACGAGGTCGAACACCGTAAGTTCTTTCACCCCAAGCTCGCGGCACATATCGAGGAACTTGTGATGGTAATCCTTGACGATGTTCTCGTGGCTCATGTAGGTGGAGATGCCAACTGCCATATCCCTGGACACCGCGCGCTCAATGCCCTCGATTACGCGGTCGTAGAGGCCGGGCATCCCCCTAAGCCGGTCGTGCTCTTCCGGGAAAGGGCTGTCCAGGCTGACGAAGAGGGTGTCGCAACCGGCCGCGGAAAGCTTGTCCAGGTTCTCCCCCGTAAGCAGGGAGCCGTTGGTGAACACGTCCGCCACGCAGTCGTTCTCCACTATCCTGCGGATGAGCACATCCAGGTCGGGGCGCAGGAGGGGCTCCCCGCCGGTGATGATGATATCGGTGATGCCCAGCTCGGCACACTGGTCGATGACGTCGCACCACTGCCCCGTGGTGAGGGTACCCTCGGAACTGCGCCGGAAGGCGCTGCAGTGCATGCAGTGCGCGTTACACTCGTGGGTTACGGCTATGGTCACCGCGTGCGGCCCCCACTCCCTGCCCAGCCCGCGGTCGATGATATTGCGGTAGAACCTCTCGTAAGCCCGCGATTTCACCGGCGGTAGATGGTAGGAAAACCTGTCGGGACGCGCGAACTTGATAAAGGGCATGTGAGGCCCGATGGTCTTGAGGATCCATCCTCCCGCCACCATGAAGAGGGGGAAGGTGGGCGGCCCTAAGGCCTGGTAGAAGTTGCGCCGTGCCTTGCGGGTCAGTCTCGCGCCGTTACGGCGGTTTGCGTTTTGCGACATTTTCTGCTCATACCTCTCTAAACATTGCTGCGTCCGGTATCCAAATCAAAGCCAGTCCTGTCTTTTTTACGTTCTCTTTCGACATATATATCAACACCCATTAATAGATACTATTATTATACTATATAGTCATATCTGATAGCTAATATGCGTGGCGCTCATCTGTCTGCATCTTGCTTCCCCTCATGCTTCTTGTCCCGGAACGATTGCGCAACTATAACATGGGCGCACGCCTTAAGCCATGATATAACCGCCAGGGGAACCGCCTGGGGTCAGCCCTCCATATTCAACATGATCATGTGCCAGCGTTGTCAGACGAGCCCTTGGTGGATTGTGTGGAATATGGAGGGCTGACCCCGTCGGTCTCTTCCGGTGCCTGCCCTTCTTGCGCTTGCCTCTCCAGTTCCCTTCCTCCTATGACTATACGCGGGAGGGTCGTGGCGATGAAAATGACTACTCCCAGGCCGAGAAGTATAATGACCACCGTCTTTGAGGCCACGAACTCCAGGGAGAGGGCGATACCGGTGAGCACCGCGGTCCACAGGTAGATTATCAGCACCGCCTGCCGCTGCGAATGCCCGATATATAGAAGGCGATGGTGTATATGTTCCTTGTCGGCGTAATGGAACGGTCGTCCTTTTCTGGTCCGCCTGAGGATCGCCAGACCAGTGTCGATAATGGGGACGGCCAGGATTATTATGGGCGTGAACAAGGTGGCCACCGCGGTACGCTTCAGGATACCCTGGATGCTGATGGCCCCGAGGATAAACCCCAGGAACTGTGCCCCGGAGTCCCCCATGAATATGCTGGCGGGATTGAAATTGTATCTCAGGAACCCCAGGCATGCACCGCCCACCGCGGCCGAAATGACCATGGCCTGCAGCGTATTGGGGTCGCCCCCTACGCGGGTTCCGTAAAAGAAGAAAGCGGCCGCGGATATGCAGGCTACGCCCGCGGCCAACCCGTCCAGGCCGTCGATCAGATTGATGATATTGGTGAACGCGACAATCCATATAACGGTGAGGAGTATGGAGAGTATGGGGCTGGCGGTCAGATCGACGACGTTGCCCCGCGGCAACGCGATAGTGCTGATCTCTACTCCGAAGGACACCAGGATAAGGGCCGCCATGACCTGCCCCGCCAGCTTCATCCACGGCGAGAGGTAGCGCATATCGTCGACGGCTCCTATTACGGCTATAAACGTGGCGGCGAGGATTATCCCCAGCAACTGGTATGAAGATAAGGCGTCAACCATTCCCTGCGGCTTGGCGAGGGCCGACGAGAAACTCACCAGTATCTTGCACAGGAGCAGCGAGATGATGACGGCCAGGAAAATGCCCACTCCTCCCAGGGAAGGGGTGGGGTTCTCGTGCACCTTGCGATCGTGCGGCATATCCACTGTCCCCAACCACACTGCCAGGCGGCGGGCCAGGGGTGTTAACAGAAGCACCAGGATCAGTGAGGCCGCGAAGGCCAGGATGTAAATCAAGGCCCGTGCTCCTCTCCCGGAAGGTGTATGAGCTGCATTTCCGCTTCGCGCGCCATTTCGTCCGCCAGATCGTCCTCGTACCCCTGTGCATAGTAAACCCGCCGTATTCCCGCGTTGATGAGCATCTTGGTACAAAGGATACATGGTTTGTGGGTACAGAAAATGCTGCCGTCACGCACGGCCGTACCGTGCATCGCCGCCTGGATGATGGCGTTCTGCTCGGCATGCAGGCCGCGGCAGAGCTCATGCCTCTCTCCCGAGGCGACGCCCCTGGAATCGCGTATGCATCCCACTTCCTCGCAATGGGGCAGCCCGGAAGGAGCGCCGTTGTAACCGGTGGATACTATACGCTTTTCGATGACGATTATGCAGCCGACCTGGCGGCGCAGGCATGTCGAGCGGGTAGCGACCTGCTGCGCGATGGACATGAAATATCTTTCCCAACTCGGCCTGGTCATGGCGATTCTCCTGAGACTGCGGTTGCTCGACGCGTCTACAGTTCCGGATAGAGGGGAAAGCCGGCCAGGAGTTCCTCCACTCTCTCCCGCACCCGGCGCATCACTTCCTGCGATGCCATGTTCTCTACTACCAGGGTGATGAGGTCGGCGATCTCTACCATCTCCTCTTCCCGCATGCCCCGAGTCGTTACCGCAGGCGTGCCGAGACGTATGCCGCTGGTGACGGCCGGGGGCTTGTCGTCGAAGGGGATGTTGTTCTTGTTCGCGGTTATCTTGACCCTGTCCAGAGCCTCTTCTACCTCGCTGCCGCTAAGACCGAGAGGCCGCAAGTCTATCAGCAGGAGGTGGGTGTCGGTCCCCCCGGAGACCAGGCGCAAGCCTCTCTCCTGCAATGCGCCCGCCAATGCCCTGGAGTTCCTCACTATCTGCTGCGCGTATGCGGCGAACTCGGGCTGCGAAGCCTCCTTGAGCGCAACCGCCTTGGCCGCGATGATGTGCATGAACGGCCCGCCCTGTACGCCGGGGAAGACTGCGTGGTCCAACGATTGCGCAAATTTTTCCCGGCAGAGTATCATGCCGCCGCGCGGTCCGCGCAGGGTCTTATGAGTCGTAGTGGTCACGAACTCCGCGTGGGGAACCGGGTCGGAGTGCACCTTTCCCGCCACCAGCCCGGCGAAATGCGCCATGTCCACCATGAGCATGGCGCCCACTTCATCCGCCACTGATCTGAAGGCGGCGAAATCGATGTCGCGTGGATAAGAGCTGCCTCCTGCGATGATCAACTTGGGACGGTATCTCCTGGCCGCTTCCGTTATCTCCTCGAAGTCCAGCATTTCCGTTTCCCGGTTCAATCCATAGAAATGGGCCTCGTAGAGGGCACCGCTGATATTCGCGGAGGTCCCGTGCGTCAAGTGTCCCCCCGCCGTCTTCTCCATACCCAGGATGGCGTCGCCGGGCGAGAGGGCGCAGAAATATACGGAGGTGTTGGCCTGGGCTCCGGCGTGGGGCTGGACGTTGGCATGCTCCGCCCCGAAGAGAGCCTTGGCGCGCGTCACCGCGAGCTCCTCGGCGACGTCCACGAACTCGCAGCCGCCGTACCACCTGTGACCTGGGTATCCCTCGGCGTACTTGTTGGTCAACACGGTGCCGGCCGTTTCCAGCACGGCGAGGGAGGGGAAATTCTCCGATGCGATCATCTCTATCTTGTGGCGCAGACGGTGCAGCTCGTCGCGGATCACCTGCGCTATCTCGGGGTCTGCTCTCGCTATCTCGTCAAGACCGCTCATGCGTCTCTTCCTCCATGTCGTCTTTCGATCTCCGACAGCTTGTTCAGCCTGCGGGAGTGGCGCCCTCCCTCGAAGGCCGTCTGCATCCAGACGTCCACTATCTCCTCCGCCAATCCGGGACCGATCACCCTTGCGCCCATGGTCAGCACGTTGGCATCATTGTGCTTACGGCTGTAACGCGCAGTGTAGAGATCGTTGCAAACCGCGGCTCTGACCCCGGGCAACTTATTGGCGGCCATGGACATGCCTATACCTGTGCCGCATATGGCTATTCCCCTCTCCGCCTCACCGCTGGCTATGCGGCGGGCGACACGTTCGGCGAAATCCGGCCAATCGCAAGATGCAGCGGAGGAAGTGCCTTCGTCAAGCACCTCGTGGCCTGCCCGTGCGAGGTACTCCGCTACGACATCTTTAAGAACAAGACCGGCGTGGTCACATCCAAGGGCTACTTTCATATCTTTCCATACTCCCATCCGTTACCGGCAGGCGGCAACACTCACAACCCGGACCCCCCTCCTCCCCCGGTTTCCGGGCTGCCGAAGAGGACCTTCATGATATCGTCCAGGGAGCTTTCGATGTCCTCGGCGACTCCCAGATAGACTCGCAGAGAACTTCCAATGGGGTCAATTATATCAGAGCTGCGAGACTGGATATCGGCCTTGAACCCCCCGGCGGGCTCGTGCTCTTCCAGGATCTCGAAGACCCTGCCGATACGTTTTCTCGCCTCACGCTCGCCCCGGACCGTCTCCTCGCCCAACTGCTTTATTATCTGCCTCGAGCTTAAGGAGAGGTACTTTATGGTCGTGCTCCACTTGAGGGCTTGCGGCTCGAGTCTCCCGATCTGCAGGAGGTGTTCCCTTGCCATGGCCAGGACAATATCCGCCGCGAGCAGGAGTTCGGACGTGAGCTCAGTGGCGTGATGCGGCTCGAGGTCGATCCCCCAGAGGTCCATGGCCTGCACGGCCGAGGACGTGGCCGGGTTCCCTTCGATAGCGGATGTTCCCGCCGAGTGGATTTCGGCATTCGCCGCAAGTGTCGGATAATCGCTTGCGAGCCTGGCCCGGAAAAGGGCCTCCGCCATGGGGCTGCGGCAAAGATTGCCGGTGCAGACGAAAAGGATATCCAGCAGCCTTCATCCCTCCCAGTATCTCGTGAGAGCCCGCTTACGGTATCTTATTATTCTCTCCATCCCGGAGCAGAGCCTTCCTCAACTCCCCCTCGCTCATCTCTCCCCTTCGCAATATCCTCAAAGCGCCGTTTCTCAATTCGGCTACGGTGGAAGGCCTGCCCGAACCGCGTTTACCACCGTCAACCGCGATGCCGGCCTTTTCCAGGAGTACTGCGTCTATCATATCGAAGGAGGCCGGCGCCGTCCCGCCTGATGGATTCGCGCTGGTCACCACCAACGGTCCGCTGGTGCGCAGGAGGCTCAGCAGCAGCGGGCTGTCCGGGACGCGGATGCCCAGCATTGCGCTGGAGGGAGCGACGTTCACCTTCCACGGGATATCTCCCGCCTTCACCACCAGCGTGAGCGGCCCGGGCCAGAGGCCGGCAAGGCGAAGTAGTGATTCGCGTTCCCCGTCTGCGGCCAGTTCCGCGGCTTCGCTTGCGCCGGGGACCATTACCACCAATGCCTTTTCCGCATCCCTGCCTTTGGCCTCGAAAACCGCCTTCACTGCCGTGGGGATATCCGCCCGCGCCGCCAGGCCGTATACGGTATCGGTGGGCAGGATGGCCAGTTCGCCCGCATCCAGTACCTCTTTGCACCTCCTGGCGATGGACGGGTAATCCGTATCGTGAAGCCGCAATATCTCCGTCATCTTTCCATTATATCCGCACGGACTCGTGCGGAGTCTTGCAGCCGTACTCATGATAAAAGAGGAGATGGCGATCCTTAGGTAAAATAACTCTTAAGTGAAACAGGTTTTTCTAATGTCGCTGTTGATCGCTGACGATAATTAATAGTCAGAGAAGCGATTTTTTATTCCGGATGTGCTCAGGCATGGAAGAAAAAAACGAAAGCGCCGGTCAAGCGAAGGGCGGCGAAGCTGAAGAGGAGCTGGCGCGCAAAGCGGTAGAGCTCCTCATCGCCCTGAATGCCGCCACTATCAACATACATATGTACCCGCCCACCAGCGACATGATCTCCGCCTCAGTGGAGACGGCCTATGCGCGCATGGAACCCCTGCTGGCCCAATCCGGAAAGCTCACCCTGGGGGAGGCCGACAACCTGCTGCTGATCAACGGGGAAAAGTTGCACGACCGCGACCAGGTAAGGCCGCCAGTTCTCTCTTTCCTCGACAGCTTGCGGCGGAGGGACGTCTACAGCATCACCTTCTCCTCGGGCATGGACCGTGACGAGTTCCTCAAGTTCCTCTATATAATGGCCAAGGAGTCCGAGGAGCTGCGGCAGCTAGGAGGAATGGCGGAAGAGGTAGGACGCCAGGGTTGTTACCATATTCTAGTAAACGAAAAACGTTTCGTATCGGTTGCGGACGACGAGGTCATCGCCAGCGAGGCTCTGGAGGAAGATAAGGCCGGGGAGCAGCGCTTCCAAGAGGAGGAACTGCTCCGCCTGAACGAAAAACTCAAGGACGAGAGGTTCGTCAATTACATAACCGGGAAGGAGAGCCGGCAGAACACCGGTGAGGAGGCCATCACGGATGTCATGGGAAATCCCCCCCGCCTGGGCCTGCTGCTGCGCCAGGCGGTGCGGGAGACCGTGGTGGAGGAAGAGGACCCGGAAGCGGCACTGGAGAAGATATGCGATACCCTGGAGAGAACGGCGCTCCTGCTGAGGGAGCTGGAAGACGAAGAGCTTCGCCGTATGGATACGGAGGAGATAGCCAAGGCCGCCGCGTTCCTGGAGCCGTCAGAACTCAAGGGGTATCTGCTGCGCGAGAAACCCCAGGCCCTGCGGGAACTGGAGCTGCGCGGGAATATCCTGGACAGCCTGCGCGAGAACAAGTTACTCGACCTGCTCGAGAGCACTATCCGCGAGCACGAATCCCTGCAGAGGCTGGTCGAAGATCCTGAAGCCGCCTTGGAGCCGGAGCAGGAATTGCGCTTCGGGGCGCTCTCCGCCCTTATCGACGAGATATACCAGGCCTCGGTGGGCAAGCCCTGGGAATCGCGCGTAAGCGACCGTATCTTCCAGGCGGACATGTGGAAGAAGATCGTTAACGGCACTACCGATAAGGGCAGCGCCGGATCTAGCACCCTCGTATACCAGATAAGCAATATGCTGGTCAACGAGGGCTTGACCCTGGATATCGACGAGTTGACCGCCGAGATGTCCATCGATGAAAACATCCCCCGGCTGCTTCAGAAGCTTTACAGGGCACGCCGCCACGATACGGTACTGAAGCTGGTGGAGAACCTCCTGGACAATCTCGAGGACATGAGCCCGGAGATCAGGCTGAAGACCGCGGAGACCCTGCGCAATATACCGGCGGCCCTGGAGATGAGCCGCCGCTTGCAGGAATTCCCGGTAGCTTACGAAATGAAGGACCGGCTGCTCGAGCGGCTGGAACGGGAGCGCGAACTAAGCGAGGTCTATACGACCCTCGCTACCTGCCTGGCGAGCCTGGCACAGACATTCATCCTGTCCGCCGATTATGATGCCGCCCTGGATATCATCGAAACGTTCTGGCGTCACAACAGCGCCGACGACACCCGCAAGCCGGAACAGAGACGCACCGCCCTGGACGCGGTAGCGACCGTCGCCAGCCCCGAAGTGCTGGACAACCTGGCGGACATCCTGCGCGAGGGCGACATACAGACCATCACCGAGGTGGCCGAGATCCTCATCAAGTTCGAGGACAAGTCCGTACAACCCCTCATCCAGGTCCTCAAGGACAGCGAGGATCTTCTGGTGAAGCGCGTTACCTTCGAAGCCCTCGAAAATATCGGCAAGGATGCCATACTAAGCCTCATCAATGACCTCGAGAAATACAATCCGTGGCATATGTACCGCAACATCATATCCATACTGGCCGAGATCGGGAACCGTTCCATCATCCAGTCGCTGGCGCGCTTCATCAAGCACCAGAACCCCGAGGTACGCCGGGAGACCATCAAGGCGCTGTCTAAGATCCGTACGCCGGAGACGATCTCGTTGCTGGTAGAAGCATTAAAAGACCGTGACGAACAGGTGCAGAAGGAAGCCTGCGTAGGCTTGGGGCGCATGCGCGATGTATCCACCGTTCCTGTATTGATCAACGTTATCAAGCCACTGCGCAGTTTCAGCAAGGAGCGGCGGCGCAGCAATACCGTTAAAGCCGCGGCTTTACGGGCGCTGGGCGAGATCGGCGATTATTCCGCCATTCCCTACTGCAAGGCCATATTGCAGAAACGCTCATGGCTGCCCTTCCTGAGCAGGGGCAAAGACGAACTGCGCGCGGCCGCCGCCCACACCCTGGGTGATATCGGCAGCGACGAATGCCGTGAGATCCTTCATCAATACAGCGGCGACAGGAGCGACAAGGTACGACGCGCCGTCCTGGAAGCCAACAGGAACATCCAGAGACGGAAAACGACCGCCACGCTAGAGCAAAAACGGCAGGAGTTGGAAGAGGGGAGCGTCCAGACCCACCAGATCTAGACCCACCATAACCCACGGCGTATTGGCGACCTCCGTTACCAGTTCTCTGCGAGCAGTTCGAAATGTGCCATGGGATGGGCACAGGCGGGGCACTCGTCCGGAGCTGCGGTCCCCTCGTGAAGATACCCGCAGTTGAGGCAGCGCCACACGGCCGGTTTTTCTTTTTTGAACACCGTCCCGCGGTCCACGTTCGCCAGCAGACCCAGGTAGCGTTTCTCATGCTGTTTCTCGGCCACTGCTATCGCCTCGAAAACCGCCGCTATCTCGTCCAGCCCCTCGCCGCGCGCAACTTTCGCAAAGGATGGGTACATGTCCGTCCACTCGTGATTCTCGCCGGCCGCCGCCTCCTTCAGGTTCTCGGCGGTACCGCCTATCACACCTGCCGGGAATGCTGCCTGTATCTCTACGTCTCCTCCCTCGAGGAACTTGAAAAGCCGCTTCGCATGCTCCTTCTCCTGGTTGGCGGTCTCCTCGAAGACCTGTGATATCTGAACGAATCCGTCCTTTTTTGCCTGACTCGCGAAGTACGTGTACCTGTTCCTTGCCTGTGACTCTCCCGCAAAAGCAGTCAGCAGGTTCTTTTCTGTTTGCGTTCCTTTTACGCTCGCCATCCCTTTCTCCTTCCCGTAGTTTCATACCCGTCTTAAGAGCGGAGATCTTCTGCTCCATGAAGCATAGCTTACATGGATCTTAGCACCTTCCTTCCCACCAGGACATGATCCATTTCATAGCATGCTTAAGCTGGAGGACCTCCGCGCCGTCCCACGGGCAGCTCAGCGGGATTTCTCCTCTATGAACAGGAGGTTTTTCCTCGCCCTTATGCCGGTGTACAGCCAGCCTTCCCGCTTGTTTTTAAGCGTCCGTTCGATATCGTTCCAGTAGCCCGGGGTCACGGCCGGGCCCTTGATGACAAGCTCGCCCTCCTCGCCCCTCCTCGCTCGCCGTCCTGCCTCGTCCACGACCCGCATGCGGTTGGGCGGGATGACCAGGCCCGTGCCGCCCCCCCGCATCGCGCAGAAAGGCAGTGCGGGCTTCAACGCCAGCAGCGTGGCGTTACCTCCGGCGCTGTATGTCTCGATGAACCAGGGAGGCGTTCTAAAGAGAGCGTATTGCCGGCAAGATAAGCGCCGGCATTCATCCAGCATATGCTGCTGCATGACCTCTCCGCTAACAAAGCAGAGGCGGATCGATGAGAAGCATCCCTTGCCTGCTCCTGCCCGCATTGCAGATGCGCAGATATCGGGAGAAGCCATAAGCGCAGCGGGTCTTTGCGACTCCACTGCCGCGAACACGCGTTGCGGATCCGGATCCTGCACGAAACGCATGCGCAAGCCCATGCACAGTCCGAGCACGCAGGAAGCGAACCCCTCCGCAGTCCGTATCGCAGCGGCGTGAACGCAGCCGTCACCAGGGCGCGTGGGAAAGAGCGCCGCCAGCAGGCGCTGGGGTCCCAGCAAGCCCTCGTTGGTAAGCATGACCGCCTTGAGGGCTCCATCCTTCAGCACGGTATAGAAGAGACCGACCACGTTGGTGGGCTTGAGAGTGTAAGGGAGAAAGAATCCCGAGGAAAGGTCCATGGCGCGGTCGAGCGACGGCATGCCTTCTGGCGCCTGAGATCGCGGGCCCGATACCACGAGGCGGTCCACCTTCTGCAGGCCACGCTTAAGTTCCATCCTCTCCCCGAGCGCCCTGCCGTCCACCACGGCCAGTTTAGCGGCACATTCCTGCACTCGCCGTGCGATCTCGCTTGCGGGCAGCCGGCAATCGAGAGGGAGCGCGATACCCCCCGCCTTGATAAGCGCCACGGCGACGAGCAACATTTCCGCGGGGTCGGGTATGCACAGCGCGACGCGCTCTCCTTTCCTCAGGTCCACTTCACGGATGAAGGCCTCGGCCGCCAGGTTGCTGAAGCGGAGGCAATCCTCACAGGTAAGCTCCCGGGAAGGAAAGAGGCGGTAGCCGGCTTGCTCCGCGACGAGCATTGTCTCGCGGTAGCCGTAGATATCGCTCACATTCTCGAAGAGGTTGGACATGGTCAACAGGCTGCGCATGGCCAACCGCGTTCTTTTCAACATATGCGATATTCTGTTATCCGCGCAGGGTCTTAGTCAACCTTCGGAAACCGCCGGCCGGCAGCGCACCGGCAAACGCTATCCCATATATCGCCCCTCTATCCAGGGCCGAGCGCCGACGGGGTTTGACCCTGGCAGGGGATTTGCTACGATGTTGGCAGCGCGATAACGTCCCGATATCCGTGCCCGGGCAGGCATGTGGAAGGTAATTACCGTGAACAGGCTGGTCTTTTATGGCGACGACATCCTGCGGGTCGAGCTGCCCGAGGGAACGCGTATCGTCGAGCCGCCTCTCCCCATACCCGCGATGCAGGACTATCAGGGCGCAGTGAGGAGGTCCCTGCGGGACCCCCTGGGCTGCCCTCCCCTGGCGGAACTGGTGGGCCCGGAATCGCGCGTTACCATAGCCTTCGACGACCCCTGCCTTCCCCTGCCGCCGGCGCTGAGAGACCCGCGCGGTCTGGCCGTGGAAGCGCTGCTCGAAGAGCTCTTCGTCCTGGGCGTGAAGAGAGAGAGGATATCCCTGGTCTGCGCGATAGGGCTGCACCGCAAGTGGACGGAGCGGGAACTCAAGCATCTCCTGGGCAGGAGAGTCTGGGCGGTGATGGGGCCTTCGCGTATCGGGAATCACGACGCGGAAGACCGGGCGGGCAACGTGGACCTGGGCAAGACGGACGAGGGCTATCCCGTAGAGGTCAACCGGAGACTCCTGGAATCCGACCTGACCATCTATGTCAACGTCAACTGGACGAGCATGAACGGAGGCTGGAAATCCTACATGGTAGGCCTTGGGACCTACCGTTCCATCAGCCCACATCACCGTGCCTCCGTCCTCACGCATGGAGGCACGGTGATGGACCCCGGCAGCGAATTCCATGCCATAATGCGGGCCCAGGGCAGATACCTCGCCAGGTTCGCGAAGGTGCTCAGCGTGGAGACCGTGCTCAACAACCGGGTCTGGCCGGGACCGCTCGATGGTTATCTCTCCCTTAAGAAAGACGGGGTACCCCTGCCGTTCAGGCTCTCACGTTTTCTGCCGCAGGCGGCGAAGTCCGCCGTTTCGTCCGCCTTGAGGAGCGCTTATGCCCCCATCGCCGTCAATGCGGGCGAACCGGACGCCGTACACGAGAGGACCCTGGAGGCGCTCTTCCGGCAGCAGAACGTGAGGGTGGATGCGGAGAGCGATGCCCTTTTCCTCGCCCTTCCCAATATCTCCCCTTACGCTGCCTTCTCGCGCATCAACCCCCTGCTGGTTATGAACTCCGCCCTGGGCTACGTCTTCAACCTGCATATGAACAGGCCGGTGGTACGCAAGGGAGGTGTGCTGGTGCTTATGCAGCCTCTCCTGCCCGGCTTCCACCGGCGGCACCACCTGCCTTACATAGAGTTCTACGAGCGCGTTCTGGCCGAGACGCGCGACGCTGGCGAGATGGAGGTACGTTTCGAGGAGGACTTCGCGGACCGCAAGGAATACATACGGGCCTACCGCGAGCACCATTCCTATCACGGCGTGCATCCCTTCTACGTCTGGTACTGGGGATCCCTGGCCATGCAGCACCTGGAGCGCGTCATCGTGGTGGGAGCGAAACGGCGCGAAGTCGTGGAGCGCCTGGGCTTCGAGTTCGCCGATTCCCTCGAGCAGGCCTGGAGCATGGCGGCAGAGACACTGGGAGACGGTTATTCCATTACCCACCTCTCCATACCCCCCATCTTCGCCGTCGAAATAGGGTCAGGTCTTGAATCTTGTAATTTTGCTATAGGTTAGGTTTGTGTCCAGTGGTTCCTTTAAAATTCAAGATTCAAGACCTGACCCCTTTAAATCGACATTGCGTCGAAAATATGTTACATGCTAACATACACATCGATATCAGGTGTCTGCGGCGCGAAAATAGGGGGAGATAGAGATGGCGGGTAAAAAAGGCAGGAGCAAAAAGAGTTTCGACCGCGTCCTGAGCATGTATAAGTACAAGAATTTCGTCGCCAAGCTCAGCAATTACCCCATCCTCAAGCAGATAGGCTGGAGGCATATGGATATGGACAATACGATCCTGACTTACGTACCTATCTACGAAGACATGGAGGTCCCCACGGGGACGGCCGCTCCCACCTCTATCATCGAGCATTTCATCAGGGAGGCAAGCGATCACCTCATCCTCTCTCGCTGTCCCTGCCGCAGCGAGAACGACTGCCAGGAATACGATCCCTACTTCGGCTGCACCTTCCTGGGCCCGGCGGTGCGCAACGTCGATCCCGAGGTGGGCAGGCTGGTGAGCATGGAGGAGGCACTGGAACACCTGCACCAGGCCACGGAGATGGGCCTTATCTCCTGCCTGGGGAAGTTCAAGTTCGACGCCGTCATGCTCGGCGTGCAGCGAGACCACCACAACCTCATGACCGTATGCCACTGCTGCCCCTGCTGCTGCCTGTCCACCAGCATTGCATATGCCTCGAGGGAGACGCGCGACACCATCGTGAAGATACCGGGCGTCTATGTCGAGGTGGACACGGAGAAATGCAACGGCTGCGGAGCCTGCGTCAAGACATGCACGTTCAAGCAGATAGAGGTAGTGGATAAGAAGGCCGTCATCGGCGAGGAATGCAAGGGATGCGGCCGCTGCGCCATGGTCTGCAAGCAGGACGCCATAAGCATCCGCATCGAG
>CAZGWK010000034.1:0-33570 GCA_964529285.1 uncultured Actinomycetota bacterium
CCCAAGCAATAGCAGAGGTCTTGCCTGAAGGAGACAGGGAGAAGCAGATGCTCCAGGGCTTCCTTTATGGTAAAGAGAATTACGCCAAGGCTGGCCCGATAACCTCTGAGGAGCAGGCAAGCCTATTCGAATAAAGGGAGGATATTTTATGGCACTTCAGAGCTGGTGGCAGGTAGTAAACCCCCATGCGGATATCATCAAGGGTGAGCTGGACGAGTCAGTCTTCGCCGCCGACTTAGGGGATGTAATATCGGGCAAAGCCCCCCAGGAGTATAAAGACGCTGACCTCTTCTTCCGCAAGACCTACCTCACTAAGGGACTTCATAACCTCCTGGAGGGCGTCCTGGGAAGGCTTGCAGGTGGGAAGGGAAGCGGAGTCATCCAGCTCCAGACTCCCTTCGGAGGAGGAAAAACCCATGCCTTGCTCGCCCTCTATCACGCAGTTAAGAACAGAGAGCGGGCCGGCCGCCTCGAGAATGTAAAGATTCTAGCGGATGCCCTTCCCGCAGATACCAAAGTAGCCTGCTTCGTGGGTACCCATGCCGATCCCCTGAAGGGAAAAACTCCCTGGGGCTTCATCGCCCATCAACTTGGCTGCTACAGCCTCGTGAAGGACCACGATAAGAAAAGAGTTGCTCCCGGAAAAGAAGTGCTCTCCGAGGTCTTCGATACTTCAGGGCCCACCCTGATCCTGATTGACGAGCTCCTGGAGTACGTGGTCAAGGCCGCCAAGGCTGAGGAGGTGGAAAAGACCGAGCGCGGGCAGGTGCTAGCCTTCCTGCAGGAACTCACTGAGGTGGTCTCCACCTCCCCCAACCTGGTATTGGTACTAACCCTTCCCTCCAGCGTATTGGAACACTACGACGAGGAGGCGGAAAGAGTACTGCAGCAATTGCAGAAGATATCCGGCAGAGTGGAGGCGACATTCACGCCGGTTGAGGGCATGGAGATATATGAAGTAATCCGTACCCGCCTCTTTGAGGACTTAGGCGATGTCGTAGTGCACAAGGAAGTGGCCTCCGCCTACCTCGATCTTTACAACAAGATGGGAAATGATGCTCCCTCCGAGGTGAAGGAGGTGGCCTACAGGGAAAAAATAGAGAAGTCCTACCCCTTCCATCCAGAGCTCATCGATGTCTTATACGAGCGCTGGGGTTCCTTTCCCACCTTTCAGCGAACCCGAGGCGTCCTGCGTCTACTGGGACTGGCGGTACAGGACCTCTTCTATAAGAAAGACGTCTCGCCCGTCATGCACTCCTCTCTCCTGAGGCTGGATAACGCGAAGTTGAGGATGGAGTTCATTAAGCACATAGGGAATGAGTACGATTCCGTGGTCGCGGCTGACGTGGCCGGGGCGGACGCCAAATCGGTTAAGATCGATGCTGAGATGGGCACCGAGTACGCCCGTTACGGCATAGCGCAGGGCATAGCCACCTCCGTCTTCCTTTACTCCTTCAGCGGGTCAGCAAGGAAGGGCATCACCTTACCGCAATTGAGGGTAGCCCTGGTGCGGGAGGGCATCCCCGCCACCATCGTGGGAGATGCGGTAAGGAAGCTCGAGGAGGAGCTCTGGTACTTCCATACCGAGGGCAACCTCTTCTCCTTCACAAACCAGCCTAACCTCAACCGGGTGATTATCGACCGGGAGGAGACGGTTGTCGATGGCATCCGCGACACGCTGGAAGCGGAGTTGCGCAAGATGGCGGGAAGTGAGTTCGATGTGAAGATATGGCCTCGCCAACCTCAGGATATCCCCGATGGCAAGAAAATAAGGCTTGCCATCCTCTCCCCGGACCATCTATACCCCGAGGGGTACACCAACGAGTTCGTGGCGGGTCTCTTCGCCAGGTCGGGAGAGGCCTACCGGGCATATAGGAACGTACTTTTAATACTGGCTTTGGATTCGAGCCAGTGGCAGGGACTTTCCGACATCATCAAGCGTTACCTGGCTCTTGACTCCATACAGAGAGACGAGAACTTCAAGGCGTCCCTATCGCCCGCTGGGGCCAAGGAGCTGGATAAGAAGTACAAGGAAGTCAAAGAGGACGTCCCCCACCGCATCTTCAATGCTTACAGGCATTTGGCGGCAAGCTCTCCCAAGGGTGCGAGATGGCTGGACATGGGCATTGCCACCATGGGAGCCGGGACATCTATATCCTTCAGGGTTAAGGAATACCTGCGCGACCAGGAGATACTTCTGCCTGCTATATCTGCACGGGCTATATTGGACAAGACCTTCGCCAAGGGCGAGGTAGAAAAGCTTCTGCAGGATATCTATGACGTATTCTTGAAAACGCCGGGAATGCCCATGTTGGAGGGCTTTGAAACGCTGGTCGGTTCCGTCAGGTCTGCGGTGAAATCGGGAACACTGGGGTTGACCATCGGAAACGATGTCTTCCTAAAAGAGGAAGTTGCGACCATTCCCGAGGACGCTTTGGTCCTCATTCCAGAGGAGGCGAAGAAGCGCAAAGCGGAGGAGGGTCCTGCACCCGGTCCGGGACCAGAGCCTGGACCCTCTCCGGGTCCCGAGCCGGTTCCTGAGCCTGAACCAGGTCCCGAGCCCTCACCTGCCATACGTAGGTTGGTGATAAAGGCGAATATACCATCGGAGCACATCTCCAGCCTCATCGCCGGTGTGATAAACCCATTGAAAGCGGAGGGTGGCATCCTCGATGTAAACGTCGAGATCACTGCCACTTCAAAGGAGGGTTTCACTCGTCCTACTTTGGATACCAAAGTAAGAGAAACGCTTCATCAAATCTCGTCGGATTTTGAATGGAATGAAGAACGAAGGTGGGATTAGTATGGCTCATGAAGGTCAAGCACCAGCAACGGCTCCGGTAGCTATAAGGCCCTGCATTTATCGGGGCAACCAGTGGCTATCTGGCGAGGAACTAGAGAGCCATCTTGCAGCCTTGATTAGGCTGGAGAATGTAGGAGTCTTTCTTGGTGCTGGTGCCAGTTCAGGTGCATTAGGCGGCCAACCAATGCAAGAGGTCTGGAAGCAGTTCTGTGATCAATATGGAGACAGTCTGGCTTGGTTGATTGGTGAGGGTTTTGTAGAAGAAACGGAGACTCCAGATATAGAAAAACTTGCAGACACAATTGAGATTACTCGTTATGAATGGGAGCGTGTGAAAAGACCAAGGAAGCTTAGGGAGTTAAACAAGGCTCGATTAGATCTGCAAAGATCTTTAATAAAGGCAGTTATTCTCAAAGAGGATTGGTGGAGTAATCCATCAAATGTAGACTCAATGGCAGAAGAATTATCCAATCATCGTTCTCTTCTGCATAAACTTACGGCAGCTCGTCAACCCGGACAACCCTCGCCCTGGATTTTCACAACTAATTATGACCTAGCTATTGAATGGGCATCTGAGGCAATAGGCTTGAAGGTCACAAATGGCTTTGAAGGTCTTCATAATAGAAAGTTCTCTCCCCATAATTTCGATTTAGGTTATCGCAATATGCTTGCAAGGGGAGAAGCGAGATTTGGGACATATAACATCTATTTAGTCAAACTCCATGGATCGCTTTCATGGCAGGAGAGAGACAAACAATCATATATCGAATATCCCACTACATACCTATGGCCTATATTGAAGCTATTTCTTGATGGCAACGATGAGATATTTCCAGAGTTGGTTGTTTTTCCTACTGCGGCGAAGTACCTTCAGACCGTAGGATTTGTACTTGGTGAACTGATACGCAGATTCTCTGAGTTTCTTGCTAGGCCACAGACTTGCTTGATTATATGCGGATACTCTTTTTCGGATGAACACCTAAATCAAATTCTAGTAAGAGCATTACAGAACCCTACCTTGCAATTGGTAATATACTTGCCCGAAGCGATACGGGCTGAGGAATGTATGAATGTAGGTGCTTGCCAACCTTGGATCAAGTGGATATCGAGCTTAGAGTCTCCGCAGGTAACGATAGTTGGTGGTGGTGACCAAGCATATCTCTGTAAGCTAGTAGAGCAATTGCCGGATCCTGCAATATATGATGAACAAGCTGCGAGAATACGCGAAATGATAAAGGAGTATGGTTCTGATTCGAATAAAGCTGCACATGAGGATGAACCCGCATGAATGGAAGAGATCCCTTCGCTTATGTTGTATCAGTTGATGGTCCAAAAGTAACGCTGAACCTCAAAGATACCCATAAAGGACATTATGCATCTCACAGCGATGGAATCACGCCAGTAACCGAGATTAGCGGTCTATTCGGAGTTGATGGCGGAACAAGGCTATTGGTCTTGCGGACACGCTCCTTGTTCTTTTCTGAACCAAAGGAAGCACATAAGGCTGGGGTTGGTTCAACAACGTTAAGAACAGAACCGTTGAGGAACTTGGAGGCTGTCGTTGTTGGTTGGATTTCTAGGAAGAAAGATACACTGATCTTTACTCCTGATTCTCTGGTTTCTCCTACTCTTGGTGCAGAAGCATATCCTCTTTCAAGAGATGAACTTGCGTCAATCTTAAAAACAACTGTAAACAAGGGCTCGTGTTTATGCCTAGGTTACGATTCAAGGGGTGGGGGAAGTCTTGAAGTTGAAATAACAGAATTTCTTGGGCGTCATATAGCAGTCCTTGGAAGCACGGGGCAAGGAAAGAGCTGCTTTATTGCAGCGATCCTTCAGCAAGTCTTAGGGCTACCCAATCCAAGAGTTGTGATATTCGACATAAATGGCGAATACTTTGATGCATTGCATCCATATATGAAGAAAGAAGAATTCTTTAAATATACAGTAATTGGAGGACCTGAATCGACCTACAAGATTCCTTATTATGCGCTTGGTAGACATGGCTTATCACGACTCTTCTTACCAAGCGAAAAGACACAGCGTCCCGCGCTATCATTTGCACTGGAAAATCTTAAGTATGTAAAGTGGTTCGCTAACTTGAAGGGTGCTGGCCTCTCTGACAATGACGGTCCAGTATTTTTTGATGATTGCCGCACGGGAGATGCCAGGGCAGCTTGGAGTGCCATAGAAAGATTGAGAGCTGCTAGTGCTGCTGAAGTTGAGGTATGGCCGCATATGTCAGCGTTAGGTTGTATTGCTGCTGAAAGTCACTCGTTGAAGCAAACAAAGCAAAACACTATTGAAAGAGATGCCTTCCTGTACGGCAATTTAGTCCATTTAATTACGAGAATACGGCGGTGTGTTGAGGACCCATTATTCAAAGACGTTGTAGATATTGAGGGTGGAAGATCAAAATATGAAGGAAACTTAGATTGGCAGAAAGAAGCAAGTAATTTAGTAGAGGATATATTTGGTGGTACTACGACAATCTGGAAGCTGCATATAATCAACCTGCGATACATCTCTCATGACTTACTGCCCCTTGTGCTGGGTTCGCTACTAGAATCCTTTGCGTTTGAAATATTTAAGAGAGGTCAAGCAAATACATACCCTACATTGCTTGTATTAGAGGAAGCCCATCATTACCTCAGACAGATAACAGAGCAAGAAGAGGGATTAAGGCAAGCTCTTGCGTACGAAAGATTAGCAAAAGAGGGAAGGAAATTTGGGGTTGGTTTATTGCTTAGTACCCAACGCCCTGCCGAGTTATCTCCTACTGTCCTTTCCCAATGTGGCACGTGGGCCGTCTTCAGGCTAACATCAGATAAGGACTTAAGGTCGGTATCCTCAGCCGGTGAATGGATAGATACTCAGGAGTTAAATCGTATAGCTGGTTTGCCTAGACAACAAGCACTAATATTTGGTTCGAGCGTTGCTTTGCCTATAAGGGTTGTGACACCTACTGCATGTCCGGTGCCTAAGTCTGAGGATCCGGATTATGGTAGATGGTTGGAGGTGCCAGAACCAGAACCAGAACCAGAGGAAGAGGAAGAGGAAGAGGAAGAGGAAGAGGAAGAGGAAGAGGAAGAGGAAGAACCATTTGAAGATGAGGTCATTTTCTAAGGCTGTGACAAATTTGTGCCAACGATACGAATCAGTAGGGTTAAATACGAGCACATACGAATAACAATATCTGCAAACATGCAAGTAAAGGATATGCGCATTTACCAGGAAATACCTATAATATTGGCTGGCGGTCTCGAAAACCGTTGGGCCTCGCGAGGGGTCTCGTGGGTTCGAATCCCACCCTCTCCGCCAGACTATGTTCGAGCTGGTGTTTTAGGGACGCGTCTCCGACATTGGAAATCCAGGAAACCAGGCGCAAAATGCTTTGTGACAATGAGGAGCAACGTTTATTGACTTTATCGAACAGCCCTAGCTTCCCATCAAGAGTCCTGCGAAAAGTATATCCGTCTCGAAAAGATGTCACCACATCAACTGATAATAGGTAATAGATGCGGTAAACTGATAGTGAATGTCGAGGGCAGAAATCGAGAAGCGGGAGATTATATGACCAAGAATGTTGGTCAAACGACCAATAATGTTGGTCGTATGGGAGCAGGGGAGCTGTTCGCCTCCTCCGTCATGGTCGACCTCTTGAAGATATTCTTCCTACACACCGGGGAGGAGTTCTACCAGCGAGAACTGTCTCGCCTCAGCGGTGACTCCCTCTACCTGGTGCAAAGGGAGCTGGAAAGGCTGGAGAGATCTGGCATTATTCGCAAGGAACGACGGGGAAATCGTGTGTACTACAGTGCGCAAGAGGAAAACCCGGCCTTCCTGGACCTCAAGAGATTTTTTTTAAAAACGGTGGCCTTGGGAGACAGGCTATCGGAAGCCCTTACGCCCCTCCTCCCGGAGATCACGCACGCCTTTATCTACGGCTCCGTTGCCGCGGGGGAAGACAGGCCGGGCAGCGATGTAGATATCATGGTGATAGGTAAGATAAGTCTCAAGGAATTAAGCAAGGTCCTCGGCCCTCTAAGCCGCGAACTGGGGAGGGAGTTCAATCCAACTGCCTATTCCACCACGGAGTTCAAGAAGAGGATTAAGGACGGAAACGCCTTTATCGGATCGGTGATTAGAAGCCCAAAGATCTGGCTGGTCGGAGACGAAGATGGTCTTGCAGGATTGGCTCGATAGAAAGGACCTGAGACCGTATAACACATCAGGGCGTGAGATCGCGAGCCTTCTAGAGGTTGTGGATAGGGATCTGCAAGACGCTTCGGTAACGGCGATATCTCCCGACAGGAGGTTCGCCACTACCTACAATGCTGTTCTCCAGCTCGCGACGGCCGTCCTCTATGCATCCGGTTATCGGGCCGCTGGAAAAGGCCATCATTGGATCACTATAAGCGTCCTGCCGGATATCATGGGCTCAGATGCACAGGAGCTTGCGGACTATTTCAACAACTGCAGGACGAAACGTCACGGTGTGGACTATGATCGTGCACATATCATCTCCTCGGATGATGTGGATGAACTACTCCGTGAGGCGGGATTCTTCAGGGACGAAGTACTGACATGGCTGAAGGGAAATCGGCCCGATCTCCTTGGGGACTAATCCCAATTACAAACCACCAATATATGAGCTGATGATAGTACATCAGGCTCGAAAACCGTTGGGCCTCGCGAGGGGTCTCGTGGGTTCGAATCCCACTCTCTCCGCCAGGCCTCTTTTAGCGTCTCGGAAGCAGGTCACTACACGCTTTGCAGCATGGCCTTGACGTTGTCCGCTTTGGCGTCCATGGGAACGGTGCAGCCCGAGCTGAGGATGAAGCCTCCGTCGTACCCTAGTTCGTCGATAAGTCGGCGGCAGTATTCTTCGACCTCATCCGGCTTTCCCAGTTTGAGCAGGGTGGCAGGGACGTCGCCCATAATGCACATATGGTCCCCCAACACCTCCTTGGCGCGGAAGATATCCGAGGTACCGTCCAGGTTCAGCACGCATTTTCCCCTCGGCAGGTGCTTGAAGTAGGGGAAGAAGTCCGTCCAATCACTGTCAAGGTGGAGTATTGGCGTGATGCCCTTGGAAACATAATAGCCGCACAACTCCTGCCACTCTGGCAGGGCGAAACGTTCGAACTGCTCGGGGCTGATGAAGGAGGCGCTGGTCCTGGTACCTCCGATGAAGACCCTTCTTACGCCGCTGCTCCGCGCCAATACCAGGCCCATCAGCTTCAAGGGTTTCATCAACTCTCGCGCGGCCGCCTCCAGCTCCTCCGGGTAGCGAAACATGTCAAGGATAAAATCCTCGAAGGAGCGCAGGGCCAGCGAGATGAACTCCATAGGGGTGAAAGAGACGTTGAAGCTGGCCATGGACTCCACCCCCTTTTTGCGCCACGCATTAATGGAGAGCCTCCTCCTGACGGAATCCGAGACGATAACCTGGAGGGCCCTCGCAAGACCCGCCGGGCTCCTGAACTCTGGGTGATTGACTTTCAGCTTGTCCAGGAACCAGCGCATGGGGCCCCGCTCCTGGACATCGCGGTATTCCTGCGGCTCCATCACGGATTTCTCAACATACTGCACCGGTTGGTCCTCGGGAAAGCCGTTCACCCCCGGGATTAGGGGAGGGGTGGGAAAGATGAGCAGCGAGGTCCTGCCCATGCCGGCGTAGGAGAGGTGTTGTCCGTCTATGCGGCCCAGGTCGTTCACGGTCTTCTCCAGTGCCTGGTCCGCTTTTTTCAGATCGAACATCATCTCGTGCTGGGTGATGCCCCCGTATCGGCTGGAGAACAAGTCGATCATAGGGACCACCGGAACCCGATCGGGCTTGCCCAGCGCTATGGCCTTCTCGATGCGTTCCGCCGACTCCATCATTGCCATTGTTAATCGACCACCCTGATAAGCGGACTCATGTAGAGATACCGGCCACCAGTTCCGAGATGTCCCTGACCATCATCTTTGCTCCCAGCCCCTCTGCCACCAGAGCATCTTCTAGCATAGTGAGGCAGGCGGGGCAGGCGACGGCCAGCACCTCGGCTCCGGTATCGTAGGCCTCCCTGACTCGACGCCTGCCGGGGCTTCTCTCGCTCCCCCCCAGGTAGTCGGTGCAGAAGCCTCCGCTGCCCCCGCCGCAGCAGTAGGACTTCTCCCTGCTGCGCAGCATCTCCCGCAGATGCATGCCGGGGATGGAGGCCAGGATGCTCCTGGGCTCTTCGTATATACCGTTGTACCTTCCCAGGAAGCAGGGGTCGTGG
The DNA here is from genome assembly GCA_964529285.1 of uncultured Actinomycetota bacterium. Classification (GTDB taxonomy): domain Bacteria; phylum Actinomycetota; class Geothermincolia; order Geothermincolales; family RBG-13-55-18; genus SURF-21. The sequence continues at coordinate 9,070 of CAZGWK010000034.1, forward strand.
TAGGTAACCACCGCTCCCTGCTCGGCCGGTTTGATCTTGCCGCTCTCGACCAGTTCCCACAGCACCTGGGTATAATGGTAAACTTCGAAGTCCCCACCCATGGCCGGGTATTCGTTCTTCATGGCGTTGTAGGCGTGGGGAGAGAAGGCTATGATTTTTCTGACCCCCTTCTCGCTGAACTTCGCTATGTTTTCTGCGGCCAGGTGCTCGAAGAGTCCCTCCTCACCCATCATCTTCACCTCGTTGCCGTCGCAGACCTCTTCCTCCCCCAGAGCTCCGAAGGAGACTCCGGCCCGGCTCAGGAGCCCGGCCAGGCTGGAAGCGGCCTTGCGGCATCTGTCGTCGTAGGAGCCCAGGCAACCCAGATAGAGAAGATACTCATCTCCGGCTTGATAGATCCCTATGCCTGCATCCTCCAACCATTCCCCCCTTCCGGTGCGGGGCTGGCCCCAGGGGTTGCCGTGCGTCATGATGCTCTCCAGAAAATCCCTTACCTCCGGAGGCACAAGGCTTCGCTCCACCAGCTCCGCGCGCATCAGCTGGAAGAGCTCGATGAGATGGGTCCAGCGGTATTGCTCGGGGTTCTGTATCCTGCCGAAGTTGCCCAGGCACTGCTCGCGGCAGGCGCCGCACATGGTGCACTTGTATACCACTCCCGCTATCTCGGAAGACCATTCCAGTGTACCCAGGGCTATAGCCTTGGCGATGGCTGCCTGCCCCCCTCCGCTGTAGGCGAAAAACTTGAACCTCTCGTTGGAGGGACACATAAGCTGGTAGGAGGTATTGTAGAGCTCCGGTGGGTGAAGGGTCAGGCAGGCCTTGCACCTCAGGCACTCCATTATCTCCAGTTCGTAGTCCTTCAAGTCATTCATTTTCAAACCCCCTTTTAGGCTGAGATCCTGCCCCGGTCTTCCGCCCCGCCCTTTCTCACCGGCTTTCCCCGCCGAGAAGGCCGCCCAGGTCCACGACCTCTCCGAAGGGATCCACGTGGGGGCTCATGATGCCGTTGGGATCGATGGTCTTCTTGATTTTCTCCAGCAGCTTGCCGTAACCCCCGGTCATCTCCAGGATCATCTTGGCCTCCAGGTTGAGCAGGGGCGGCTTGTGGGGGAAGCATCCGAACTCCCTCACCATGCGGGTGGTGAAATCGGCGTTCTCCAGGGTATCCTGCATGATGAGGTCCTGCTTCTCCCCGAAGCGGTAGGTGTAGAAGCGCATGAAGAAGCAGCGGCCCTGGTCGAAGGGGTGAGAGTAGGCTATCCAGATGCCCAGCCCCCTGTTTCCGGCCAGCTCCTCCCAGATGAATTCCTCCACCGCCTGGATCTTCTCCGGGCTCCCTATGCCTACCCATACGATGGGCATGACCGAGAAGGCTCCCATGGTCTTGGTGATCAGGTTCACCAGGGCGCTTGTAGGCTGTTTGTGGATGGCGTAATCCTCGAAGAACTCAACCGAGTCCGGGCGCTCGGCGATGAAGTCCTCCCAGGGCATCGGCCTGCCGCCCAGGTCCCGGGCCACCCGGTCGCAGACCGAGGAGGAGGCATCGACCACCTCCTTGTAGCCCTTGAGCTCGGTGACCACCGTGTTGTAAGGCACGCCTTCGGGAGGAGTCCTACCCCTGATCAACCACTCGAAGGGGAGGCTGCCCACCTGGTCCTGCTTGTGCTTCTCCAGCTTTGAGAAATGGTCGGCCAGCATCAGGCCGTGCCACCAGAAGATGACCTGATGTCTAGCCACCCCATGGCGGCAGATGCGCTTGACGTACTCCTGGGCCGTGCCGTAGTCGTCGAAGCCCGCCAGGTGGATACGGCTGCTCTCTCCATCGGGGTAGATCCTGACCGCCATCTTGGTGATGACCCCCAGCATGCCGTTGGATTCCAGCCACAGCCCGTGCAGGTCGGGAAAGTTTACGTACTGGTGGGCCCAGGAGCCTCCCTCCACCATGGAGCCGCCGGTGCGGACAACGGTGCCGTCCGGCAGTACCACCTCGAAGCTGCATATCTCGTCCCAACCCCCGTAGCCCCGGCCGCCGTGGTTCTGGGTAGTCGAGGGCCCCAGCACGCTTACGGCATGGTGGAAGGAACCCAGGGGATACCAGTGCCCGGCCTTCTTCAGCGCGCTGCACAGCTGGCCGTAGGTGACACCGGCCTCTATCAGGGCGTAGCCGCTGCTGGTATTTATCTCCAGTATGCTGTTCATCCCTGAGGTATCCAGGACTATGCCGCCGGGCACGAAAACCCCGGTGCTCAGGCTGACCGTGGACGTGGCCAGGGGGGTCACGGCCACACCGTTCTCATTGGCTACCCGCAGTACCCCCTGCACATGTTCCACCTTCTCCGCCAGCACGGCGATCTCCGGTATCACCAGGGGATACAAGCTGTACGAAGCCAATACTGCCGGATTGTCGGTACAATTGTCTTCCCCCACCACTTCTTTAAGCTCCGCTAGAACCCTCTTCTTCGTCCCCTCCTCCATGTGCTGCTGCTGCATGACCAGTTTTATCACCTGCATGCCGGAGAAGAGATGCCCTTTCTCCCGGTATTCGTCGCTCAGGATCACGCCCTCGAAACCCATGTCAATCGCCCCCGATCAGGTTCGGCCTTATCCCCATCCGCCTCAGCATGGATATCACGCCGTAGGTAACCGCGGTACCGGGAGGAGCCATAAGCATGACCTCGATCTCGCCCGCCGTGTAGCCCCGGGCAAAGTCCCTTCCAAACTCGGTGTCATCCTCAGCCCGGCTAAGAGAATCCAACGTGTCCCTGGTCAAAGAGAGGATAAGGAAAGGCCTGCTGGACTCGCCACCCTCGGCCTCCACGCCCTCACCTTTCTTCTCCACCCGGCAAGGGGTTCCGTCCACGTTGATCTGAAGTGCCGCTCCGTCCTCCAGGGCGCCCATGGAATCCCGAACGACCGGGGAATCCAGGAATCTCCGCAAGTCATCATGAATACTCATTTCTCATAATACCCCCTTAAAGTAAAATTAGTGTCTTTTATGTATACCATGAAGATATGATAGCAGTCAATAAAATACCTGATAAATAAGGTTATTATGAGAAATATGATTCACTATTTCTAAGAAGAATATGTTATAATCATCTTTATAATAAATGCGGGATCTCCGCAGTAATAACGTAGTGGGGTTTCACGCCCCGAAGGGGGATAGAGCGATGGATGACCATGGGAGAATGCAAATAGGCGAGCTCTCCAGCCTGTCCGGCGTGCCCCGCCACACCATACATTACTACCTCAAGAGGGGTGTGCTGCATCAGCCGGAACGGACTGCAAAAACAAGGGCGTATTATGATCGGTCCCATTTAGAGAGGCTGCATTTTATAGAGGAGAGCAGGAGAAAACACAATCACTCCCTGTCAAATATCAAGAACGCAATGAAGGGGGATGTCTACCCTGGGGCCCCGCAGACGCAGCACGATGAAATGAGGGAAAGCAGAAAGGGCGAGGAGAGCAGGGGCACTGAAAGGGTCGCCAAGAAGCAGCGGATGTTGGAGGCAGCCGTGGAGCTCTTCTCTCGCAAAGGGTATCATCACACGAGCATAAAGGACATCGCCGAGTACCTGGGAATCTCCACTGGAACGTTCTATATCTACTTCGAAAGCAAGAAGGACATCTTCGTCCAGGCCGTGGCCAAGGCCGTGGGGCAGACCCGGGCGGAGGTCGACCATGTCATAGACAGAGAGGAGGATTTCTATGTGAGGAACAGGCTGAGGATAGAGGCTCTGCGGGAGCATTACCCATCCTTCAGCGAGATCTTCACCCAGCTCAGGGCCGAGGCGGTGGCCGGCGACGGATTGGCCAGCAAAAAGGTGGAGCAGATATTCCACGAGTTCGCCGACCCGCTTGTGCGTGAGTTCCGCCAGGCCATGGACCAGGGCTTGCTGCGCCGTACGGACCCGGACCTTCTCGCCAGCTGCATGATCGGCATGGTGGACATGCTGCTCTACCGCGAGACCCTGGACGGCGAATACGGCTTCGACGATATCGTGGATTTCCTCTTCGACTTTCTCATGAGAGGGCTGGGGCCCGTGCACCGGGAATGAAAAAGAGTATCAAGCCTGTAAATACGCATATGAAGGGAGTACGTATTTACCATAATATACCTATAACTGGCTTGGCGGTCTCGAAAACCGTTGGGCCTCGCGAGGGGTCTCGTGGGTTCGAATCCCACCCTCTCCGCCAATCTATGTTTGAACGGGGGTTTTATTCACCCGCCTCCGTTAACGGAGACCCACAGAAACTGGTCGAAAACGGACTGTAACAAATTTTGTGACATAGCCGGGATGATCAGTTGTAGGGAAATAAATACTGGTTGCATGCCCGGATTGCTATAATTATCAGGGAGAATGCAGAACGCGATAGGAAAGGAAGAGATGAGCGAGAGGATGACCCTGGAAGAGATAAAGGCGAAGGCTTTACCCGTACTCCATAAGCATGATGTTATTAAGGCTTCGGTTTTCGGCTCCATCGCGAGGGATGAAAGCGATGAGAAGAGCGACGTTGACATCCTCGTCGAGATGAGCGGAGAGAAGAGCCTGCTGGACCTGGCTGGCCTGAAGATAGAGCTGGAGGAGATCCTGGGAAGGGGCGTGGATGTGCTCACCTATGAATCCCTTCATCCTCTTCTCAGGGACAGGATATTGAGCGAGGAGAAGGTTATTCTGTGAACAAGGACCCACAGGTATTTATAGACCACATCCTGGAGTGCATCGAACTCGTCGAGGAGTACCTTCACGGTAAGACCGTTGACGATTTCATGGCGTCTACTCAGCTTCAGGACGCGATCATTCGAAGGATCGAGATAATTGGTGAAGCTACGAAGAACCTCCCGCAGGGCTTCAAGGGAAAGCACCCCGATATACCCTGGAAAGAGATGGCGGGGATGCGGGATATAATCGTCCACGAATACTTTGGCGTCGATATCAAGCTTACCTGGAGGGTGGCCAGCGAGGACATCAAGGGTCTGAAGGCACAGTTAGAGAAGCTGAGATAGAAACGTTGCCGAAGATTTCAGAGTTCGCCTTTCAAGAATCACCAACCGATTCAACAACAACTAACTGAGCACCGTGAAGAACCGTTTTCGAGAGTGCACCATGCTCGAAAACGGTTGGGCCTCGCGAGGGGTCTCGTGGGTTCGAATCCCGCCCTCTCCGCCAATCAAGGTATAAATTCATGGATTATAAAGAACCGTTTTCTCGTCAGGCACCAGGCGAGACCCAAATGCCTGAAAGCGCGAGGTATGACTTATGCGGGATTTCCCGCCCCGAGTTCCTGCACCAGTTCCTTCACTTTTTCCCCGATCTCGTCTCTGATACTGCGCATAAACCGCATGTCGCCCTTGCCGGGGTCTTCCAGTGGCCACTCCTCCAGGCGGTCACGCGCCGGGAATATACTTTTCACTATGCAGCCGAAGGATATGATGCGGTCGAACTCATCCAGGCCGGATAGATCGAGTTGCTTCGGCACCGCCTCTGATATATCAATCCCCGCTTCCGCCATCGCCTCGACCGCCAGTTGATTTACGGTCTCCGCCGGGAATGTCCCCGCGCTCTCGGCTTTCCATGTTGTGGCGGCATGGTTGAAGAACGCTTCGGCCATCTGGCTGCGTGCGGCATTCTCTCCGCAAACGAAAAGCACCTTCCTCATAACGGGCACCCTTTCCCTTCTGGTCCTGAAACCTGCTCCTCCATGCACCTGTACGGGATGGACATCATCTCGGACTCCTGATCGCTTCCGGATCCCCTCCAGCATCGAAAAATCTCTATAGGCCGGGTGGGCTTTCCGTCAGGGTATGCCTGCTCGCATTGAGCGGCATGCTTGACAACACCAAGCCGGTCATATTATACAAATATCGATTAGTAAAAACAAGTATTGATTAAAGGATGTGGGAAGACCATGAAGAAAAAGCTGAGATGCGTGGCTGACCCGGGGATCGTGGAGCTGGCCGAAAGCCTGAAAACACTGTCCGACCCCAATCGCTTGCGCATCGTTTGCCTGCTCCTGCAGGGGGAGAGATGCGTGTGTGAGGTGGAAAGTGAACTTGGCATCTCCCAGCAGCTGGCTTCCCACCATCTGAACGTTCTCAGAGAGAGCGAGATCCTGAGAGTAAGGAAGGAAGGAACGTCCTCTTACTATTCGGTGTCCGAGGAAAAACTGGGCCGCATTACGGATGTTTTTCTGCGTTACCTGGGATATCGCGGCAAACAGGAGGGGGCGGCGGCCTTGGTGGCTGAGGCCGAGAAGCCATAGGGTTCTCGAAAGGCCCGAGATAATGAAAAGCCGGGTTAGCGAATGTTTGGCCAGACATGAAAGGGAGGAATGACATGAATCGCGAGGAGTTCGAGGAATGCAGCAGGATTGATGTCTATGACGAATTCATGGGAGCGGCGCTGGATTACGATGGCCTGTCCATGGAGGACTACAAGGCGTTCATGCCCAACCTCTTCGAGGTCGTCCCCGCCAGGCCGGAGAAGGACCCGGTGGAGATGTATCAGGCGGTCATAGAGGAATTGAGGGAGCGTTGGACGGCTTCTAAAGAGCTGCCCTTTCACGGGCCCTGGCATCACGGCATGATCGCCGGTATCATCATCGCCGCGCTCAGGAACAATGGTTACGATTTTACCGACGAGGATGTATGCGAGGCATTGAAGAGAGGCCTGATGATCCCGGCAGGTTCCTGCGGTTTCCACGGAGTCTGCGGTGCCGGGACGGGACTCGGTATTGCCTTGAGTATTGTTGGCCACTCAACACCCTTTCGTGATGAGGAGCGTTCCCGGGCCTTACAGGCTGCGAGCAAAGCCATATCCAGGATAGGCAGGATGGGAGGACCCAGATGCTGCGCCCTCAGTGCATTTGCCACCTTGAGCCTGGCGACCAGGGTCTTGGGGGAGATGGGATACGAGCTTCCTTCAAGCAAGATGGCCGGGGTCTGCTCTAAACATGAACTCAACCCGCAATGCCACCTCGAAAGGTGTCCTTACTATCCCCGGAATAAACTGGCAGGATAAGACAGGAAGGTTCGCGAGAATGGCGCAAGCCGATGATGACGCCATTAGGCAATGTTGCCTTGCTTGACGGTATAATGCTGGTAAGGAAGAGGACACATGAAGAATATTGGGTATGGTGAGGGGGTTTCCGTTATGAGAGCGTCGCGTTCAGTCTGCCTGACCGGAGCCCTGCTGCTCGTCGCGGCTGGCCTGTCCATGTCCTTGTGCGGATGCGAGACGCAGGAAAACACCGCTTCCGTGGGAGATATCGATTCCTTCCGGGAAGCCCTGGGCGAGGAGGGCTTTACGGTACAGGAGGGCAAGCTCGAGGTATTCAATATCCTCGATATGTACAACGCCGGGCTCATCCCGAGCTGCTGGGGCAACAACGCCCAGGCCCCCTACATGGTATATAAAATCCCGGAATCCCCCGGACAGACGGCCCCCAACACCATAACCGACGCGCCGCTAAGGCCAGAGAACGAGGGACTGTGGGGGGACTACCGACTGCGGCGGGACGAGGCCATCGTCTATATCGGGCCCACACCGCCCGAGTGCAGTTACTTCAGCTACCGCAGCTACCTGGCGGGGAGATATTTCCCCGATGCCGGGCGGTCCCTGCGGGTCTTTGCGAGCATGGGAGATACCATCAACAACATGACCATCAACACCGTAGGCACTCCGGACGGGGGGCAAGGCGACGCCTCCAACAGCACCACGGTGATCATCACCGCCGCCGACATGGGTATAGAGCAGCGCGTGCGCGGCGCTCTGCAGGAGGCTGGTTATTCCATGGACATCGTGAACACCGACATCATCCCACAGCCGCTGGTGAGGATGGGGCTGGAAGCCGAAGCGGACAGCTTCGTCTTCATCCACCGCGTCGCCTTCTTCGCTGACGAGCAGGCCGGAGCGGAATACATGGCGAGCGCGCAGGGGACGGTGCTGCGCCTGACCCCGCAGGAGGTGGATGATCCCGATCCCTTCGCCGTACCCGAGTTGCGCACGCGCGGCACCGGCGACGCCTCCGAGCTCGACCTCACGGCGGACGTGGAGATGCTGCACCAGGCCATCCTGGAAAAGCACGCGGGATTGCAGGCAACGGAGTTGGAGACGAGCATCTGGCTGCTGGAGGGATACGACGCCATCCAGAGGGGCATCGACGTCTTGGGGGAGAATCGCGATACCAGCTACCTGTGGACGGAACAGTTCTCCCTCGGTGACGACCCCAATGAGTTCGTCATCGTGTACGGCTTAAACCATGCAGCATTCGGGAAGTCCACCTACAACAACATCAGCATCTATGGTTTCGACATCAAGAACGGCGTGGCCGGGATCGAGAACTCATCGCTGGAAGGTACGGCGCAGGAGTACCTGCCGGACAACCCCAACGCGAAGTATCTCTATGTATGGAAGATAGCCCGTGACACGGGTGGCGACCCCAACTGCCTTGCGGTGCCCACCGGGCCGGGGGCTTACGGCATACCCCTGGATGCTGATTGCTACATCGCTTTCCGCGCTTATCTCGAGCCGGAGACCAGTGTGGGGCCTTACTGGTTCGAGATGCTCTACGACCGTGCCATCAAGTTCGAACCGCGATAGAGCCCGTGGGGTTCCTGCATCATGACCATCGCCGAAAAGGATCAAGCCGTTGGCAGCTAGGAGGTCTCGAACTGCAGGCTCTTGAGGTTTTCACTTGAGAACCTCTTACTCAGCTCGCGCATCTCTATGCCGATGACGTTGCCCGTGGCGTCATAGTCCAGGATCACCCCGGGTCCTATTTTTAAATACAATATAGTTGCAATAGCATCATATATTTCTTGGAGAAATTGACATGGGAACAAACATAATATTGTTAAAAAGCGGATCGGTGGTAAAAATCCTCACGAGATTAACAATACCAATGATCCTTGGAATGATCAGTATGGTTATTTTTAATATTGTAGATACGGACCCCCCTAGTCGGCCACCAGTTCCTTGACCAGTTCCCCAATGGTGTTGACGTAGTCTTCCACTTCCTCCTCGGTGGTTGTCGGCCCGACCAGCGCCATCTCGTGCACGGGGGTGAGGAGGATGCCGCGGTTGGCGCAGTAGAGGTGGATGAGCACCTCCAGCGGGCCGGTCAGCCCTTCCTCGATGAGGTCCACCGCGTTGTAGGGCACGTCTGCGAAGAGCGCTTCGGAGCCGTTCTTCGGCGCCTGGGGGAGGAAGCGGAACTCCACCCGGCAGCCGATGCGGGCCACGTACCACTCCAGGCCGTGTTCCTTGATGATGGACGCCAGCCCTTCCTCCATTTGGGCCGCCAGCTTCTTCATGCGGTCGAAGTTCTCGTCGTTCAGGGCGTGCTTCAGGGCGGCGCGGATGCCGGCCACGGCGGTGGCGTTGCCGGACAGGGTCCCCCCGAAGCCGAAGAAGACGTGCCAGGGCTGGCGCGCGGCCATCCAGTCGCTCATCTCGCGCGTAAACCCGAGGGCGGCGGCGGGATAGCCGCCGGCGATGAACTTGCCCACCACGAAGATGTCGGGGTCCAGGTCCATCTCGCCGGTGACGCCGCGCGGCCCCGCGCACATGGAATGGGTCTCGTCTATGAGCAGCAGGGTGCCGTACTTGCGGGTAATCTCCCTCAGCGCCTCGTGGAATCCGGGCTCGGGGTTGATGATGCCCACGTTGGTCATCACCGGCTCGGTGATGACGCAGGCGATATCCTGGGGCGCGAGTGCCTCCTCCAGCGCAGTGACGTCGTTGAACTCGATCATGCGCGTCATTACCGAGGGGTCCTCCACGATAGGCCCCATCATCCCCGGCGCGTTGATAAGGTAACCCATGATGTCCACGCACAGGGTCTCGTCCACGGAACCGTGATAGGTGCCGTTGAAGGCGAGGATGAGGCGGCGCCCGGTGTACTCGCGAGCGGCCTTCAGCGCCATACGGTTGGCGTCGGTGGCGGTCATAAGGACCTGCCAGCAGGGGAGCTTGAAGCGGCGCTCCAGCTCCTGCCCCACCCAGATGGAATCCTCGGTGGGGAGCATGGTGGTGGTACCCCTGTTCTTGATCTGCTCGTGGATGGCCTCGACGATCTGCGGGTGAGCATGGCCGCAGAGCCCGCCGGTGTCACCCAGGCAGAGATCGAGGTAGGTATGGCCGTCGACGTCGGTTATATGCACGCCCTCGGCCTTTTCCACGAAGACGGGGAAACCCCCCACCCAGATGCGCATCCAGGACATGGGGACGCCTCCCACCAGGTTCCTGCGCGCCTCCTCGAACATCTTCTTGGACCTGGGATGCTCCACATCGTAGCGCTCCTGTTCGCGCTGGACCAGTTCCTTTACCTTCTCCAATGTGATTTGAGCCATGGCCTTCAGACCCCCCCCAGGTTGAAAAGCGGAAAAGCCGGACACATCCAATATATTGTAGCGAACATTCTTCATATGCCCTCTCTCTTGACAAGATTATATCACCAAGCAAGGCAATAACGGGTCTTAGTCGAGCTCTCGTCATGCTTCCCCTAAAACCATCGCCAGCAGTCGGCGTGAAAGCACCCTTGACCTCTTTGACTTCATCCATCTCGCGGACGAGATCGGCACCATACTTGATGCCAGGGTTGACCTCGCCAACTGAACAAGCAGATCAAGAGCATCATCGCAGATTTATGATACAGGTGCCTCGAAAGGCTGTGTGCCTTGAAGTAGGCTCGGCAGGATCATTCTCCTTCCTATCCGCTAATCCGTAACTTAAGCTGCATTTTTACAGGCAAAGTACGCTGCGTTTTAAGGCTGCAGGAGATAGCCGAATTCCCCGCTGTGTCCAAAACGTGCCCATTTCGGCATCTTATAATTCTGACTCTGCCTGTATTAATGGATGGATTGTATATACCAGATAGCAAGAAATGGTAAAAAAAGTAGATGAAATATACGTTAAATGTAGACAACCTCGGAGAGAATGCGCTCGCCGATCCTCGGCTTCAACGCTTTTTTCATGACCAAGTCCACGTCGATATCGAGCATCTCGCTCAGCCTGTGCTTCAGGTTCACGAACCTCAGCAGGCTTATCGGCTGCGAGAACTCCACCAGTATGCCCAGATCGCTTCCGGCAGCCTGGTCTTCACGCACGTAGGAACCGAACAAGCCGATATTGCTCACCGAGTACTCCTCCTCGAGTTCTCCTCTATGCTCATTCAGTGTCTTCTTAAATCTTTCCAGATCAGTCAACACCCGGCTCCTCGACATTTCGACCCCTCCCTTATCCTGCCTGAGGGAAGAGATATAAGCTATCGATCAAGTCAAGCCGCTTCTCTTCAATATCTCGTAGATCTCCTCTCGCGGACCGATGAGCACCACATAGACGCCCTTATCCTCCGGCTTGAGTTGATAGATGATGCGGTGCTCCCTTCCGGGGGTTGTGACGGGCAGGTGAAAAGCCCTTCGTAACCTTTGAGAGGCTTTCCCGAGTGAGGACGCTGCGATAGCCTTTCAAAGGCCTTATCGCAGCAATCGCAAAGCTCGCGGCCATATAGTGCCAATGTTTTTGCTACACGCCGCGAGCCGTGCACCTCCCACATAAGCTATTTCCCGGAGCTCTTCGGGTAGAGGCGCACAGCCTTCTTGCTGCGCCAGTCTTGCTCCGCCTCCCGCACGATATCATACAGGGACAGCTTGCGCAGGACGATCTCTCCGTTCCTTGTCTCTACCGTCATGCGGTTCCCTTCCTCGAAGCCCAACTGGCTCCCGATCCTCTTGGGTATTACCACCTGCCCCTTGCTGGACATCCTGATGAGCTCTATCTGGCGGGCCACTTCATCACCTCCTCCATGTAAGAATATCTTACATGGAGCGCAACTTGATGATGCCGCCGGCCGATTTCCACCGACCCCGTCCGCTATCCTAATGTCCTTGTACTACATGGGGAGGGTTGCGGGAAATACGGGCAGTAGAATATCATATGTTGCGAGAATGAAAAGGCTGGCGAGAAGCCGGTCACGTTTGAGCGGTAAGAGAGCGCAAGAAGAGTGACCACGAAGGTCTAGGATCTTCGTGGTCTTTTATTTGGGCAGTTTCGATCGCACCCGGAGGGGGCAGAAACGGGTGAGCGGTGACAGGGAAGGAGACGGGCGGATATGACCGCAGCCATAAGGACCTTCTTCAGCGCCAGGGCGGACACCTGGGACGATAAGAACGGCCAGGACAGCGCGAGCGCTAGCGAGCGCATCATCCGCGGCTTGGGCATAAGGATGGGAAGCAGGGTGCTGGACGTGGGATGCGGGACCGGGCTGATAATCCCCTGGCTCCTGGAGGCTGTGGGGGAGAGAGGGCATGTGACCGCTTTGGATATCGCGGAGAGTATGCTCTTTTTAGCCCGCGAAAAGCACCAGAAGACCAATATCGAATATATCCACGCCGATATCGCCGATACGCCTTTCCTGGACTGCTCTTTCGACGAGATCGGCTGCCATAACTGTTTTACACACGTGGCGTACTAGTACAGGGCGGCTCAGGAGATGTTCCGCGAGCTCAAGCAAGGGGGCAGGGCGGTAGTGTGCCATAACGAGAGCCGGGAGGCAATAAATGCCTTGCACCAAAGGATCGCGGGAGATGTGCAGGGGGATATGCTGCCGCATGCACCGGATATGAAGGATATTTTCCTCGGGGCCAGCGGAGTCGAGGCAACGATCGAGGTGATCGCAAGCGCTGCGGAAGCGGTAAAGCGCGGGCGCGGAAAGCATGATCTGATCCGTCAGTAAGGAAAGGAGCGAACATGAAAGCAGGTGGAATCGTTGTAAGGAGGCTGTGGACGGGGCCGGTTATCGTCCTGGTCCTGCTGTCGATTGCCTTATCGCTGTGCGCGGGATGCGGGGGCGATAAGCCGATCACCGAAACCGAAGAGGTGGAAAGGCTGGTGGTGGCGCTGGGTGAAGAGCCCGAGGACGGATTCGATCCTACCACGGGATGGGGCCGTTACGGCTCGCCGCTCTTCCAGAGCACGCTCCTGGCTCGTGACGACGATCTCGATATTGCCTATGACCTTGCCACCGGCTACAAGATAAGCGATGACGGGTTGACCTACACGGTGGAGATCCGCGAGGGCGTGGTGTTCTCGGACGGCGAGCCGCTAACCGCCGAGGACGTGGCTTACACCTTCGAAACCGCGGCCAAGAGCGGTTCTGTGGTTGACCTCACCGTCCTCGACAAAGCGGAGGCCACGGGCGAGCTGACCGTGAAGCTTACCCTGAAGCAGCCCGTGTCGACCTTCGTAAACATGCTCCTGACCCTGGGCATCGTCCCCAAGCATGCCCACGGCGACGACTACCGCAATAACCCCATAGGCTCAGGGCCGTACAAGTTCGCCCAGTGGGACAGGGGTCAGCAGCTGATAGTGGAGGCCAACCCGGAATATTACGGCAAGAAGCCTTACTTCACCAGGATCACCTTTCTCTTCCTTGAAGAAGACGCAGCCTTCGCCGCTGCCAAGGCAGGCGAGGTGGATATGGCGGCGGTCCCGCATACCCTGGCGGCACAAAGCGTCGACGGCATGAAGCTGGTCGAGGTGGAGAGCGTGGACAACCGGGGTATCTGCTTTCCTTGCGTGCCCGCCGGGGCCAGCAACGAGGAAGGCACCCCTGTGGGCAACGACGTGACCAGCGACATCGCCATCCGCAAAGCCGTCAACGTCGCGGTCGACCGCCAGGCGCTGGTGGACGGCGTGCTCAATGGATTCGGGACGCCCGCCTACACCATATGCGACAGACTTCCCTGGTGGAATCCGGAGACGGTAATAGAGGATGCGGACCAGGAAGCCGCCAGAAAGATCCTCGAGGAGGGTGGCTGGACTGACGCGGACGGAGACGGCATCGTGGAGAAAGGTGGACTCAAGGCGAGCTTCACCCTTGTCTATCCCGCCTCCGAACAGACGCGCCAGTCCCTGGCCATGGCGGCCGCGGATATGGTGAAGCCAGTGGGCATCGAGATGAAGGTGGAGGGCAAGAGCTGGGACGAAATCGAGCTGCTGATGCACTCGAACGCCATAATATTCGGCTGGGGAAGCCATACCCCTATGGAGATGTACAACATATATCACAGCAAGTATCGAGGCAGCGAGTGGTTCAACACCAACTATTACGAGAACCCTGCGGTGGACGCCTATTTGGACCAGGCGCTGTTGGCTCTGGGCGAGGAGGAGTCCCTGGATTACTGGATGAAAGCGCAGTGGGACGGCCAGACCGGCCTCTCGGCCCCCGGCGACGCGCCCTGGGCATGGCTGGTCAATATCGAACACTGCTATTTCGTCAACGAGAGGCTGGATATCGGAAAGAGCTGTATCGAGCCGCACGAGCACGGATGGCCGATCACGGCGAACATCGTGGATTGGCGCTGGAGGCAGTAGGGCACTTAAGGGCTGCGGCAGGCCGTATTGCAGCCCGCGCGCTATCCCCGGTGCGGGCTGCACGCCTGACGGTTTTCTCGGGAAGGATATGAAGTGGGAAGCGTATGGCTCATCTTTCTGGGACGCGTATTGCGATTGGCGACACTCCTGGTGGCGCTGGCGCTCTTCTCCTTCTGGCTGCTGAGCCATTCCCCCATCGACCCGGTAAGAGCTTACGTCGGGGCGGATATGCAGCTGGTCAGCCCGGAACAGAGGCAGCAGATAGAGGAGTACTGGGGGCTGAACGACCCCGGCATTGAACGCATGGCCCGCTGGAGCTCCGCGGTAATACGCGGAGATTTCGGGACTTCGATGATCTACCGCCGCCCCGTTCTGGAAGTCATCGGCGAACGCTTCAAGGCGTCTCTGGCGCTTATGCTCGCGGCGTGGGCGTTATCCGGGATCATCGGGATCTCGCTAGGCCTTATGGCCGGGGCCAGTAACGGCGGTGCCGCGGACCGCATCATCAGGTGGTACTGCTTCGCAATAGCCTCTACCCCCGCTTTCTGGCTTGCCATCCTCATGCTCATCGTCTTCTCCGTCTGGTTGGGCTGGACGCCCATCGGGCTGTCGGTGCCGGTGGGAGTGGAAGCTTCCCAGGTATCGCTCATCAACCGCATGCATCACCTCATACTCCCCGCCATAACCCTCAGCATGCTGGGGGTGGCCAATATAGCGCTTTTCACGCGCCAGAAGGTCATCGAGGTGTCGAACAGCGATTACGTCCTCTTCGCTCGCGCTAAGGGCGAATCGGAAAGGGCTATCATGCTGCGGCACGTGCCGCGTAACGTCGCCCTTCCCGCCATCACCTTGCTATTCGCCTCGTTTTCCGAACTCTTCGGGGGATCCGTGCTCGTGGAGACGGTGTTCACCTACCCCGGGCTGGGGCAGGCGACGGTGCAGTCGGCGCTGCGCGGCGACGTGCCGCTCCTTCTGGGTACGATCATCTTCGGCGCCATATTCGTGTTCGCGGGGAACCTGATGGCCGATGCGGTATACCTCTTCGTCGATCCCAGGATGCGATCCTTCAAGGGAAAAAAGTTAAGGGAGCTGTCCTATGAGCATGCGGAGTAAGCTTGGCGGCGAGGGCGGCCAGGTCACCCTGGCCCGGGGCGTTTTGAGCCTGCCCTCGCTCAACCGGAGGCAGCGCATGCTGGCAGGCGTCTTCCTGCTCGCCTTCATCCTGGTTCTCGTCATACTGTCGGGTTTGCTAGTGAGCGACGAACGCCTGGCGACCAACCTGGACGAGCGTGACCGCCCTCCTTCACTCAGCCACCCTTTCGGAACCGACTGGCTGGGCCGCGATATGTTGGCACGCACGGTTAAGGGCCTCATCTTGAGCCTGGGTGTCGGAGTTATTGCTGCGGGAATAAGCGTGGTGATGGCCCTGCTCCTGGGCCTCCTGGCTGCCTCCGGGGTAAAGGCTGCGGATGCCCTTGTTTCCTGGCTTGTCGATTTCTTCCTGGGCCTGCCGCATCTGGTATTCCTGATACTCATCGCATTCGTGCTGGGCGGCGGGGTGTTCGCCGTGGTAATCGGGGTGGCGCTTACCCACTGGCCGAGCCTGGCGCGCGTGGTGCGCGCGGAAGTATTGCAGCTGCGCACGGCCGAATACATCCAGGCTTCACCCCGTTTCGGACGCTCGCGCTGGTGGCTCGCCAGGAGGCATTTCCTGCCCCATCTCGTTCCCCAGCTCATCGTAGGTTTCGTGCTGATCATCCCCCATGCCATACTGCACGAGGCCTCGATAACCTTCCTGGGTTTCGGGCTTTCGCCGCAGCGTCCGGCCATAGGCATCATCCTCTCCGAGTCGATGCGCTACCTCTCGTCGGGGATGTGGTGGCTGGCCGTATTGCCGGGGCTCGCACTGGTGGTGCTGGTGGGTATCATCTTCGCTCTGGGCGACAACCTGCGCGCCCTGCTCGATCCTCACACCGCGCATGAGTGAAAGATGGACAGGGGCAAGTATCGCAAGAGGAGGAGACGGATGACGCAAGCGGGTTACGGCGGTATAGAGATCGCGGAGGGGGGAGGAGAGCCGGCGGAGACCGAGGTTCCCGGCGATCTGGCTCTGCCCCTGGCGGAGGCGACGCGGCCGGATGTCCTGCCCCCCCTCCTGGAAGTGCGGGAATTGGCCATATCCTTCGTCCAGTACTCCAAGGGCCTGCGGCAGAGGGCGGTAACCCCCATCATCGATCTGAGCATTTCTATCGACCGTGGCGAGGTGGTGGCCGTGGCCGGAGAGAGCGGTTCCGGAAAGAGCCTGCTTGCCCACGCTATCCTGGGTATCCTCCCGACCAATGCGCGGGTATCCGGCAGCTTGCTTTACGACGGTGAACGCCTGGTGCCTGAGAAGCTGTCCGGGTTGAGGGGGAAGGAGATAACCATCGTCCCCCAATCGGTGCAGTTCCTCAATCCCCTCATGCGGGTGGGTGCACAGGTGAGGGCAGGGTCGCGGGGCAGGCGCGCGGCGGCAAAGGCCGCACGCGAAGCCTTCGACCGCTACCGGCTTCCCCCCGGGACCGAGAAGCTCTTCCCGTTCCAGCTTTCGGGGGGAATGGCGAGGCGCGTACTCGTGGCCGCGGCGACGGTCGGCAGCGCCCGCCTGATCATCGCCGATGAACCCACTCCGGGATTGGATCTGGAGTCGGTGAGGGAAACCCTTGGCCACATGCGGGAGCTGGCCGACTCAGGGCGCTCGGTGATGCTCATCACCCACGATCTCGAGCAGGCGCTGTACATCGCCGATCGCGTGGCCGTCTTCTACGCGGGCACGACCCTGGAGGAGGCAGCCGTCTCCGACTTCTCAGGCGACGGAAGAAGACTTCGCCATCCATACAGTCTGGCTCTGTGGAAGGCGCTCCCGGCAAACGGCTTCTCCGTGCTTCCCGGCAACCAGCCCACGGCGGACAGCCTGCCGGCAGGATGCCTCTTTTCGCCGCGCTGCGAGTACGCGACGGAGATCTGCTTCGCGGAGAGGCCCTCGCAACGCGCGCTGCGCGGAGGCCTGGTGAGGTGCCATCATGCCACTTGAAGCCCGTAAAGTGGATTTCAGATACGGGCGCGGGGACTGGGTCCTCAACGGCATTTCACTGTCGCTATCGCCCGGCGAGGTCGTTGGGCTCATGGGGCCAAGCGGCACCGGGAAGACCACGCTGGCTCGCTTGCTCGCAGGTTACCTCGCCCCGGACGGCGGAGAGATACTGCTGGATAGCGCGCCCCTCCCGCGCCGCGGTTACAACCCCGTTCAACTCATGCACCAGCATCCCGAAAGAGCGATAAACCCGCGCTGGCGCATACGCGATGCGCTGCGTGAGGCCTGGGAAGTCGACCACGCTACGCTGGAGATGTTGGGCATCGATCCCTCCTGGCTGGACCGCTGGCCGAACGAGCTGTCCGGCGGAGAGCTGCAGAGGATCTGCCTCGCCCGCGCGCTGGGACCGCGTACGCGTTATCTGATAGCCGATGAGATAACCACCATGCTGGATGCCCTGACCCAGGCGCAGATATGGCAGGCGATAATGAACAGGGTCGAGGAGGCGCAACTCGGCGTGCTGGCAGTCAGCCACGACGGATCGCTCCTGGGACGTCTTTCGGACAGAGTGGCTCATATCAAGGCTGGCATGAACGGAGCGGTATAGACCGCAGTCTCCAAGATCGAGACCGAAATGAAGATACATGGACAAGCTGGCTTCAACCCGACACGAAGGCTCTTGATCGCCATCGCCGCGAATACCCTCTTTCTCGTCTTCGAGGTCGCCTTCGGGATCATCGCAGAGAGCATGGCGCTGCTGAGCGATGCCGCGCATAATTTCTCTGACTCGTTCGCTCTTGTGCTTTCCCTGGTCGCAGTGAGAGTGATGGGCAGGCCGGCCACGGAGAGGAGGACCTTCGGATATCACCGCATGGGCATACTGGTGGCCTTCACCAACTCCATGGTCATCGCGCTCATCTGTTTCTTCCTCTTCTACGGGGCGATACTGAGGTTCATCGAGCCGGTTGAGGTGAGGGGAGGAATGGTCATGCTCGTAGCCGGATCCGCTTTCCTGGTCAACGGCAGCGTGGCACTGCTCCTGCGGCGGGGCAGGTCCGACCTCAATCTGCGCAGCGCCTTCCATATCTTGCGTGAGTCGGTGCATATCCTCATGGAGTCGGTGCCGCGGGGAGTGAGCTATGGTGACATTATCGCGGCCATATCCGCGATGCCAGGCGTGTTGGGCGTTCACGACATGCATATATGGGAGATAGGGTCCCATATATGCTGCCTCAGCGCCCATGTCGTGGTTGAAGACAAGAACGTCAGCTAACATGATGAGCTCGTGGCGAGCATCAAGGGGATGTTGCGTAATGAATACGAGCTTGTACACTGCACCATCGAGTTGAATGCCGACGGGGACTCAATTGGAGAGGAATGTGGCGGCAGGTTCGCCGCCTGTACCCATGTCCACGAAACGGGATGCGTCGTGCCGGAGACCGTGAAGCGGGGCAAACTCGAGGAGGAAAGATATGCTAATTAGATCATGATGTCCAGGAAAGCAAAACGCATCTGCCTCGAAAGGCGCTGTGTTCTGCCAACAGCCTTGCGGTAACGCGTCTGGGCCTCTCCTTTGAAACATATTATTAACTGCAAGTATGCATATATATTGAAAGAGCTCCGAACGATGCTGAAAAGCGCGATATTTCTGGCTGTGTCCAAATTGTGCCTATTTCTTGAGGCTAGCTGGCAGGTTTCTCAATCCATTTCTCGACTGGCATGGAGAGAAAGTCCTTAACGGTGATACCGTCACCGCCGATAAGCAAAGGCCTCGCCTTTGGGTAGGCTTCTACAAAAGCCTTGAGGCCCGGCAGGGAATCCCTTCGCCTGCCGCTTTTGACTTCGATCGCGACTAACGTGCGTCCGGCCTTAATCACGAAGTCCACTTCACGGTTGCGTTCGCGCCAGTAGAAGAGTTCGGACAAGCCGGTGGAGGATACATTCGCTAGGTGTGCACCTACTGCGGACTCAACCAGACGACCCCATGATTCCCCGTCGCTCCGTAGCTCCTTCTGTGACAAACCACTCTGCGCCGTCATCAGCGCGGTATTCAGCACCTGGAGCTTCGGGCTTGATCCTCTCCGGTTCACAGCGGCTCCCGAGTACTTTTGCAATCCAACAAGCATTCCGGCACTGGCCAGCAGGTCCAAGTAGTGCGCCAGAGTAGTAGTATTTCCGGCATCCTGCAACTGCCCCATCATCTTGTTGTAGGAAAGAACCTGGCCTGAGTAACGGCAGCCGAGCTCGAAGAGCCGTCGCAATAAAGCCGGCTTGTCCACCCGGGTGAGGAGCAGCACATCTCGGGCGATGGTTGTCTCGATGAAAGCATCTTTGATATATCGGGACCAGCGCGCAGGCTCCTTTACCAGCGGAGCCGCTCCCGGATAAGCCCCGAAATAGATATAGTCATCGAAGGTGAAACCAAAACATGTATTCATCTCGGGAAAGGACCAGTGGGGAAGGTGGAGGATCTCGAACCGCCCCGCAAGGCTCTCCGTC
Organism: uncultured Actinomycetota bacterium; assembly: GCA_964529285.1. Taxonomy (GTDB): domain Bacteria; phylum Actinomycetota; class Geothermincolia; order Geothermincolales; family RBG-13-55-18; genus SURF-21. The sequence continues at coordinate 29,020 of CAZGWK010000034.1, forward strand.
AACCCATGCTGCATAAGGAGCGGCGCCGAACCGAGTATGATCACCTTCAGTGGAAGCCGCGCTCGGGTATCGGAGTCCCAGAGGCGCTTTACGGTTTCCGACCATGAGGGTATCTTTTGGATCTCGTCCATGGCCAGTACCGCGCCTGCACGACCTCCGTCTGTGGCAAGCAGGCGCGCCGTCTCCCATTGGGCTTCTATCCAGGCGCTGTCCTTCAGGGTGGGTTCATCGGCGGAAGCATAATGGGTATGTGAACCCCACCCCGCCAGCACTTGGTGAACCAGAGTCGTCTTTCCCACTTGGCGAGGTCCAGCTACCGCCTGGATAAAGCGCCGGGGCTCGCGCAAACGCTTTGCCAGAACCTTAGCGTATGGCCGCTCATATTCATCTGATTTTGTACTCATCTTATTGAGTATTATTACTCAATAGCTTGAGTAAATCAAGTATTTATAAAAGCTCACATGCCCTCGAAAGGCTGTGTGCTTTGCCATGAATCTTGCGAATCTGTTTCCCGTTCCCTCCGCCAGTACGGTCTTTAGCTGGTGTTTTATATCCAAATCCACTCATGTTGGTAACTGCTCAAAAGGTGTGAATTATCCGGCTGTGTCTAAATTGTGCCCATTCTATATTTTCCAAAATGTTTCACAATCCTTCTGGAAACTTGAACGCTTGCTGTCCTTTTCCACTGGTAAAATATAAATGTGCTATCGAGATGAGTCAGGAAGAAGGTAGCCATGACACCTGAGCGATTGAAAGAGTTGATTGAGGCAGGCGAATCCCTCGATGTGGAATTCAAGGGAGAGAAGGCCAGGCCTATCAACGATAATGAGTTGGTAGAAGCCGTTGTCTGCCTTGCTAATAGGCCTAGTGGAAACACTGGCTGGTTATTGATCGGTGTGGAGGATAATAAACAAGTCACTGGGGCTAGACCACGTCACCCTGGTGGAAAAACTGATTTAACACAGGTCCAAGCCTTAGTCGCCAATAGGACCAGACCTTCACTTGCTTGCAGAGCACTCCTTATTAAGCATGGAAGAAAATCGGTTCTTGCCATCGAGGTTCCTGTTTCAAGAGCCCCCGTTGGAACTAGTGATGGCAAGTACATTCGTCGCGCACTTGGTGGAAAGGGCAAGCCTATATGTCTTCCATTCCATTTCCATGAAATGCAAGCACTTCAAGCACATCGAGGAACGCTTGATTACTCAAGGCTGCCAGTAGCGGAAGCAAGCTGGGAAGATCTTGACCCACTTGAATTTGAACGTTATCGCCGACACATTCGTGAAAGCCGCGGCCAAGGAGATTCATCGCTATTAAGCCTTCCTGATTTAGAGCTGGCAAAAGCATTAGGAGCCGTTGAGGCCAACCATAAGATAAAAGAGATACGGATTTTAGGACTGCTTCTATTCGGTAAGAAGGAAGCGCTGCGCAAGTTCATCCCCACACATGAATTCGCATTCCAGGCATTAGAGGGCGTAGAGGTGAAAGTAAATGAGTTTTTTCACTTGCCACTTCTGCGTACAATGGACGAAATCATTACCAGATTTTTTGCACGTAACAGCGAAAAAGAACTAATGGTTGGGTTGCTTAGAGTTGGAGTGCCAGACTATCCGGAAAAAGCATTTCGTGAGGGGTTAGCAAATTCACTTATACACAGAGACTATACGCAGCAAGGAGCTGTCCACATGTAATGGCACAGTAACAGGATTGAGATATCGAATCCTGGAGGGTTTCCCGAGGGGGTTAATCTAGAGAATCTTCTTGTTACGCCACCTCGCCCACGAAATCCGCTTCTTGCTGATGCTTTCAAGCGCGCTGGTGTCGTGGAAAGGATTGGCCGGGGTATTGACACTATTTTTTACGAACAGATTCGGAATGGCCGCCCGGCACCATCCTATGAACATAGTACGGAAGCTAACGTTGTATTGGTGCTTCCGGGGGGCAAGTCCAACATAGAATTTGTAAGACTCGTTGTTGAGGAAAGCCAAATGGATCGACCTTTAATGCTAGAGGAACTGCTGCTGTTAAATGCTATGTGGGCGGAGCGTACATTAAACACAACCAGAGCAGCTAATATTATACAGCGGCCAGAAACGGAGGCACGCGCAGTACTGCAAAGCCTTGTCGAGACTGGTCTAGCGGAAGCTCGCGGAGAACGAAAGGGGCGCAGTTACCACCTATCAGCAAAGACCTACCAACGACTTGGAAAGAAAGCTGCATATATACGACTGCGTGGATTCGAGCCATTACAACAAGAGCAGATGATCCGTCAATATGTAAAAAAGCATGGCCGTATTACAAGAAGGGAAGCTGCGGAACTCTGCCAGATATCATCCGCTCAAGCGAGAGATCTTTTAGGGAACCTTTATAGAAAAGGTGTCTTAGAACTGCATGGCCAGAAGAGAGGTGCCTATTACACATTGAAGTTTGTTGTCTAAGGTTATATTTATGGATATATCCATAAATCATTTGGATATATCCATAAATGTCAAAGATGTGTCCAAATAACTATTACATCAATGTCTTTGGACTCCCTAACTAGCGAAGCGTATATAGGTGTAAGCCTGTTCCTAAAGCTGTTCCTAAAGCTCATCTAGCTCGAAAGGCGCCGTGCTTTGCTACATACAACCCATACAGCAACTTCACTTCTCCACGCGGACAATGCTTGAGCTGGTATTTTGTGGATGCGCATCCGTGTATTATCGGGGCTCGAAAATTCCGGATTTATTGGTTGTGTCTAAATCGTGCCCATTTCCAGTGTCCGATGAGACCGGCCTGATAGTCACTTCTAATTGGTATAATTAATGCGAGGAGACAAGTTCGTTGAATTGATGGGGAACGAGATATGGACATCAGCGGGATAATTGAGTCAAAACGAGAAGAGATCCTTGAGATCGCCGCCATACATGGCGCACTCAATGTGCGCATTTTCGGATCCGTCTCCCGTTCCGAGGCCGGCCCCGAGAGCGACGTGGATTTTCTCATAGAGTTCGAGCCTGGACGCACCCTCCTGGACCATGCTGCACTCTACCTCGAACTCAAGCAACTCCTTGGTCGCGAAGTAGATGTGGTCACTGAAAAAGGGCTTCGCCCCAGAATCCGTGATCGCGTGCTTAAGGAGGCAATCCCTATATGAGGGATGACCGGGAGCGTTTTCAAGACATCCTTGAGGCCATCGATAGAATAGACCGTTATACAGCAAAAGGCCGCGAGGAATTCGAGGAGAATGAGTTGATCCAGAATTGGGTAGTGCATCATATCCAGATAATCGGGGAAGCCGCGAGGAAGTTATCTGATGAAATCCGTTCAGAGCATGACGATGTTCCATGGCCTGCAATTATCGCCATGCGTAATATCCTCGTCCACGATTATTTCACTGTAGATATTGACGAGGTATGGTCGACCGTGGAAAAAGATCTGCCCGTCCTCAAGTCCCATATCTCATCCATTCTGGAGGATACGGGAACCTAAGGTTTTGCTATTGTCCTGGACCAAAACACGTATCGATCAAATGACGTTTGCTCGGCGCCTCTCCATCTGGTCGTAGTATGGCAGATAATACCAAGCTCGTCTGCCTCGAAAGGCGCCGTGCTTTGTTGATGTCTCGTCATTGCCTTGGCCCGCTTTCCCGGATCTCGATACCTATGGGATGTCCTCTCTTCCCGATTCTAGAGAGATGGTATCCGATACAATCCAAACAAAAAGGGCCATAAAGGCCCTAAGAATTGGTGGGCGTTATGGCCCCTGGAAGACCTATCCCCACTTATTATCCTCCAAGAGGCAGTCTGAATGCTGCCCGAAGAGAGTATGCGCCGAGTTTCAATGAAACAGCGAAGACAAGGGTTGCCCCAGATCTTTTCGGGGATATATAATGTGTTTACAATGTTATAACATAGAGGAGGCCGAAATGGTGAAGAGGATGACCAGGCATGGAAACAGCATGGCCCTGGTGATAGACAGGCCCATACTCGAACTGCTAAATATCGACGCCGATACGCCCCTGGATATAACCACCGACGGGGAGGTGTTGGTCATCACCCCGGTGCGCGACAAGAAGCGCCGCAAGGCGTTTGAGGCAGCCCTGGACAAGACTAACCGCAGATATGGCAGGATGCTGAAGAACCTGGCGGACTAGATGGCTGAACCCATATTCCTTACCCTCGCCGAGGTGTTGGAGATACATCATGACCAGATTCGCCGCTATGGAGGTCACCCCGGCATACGGGACCTCGGCCTTCTCAAATCCGCCTTGGCCATGCCCCAGGCGGGCATGGGGAAAGAATATTTCCACGCAGATATGGTAGAGATGGCGACCGCTTACCTGTTTCACATCGTATGCAACCACCCCTTCAACGATGGCAATAAAAGGACCGGAACCGTTGCGGCCTTGGTGTTTCTGGCGCTGAACGGTATCGAGGTCGATGTAGGGGAAAGCGATTTCGAACATTTGGTCAGACGGGTAGCTGAAGGTGAGGCCGACAAGGGCGACCTCGCCGGATTTCTGCGATCAAGCACGAAATGACCCTTGGAAAAGAGCAGCGCCCTCGAAAGGCG
>CAZGWK010000035.1:0-32959 GCA_964529285.1 uncultured Actinomycetota bacterium
GCGCTCTTCTTCGCCGGCTTCTTCGCTGCGGTCTTCTTCGCCGGCTTCTTGGCCGCGCTCTTCTTCGCCGGCTTCTTCGCCGCGGTCTTCTTCGCCGGCTTCTTGGCCGCGCTCTTCTTGGCCGGCTTCTTCTTGGCTGGTTTCGTTGCCATCTTTTCACTCCTTTCCTAGGTTTTCTCTATCAGTTTTCTCCCTTGAGTAACTTTTTCCTTCTAAGGACTTTTCGGTCAAAAGAGAATCAAACATGAGGAAAAATAAGGAATAGAGAAAAACAACGTAAATAATAACTAACATTATATGGTAATTAAAAAAGACCGCTACTGCGCCCGCTCAGCCGCGTGCGGTATTCCTCGAGCGCGTTTTCCAGATCTCTACGTCCGAAATCGGGCCAGAGCACAGGGGTCACGATGATCTCCGCATGTGCGATATGCCAGAGCATGAAATTCGATATTCGCATTTCTCCAGCCGTGCGTATAAGCAGATCTATATCCGGGAGCTCGGGGTCATACAGGTAGTGGCGGAAGAGTACCTCGTCGATATCCGCAGCGTGAAGCTTTTTTCTCTTTATATCCGCCGCCACGCCCAGGGAGGCGTCGACGATCTCCTGCCTGCCGCCATAATTGAAATTAATGTTGAGGTTGAGGTTCGCGTTCTTTTTTGTTACCTCGGCGGCAAGGTCGAACCACGCCAGTATCTCGGGAGGTATTCTTTCCCTGCGTCCTATATGGCGCATGCGCACACCCAGTTCCATGAACTCCTCCATGCGCTTGCGAAGTACAGTACGGCTCATGTTGACAAGAAAGTGCACTTCCCCCTCGGGCCGCTCCCAGTTCTCGGTGGAGAAAGCGAACAGCGACAGGGTTTTTACATCCAGGGGGGCACATACTCTCACTGCCTCCATGATCGAATCCTCGCCGACGCGGTGCCCTTCTATGCGAGGCAGGCCACGCTGTTTCGCCCAGCGGCCATTGCCGTCCATGATTATCGCAATATGTACCGGATAATCCGCATTCACCAGCTATCCTCCCGCAGAAACAATAGGCGACAATGATTATAACGGATTGCCGGAAGCGGTTGACAGCCGGTGAAAGTGTTATTTAAGTAACATTTAAGTAACGCGGCAGAAATCCGATATATTGAAACGATACGGTAAAACCATGCGAAACAATATAAGTCGCTGGATTACAACAGGGCGAGATGATGGATACAAGTGAACCGGGTGGGAGCCTGCCGAAGACTCCAACGAAAAGAAGGATCTTTCGCAGTTTCTTCACTAAGAAACTGGAGCGTAAATTCGAGGAGAAGGAACTCGAAGTACCCCAGCAGCTCCTGAGCCTCATGGACGTACCGTTCGAGGACTTCACGCCTGAGGACAAAGAGCTCTACGAGGCAAAGATAAAACCTCTGGCCTTTGTCTTCGCCGAGCACCTCATGGATGTATACGAGACGATGGGCAAACCGAGACAGGGCTGGGAAGAGATGCTCGACCGCCTGGAACCCTCTCCGATAAAGGTCCTTGCAAGCCTGGTAATCCACGAAGACGAGAAAGTACAGCAACTGGAGGCGGAACCGGATCCCGCGGATATAGAGCCCATAGTATCAGCGCCCACTGACAAGATCAGCGTTCGCACATACAAGGATAAGGAAGCCAATAAGGAACGCTGGTGGGAGAAGAAAATATTCTGACCCTCCAGTCCTTAAAGCTTTCTTTTTCCCATAGCGATCGCACCGCGAACCCGATATCCCGCATCTCAAGAGGTCATGGACGGCTTCGGGTTGGCGGCGAGGCGCTCCAGCTCCCGGGGAGACGGCTCGCGGCGTGGCCCGGTCCAGTCGAAGCCCTCCAGTACCTCCGGGTTTAGGATATGCTCCGGCGCCTTGCCCCCGAGCAATGCGCGCAACTGCCCCGCGGCGATCTCGCCCTGGTGGGCTCCTATCTCCACCGTGTTTCCCCCGATGTGGGGGGTGGCGATGACGTCCTCCCTTCCCGCCAGGCGGTCTCCCGAGCCCGGCGGCTCCACCGCGAATACGTCGAGGGCTGCCCCGGCCAGCCGGCCTGATTCCAGCGCTTCGGCCAGGGCCGCGTCATCGACGAGGGAGGCGCGCGCGCTGTTGATCAAGAAGGCCCCTTCCTTCATGCGCGAGAAGGCCCCGGCGTCCATCATCCCCTCCGTGGCCGCTGCGGCCGGGGCGTGCAGGCTGACGAAATCGCTGCGCTCCAGGAGTTCCTCGAAAGAGACCTTCTCCGCGCCCGCCAGCGCCCCCGCCCCGGCGTCCACGCCGGGGTCGCAATAGAGTACCTGCGCGCCGAATGGCCCGAGCCTGCCGGCCACCCTCGCCCCCACGCTGCCCAGCCCCACCAGCCCCACCGTCTTGCGCCAGAGTTCCCTGCCCTGGAAGGCAAGGTAGGCTTCCCCCATCCTGGCCATGTCCCCCGCCTCGATATCATCCCGCTTGAGGAAGGCTGCCGCCTGCGGCAGCTTGCGCGCCAGCATGATCATGCAGGCGACCACCAGGTCCGCCACCGCGTCCGCGTTCCTCCCGGGCGTGTTGGCCACGGGTATACCGAAGGCGGTGGCCGCCTCCAGGTCCACGTTTACCGCGTTGACGCGGCAACAGATGATCATCTTCAGGTCCGGCAGCCCTTTCAAGGCCTCGAAGTCCACGATGTCCATCTCGGTCACGAAGACGTCGAAACCATGCAGCGTCTCCGCGAGGCCCTCGCCGCCGTCGTGGACCATGCGGTTCTCCCGCCAGGGGCGGAAGGATACCTCGCCCATCTCCTGTAACTCTCTCAAGGCCGCCTCGTCCAAGGATGCGGTAACCAGGATGCGCGGGCGGAAGTACGCGGGCGCCTCGGCCGCCGCGGGAGTGCGGCCGAGCATGGCCATGGCCATGAGGTTGCCCATGTGGCCGTCGCACTCAGCGCGCAGGTCCACGGCCTCCCTCCATCCCGCGTAGAGGCCCTGGTATTTACCGGAGTCCTCTCCCGGCTCGTGCGTCCTCTCCAGGTGAGAGAGGACGCGCGTACCCTCGGCCAGGTCGCCGAAGAGGCCGGCCCCCACCCCCGCGCAGATGGCCGCGCCCAGCGCCGAGACCTCCGGTGTGGAAGGCACCTTGACCAGTTTAGCGGTGACGTCGCTCACTATCTGCGTCCACAAGGCGCTCCTGGACATGCCTCCCGCTACAGTGATAGCCGGTGGGTTAAGACCTGCCACCTCCATTACCTGTTCCAGGTTGGCACGGAGCGAATAGGCGATCCCCTCGATCAGCGCCCTGACAATATGGCGGCGGCAGCTCGCGGCGTCGGGAGTGACCATGTGGGACATGGTCAGATTCCCGAGCAGGATGTTGATGGTCCTGGCATCGAATATACGCGCGCCGAAGGTGGAATAGATGCCCGCACCTCCCGGTTCAGACGCGCCGCTCTCCTCGAACAACAGCCCTACCGGGTCATCACGGTCGGGATACAGAATAAGCGAGAGCCATTCCAGGACCTTACCCGTGAGCAAGCCGTTACTCTCCAACACGTAGAGTCCCGGCACTGCATGGCGTCCGCTCCAAAGCCGGCCATCGCCATCCAGGAGGAAGTCTGCGGTGACGAGCTGGACTGGCATCCCGGTGCCGGCCATCACTCCTATGTCGCCTTCCTTCACGCATCCCGCTCCGAGCAATCCGCTCTGGGTATCAGCGCCCCCGGCTGCCACCGGTATGCCCGGCGCCAGCCCGAGATGCGCCGCTGCTTCGGCTGTAAGGCTACCGATGCGATCGCCTGCATCCACCATCGCAGGGAAAATCCCAGCCGGCAGTCCAAGCGATGCGATGAGTCCGAAGTCCCAATCGCTTGCGCCGTGATCGAAGAGGAGCGTTTCGCCTGCCTGCGACCTCTCCGCGCGGAGTTCCCCCGCCAGACGGTACGCGACCCAGTCGGACAGGCTCGCCACCCGCCACGACTGCTCCAGCAGCCCCGGAGCATGCTCCTTCAACCACAGCAGCCTGCTGCCCTTGAAGATCGGGCTGGGCCAGTGGCCCCCTGCTTCGTGTATCTCTTTTCCTCGCTCCGCCCCCAAGGCCAGAGCCTCTCCCAGGGCACGAGCGTCCTGGTTGGGAGTGGCGAACAGCGCTCGGCCGCCGCGGTCGAGAAGTACCGTGGTATTACGCATGCTGGTGGACGCCAGACCCAGCACATCCCCCGGCCCGGCTGCCGATTCCTCCATGACATTACGGGACGCTTCCCCCAGCTTGAGCCACATATCCTCAAGGTCCATGTCGTATCCCAGACCGGCGGTGCCGGGTGCAACCGCGTAGGTCCAGCTCCTACTCGCAACCGATACGTCCTGCGAGTCCAGATCTATCAGTAGACATCTTCCGGAGCCATCTTCCGGAGCCATTGCCGAGATCGAAGGCCATCAGCAACCTTTTATCCATGAGCTATCGCCTATTCCTTGACAACTATGGGGCAGTTGCCGTACTTGCGCGCGGCCTTGATCATGGCCAGGTAGTTCTCCGCCTTGCACCCGGGATGGATGGTGTTGTCCGAGCATAATATATACCCGCCTCCGGGGGCCGCCACGGCAATGGTATCCTGTACTGCTTCCTCGACCTCCTGTTCGTTGCCGAAGGGAAGAAGGTACGAGCAATCGATGTTGCCGAGCAGGCACAGCCTGTCACCGTAACGCTCCTTGACCTTGGCGATGTCCATGCACTGGGGCTGGATGGAATGGAAGCCGTCGAAACCGGCCTCGACCAGCCGGTCCATGAGCGGCCACATGTTACCGTCGGAATGTTTGAATATGAACTTGCCTCGGGAATGAACGAAATCGACGATCGCCTTATGGTAAGGCATGACGAACTCGTCGTAGTGGTCCGGGGACATGAAGGTTGACTTGTTATATGCGAAATCGCCGTCAAGGCAGATGACGTCGGCCCCCAGGGAGATCCCGATATCCAGCGAGGCGAGCACGTAGTCGGTGGTCATCTTCATGATCTCATGCACGAAATCCGGGCTCCTGCGGATATAGGGAAAGAACTTCTCCATACCCCCCGTGAGGTTCCGGCTCAACTGGAAGGGCCCGGGGTTGATCAGGATCTGTGCCAGGTCGTCTCTAAAATGCTCCTTGGCGGCCACCAGCATGAGGTAATCGGATTCCCGGGGCCGATATGCGGAGAAGGAGGCAAGATCGTCCGGCCGGCTCACGGGGCCACCCTTGATAACGGACTCTCCCACTGCGCTTAACTGAAAAGTACAGCCCCAGGCGTCCCTGATGAAACCGGCGCCAGCTGGTTCCGAGGCGAGCAACAGCAGAGAAGGGAAGCCGTCGATTTCCAGCTCCTCTATAAGGGTAAAGAGAAGGCCCAGGAGCTTGAGCTTTTCTTCAGGTGTCATGTCGTGAACCGGCTTCGCGGGCGGGAGGTCGTCGGTAAAGAAAGCGCCGATATTAAGTATCGACTGTTCATTGAAGGCCATCTCCCACACGGGAACCCTGTCCGGCTCGATATGCAGGAAGGCTTTCTCGATCCTCTCTTTCCCGGTCATGGCCAGTCCTTTCCTCTATGGGTTGCCCGAGCAATCTGAGCCGATAGACGATCAACATGATTATACAGGCAAGCACCAATATGCCCAGTAGAATGAAAGAATGTGTATCCATAAGGCTTCACACGTTCTTCGCTACCCGGCTCAGGTTGGTGACGATGAAGCCCACTTCCCACAGGGCACATGGACAATAATGGGCATATGTGTAATAATACCTAAGTGAGCGGACCGCATCTATACGGAGGTGAGGAATTGAAACAGGAGCAGCCTGAGACCCTGCAGGGTGGCGTAAAAGGAAAGCCCGCGGAGATCGGTCATTATCTTGCCATAATGAGCGGTAAGGGAGGGGTCGGCAAATCGGCAGTCACGTCGCTCCTCGCGGCGGGCATGAAGAAAAGAGGCCTGGAGGTCGGCATCCTCGACGCCGACATAACCGGCCCGAGTATTCCCCGCATGATGGGCGTGTTCGACCGCGTAACCTTGGAGGAAGACGCTATGGTCCCTCCCCGTTCCGCGGGAGGCGTGCCGGTCATATCGGCCAACCTCATACTGGAAAACGAGGACGACGCTCTTATCTGGAGGGGGCCCATGGTCTCCAATTGCCTGCGCCAGTTCTGGGAGGAAACCAACTGGGGAAAGCTTGACTACCTGCTCATAGACCTGCCGCCGGGGACCTCGGATGCTCCCCTGACGGTGATGCAGATACTTCCAGCCACGGACGTCCTCATCGTCACCTCTCCACAAGCCCTGGCATCCATGATCGTGCGCAAGGCTATCAACATGGCCCGCCGCGTGGGGTCGAGGGTGATCGGTATAGTGGAGAACATGGGCACGGCCCGCTGCCCCCACTGCGGAGAATCCTTTGAGCTCTTTCGCGGAGATGGAACGGAGCAGATGGTAACGCAGATGAAGGTGCCCCTGCTGGGCAAGATACCCTTCGATCAGCGTATCAGTGAGCTCAGCGACCTGGGCAAGATAGAGTCCTACGAGGCGGAGGAGATCGAACAGCTGGTGGGCTCGGTCGTCGCGTTGACCTCGCAGGCTTGAGGAGGTAGCGAAATGGCTCAATCTCGCGCAAGAAAAGTAGCACAAGAGCTGGAACAGCCGCAAAACGCCGCGGCGCAGAAGACAGAGGCAAACCCTGCCAGGAACCGGCAGCCCTGGTACGAGCTTGCGCGCGAGGCGGCACAGATAATCGTCAGCGCCCTGGCGCTCTACTCATCCGTCAAAGCATTCCTGAAAAAGATCAGGGAGCGCAGAGAGGCGTAAAGGCGGGAGGAGGTGTAAGGAGATGTCCGGAACGAGAAGAGGCGGCAGCGGTGCCGGCAGGGGTGCCGGGCGCCCCGCGGGAGGCAGCGGCCTCGGAGGAAGTGCGCAGTGTTCCTGCCCCAAGTGCGGGTACACCGAGCCCCACACCAGGGGCGTGCCCTGCGCGAACAAGAGCTGCCCGAAGTGCGGAACCCGCATGGTGGGAGCACGCTGTTGAGAAGACTCAAGACAACGGTCACAATAGTGGCAAGAAACGACCATAGTATATGGAGGTGTAGTAGAAAGTGAGAGTAGCGATATCTGCAAGCGGTCCCGACCTGGACAGTTCGATAGACCCCAGGTTCGGCCGCTGTGCTTACCTGATCTTCGCGGATACGCAGACCATGGCCTTCGAGGCCGTCCCCAATCCCAACGTTACGGCAGGAGGTGGAGCGGGGATAAGCACCGCGCAGATGGTGATAGACAAAGGCGCCGAGGCCGTTATCACCGGCAACGTGGGTCCCAACGCGTTCGGCGTTCTCAACCAGGCCGGCATACCGGTCTATACCGGTGCCGCTGGCTCGCCGAGGCAGGCCCTGGAGAGCTACGCGTCCGGTAACTTCGCCACCACGCAATCCCCCACCGTGGGAGATCATTTCGGCATGCAGCCCCCCCCATCCGGTACGGGTCCGGGCGGAGCACCCGGTCCCACCGGCGGATTGCCCGGACCGGGCATGGGCGGCGGCGGCCGCGGTATGGGCGGCGGCGGCCGCGGTATGGGCGGCGGCGGCCGCGGCGGTGGAAGGGGCAGAGGCCGTTGGTGATCAGTATCGCCTCCGGAAAGGGCGGCACCGGGAAGACCCTCGTAGCAGTAAACCTAGCCGTCTCACTGGCCGATGAGGGATACGACGTACGCTTGATAGACTGCGATGTCGAGGAGCCTAACGACCATCTCTTCCTCGGTCCCGTTATAGATAGAAGCGAAGAGGTGGCGTTGCTGGTTCCGAGGATCGACGAGGAGAAGTGCGATCTCTGCCGTGAATGCGTCGACTTTTGCGCCTTCAACGCCCTGGCCCTGGCCGGCGACAAGGTGATGGTCTTCGATGAGCTCTGCCATTCCTGCGGCGGCTGCTCCCTGATCTGCCCGCGGGAAGCCGTACGCGAAGAGCCGGTCACCATAGGGCGGATGGAATGCGGCAAGGTTGACCTGGCCTCGGGCCGCTCCCTGTCTTTCTGCCACGGGCTGCTGGATATCGGTGAACCGAAGGCGACGCCCATCATCAAGCGGATCAAGGGAGAGGTAAAGCCGGAGGCCATCAACATCCTGGACGGCGGCCCCGGTTCGGGATGCGCTGTAATGGAGACCGTCCAAGACTCGGACTACTGCGTGCTGGTGACCGAGCCCACCCCTTTCGGCCTGCACGACTTGCGCATGGCCCTGGGCATGGTGGGAGAACTGGGCGTGCCCCACGGTGTGGTCATCAACAAGTACGTAATGGGTGGGGGAGGTATAGACGCCTTCTGCGTCGAGGCACGCGTGCCGGTGCTGATGCGCATCCCCTACAAGAGGGAATACGCCGCACTCTATTCGCGCGGAGGGAACATGGCGGAGGAAATACCGGAGTGGAGGGAACGCTTTCTCCACCTCTATCGCGGCATCGCCGGAGAACCGGTGCGTGGGGAGGTAGGGCAATGAAGCAATTGACGATACTCAGCGGCAAGGGAGGCACCGGCAAGACCACGGTGGCGGCCGCCCTGATCCAGTTGTGCGGAGACGTGGTTATCGCGGATTGCGATGTTGAGGCCCCCAACCTGCATCTGCTTCTAGGCCCCCGCATCGACAGGAGCTACGCGCTTTCCGTGTCCAGTAAAGCCTTTATCGACGAAGAGACCTGTACCGCATGCGGTATATGCGAGGAGGAATGCAGGTTCGATGCCATACGCAACCTCAAGGTGAATCCCTTTTCCTGCGAGGGTTGCAGGTTGTGCAAGCGCCTTTGTCCGGTGGACGCCATAAGCATGGTGGAGCAGGAGGGCGCAGAGGTATTGCTGGGGGAGACTCCCTTTGGCCCCATGGTGTGGGCAAAGCTGGCCATGGGTGAGGAAGCTTCGGGAAAGGTCGTCACGCAGGTACGCATGGAAGCCCAGGCGATGAGCGCGGAGGGGGGAAGGGAGCTGATCGTCACCGACGGCTCCCCCGGAATAGGATGCCCGGTGATCGCCTCGGTGACCGGCTCGGACCTCGTGCTCATGGTCGCTGAGCCCACGGTATCCGGAAGGCATGACCTGTTCAGGGCCCTGGACATGTCCGCTTTTTTCAACGTCCCCTGCATCGTATGCCTGAACAAGGCGGATATCAACCCGCAGGAGGCCGAGACCATCCGGGCATCGTGCCGCTCGCGAGGCATCGAAGTGGTGGTGGAGATACCCTACTGCGAGGACCTGGCGGAGGCAGCGAGGCGTTCGCGCCCACCTCTTGAATTCACGGACGAGAATATAACGCAGCTCTTCCGTTCACTGCACGCGAAGGTGATGGAGAAAACGGGCACCGGGAGCGTCAAGCTGCCGTGACCTGTGTGACGATCAGGGTATGAACTGAGTATAATTGCTATAATGCATGAAAAGACTACCGGGAGGTACGATATGAGAATATGTATCGCGGCCGAAAACGGCATGGTATGCCAGCACTTCGGCCACTGTATGGAGTTCGCGATATTCGAGGTCGCGGAGGACGAGGTCAAGCAGGTAAGGTCCATGCCCAATCCGGGTCACGCACCCGGCGCCCTTCCCCCCATGCTCAGGGAATGGGGTGTAACCCACGTCATCTCCGGCGGCATGGGGAACCGGGCCGTGGAGCTCTTCCAGTCCATGGGCATCGACGTAGTGACCGGTGCCCAGGGCGCACTGGAGGAGACGGCCAAGGCGCTGGTGGAAGGGCGGCTTTCAACGCGGGAGAATATCTGCGACCATTCCAGGGGCGGCCACGACTGCGATCACTAGCGAATCGTCAGCCGCCGATCTACTCGAGAACCAGCCACCTCCGGAATGGAACGACGGGAGGATGAGCGCATAGCATGGCCAGGCCGCCAAAACGCAAGGTGGTGACGGAGAAACCCGCGGCGGACTACTTTAAGCCGCGCGGTATACCCATGATGCAGCTGGAAGAGAACTCGCTTACCATGGAGGAGATGGAATCGCTGCGCCTGGCGGACGGCCTGGGTCACTACCAGGAGGATGCCGCCGCCCGCATGGGCGTATCCCGCCAGACCTTCCAGAGATTGCTGAAACAGGCCCGCACCAAGGTGGTAGACGCCCTGGTGAACGGCAAAGCGCTGCACGTAACCGGCGGCAGCTATATTACGCCGGCGGGTGCCGGCCGCTACCGCTGCGGTTATTGCGGGGGAGAGATGAAGCCAGGAGCCAAGGGGCGGGGGCCTTCCCTGCGCTGCCCTACCTGTGATTGAGAGTATCCCCTTCCCCCTCGCTGGACTTCCTCTCAATCCATCCGCGGGTCTTCCCCCATTAACCCGTGCCGAGTGACGCCCGCTTCCGGAAACGGCATCTTCATAATGTACGGCATCCTCACCCGCATAGCAAGTCATATAAGAACGAAGAACGGTCAGGTGGCGCTAACATCCGTATCGACCCCTCGTTTTTTCGCTCTTTTTCTCAAATCGCCTCAACTATTGCAGTTCAAGTCCCGAATAATACAGGGAAGGGGTATAAGCCAAGGTGTGGAATTATTTCTTGAGGGAACATATATAGTGTTTTTGTGGTGTTTTTTTACGGTAACCGGCTTGAAACATACATTTCAAGCGGGTTTGTGTTGCTTGTGTTGTTCGTAATGTTGGATAATGAATTATCGGGATTGGGCCGGCTGGAGGAGGTGATGTCAGGAGAGATTCGGTCTTCTGGGTATATTCCTATCGCCGAAGGCCGGACCACCTTCGGTATAATCCGGTAAGCAACGAGAGGCTTGAAT
The DNA here is from genome assembly GCA_964529285.1 of uncultured Actinomycetota bacterium. GTDB lineage: Bacteria > Actinomycetota > Geothermincolia > Geothermincolales > RBG-13-55-18 > SURF-21. The sequence continues at coordinate 10,764 of CAZGWK010000035.1, forward strand.
GAGCTTTAATCTGAAGGGGGGGTATGCATGAACAAGTACGTGCGCAACGCCATCCTGGCGGTCGTCCTGGCCGTGGTGGCGTTCTTCTGGATCTGGTTCTTCGATTACCTGGGGGCCAAGGCCTTCTGGGTAGCGCTGGTCACCTTCGGGGTGTGCATGGCCTACGGCCCCGCCCTCTCACGCTCCCTGCCCTGGATGACCCTGGGCGGCGTGGTGGGAGTGCTGCTGGGCATGGTCACCTTCTACCTCTACATGCTGGTGTTCCCGCTCTACTACGGCCTCTCGGTGGCCATCGCGGGCGCCATCTTCATCCTGGTGGCCGGGCTGGTATCCATACCCAAGATGCGGGAGATGCTGCCCATGCTCCTGGTGGGCTGGGGGTGCTTCTTAGGGGCGGTGGCGCGCTTCGACTACCTGCTGGCGGAGAAGCCGGTGGAGGCCATACCCCGCGCCCTGACCACCCTCTTCGGCGTGGTACTCTCCATCCTCATCGGCATGCTCCTGGCCGCCCTCCTGGACGCCGTGCTCTCCCCCGGCCGGGACGCCAAGGCCGCGGAAGCGCCCGCGCTAGCGGAGCAATAGGTGGTGATGGAGATGAAGAGGATTAAAAGAGCTTCCATAATATTGATCGCCATGGGCCTGATCGTTACGCTCACCATGGTCATACCGGCCAGCGCCCAGACCGGGGAGGGCTCCGTAAAGGTGCTGGATTCCGAGTTCGTCTTGTGCACCATGGAATCCACGGGCCAGATAGAGGAGATACAGGTTTTCGACTGGCTGTCTTTCGACGGCGACGGCACCGTTACCGTGCGGGAAGAGGCGGCCTACGACGATGTCGGGGGCTACCAGGGAGTCAAGGGCTTCACCACGCCGAGCGTCGAGGACGGCTACATCGTCTGGCCGGAGATAAACGTCGACGGGCCGGCCAACGTCATCGCCGCGACCGTGCTGTCCGAATCCGACGTCGAGGAAGCCAGGACGCGCATCCCGCTGGACGTGCGCTTCAAGTACAGGTTCGACGGCGTGCCGGTAACCGACCTGGAGACCATCACCGGCAAGAGCGGCCGCTTCGAGCTGGAGCTGACCCTCACCAACACCAGCGCGGAGGAGATGGAGATAGAATACGAGGACCCCGAGACGGGAGAGATGGTCGCCGAGGAGGTGGATGTCTATCTGCCCCTGGTAGTCCTCCCTTACGACTGGTACTTCGACAACTCCATCTTCTATAACCTGGAGTGCGACGAAACGGGCATCGTCGTGAACATGCCCGACTTCTACAACGTCGGCTGGTCCATACCCCTCTTCCCGCCGGCGACCGAGGAGAGCCACACCATCTGGGTGAAGGCGGATGTAAAGAACTTCCAGATGCCGCCCCTCACCCTGAGCGTCAACTTCGTCTTCCCGGAGACCAACCAGTCCGACCCGCTGGAGCTCCTGGGACCTGCCGCGCTGCAGATCTATGACGGCATAAAACAGGTCAGCGACGGGATAGGAGCCCCGGACACCGCGGACACGCTGCTCTACGGCATCACCCAGGTTGACGACGGGTTGACCCAGCTGGCCGCGGGCCTCCCCGAGGCCAAGACGAACCTGGATAACCAGTTGATCCCGGGAGTGACGCAGGCTGCAGCGGCCATAGGTTCTCCGGGCACGCCCGATACGCTGTTGTACGGCAATACTCTGGTCACCGGAGGCCTGCAGGACATATCCTTCAACATCGGCTCGGAGACCACGGACGCTACCTTGCTCTTTGCTGCTAATGCAGTAGTGGGCGGCCTGCAGCAGATATCCGCAAATCTGGGCTCGCCGACATCTCCCGGCACCCTAATCAACGGCGTCTACCAGGTGATAATGGGCCTGGACAACCCCTCGGGTGTGCCCCAGCCGGGCATACTTCAGGGACTGCAGCAGATAAGCAGTAACATAGGCTCGACATCAACGCCTGGTACATTGCTCGAAGGAGCCCAGCTGCTTGCCAATAACACAAACCCGGCGAGCGGACCGCTCTACATCGCTGTCGAAACCGTTTATGACGGGTTGAACACCGGAGGGAACCTTACTACCGCTATCAACAACCTGTACACGACATATTTGATCCCTGCTGGTGATCCCGACAGGACCAATATAGACACCATATATATTCCCACCTATGTAGGATCGCTCAGTCCAACTGTAGGTGCACTTGCCGGAATAGCGCAGATCTATAACGACGTCACCAAGGTTGACCCCACCTTCACTGATCCTGGCTTTATACAAGCCCTGCAGGCTCTGAAAGCTGGTGCGGACGATATGATCAACGGGGTCAACCAGATGCTGGCAGGACTCAACCTGGTCTACGGCGGGCTCATACAGTTCCAGAACGGGATCGGTTCGGCCACTACCCCGGATACACTGCTCTACGCCGCCTCGGCGATAGAAGGCGGACTTGCACAGGTCAAGGCGGGTATCGGCGATGCCGCCGTGCCGGACACGCTGCTCTACGGCACGGCTTCGATCCAGAACGGCCTTTACCAGTTGCAGGCGGGCCTCTCCACGGGCAATATAAACGACCCGGGTATCAAGGAAGGCCTGGTCCTCATCTCCGCCGGCATAGGCGACGCCGTTGAAGGCCTGGGCAGCCCGGGGACGCCGGACACCCTTCTCTACGGCACCGACCAGCTGGAAGGCGGGCTCGTGCAGGCCGGGGACGGCGCGTCCCAGCTGGAGGAGGGCGTGGCGTTCCTTATCGAGACCCTCAACATGAGCGAGGCCGAGCTCGAGGCAATCAAGATGAGGGGCGAGGAGTTCGACCACTTCCTGGGCCGCGCGGAAGGCGAGGAGAACGAGGTACGCTTCGTCTACCAGAGCAACCCGACCTACAACTACGTGACCGGCAACACCACGAGCTGGATCGTGGCCATCGTGCTCTCCATCATCATCGCCCTGGCGCTGGTGGCGGGAGGCATAATGCTGGCGCGCAGGGGTCAGATCTGATCCGTATACAAACGAGAACGAGAACGAGAAAGGCGCCCCACGGGGCGCCTTTCTTCTTCCCAGGCCGGGGGGTCAGGCCCGGCTTTCGGCCTGATCGTGGTATTGCTGACCAGGTCCCTGGACCATCGCGATGATGCCATGCGGTGGCGCAGGGATTCTTTTTCCCAGGTAAAGAAGGTGGCCGGCGCAGCGGCAGTCGCTCGCACCGAAACCCCGCAGGCCCTCCCGGCAGGCCCCGCCAGCCTCCAGCCTCGCAGCGAGTCCGCACTCCCCGGCGCGCAGGGGAAAGATCCAGACCTCCTGCAGCATGGCCGTCTCCAGCAGGTAGTCGATATGCCAGTGCAATCTCTTACCTTGCCTGCGGGCGTGGCGCGCCAGTCTCGCCTCGAGCATCCTGCTCGCCCGCCCGACGTAAGCGTAATATCCGTCCTGCAGCTGCAACCGCCCCAGTGCACCGGCTTCTATCCCGCACGCATTCTGCACCAGAATAACCAGTATATAGATCCCGCACTCCGGCACGTGCTCCATCAATATTCCTCGCCGATATCCCGATATAACTTACAGGGTTCACAGGACAGATGTTTTAAGAACCCGGTTTCTACAATATCTTACGGGAGAAAGAGGATGAAGGGGAGGTATTGATGAGTAAATCGAGGACAGGGATATTGTTGACGCTATTTATCTGCGCCTCCATGACCGCCCTCTGCTTTGCCGGCTGTGGTTCCGGCGGAACGGCAAGCCTGGCCGATCCCCTGGCCGTCTACCAGCAGGCCCGCGAGAAGGTGCAGACTGCCGACTCCTTCCACATGCGTGGGGAGATGGTGATGGAATTCAGCGATTTTCCCGGGGCGGAGACCATGGCTGTCGACTACGATATGGCCTATGAATCAAACAGCGAAGGCGAGATGCTGGCGAAAATGGATATGCGCTACCGGGGTCAGCAGGGATTCGACGTGCAAGCCTACATCCTGGAGGACAGGATGTACATGCAGATGCCCGGTGGGATGTGGGTATACCAGGACCTCGACCTCGCCTCTGACCTCACCAACGTGGGGCAGGCCATGGGCCCCCAGTACGTGATGCAGATGCTGGACATGGCGGAGAGCGCCGAGGTGGTGGCGGAGGACGCCGCTTCCATAACCTACGACCTGGTGCTCGACTTCGACGAGATGATAGCCGCACAGGAACAGGAGATACAGGAGATGCTGCAAAAGCTCGAGGAGGAGGGCGTTCCGGAATTCGATGCTGACCAGTTCATGGAACTGATGAGGGCGATCCTCTCACGATTGGACTTACAGATGACGGTGGATAAGGACAGCGGCCTTGCCACCGCATTCAAGATGTATCTGGAGCTGGACCTGTCGCTCTTCGCGGAGCTGTTCGCCGAAAGCACCCTGCCGCAAGGGGCGAGCATGACCATGGATGCCGATTTCGAGATCGACGACTACGGCAAGACGTTCAACATCCAATTGCCCGAGGAAGCGGAAGGCGCCATACCCATAGAGGAATTGGAGGAACTGTCCGAGACGTAGAACCGGGGGTCAGCCCTCCATTTTCCACATCGGGGGCCAGGCCTCCACGTTCAACGTGCTTATCAGCTTAAGTCGACAGGTGTAAACTCCGCTGATTTATTTGGTATGTGTTCGCTCCGTCAAGAGTAGCGGAGTCGACGCCTGCCAGGGGTAAGAGGGCCGGGCTTGAAGCCCGGCCCCTTTTACGTAGCTGTACTTGCCTATCAGGGTGCGTAGCCGATGGAGTCGTGGGCCCAGGTGCGGCCGTCCCCGTACATGGCCCGCTCGCATACCACCCAGCCTCCAGTGGCCTCGACCATGGTGGAGACGTTGAAGGTGGTCACCCAGTCGTTGACCTTGAAGGTCCAACGCGAATTCGCTGGTATGGTCACCCCCTGCAGATCAGGCGGCACCACTTCTCCGCTGTCCGTCTGGAACATGACGTTGATGTCCACCGGCACGGCGTTGGGATTCTGTACCAGAACGTAGGTCTCCATGCCGCCGTCGGTCGAGCCCTCGGCCAGGTACCAGGTGAAATCGGGAGCAGTGGCCCCGATGGAGTCGTGGGCCCAGGTGCGGCCGTCGCCGTACATGGCCCGCTCGCACACCACCGCCCCTTCGCTGCATACCACCCGCGTGGATACGTTATACGTGGTCACGTAGTCGTTTACCTTGAAGGTGCGGCGGGACCCGGCGGGGATGACGACCCCCTGCAGGTCGACGGGAGCCAGGTCGCCGAAGTCCGTCTGGAAGGCGACGTCCACTTTCGCATCCGCGTCGCTGGGGTTCTGCACCAGCACGTAGGTCTCCATGCCGCCGTCGGTGGAGCCCTCGGCCAGGTACCAGTCGATGCCCAGCGCGCTGCTTCCGATGGAGTCGTGGGCCCAGGTGCGGTCGTCACCGTACACGGCCCGCTCGCATACCACCAGCCCGTCGGCGGCATGGACGGAGGTGGAGACGTTGTAGTCGGTCACGTAGTTGTTCACCGCGAAGGTACTGCGGGACATGGCCGGGATCTCCACGCCCTGCAGGTCGGGCGGGGCCACCTCTCCGCTGCCCGTCTGGAACACGATATCGACGTGGGCGGCCGACGCGTAGGGGTTCTGCACCAGCAGGAAGGTCTCCATGCCGCCGTCGGTGGAGCCCTCGGCCAGGTACCATACAGGAGCCGGGCCGACCGGGGCGGTGACCCCGATGGAGTCGTGGGCCCAGGTGCGTCCATTGCCGTATACGGCCCTCTCGCAGATGACCTCACCGTCGATGGGTTCCACCAGGGTGGAGACGTTGAAGTTGGTCACCCAGTCGTTGGCCTTGAAGGTGACGCGGGAATCGGCGGGGATGGATATACCCTGCAGTTCGTCGGGCGCCACCTCACCGGTATCCGTCTGGAACTTCACGTTCACGTGCACGTCGGCGTCGCCGGGGTTCTGCACCAGCACGAAGGTCTCCATGCCGCCGTCGGTGGAGCCCTCGGCCAGGTACCAGCCCGCGGCTGTTATCCTCCCGTCGGTCGCGGCATAGTTGGGTGGTACGTTGGCCAGACCGTCGCCGTCCAGGTCGCCCACGCCCATGATGTACTGGTAAAGGGCCAACCATCCCCTCATCTCTTTGGCCGGAGGGCCGGGATCATAGTACACGAGGAAGTTGTTCAGGTTGGGATCCTGTACGCCCGCCTGCGTCCTGGGTACCACCCCGAAGGCGGCCAGGAAGCTGGCCGCATAGTAGTCGGTGGCCACCTTGTACAAAGCTCCAGGGTCAAGGGGCTGCCATCCGCCGGCTCCGTCATCCACCTCGAAGTTCGTCACCTTGGAACCCAGGGGCGCCGCGGGGCGGTAGCTGTACCTCGCCCCCGAGAGCTGCACGAAGAAATCGTTCATCCCCATATCCAGGGTTCCCTCCAGCACCCCTTGGAGCTCCGCCCCCAGCAGGTAGAAGTTTACCAGGGAATACCCCATGGCCGATATATCAGTAGCGGAGCCACCCAGGGGAATTGCGCTGACCAGGTCGTAGAAGCAGAACTGTCCCAGCCCTCCCCTGGGTATGGAGCCCCTTATCAACCCGTTGGCCTCGAAGGCTATCTGGGTGGGGTTGCCGTCGGTGCTCAATGCGGAGGTGATGGTGCGGTATGCGTCCGTGATGAGGTCGCCCAGGTTGGTCTCCACGAGGGGCGGCTTGACGTTGAGATTGAAGCCGCCATCTCCTCCCAGGTCGGTTTCCATCGTGCGATCCAGGATGCTCTTGCCCCCGAGCAGCGCGTTGAGCTGCAAATCCAAGCCCGCCACGTACTGGGCAATAAGTGCATCGATCGCGGGCACAGTGGGGATGCTCTCGTCTATCTTGATGGCGGTCGCGTTGCGCACCGATACCTTGCTTCCATCGTACTCGAGTTCCAGCTCACCCAGGTAGTTAGTGTAGGCGCCCGCCTGCACGATGGTTGTGTCTCCGACGGTGACGGGCGGGTAGGTCAACTCGTGGGTGTGGCCGCCCACTATAACATCGATGCCGGTTACAAATTCTGCCAGTTCCTCCTCCTCGCCGGTCCCGGAGTGAGAGAGGGCCACGACCACATCGCAGCCCGCATCACGCAGGGTATTGACCATGGTCTGAGACCTGATCACGCGATTGAGGAAGCTCATCGTCTCGTCGAGGGAGCCATCGGGGTTGTAGACGTTCCCGAAGGACACTCCGTCAGCACCTGCCGCCGGAGCCACCGCCTCGGCCTCCACCCCCAGGAGCCCGAAGATGCCTACCTTGAGGCCGTTGGAGAGCGTCTTCACCGTGTAGGGCTGGATGGCCAGCTCTGCTCCCTGCTTGTCCACGTTAGAATAGAGGGTCTTGAGCAAGGCGGCATCGGGATAAGTAACAGCGTCAGGATTGAAACTCATGTTCGAGCAGAGAAGAGGGATGTTTATGGGCCCGCCCGCTGCTGGAGGCAGGGTCTTGGCGAAGTTCCACGCCTGGTAACGGTAGCCGACCCCCATGTCGAAATCGTGATTGCCCACGGCTATGGCTTCGTATCCCATCGTCTGCATGATGACGAGCTCCGCGGCGGCCTGGGTCTCGAGCCACCCGAAGGGGGTGCCCTGGTTGTAATCTCCGGCGCTCAAAGTCAGAACCGGCTCTCCCGCAGCGGCCTTCTCGGCCCTGATGCGCTCCAACTCGTGCGCGATGCGGGAGATTCCTCCCGTGGTGGGATAGTCGGGATAGTCGCTCGCAGGATTATGCGGTATGAGCTCGGAATGCTCGTCGTTGGTGTGCAGGATGGTGAACACCTTGGTATCCTGCGCTTCAGCCGTCCGCACGACGGGCAGTATCACCACCATGCTGCAGACGAGCGCGAGGCACGCCAAGATCCCGACCGTCCATCTCCAATAAGACTTTGCCAAACAGATCACCTCCAGTGATTCACGGTCTTGTCTATCCAGTTTTCGCATATATCAATAATCCCGGAATGGGCTTTATATCTGCTTGTATCTTTTTACTCCCTACCGAACAGCCGGTATCCTCGCTCTAATATATACCTCATACAAGCGCGAAATAAACCAAGCACGGTGTTGATTCCTTCGGCCGCCCCCCTGCTTGGGGTAATATATTGGACATGAAAATAGGGTACGCGTGTATCAATCTCTCCCTGGAGTGCCGCAGCTCCAGGACTTTCCGGCTTAAATCGTATTCTGCCGGGAACATGGAGAACATTGTGGGGGGGAACCTCTCCTGCCTCGCGGAGCAGCTGCGCTTCAACCTGGATCACGGTATTAACTATTTTCGCATCTCGTCCGACCTGGTCCCCTTCGCCTCGCACCCGGTATGCGATTATCCCTGGCAGAAGAAGTTCAAGGGCGAGTTCGTGGAGATAGGGGCTTTTATCGCGGAGCACGCCATGCGCGTCACCATGCATCCCGACCAGTTCATACTCATAAACGCCCTCGATGAGAGCATCCACGAGCGGAGCGTGGCCGAGCTCGTCTATCATGCCCGGGTCCTGGACCTCATGGGCCTGGACACATCCCATAAGATACAGATACACGTTGGAGGGGTCTACGGCGACCGGGAGACGAGCGTCTCCAGGTTCGTGAGCCGCTACAAAAAACTGCCGGCGAAGGTAAAGAGGAGGCTGGTGGTGGAGAACGACGAGAGGTCGTACGGCCTCGCCGACTGTATGGAGGTCCACGCGAGGACCGGCGTGCCGGTGGTCTTCGACAACCTGCACCACGACGCGAGCAACCGCGGGGAGAAGCTGAGGGACGCGCTCAGCGCGGCCGGTTCTACCTGGGGCGAAGATGACGGGCTGCCAATGGTCGACTACAGCAGCCAGAAAAAGGGAGGCAAGCCCGGGGCACACGCCTACGCCCTGGACCCGCATGACTTCCGTTCGTTCCTGGAGGCGGCGCGGGGGCTGGATTTCGACGTAATGCTCGAGGTGAAGAACAAGGAGCGCAGCGCCCTGGAGGCACTGTCCATCGCCGCCGAGCTGGGGCTTGCATAAAGTCTATTGCGAGCCCCTCTCGCGAGCCCCTCTTCAACGTCTCAAGCCGCGCTCAAATTCGCAGATAGATATACTGCCGTGTCCAATGCGATATCTCAAGAAAGGGCCGCTTGAAGCGGCCCCTGGACATGTCAATCGACTGTAAGCCAGCGTTTCTAGTGGGCTTCCCCTTCCTCTTCTTCGTGCACCGGCTTAACCTCTACCTGGAAAGTCTTCGTCTCCTCAGGTGCCGCGTCCTCCTCCCAGGGCCGCACGTATTCCAGGCTTATCTCGGTACTGCCTTCCCCTATGGCCTCGAAGGTCCAGACCTCCTCGCCGGGAGCGCCGACCATCTCTTCACCCTCGTCTCCGTGACCTTCGGAATCGTCTTTCTCGAACACGGAATTCACCAGGATAACCACGTCCTCGTCCAGTGGTTCTGCGAGCTGCCAGGAATATCCGGTCGTAGGGTTTGACTCCATTGCGATCTTGAACTTCAGCCCTGCCTCCACCTCTATCTCCTCATCCTCAGCCCCGTACTCCTTGGGGTCTTCGTCCATGACGCCCTCTTTTTTAACCCTAACGTTGAAGGTCACGTTTTCGGGTCCTTCTACCACGGCGGCTTCCTCGCTATCGGTCTCCATACCCTGATCCGATGGCTCTTCATCCGCTTCGTCCTCTTCCTCCATCAGGGGAAGCTCGTCATCTGCATCCTCCCAAGGCCTCACGTAAGCCAGGGTTATCGAGGTATCGCCGAGGCCTACCGCCTCGAAGGTCCATTTCTCCTCTCCCCCCGCGCCCAGGAGTTCCTTATCCGGCGCCTCGTATGCGGTCTTCACCAGGTGGATTATCTGCTCGTCCAGCGGCTCCGCCAATTTCCACTGGTACCCCGTGGTGGGGTTGGATTCCAGTACGATGGCGAATTCATCCCCTTCCTCGACCTCGATGAGGGTCGCAGGGTCCATGTACTCCTTCGCCCTGCCGCCCAGATCGCATCCGCTTACGATGAGGACGAGGGTCGTGAGGACGAAAACGATCACTACTAGTGCAATGCCGGGGTGCTTCATCTTCTGATTCCTCCTCGTTCCAACGCTTAAACCTCCAGGAAGGCAAGGGCCCTGTTGCCTCCCTTGCGCCTGTCTCCGCCGAATACTAATTATAGCGTAACGACCTGCCCGGGGCTAAACCGCAGCCCTAAGTAGTCTATATTATATGTAAGCGGTGTCGCCGAGCCGGCGGCAGCTTTTATACGGGGGTTGAGATGATCGTTAACTGCGTAACGGTATGGGTAAAACCGGAACATGTCGAGGATTTTATCGCTGCCACCATCGCGAATCACGAGGGATCCGTCGCGGAGCCCGGGAACCTGAGGTTCGACGTACTCCAGAGCGCCGCGGAGCCCGGGCGCTTCCTGCTCTACGAGGCTTACGAATCACCTCAAGCGGCGGCGGCCCACAAGGAGACCGCCCATTACCGGATATGGAGGGATACCGTCGAGGACTGCATGGCGAGGCCGCGCGAGGGTTTAAGCCACCGCGTCATACGTCCCCTGGAAAGAAAAGAGTGGTGATGGGCGCGTTCACCTTCGGGAGGTGCCCCAGGATCGTATTCGGTGCCGGGACTTTCCGGGAAACAGGTGCGATCGCAGGCGACCGGGGAAGAAAGGTCCTGCTGGTGACCGGCGCATATTCTCTGCGTGCCTCGGGCCGCCTCGAAGCGCTTCTGGAGGACCTTGAGCGCAGGTCTATCCGCCACGCGCATATCGCCGTGCGGGGCGAGCCGTCCCCGGAGCTGGTGGATGATGCAGTGCTGGAGAACCGCGGCTCGGGCATCGATCTGGTACTGGCAGTGGGCGGCGGCAGCGTCATTGACGCCGGGAAGGCCATCTCCGCCATGCTTCCCTCGGGCGCTCCGGTCATGGACTACCTGGAGGGGGTGGGTAATGCCGCGCATAGCGGTACAAAAATGCCGTTCGTGGCGGCGCCCACGACCGCGGGAACGGGAAGCGAGGCCACCAACAACGCCGTGCTCAGCCGGACCGGCCCCGGGGGTTTCAAGAGGTCCCTGCGCCACGATAACTTCTATCCCGACGTAGCTCTGGTGGACCCCGAGCTCGCCCTCCCGTGCCCCCGCGACGTAAGCGCCTCCTGCGGTATGGACGCCCTTACCCAACTGCTGGAATCGTATGTCTCCTCACGAGCCATGCCGCTCAGCGATGCCCTGGCCTGGAGCGGCCTGGAACGCGTAGGCGGCTCACTGCCCGCGGTATGCGGGGAAGGGGCCGGCGACGTGGAAGCGCGCGCGGACATGGCCTACGCCGCCCTGGTATCGGGCATGGCCCTGGCCAACGCCGGCCTGGGGGTGGTGCACGGGTTCGCATCGTCCATAGGAGGCCTCTTCGATATACCTCACGGCGTGGTCTGCGGGACCCTCCTGGGAGAGGCCACCCGCGCCAACGTCTCGTGCCTGGAGCGCGCGGGGACGGCGGGGCAGGAAGCATTGCGTAGATACGCGCGCGCCGGAGCGGTGCTCTCGGGCCGCAGCAGCGGAAACGTGCGCGAGGACTGCGGCAGCCTGCTGGACACGCTGGATGCATGGACGGAGGAATTGAAGATACCGCGGCTGGGGGGTTACGGCGTAAAAGAGGCGGACATCGGCGGCATCCTGGACGCCACATCCCTCAAGGCAAACCCCGCTTCCCTCGCCCGCGAGGACCTGGAGAGGATACTCTTGCGCAGGATATGAGAGTAGGGGTCAAATCTTTAATTCTGAATTATCAACCATTATCTGGTATTTTTAAGAAATATCCGTCCATAATTCTGCGAGCCCACGCAGACGTCAACATTTGAGACCTGACCCCAAAATGTTGATGTGAGAACTGTTCGTCGTCGGGGTCGGCGATGCCCGCCGCGATGCGTGTGGAGTCGACTTCAGGGCGGGCCGAAAGGAAGTCCACCACCGGGGTGATCACATTCTCCCAGTCGGGACGGAAGGGGACGCCGTGCAGCCAGAGCATGGCGTTCTGGCCCGGATTGTTGAAGATGATGGTGGCGAAAGGCCCGCCCGCGGCCGCAGGCTTGAAGAGATAACCGGGCATGGGCGTCCTTTCATAGGGTATCTCGACCTTTTCTGCAGGAGGATCCAGCCGGACGTAGAAATCGTCGAAGCAGGCCATGTGCTTCTTCCATGTGGGCACTCGCCGGGACGGGTCGTCCGTGCCGTCGATCATGGACAGGCAAGCCGCGTAGTAGCAGGCGGCGCGCAGGTAAGCCCGGCGAGCGCTGACATTGTTGCCATCTGTGGCACACTGGCGGGCGACGCCCTCCAGGCGCTCGGCGGTAGCGTACCACTCGCCGTACCAGCTCTCGAAGTCCCCTTCCTGGATGCGCTCGATGGTAGAGAGGACCTCCCCCGCGTCGGCGCAGCCGTAATAACAGCTCCCGAGCATTATCTGGATCTCGAAATCCATCTGTTCGTGCTGCATGAAATACTGTTTCGGCCTGGTCTCGTCCGCCATCTCAGTCCTCCTTGTACAGACCCGGTCCACGGGACGTTCTCTCTCTAGCTCGCTTAAGGTCGTTCATCCCCCGCAGCAGCGAGGAGATATTTCCGACCGTTGCTCATAGCCGGAAAGCCTCGTTTCTCCGCGTAACGTCTCTATATTTCTCGGTTGTCCGCGCAGGCCTCTTGATCTCCGCCGCATACGGTTCGATCACGCTATGCATCTCTATTTCTCCACGGTAACGGCGGTTGCGAATCTGCTCCATCCGGCTTCAGGCACGGGGCGATGCTTGACTTCAATGCCTTAAAAAACCATACGGTGGTGCTTTTCAAGCGTCTCGTGGTCGTCTGCAAGTGTGACATAATTAGATAGGCGTGCGATATTTCCTTTTGCTTGGAGGTGCGGACCATGGGTTTCTACGAGGGCAAGACGGCGGTCGTGACCGGAGCGGGGAGCGGCATCGGCAGGGCGATCGCGCTGGCCTTGGCAGATAGCGGGTGCAAGGTCGTGGTCACGGACATATTCCAGGAGCGTATAGACGAAGTCGTGAAAGAGCTCGAGAGCAAAGGCACGGAGGCAAGCGGCTACCGCGTCGATCATACCAGGTTGGAGGAGGTCGAGACATTCGCCGACCGCTTCTTCGACGAATGGGGCCATGTGGACATCCTGTGCAGCAACGCCGGGGTAGGACAGGGAGGCTGGTACGAGGAAACTCCGCTAGGGGACTGGGAGTGGGTACTGGGGATAAACCTGTGGGGCGCCATCTACACGCTGCATTGCTTCACCCCCAGGATGATCGCGCGCAAGCAGGGCTCCATCCTGCTCACCGCGAGCGACGCCGGACTGGTGGCCATGCCCGGCATGACCGCTTATAACGCCAGCAAATACGCCGTGGTGGCCATCGGCGAGACACTGCGCATAGAGCTGAGCGTGCACAACATAAAGGTCAGCCTGCTCTGTCCGGGGGACATCGATACCAATATCATCAGGGACGGCAGGGTCCACCTCTACGACAAGACCGGCAGGAGCGCCAAGCCGGAGATAGAAAAATATTACAGGACGAAGGGGGTATCCCCGGCGGTTGTCGCCGCTGCCGCGCTGCGGGGCTTGGAGCGCGACCGGACGATAATACTGGTACCATGGATCCACCATGGGCCCCTGATCGTGCTGAGACGGATATCGCCACAGCTCTACCATGCCGTGCTGCGTTTCGCCCTGAAAAAAGGGGTAGTGCACAAGATGTTCGGCATCCAGCGATAAGGGTGGAGGTTATTCGGTGGTGTGGGGGTCTTCGCCCTTGAAGATGTAGCGGCCGCGCCGGATGATGAAACCCCTCCCGGATATATCGGACTCTATTTTCGAGGTCAACCTCGCCAGTTCTTCGCGGGCTTCCCGCCATTTTTCCTCGGGGTTGTCATGGCCCAGGACGGGCACGGTCTCCACCGTGGACTGGTATATCTCGTCCCCCATCATGGTAGTGACGTATATGTGGCCGTGGAACATCCAGGTGCTGTCCTCTTCTTTTCTTACGGCCACGGGCATGACGCGGATTATCTTACCCTGGGGGGAGAGTATCCTGCCGTCGTAGGTCTCCTCCAGCTCGTCGAGCATGGCTTCCAAGCCGCCATCGAAATCTACTACGATTCCCATCTGTCCCTGCTCCTCTTGTATCCCGCCTTAGCGTCATCCGTCATCTTAGCTTTCGGCCTTACGGCAGCCGGTCTAAAGCATTGCGACGATATTGCGGATGACGCATGCCATAGGTGATAGGGATCCCGGGAAGGGCGCAAAGCGACCCTGACCCTATACGGTTACCTGATGCAAATGAGCCGGGCCTTGTTGCCGATTTTGTCCCATGTCCGGGGCTGACCCCATCAGTGGGACATTTTTGTCCCATGTCCGGGGCTGACCCCAAATTTGTATAATGATTAGGTGCCGCTGCAGGAAAGGCTACGCAGCCGTTTGACCAGGAGGTAGATGTTGTCGAGCCGGGAAGCGCCGCCTGCCTTCCACGTCATGGCCAAGCCGAGCGGCGCCGCATGCAACCTCAATTGCGCTTACTGCTTCTTCCTGGAGAAGGAACGCCTCTACCCCGGCAGCGATCTGCGCATGAACGCTGAGGTCCTGGAAGCATACCTCAGCCAGTACATCCGGGCTCAGCAGGTACCCGAGGCCATAGTGGCGTGGCAGGGCGGCGAACCCACGCTCATGGGTCTGGATTTCTTCCGCCGTTCCATTGAACTTGTGGAGGAAAACGCTCCTCCGGGCATGCGCGTTTCCTATACCATGCAGACCAACGGCACCCTGCTGGACGATGCCTGGTGCGAGTTCCTGCGCGACAGCGGCTTCCTGGTGGGCCTGTCCATGGACGGTCCATGCGAACTGCACGACGTCTACCGGCTGGACAAGGGCGGCAGGGGGACCTTCGAGCGGGTGGAGCGCTCTGCGCGCCTCATGCAGAGATACGGCGTGGACTTCAACATCCTGTGCTCGGTACATGCCGCGAACGCAGGTTATCCCCTCGAGGTCTACCGTTACTTCCGGGACGAGCTGGGCGTGGAGTGGTTGCAGTTCATCCCCATAGTGGAGCGGGTCAACCTCGACGGCACCACCCTGCTCCAGCAGGGAGACAAGGTTAGCGACCGTTCCGTGGACCCCGCGGGATGGGGCGAATTCCTCATCTCCGTATTCGACGAATGGGTTCGCAGGGACGTAGGAGCGATGTTCGTCAATTATTTCGAAGCCGCGGCGGCATCCTGGACGGGGGCGGGGGCGGCGATGTGTATCACGGACGAGACCTGCGGAGATGCCCTGGCCCTGGAGCACAACGGAGACCTCTACACCTGCGACCACTTCGTGGAACCGGACTACCTGCTCGGCAACATCATGGAAACGCCCATGCTCGAGCTGGTGACCTCGGAGAAGTTGCGGCACTTCGGGAAGGACAAGCGCGACAAACTGCCGCGCTTCTGCCGCGAGTGCGAGGTGCTCTTCGCCTGCCGCGGCGAATGTCCCAAGAACCGCTTCGCGTCCGCGCCCGACGGCGAAGAGGGATTGAACTACCTCTGCGAGGGAAACAAGGCCTTTTTCACCCATATCGACCCGGTCATGCGCAAAATAGCCGGCCTGCTGAAGGGAGGCCGCTACGCGGACGAGATCATGGGCATCCTGGCGGAGGAGGAAGCCTCGCTCGAGAATGCCTTTGCGCATGCCGGCCGCAACGACCCCTGCCCGTGCGGCAGCGGGAGAAAGTACAAGAACTGCCATGGACGAGGATAAACGCTTTGCGATAGAGGGATACCGGGACGAACTGCGCCTTTTCTGCTACCGCATGAGCGGCTCGCTGCAGGACGCCGAGGGCATGGTCGAGGCGACCTTCTTCCATGCCGGCGACCTGCCGCTGCCCCTGACCGATGCCGACTCCACCCGCATAGAGCTCTTCAAGATCACCGCACGTTTGTGCATGGACGCGCTGGCCGACCATCCCCCGCGGATCCTGCCGTACCTCTCAAACCCGCCTTCCGATCCTTACCTTCCTCCCCTCGAGCCCGAGGAGAACGATTTCTGGCTCGAACCTTTTCCGGACGACCTCTATCCCGACATCGAGTACCGCGGAGAAAGGCGTTACGGCGAGAGGGAGGGCATCTCCCTTGCCTTCATATGCGCGCTGCAGTCGCTGCATCCCCGGGAACGCCTGTGCCTGATCCTGGGCGATGCCATGGGCTGGAGGGTGGAGACGGTGGCGGAGGTCCTGGGGGCGGGGGTAGTGGACGCGAAGCGCGAGCTGGAGGAAGCCCGCGGTTCCATGCTGCAGGCCTGCGACGAGGAGCTGGCGCTCAGGGCTCCTCCCCCGGAAAAAAAGGCGACTGAGACGTTGATGCGCTACCTCTATCCCTGGGAGACGGCTGACGCCGAAGGCCTGGTGGAAAGGCTGAGCGAGGATGCCGTTCTGCAGCTGCCCCCCTCCCCCTCCTGGTACGAGGGGCGCGACGCCGTGAAACGGCACCTCTCCTCTTATCCCCTGGCGGGAGACGCACGCGGCCGCTGGCGCCTGCTGCCGCGGCGCGCGAACGGGCAGCTCGCCTTCGGGGTCTACCGGCGAGATGACGAACGGCGTGCATATACGGCACATTCCATCCAGGTCTTGCACTTCGCGGCGGACGCGCAGGTCTCGGAGATCATCGCTTTCAGATATCCCGATCTTTTCCCCTCGTTCAAACTGCTCCCGGAAGTAGCGGCACAGGGCCGGCAGTAGGGATTCGCTTGAAACCGCAAAACCGCCTTGCACGCGGTGTCATTATTCGTAGTGACCGAAAAGCGCACCGGACGCGGCGGTTGGAGAGAGCGTCTACCGGTTGGCCACATAGTGCGGTGCACTTCGGGTATGAGCGGGCTCAAGGCTGGTTCGCAGCTCCGAGACCTTTCAGCGGTCCTTTGCGAGTCCCGCTATCAACCCGGGTGCGAATAATGCCGATTCCACAATCGACCGTAGAATGTAACGGTAGAACTCGCTCTAAGATCAAGGAGGGGAAATGGCCGATCACTGGATCGACAGCGGTATTATCCCGCCCGACGACGGCGAAAGGGTTATCGGGGGTATGATCGATAATTACGCGGAGAACCGCGAGTCGCGCATGCTGCACCCCGAATGGCTTAAGGCAGCGGAGGAGAAGCTCGCGGCCCTGGAGGCTAAGACCGGCAGGAAGCCCAACTTCCTCATATATATACTCGACGACGTGGGCTGGGGGGATTTCGGCTGCTTCGGCGGCGGCCACATGCGCGGGGCCCCCACCCCCAACTTCGACAGGCTGGCGGCGGAGGGGCTCATGCTCACCTCATGCTATTCCCAGCCCAGCTGCTCCCCCTCCCGTTCGACTATCATGACCGGGCGCCTGCCCATCCGCCACGGCATACTCACCCCGCCCATGTACGGGCAGCCGGGCGGCCTGCAGGACGAGGTGACACTGCCGGAACTGCTGAAAGAAGCGGGCTACGTCACCCGCGCGGTGGGCAAGTGGCACTGCGGGGAGAACGAGCACTCGGTGCCGCAGAACAAGGGCTTCGACGAGTTCTACGGCTTCTACGGCGTCTCCGACATGTACACGGAGTGGCGCGACAATTATTTCTACCCCGAGATAGTCAACGACCCCTTCCTCTTCCAGGCGGTCATGAAGATGAAATTCAACAAGCACAACATCCTGGCAAAGGCGGGGCAGTACGATATCCCCGAGATCGAGCAGGAGGAGATAGACCTGGAGACGGTGAAGGACCTGGACGAGAAATGGGCTGACTATTCCGAGAGATTCATCCGCGACATGGCGCAAAGCGACAAGCCCTGGTTTCTCTATCACGGCACCCGCGGCTGCCACTTCGACAACTACCCGCCCGACAGGTTCAAGGGGAAATCCCGCGCCAAGTATCCCTTCCACGACGTGCTGGTAGAGATGGACGATATCTTCGGGCGCCTATTCCGCGCCCTCGAGGAGACGGGACAGTTAAAGAACACCCTCATCTTCGTCACCTCCGACAACGGGCCGGAGATGGAGAGCTGGCCGGACAGCTCTTACACGCCCTTCCGCGGCTCCAAGGGGACCACCTGGGAGGGCGGCATCCGCGTGCCGGGCATCTTCTACTGGAAGGACATGATCGAGCCGGGACGAATATCCGACGGTCTCTTCGACTTCTGCGACCTGCTGCCGACCTTCTGTGCCCTTGCGGGGGCGGAGGACCTTCCGCAGGATCGCTTCATCGACGGGGTGGACCAGCGCGTTTTCCTGGTGGCTGAATCGGCTCCGGAGGGGACCCACTGGGCGGCCGATCCGGCGTGGTCCTCCAACCGCATCGCCGTACATGCCTGGCTGCTGGACCGCTATTCCGGTATGCGTATCGGTGGGTTCAAGCTTTATTCGGTGGCCACGGAGATAGACTACAGGGACGTGGTCAATGCAGGCGGATTCTCCGGTCACACGGTGGAATACACCTATGGCAAGGTATTCAACCTCTTTCTCGATCCCAAGGAAGAGCACAGCTTTACCATCCGCAAACTGGTGTATCTACCCATCATGAGCGCGATCAGGGCACGGCATGAGAAGACCTTCGAGAAATACCCGCCGCGCATCCAGGTGAAGGGCGCCTCGAAGGGGTAATATAGAGCAACATTTTGGGGTCAGGTCTCAAATGTTGACCTTTTGGGCCCCGGAAGATTCTTCATCCTTGCATGCACATGTGACGCTTCAGGGTAAGGCCCCGGCATTTCGCATCTGCGGCATCGATAGGTGATTGCCGTTCCGGCCATGAGCGTGCGCTTTGCAACAGCGGCGCAAAACGAAGGGGCCGATCAGGTTACCTGGTTCAGGGAGCGATGGTTATCCTCACCTTCTGGACTTCGTCAAAGATATCTATGGTGCCGGGGTGTCCCTCTACCGCCTCATATATCGCGAGGAACTCGCCGGAGAGCAGGTACGCGCTGTAGGGGTTTTCTATGGTTACGGCAAGCGTGTTTTCCGCGATCTCACTGTTGACCGGGTTTCCCTTCCCGTAGACGGGCAGCAGGTCCAGGAAATCACCGTACACGTCCTCGCGCCCCTTGTTCCCCCGCAACAAACCCGTCTCCTCGATGCTGCATCTCGTGTACTCGCTCGCGGCCTCCACGATGATGTGTACGATATCGTCCCCCAACTCCTCGATCAGTACACGAAACACCGCCGAGAAAGCATAGCAGTCCACGAAGCTCATGCGCACTCCCCTGCGCTCGTCCATGATAATGGCGTGCGGGTAATCCCACTGCAGATGATCGAGGGCACGCGGGAAACCGCAGCGCGGGCAGAGCTCCAGCTTGCGGTTTCCGGGCAGAGGCGAGACGATCTCGGGTTTCATGCGCGCGGCTATCTCCGGTTTTTCCCTGGCGGGGTTGATGAAGATAAACAGCTCTTCACCCATCTCTATCCATGCATGGTCGTAGACCACGCCCTCCATCCTCTCGAACGAGCCCACCACCATGGCCGCGAAGAGCTCGCGGTTATACTCGTTTCGTACCCGGGAGAGGGCGCCGCGGAAGACATGGTAGAAGACGTTGTGCACGTCACCCAGGCCGGCGATGCGTGCCAGCGCCTCCATGACGCGGCTGGTGGGATGCATCATCAGGCGGTTGCGCAGAAATCCCTTCACGAGCCAGTCCGGCACCAGGCTGTCGATGGTGGCTATGGAGGCGGCGCGTTCGGCCTCGAAGACGATCTCGCGGATGGACATCCCCAGGATCCTCTCGATGCGCTGGTATATGTCCTCCAGCAGGGCCGATTCCACCAGCACGAGGCGGAAAGCCGGCCTGAAACGGGAAACGATGGTGCCGTTATCCAACCATCCTACCGCGTAGCTGAAAAGCCTGGGTTTCCCGCAGGCTGGGCATTGCAATATCCCCATGGCTGCTCCTTCACGGAACTCGTATCATCTTATCGCTTGCATCTGGCCATAGCGCATCTCATGAATATTTATCGGTCTGCAGCGGCGAAACATGGAGTGGGATAGCCGTCCCGCAAGGGCATTTTCGGGTAAAGGTTTTTCTGTTAGAACTCGATGGGGCAGCCCAGGTTAGAGCATGCCGCCATGGAACCGAAACAGGACTCCACGCTCTCGTAACCCTGCATCTCCAGGATCGAAGCGGCGATGGTGGCGCGCTCGCCGCTGCCGCAGAAAGTGACGACTTTTCTATCTCTTGGAACCTCCGCCGTCCTGCGCGGCAGTTCTCCCATGTGGATGTTAACGGCCGTGGGCAGGTGTCCGCCCTCGTATTCCTCCGCCGAGCGTACGTCCAGCAGGACGAAGTCCTCCTCAGCCTCCAGCATGTTGACCAGTTCCCCGGCATGTACCGCCTTCATCCTGCCGAAGGGCAAACCGCTTATTTCCCACTTGAACATGCCTCCGGCGAGAAAGGCCGCTATGTCCTCGTAGCCCAGGCGCACCAGGTACCTCACCGCCGTCTCCACCTCTTCGGGACAGTTCGCGACCAGGTATACAGGCTTGTCGTACGGCAGGTACCAGCCGGCGTACGCGGGAATCTTCTCCACGGCAATGGCCAGGCTGCCGGGCAAGTGGGCTCCCACGAAGGCCTCTTTGCTCCTCACGTCGAGGATCGAACCTGCAGCCGCCGCTTCCTCGAATTCCGCGGGCTCGATTGGCAGGGGCTGCGGCAGCTGCGACATCGGCGGCGGTCCTTCCTGGTTCAAGGCATGTACTCTCTCGAAATAAAAGGGCATGAACAGGCGCTCCGCCGTCTTTTGGGCTATGAATTCCTTTTTTGCCGTGAAGGCCAGGGCGGGGTTATGCATTCTCTCGTAACCGAGGGTGGAGAACTCGCGGGAGGCGATGTTTCCACCGCATATGGAGCCCTGAGCGTGTCCCGGATATAATATTACCTCGTCCCCGAGGGGGAGGATCTTGCCGTGGATGCTGTCGTAGAGCATGCCGGCCATCTCCTCCCCGCGGTCAGGAAAAAAGTCCGTCCTTCCCACGTCACCCACGAATAGCGCATCCCCCGTGAAAACCGCTACCGGTTCCTCGCGGCTGAAACCCTTATCGTATAAGACGATGGATATACTCTCGTAAGTGTGTCCCGGCGTATGGAGTATGGAGAGCAGGATATTCCCTGCTTCGAAGGTATCTCCATCGCTGGCGGCGCTGCCGTATGCGAAATCCATATGCTCGCCGTGAAAAACGCGGGCCCCGGTGGCCGCCGCGAGGCCGGTGGAGCCGACGACGTAGTCCTCGTTGCGGTGGGTCTCGAAAACGCGGGTTATGCGGCAACCTTCCCGCGCGGCGATGGCAAGGTAGACATGATAATCGCGCCTGGGATCTATTACCAAAGCCTCTCCCGCATCTCCGAGAATATAGGATAGATGCGCCAGCCCCGGCGACCTTACGACTTCGAGGAACATCTGCGCCTCCCTTCTCGCTGTTGATAATGCATACCGTTCATAACCAATATACCCATCCGATGGGGTCAAATCTTTATTTTTGATTTCTCTGACAGAATATGGGTAGATATTCAAGAATAAAGATTTGACCCCCTACAGGGAGGCGAGGATGCCGGCGGCGATGCTCTCGGCGATCTCCTGGCGGTAGATATCCGCGATACCGAGGTTGTTCTCCAAGGTGAAGGTTGGGACCTCGCTCCAGATGTCGTAGCTGAAGATGGGCCCATAATTGCCGGTGCCGGTGGACCCGCGGTTCTCCACTACGACGCCGCCATCGTGGACTCCCGTCGCCTGGCGCATGTACGCCGCCATGGCCGTGTGAAAACGCCTGGCGGCCGCCTCGCTGCGCGCCTGCACCGCGGGATCGATATAAGCGGTCCTGCCGGTGTCGGAGTTGGCCTTCCAGTTATAGGGGGCCGCCCCCGGGTAGAAGGTGGTAGGTCCGGCGATACCCGGGTCGCCGTGGATGTGCACGATCATGCGGGCGTGGGCGTTGTTGGCGATGACGGCCCTCTGCTTGAGGTCCACCGGTTCGTAGACGGCGTTCTTGGTAATGAGCACCGTTATGCCCTCCGCCTCCAGGATGGCCCGGGTGCGCAGGGCGATATCGTAGACTATGCCGATCTCCGGCTCGTTTATCCAGTCCTGCGTGTTCAGTCCGGTCTCAGGATCTATCTCGGACGGGGTGGCAGCGTGGCCCGGGTCCAGGCATACCACGCATGCGCCGTACATGGCCCGCTCGCAGATGACCCCGGCGCTCGCGGTGACGGTGGCGG
>CAZGWK010000036.1:0-3303 GCA_964529285.1 uncultured Actinomycetota bacterium
GGCATCCCACGACCTCTTCGACTACGAGAGATTGTCGGGCGAGAAGCTCGCGTAAGATATGCGATCCCGCTAATGGTTTTCCGAGTCGAGCCTGCGTGAGGCGACCACGTCCACCCCGGTAGCGAGGATGTCGGGATAGATCACCTGCCCGTCCGCTATGGGAGCATCCACCACCACATCGGCAAGTGCCTTGACCGCGTCCCTGATCATGCGCTTGGGTATCGGCGCTTCGCTGACCACCGGCAGCAGCGGCAGCGTACCACCCGACACCCTCACGGTGGTGATCACCATGCGGCGCGGGTCCTTGAACTCCTCCACTGCATACTTCTCTCCCACCTTGCAGTCGGCGCCTTTTACCTCTAGCACCTCGCCGTTTTCCTCGCTGAGCTCGAGGGTGCAGCCCAGGGGGCAGTTTATGCACAGGAACTCATGTTTCTTCATGCGGGATCACTTCCAGCGTGATGTCCTTCGCCCTGCCCGCGGCGCCGGACGCTCCTATCTGCGCGTGTATCATCTCGGGCGGCCTCACCATCTTCGACTTGCGGGAATAGACCGGCTCCCCTTCTATGAGCACCGTGGACCTCACCGCCCGCTCGGGGTGCTCGACGCGGAAATAGAAATCTACGCCCCGGCCGAGGTTGCGCACCAGCTGCGGCAACACGAACCTCACGTTCCTGCCGGGGCTGACCCGTATGGGGGTCCTCGTCTTCTTCTTCCCAAGCACGTACTCGGCCGCTCCCCTCCCCGCCGCCTCGGCGGAGCGGGTCACCCAGTCTACGAGGTCGAACACCGCCACCACGTTGCCGCAGGCGAAGATGCCGTCTGCGGAGGTGTGCATGGTCTCGTCCACCACCGGCCCGTGCGTGACGGGGTCC
Organism: uncultured Actinomycetota bacterium; assembly: GCA_964529285.1. Taxonomy (GTDB): domain Bacteria; phylum Actinomycetota; class Geothermincolia; order Geothermincolales; family RBG-13-55-18; genus SURF-21. The sequence goes on from CAZGWK010000036.1 coordinate 876, forward strand.
AGCTCTATCCCCGCCTGCAGCGAGAGCTCGTTCTCGGGGATGAGTCCCACGGAGAGGACCAGGGAGTCGCAGGGTATGAGCCGTTCCGTCTCCCTGATGGGCCTCAACGCCTCGTCCACCTGCGCCACCGTCACTGCCTCCACCCTCTTGCGCCCGTGTATGAAGGTGACGGTGTGGGACAGGTGCAGGGGGATGTCGTAGTCGTGCAGGCACTGCACCACGTTGCGGGAGAGGCCGCCCGCGTGGGCCATGATCTCGTACACGCCTTCAACCTCGGCTCCCTCCAAGGTAAACCTGCGCGCCATGATCAGCCCGATGTCGCCCGAGCCCAGGATGACCACGCGCCTGCCGGGCATGATGCCCTCGATGTTTATGTCCCTCTGGGCGGCACCGGCGCAGATGACTCCCGCCGGCCGGTAGCCGGGGAGCATGACCTGGTGGCGGGTCCTCTCGCGGCAGCCCATGGCCAGCACTATGGAGCTGGGCTCTATCTCGAAGACGCCTTCCCGGGAGTTCACCGCGGTGATGCGGCGGTCCGGCGCCATCTCCAGCACCATGGTATCGAGCTTGACGTCGATGTCCGCCGCCTCCACGCGGTCGATGTAGCGCTGCGCGTACTGGGGCCCGGTCAGCACCTCGTCGAAGACTATGGACCCGAAGCCGTCGTGGATGCACTGGGGGAGTATGCCGCCCAGCTCGACGTCGCGCTCGATGAGCATGACGTCGGCAAGGCCCGCCTCCCGCGCCGCCAGGGCCGCCCCCAGGCCGGCGGGCCCGGCGCCGATGACCACGCAGTCCGGCCTCCGAGCGGCGCTCATGCGGTCTCGCCCCTGAGGAAATCCTTGGCCGTCCCGACGAAGACCGGGGAGCCCTCCCCGTCCTTGGTGACCGCGGTGACGGGGATGCCCAGCTCCCGGGCGAGGATGGCCGCCACGCGGTTGTGGCAGAAACCCCCCTGGCACCTGCCCATGCCGGTGCGGGTGCGGCGCTTCACCGCGTCCATGTTGGTGGCGGGGATGACGCCGTGTATCGCGTTCAGCACCTCCATCTCGGTCACCGTCTCGCAGCGGCAGATGACGTGGCCCCAGCGCGCGTCCTCCCGGATGAGGTCGTTGCGTTCGGCGTTGGAGAGCAAAAGGAACCGCTTGGGTTTCGGCCGCACCGGGTCGAAGTCCGGCCGGGGTTCTGCGGGCATGCCCAGATCGTGCAGGATGCCGATGACCATCTCGGCGATGGCGGGGGCGGAGGCCAGCCCCGGCGACTGGATGCCCGCCACGTTAACGAAGCCGTGCACCGCATCCGAGGCCCCGATGACGAATTCCTCCTCCAGGGTGGGGGCGCGGATGCCGCTGAAGGCGGAGATGAGGGCGTCGCGGGGGAAATCGGGAAGGAGGTAATGGAACCTCTCGAAGATCTCCTCTATCTCCTCGGCGGAGATGGAGGTGTCGTACTTGTCGCCGGTCTCGATGGCGGTGGGCCCCAGCTGCAGGTTGCCCTCGTCGGTGGGCATGGCCCCGCCTCCCTTGCTCTGGGTGGTCTTCTGGCCGGGCATGCGGAACTCGGCGACGCTCGATTTGACGTACTCGGCGGTCACCTGGCGGTCGAAAAGGAGGGTGGCTCCCTTGCGGGGATGGATAACGAAACCTCCCGCTCCCGCCATGTCCGCAACCTCGTCGGCGAACACGCCCGCCGCGTTCACCACCATGGAGGTCTCGATCTCTCCGCGGTCCGTGACCACCGCCCTTACCGTGCCGTTTTCCACCCGGAACCCGGTGACCTCCGTACCTGTGAACACCCTGGCCCCGTTGATGACCGCATGCTCCGCCAAGGCTATGGTCAGCTTGTAGGGGCTGATGAGCCCGTAGGTCTCGTCGAACACCCCGGCTACGGCCTCCCGCGTGACGTTGGGTTCCCTGCGGAAGACCTCGTCACGCGTGAGCGTGCGCAAGCCTTTTATCCCGGCCTTCTCGCCGAAGGCAACGATGGCTTCCGGTATCTTCCTGGTGAGGAGCTCCTGCCTCTCCTCCTCGGTCATATCCCCGGCGCCGTCGGCGGGGACGGCGCGCTGCGTCACCACGATGAGCAGCCCGTGCCTTATAACATCTACGCCCAGGCCGCTGACGAACTCGTCGTAGAGCTGGTTGCCGCGCACGTTGAGCTTCTGCTTCAGCGTCCCGGCGTCCTCTCCGATGCCCGAGTGCACCTCGGCGTTATTGGCCTTGCTGGTGCCGCAGGACACGTCGCTCTCCTTCTCCAGGATGACCACGTCCGGGGTGTAGCGCGTTGCCTCCCTGGCGATGGAGCAGCCGATGACGCCGCCGCCGACTATCACTATCCCTGCGCGCGAGGGTAAGGGTGCTCGTTCCAACCGTATACCGTCCTCTTTAATGCGTTCTTAATCCTTCGGCCCGCTCATACCATTCTACCC
>CAZGWK010000036.1:3403-4846 GCA_964529285.1 uncultured Actinomycetota bacterium
AGTTGACGTGGAACATACAGCCGGGGCCCGGATGGGAATAGATTATATATATAGGTAGGATAAAGGATACGGGCCTGATAGAGAGAGGGTTTGAAAAAATGGCAGAAAAAAAGCTTACACCAGAAGAAGAGAGGGTCATAGTGCACAAGGGCACGGAAAGGCCCTTCACCGGGGAGTATACCGACCTTTTTGACCCCGGCACATACGTATGCCGCAGATGCGGTGCCGAACTCTACCGCTCGCAGGACAAGTTCCATTCCAGCTGCGGCTGGCCAAGTTTCGACGAGGAGATAGAAGGCGCGGTGAAAAGGCAGACGGATGCAGACGGCATGAGGACGGAGATAATGTGCGCGAAGTGCGGGGGGCATCTGGGGCACGTCTTCGAGGGAGAGAGGTTCACCCCCAAGAACACCCGCCACTGTGTCAACTCCATATCCATGAGGTTTATCCCCGATGACAATTCAGAATAGCCACGAAACCATCGTCCTGGGAGGGGGATGTTTCTGGTGCACGGAGGCTCTCCTGAACACGCTCGCGGGCGTATACAGGGCCACCCCCGGTTATGCGGGAGGACACACTCAGGACCCCACCTACCGCCAGGTCTGCAACGGAGGCACCGGGCATGCAGAGGTAGTCGAGGTGGAATACGACCCGGAGGTTATCTCACTGGAGGACCTGCTGGAGGTGTTCTTCGCCACGCACGACCCCACGTCATTGAACCGGCAGGGCGCTGACGTCGGCACTCAGTACAGGTCCATCATCCTCTACGACTCGCTGCAGCAGAGGGAGCGGGTGGAGAAGATCATCGCAAGGCTGGCCAAGGATTACGACCGGCCCATCGTCACCGAGGTGAAGGAACTGGAGAGGTTCTATCCCGCCGAGGACTATCACCAGAGATACTACGAGAAAAACCCCAACCAGCCCTACTGCCGCGCGGTCATCTCGCCCAAGCTGGCGAAGCTGCGCAAGAAGAACGGCTGAGCCTCCAGGTTGAATCCAGCAAAGGCCTGGGCTTGCGGGCGTTTGTGGATATAGTTTCCGTGACGCGTAACCGAGCGCCCGCGGCGAAATCCCCCTGGCGATGCACTTCAATACAACTTAACCCTCTCCGACAGAAGGCCGATATAGACCTTGATCAGAGGGAGGTATTGAGATGAAAGCGGAGAAGGGCTCCAGTGAAAGACCGCGTATCGAGATAACACCCGAGAGCTCTCTTGCCGACGAGGGACTTCAGATCAGGCTCGCAGGCTTCAAGCCGCGGCAGCGGTTGACCCTCAGTGCATCGCTCATGGATGATGGTGGAAAGGTTTGGGAGTCGCATGCCGTTTTCACCTGTGATACAGAGGGCGAGCTGGATTTGCCACGGGCAAAACCGTCCTCGGGGACCTACAGGGGAGCCGATGCCATGGGCCTGTTCTGGTCCATGTCTCCTCGAGACGCGCA
>CAZGWK010000036.1:4946-6786 GCA_964529285.1 uncultured Actinomycetota bacterium
CGCATCGCCGTGGAGCGGCTCGATAAAGCCAGCCACCCCTATGCATACGAACACCTGGATTACGACGGAGCCGGCCACGTGGTCTTCCTTCCTTACCACCCGACCAGCGTTGGCTATACCCGCGTTTTCTCCGGCATGGCCCTGGATTTCGGCGGCAGCCCCGCGGCGAACGCACGCGCCAGCGCCGACTCCTGGCAGAAGATGCTGCGCTTCCTCGCGGACAACCTGGCTTGAAGGGCCTGCTTCGAAGGCTGACATCATGCTCATCGCCGGTAAGGCGCAATAAAAACGTTATTCGCTATACTGTATTTGGCGCATAGAAAAGGAGCAGGTCATGCTGGTCGAGAAGATCGCGTCCCTCGCCGGGCAAGCAGCCGGTGACCGTCGCCTCGCCGAGGTCATTGTGGGGTTGGGCTTTACGCTGGCATACCTCGATGACGGTGCCTGCGGCGTGGCCTACACATTGCGCGACGAGCTGGAGCGGGGCTGCGACGCCTTCGCAGAAGCCGGAAAGATGAGCGGCAGGGGGGTCGAGGAGGTCATTTCCTGGATGGGCGGCAGCTCCATCATCGCCTCCTCCATCGCCCTCGCAGCGGCCAATGCCCTGCTGCTGCCGCCGCAGGAAGCCTTCGGCGCCGACCTCATCGCTTCCCTCGGCCTCAAACCGGGCGAGCGCGTGGTAACGGTGGGAAGGTTCCGTCCCATGGAAGCGCGGCTCGAGGCCATGGGAGTCGAGTTGGAGGTGGTCGAGAGGGGAGATCGCCATACCCCCTTGAAAAGCTGTGACGTAGTCCTCATCACCGCCACCTCCATCATCAACAATACCCTGGAAGGGATCCTGGACAAGATAGCGGGAGCACGGGAGGCCGCCATCCTCGGCCCCAGCGCCCCTTACGCGCCGGGTGCGTTCGAGGGCTCAGCGGTGACCGTTCTCGCCGGATCGGTGGTCTCGGACCCGGAGAGCGTGCGCAGGGTAATAAGCGAAGGCGGCGGTACGCAGACCATGGGAAAGGCACTGCACAGATGGATGGTGCGAGTCGGTCATGGACGGTAAGGACTCGCCGTATCCAGGCGACTGGCAGGGATTGTCGAGACGCGAGGTCAGATATGGATGCCCGCGGGATCGGACCGAAGCTATATGCGGTATGCATCTGCTTCCTGCTCCTGCTTCTGCTTCTTCTCCTGGCCGCACCTGATCCCCCCGCCTGCGCACATGGCCCGCATGGAACATCTTACTCATCAAGTGAGGAGAGCTACGAAGAAACGGCCACATCTCCCATCGCGGTGCAACTGGAGGAACTGGCCGGCAGCAACTACGGCAACTACGGCATCTACCTCAACGTCCCGGGAACCGGAGAGCAGGCGGGATACCGGGAGGACGAGGTCTTCTACGCAGCCAGCTGCTACAAACTGTTCCTGGTGATGTACATCTACGAGGGCGCCGCGCGAGGAGAGATGGACTTAGGCAGGGTCATCACCCTTCAGGCCGGAGACCTGGAGGGCGAGGAGGGCGTGATCCAGAACTCAGGCACGAGCTTCACGACGCGGGAGTGCTGCCGTTACGCCATCGTATACAGCGACAACGTCGCCGCGAGCATGCTCAAGCGCGCCTACGGCTACCACAAGTGTTGTGCCTCGACAACGCCGGAAACACCACCGCCACTGTATCTGTCAGCTCGCTGGCCGGGACGGTAAGACCCGCGGGACGCAGGATACGCGTCCCTCCACGCAGCACCGTGACGCTGCGCTTGAGCCAGGTTTTCGGGACGGGAGAGGACCTCGCGCTGCGCGTAGAATCGGACCTTCCCATCCTGGCTGAGGAAGCGGCCTATTACGCGCA
>CAZGWK010000036.1:6886-16283 GCA_964529285.1 uncultured Actinomycetota bacterium
GAGCAGATCGTTTACCTTGAATGAACAGACCCTGCCTCAATGCTCCGATTGTGATAAGCTGCCTTTGAGATGCACGAATCAAAAGTCGGCGGTATAGCATTTGCAGCCGGCCGGTGGCCCCCGGACCCGGACCTTCCCACCATCGTGTTCATCCACGGCTCCGGCGGCTCTAGCATCCTGTGGAGGGACCAGGTCGAGGCCCTCGCGGACAGCATGAACACCATCGCCCTGGACCTGCCGGGGCACGGCCGAAGCGAGGGCGGAGGTATGGACAGCATCGCGGATTATGCCGCGGCGGTCGATTCGTTCGTCGCTTCGCTTGGCGTATCCCAACCCGTGATATGCGGCCTCAGCATCGGCGGCGCGATAGTCCTGCAGCTGCTCCTGGAGGCGCCGGAAAAGTACGAGGCTGGCGTCGTCGTGAACTCGGGGGCGAGGTTGAGGGTGATGCCGCTCATCTTCGAGACCCTGGAGAAGGACTTCGAGGGCTTCATCAACGCGTCGTACGCTTTCAGCATCTCGGAGAAAACGGACCCTTCAAAAGTAAAACCTCTGGTCGATGCCATGGCCCAGTGCCCCCCCACCGTCACCTGCGGCGATTTCTCGGCATGCGATGCTTTCGACGTCATGGAACGGCTGGACGAGATCGAGGCTCCCATCCTGGTCCTGACCGCGTCGGACGACAAGATGACCCCCGCGAAATACGGCACCTTCATGGCGGACAGCATCAGGAACTCCACCATCGTCAATATCGCGGATGCCGGCCACCTCTCTCCCATGGAGAAACCGGGGGACGTAATCCGGGCGATAGCGGAATTTGTGTTGTCGCTCTAAGCGGGCTGCAGCCCTTCCTGCTCGGCGGCTCGGTCCAGCCCGATCAGCTCGCTTACGATGTTGTCCAGAGGAAGAACGGCATCTCTTTGAGTCGAGCGAAGGTCGACGTTTTTCACGTAACGCCTGCATGCAGCACAGTAGTAGGCACGGTACGAAGCGTGGTCCTCGAGGTAGAGGTATTCCAGGGAGCCGTCCGCGCCCTGCGAGCAGAAAGGACAGGTTGCCCTCTGCACGTTCCACAAGGTATGACAGAGCTTGCATTCCAGCAGCCACAACCCATCTCCCTGTCTGAATTCACCCATCAGCGGACCCGTGCCACAGATGGGGCAGTAGCCATTCTGCCACAGGGAATGGTCGATGCCGTCCTGAAGCTCCCCGGCGCACCTCCTGTAGAAGGGCACCAGGCTCTCCCATAGCACACCGGCGGCCAGGCCGGCATCGATCGCGCCCTCACCCGCGCTACCCAGGTCGAGGCCCCCTCCCCCCAGCAGCCGTTCCCTGGTCTCGGTAAAGCGCTCGTCGTCCAGGCCGTCCCATTGCAGGAGTTCCCCGCAGCCGGAGAATCCTCCCTCCTTCCTGGTTTCGAACGCGGAGCAGATAGCGGAGACCACGCCGCGCAATTCCGGCATGGAAACAGGGATTTCCGCGTCCCGGAGCAGGGGGCTTCCGCGCCTCAGGCTCTTCTCGATATCCGTATCGGAGAGATCCGCCATGCACTCTATCTCCGATATGGCCTTCTGCTGCACCTCCATTACGGCGCCATAGAAGTCCAATGCGGGCGCGAAGTCCGGGAACATCCTCTTGTATCTTTCCACCGCTTCCCGGACGCCGGCTGCGCCGAGGTCCCTGGTTTCGATCCTGATAGTCATTTCCGCCTTCCCGCTTGCATGCTTTCGATCCCGGTCATCGAGGATGCCTGGTCAAGGCACGCTCTATCATACCGCCGCTTTTTCTAACCTGTACCCTCACCCGGACGCGGCCCAGGCGGTAGTGGGGAAAACCGCCTGGGCCGTCGACCTAGGAAAACGTTTATATCTCTATCCTGCCAACTTCGCCTCGCCGAACTTGCGCCTTACGAACAGCCGGTTGAGCAGCGGGGTGAAAGCATTTCCGATGAGAATGGAATATGCTACCGCGCCCGTGGCGCCGGAGTACATCCTGATCACCACGATCAGCACGCCGATGAGGACTCCATATACTATCTTCCCCTGAACCGTGTCCGGGCTGGTCACCCAGTCCGTGGCCATGAAGAACGCGCCCAGCATCAAACCCCCGGCCAGTATCATGTACAGCGGATCCTCGACCAGTATCGCCGAAAGGATGAAGGCCGTGGCTATTATGGAAAAGGGGATATGCCAGGTGATCTGGCGCTTGTACAGCAGGTATGCCCCTCCCAGGAGTACGGCCAGCGCGGAGACCTCGACCAGTGCTCCGCCGGAGTTGGCCAGGAACAGTTCCCAGTACCCCGGACGGGGTCCGCCCAGGTTTGATGTGCTGTTTATGTACGTCAGGGGAGTGGCCCCGGTGACGCCGCTGATGCTGCCGAGGTTCAAGGTGACGGGTTGCCACAGGCGGGAGAGCAGCGAGGTCACAAGAAATCCCACCAATGCGGGGTTGAAGAGGTTGTAACCGAGCCCTCCCATGAGCTCCTTGACTATGGCAACGGCGACGACGACGCCGATTACCACGAACCAGAACGGCAGGGTGGGAGGAAACAGCAAGGCTACGAGGATCCCGGTAACCAGGGCGCTGTAGTCATTGATGGTGGCCTTCCTGCCCATGATGCGCCGCATTATCAATTCGCAGAGCACGGCCGTTATCGCGCCTGCCGCCAGGTTAACGACTGCATAGAGCCTGAAGAAAGCTATGGATACGGCAATCACGGGGACAAGGGCTATCAACACGTCCCTCATGCCGGTTGACACGTCTTCTTTGTCCTTGAGGTGCGGCGGCGCCGTTACCGCGAGGTCATAATTCGCCATGTAAGCTCTCCCCCTTTCTATTTCTTCTTCGCGGCGGCGATTTCCGCCTTGGCGATCCTTACATAAGCTACATGTGGGATACGAGACGGACAGACGAAGGAGCAGCAGCCGCACTCGAAGCAGTCCAGTGCGCCGTAGAGCTCTGCCTTGTCGTACTGGGCCATTTTGGTGTATTTGACGATCATGTTGGGCATCAGGAACATGGGGCAGGCGTCCACGCACTTGTCGCACCCGACACACTGCCTCTCTGTCTCTTCCTTTACGTCTTCATCGGGCATGATCACGATCCCGCTGGTCCCCTTGACCACCACGGCGGAAAGGTCCTGTTGGGCGAAGCCGGTCATCGGCCCTCCCATGATCACCTTGCCGGGGGCACCGGAGAACCCTCCGCAGTACTCGATCAAGTTGTCGATGGAGGCCCCCACCTTTACCATGAGGTTCTTGGGCTCCTTCAAGCCGGGCCCGGTAACGGTGATGATCCTCTCTATGACCGGTTTTCCAAATGCGGCCGCCTCGTAGAGGGCCACCGTGGTCCCGATGTTCTGCACCAGCGCCCCCACCTCGCTGGGGAGCTTGCCGGGCGGTACCCTGCGACCACTGACCGCTTCTATGAGCATCTTCTCGTTTCCCTGGGGGTACTTGACCTCCAGGGGGACGACCTCCATGTCGTCTCTTGCCGAGACCAGCCCCTCCAACCTGTCGATGGCGTCCATCTTGTTGGTCTCTACCCCGATGATGCCCTTGTTCGCCTTCACGGCCCGCATCATCAGCTCCAGCCCGGCGACTACCTCCTCTGGCTTCTCCAGCATCAGGCGGTGGTCGCAGGTCAGGAAAGGCTCGCATTCGCAACCGTTGAGGATCACTATATCTATAGGCTTGTCGGACGGCGGGGACAGCTTCACGTAGGTCGGGAAGGCGGCACCCCCCAGGCCCACCAGTCCTGCTTCCTTGGCCGCTTGCCGTATCTCCTCCGCGTCCAGAGAGCTTATGTCCCTCTTCTCTGTCCACTTTTGAGGCTGCCTGGAGTCCGCCTCGATCACCACCGATTTCACCGTTCTGCCGGCGAAGTTCACCTGCTCTTCGATGGCGACCACCGTCCCCGCTACGCTGGCATGAACGGGGGCGGAGATGAAGGACTCGCTCGCGCCTATCTTCTGGCCCGCCTCCACCTTGTCACCGACATTTACCAGGGGCTCGTTGGGGGCCCCGACGTGCTGGGCAAGGGGGATGACCACCTTGTCGGGAAGCGGCGCTTCCTCCGTAGTCTTGTGCGCGGTGAAGTCTTTCTGATATGGAGGATGTATCCCGCCTTGGAATGTATTGAGTTTCACCTGTTTACCTCCTGCTTAACCGGGATTTTATTGCCATGCACCGCTCATCCCACCTTGGGATGCGATTCCTCGAATTTCCTCTCCATGCCCCTGTTCCTGGCGTTAATGATCCCGTTTATCACCAGGGCCACGGCCACGCCCCCGATAGCGATACCGCCGTAGGGGCTGGTGAAGACCTTTCTCAGCTGCACTCCCAGGGGTATGGAGGGATCGTTCGGGAGATCGTATGCCTCCGCTTCGTCGGCCAGCACGTAGAGGTAGCGCAGGCCGCCCATCTCGTCCTTGCCATAGATGCGGGCCGAGTCATTGCCGGCTGCCTTAAGCTCCGCAACGCGCTTTTCTGCTGCCTCGATCATCTCGTCCCTGTCCCCGAAGAGCAGCGCCCCCGTGGCGCATGCCTTTACGCATGCCGGCATCATATCCACGTCGTTGCTTATCCTGTCCGTGCACAGGGTGCAGCGGAACATGCCCTTCTTCTCCTGGTTGTAACCGGGCACCGTAAACGGGCAGGCAACGCGGCAGTAGTTGCAGCCGATGCACTGGTCGGGATCGGTCTCGACCGCGGTGATGATGCTACCGTCGCTGAGCTTGTACTCCTTATGCTTGGTCGCCTTGGGCGGGCAGACCTCCACGCAAGCGGCGTCGGTGCAGTGCATGCACTGGTGCTTGGTGAAAAACCAGTGCATCTCCCCGTCCTCGAACTTCTCGTTGAAGAGTATGCGCATCCAGGTGTTAGAAGTCAGTTCCGGGGGGTTCTCGTAACTGCCCGTGAACTCGGTCTCCTCACCCGGGTTCTGATTCCACTGCTTGCAGGCTACCTGGCATCCCCGGCAGGCGATGCACTTGGTCGCGTCGTAGAGGATCGCTTTCTCGTTACTCATCTCTGCTCACCTCCTCAAGCTTTCCTTACGTTTACAAGGAAGGCCTTATATTCCGGTATCTTTGAGCTCGGGTCTCCAACGTGCGAGGTGAGCTGGTTGGCGGAATAGGATTTACCGTTGTTGCCGCCGCGGCAAGCTCCGACGTAGCCGAAGCACCAGGGAAGGCATACCGACTCGACTTCCTTGCCGCCTGCTTTCAGGGTCTGGATGCGGTCGGTGACGCATGCCGTGCACTCGACCTCGCCCCTGATGCTTTCCACTATAACCCTGTCCCCGTTCTTTATGCCCATGTTGCCGGCCAGGTTGCGGCCCATCTCGACGAACATCCCCGGCATCATCTCCGAGGCCCAGGAGAGGTTGCGGGTAAGCTGCCCCGCCTGCCAGTGTTCAACCACCCTGCAGGTGGTGCCCACCACCGGGTATTCCTCGGAACCCGTCTCCGCCAGTTTGTTCAAGTCCGAATCCCATATGATGGCCACAGGATTGTACTGCTGAGAGCTCAACGGGTTGTCTATGGGGCTTTCCACCGGCTCGTAATGCTCGGGCAGCGGGCCGTCGGCGAGACCGCCGGGCACGAACATGCGGCCCTTGCCGTTGGGCAGCATGAGGAAGGGGAAGACGGCCGATACTTCGGGCGGCACCGCTTCGCCGGTCGCGGCGTTCTTGGCGGAAAAGTCCGGGTTGTCGTTGGCGATCCACTTGGAGCCGTCCCATTCCACCAGCACCCTGTCCGGGTTCCAGGGTTTTCCGGCCGGGTCGGCCGAACAGCGGTTGTAGAATATGCGCCGGTTGACCGGCCACGCGAAAGACCACTTGGGGTAGATACCCAAGCCGCTGGGGTCCTCCAGCCCGGTGTTCTTGGACATGTTCCCGTCCTCCGGGAAAACGCCGGAACAGGCCCAGAGTATGCATGCGGTGGAACCGTCCCCCTTGAGCTTGCTCATGTTCATTATCTGTTTCTTGTCCGACCAGGTGAAGCCGTTACACAGCTTGAGGACTTCCTCGGGGTCGGGATCGTCGCCGTAAGGCCAGTAAAGCTCGGTTATGGCCTCGCGCACCGGTGCCGAGCTGTCCTGCTCGTAAAGCTCCCTTATCTTCTTGTACAGCCGGTCCATGATCCACAGGTCGCTCCTGGCCTCTCCTGGGGGCTCGACCGCCTTGTAGCGCCACTGTATCCACTTGCAGCTGTTTATGGTGGTCCCTTCCTTCTCCACCGAGGTGGCCGCGGGCAGCAGGAATACCTCCGTGCTCACGTCCCCGGCGTTGACCCCGGGGCGCTTCCAGAAGTTGGAGGTCTCCGTCTCGAAGGGGTCCACCACCACCAGCCACTCCAGGTTGTCCATGGCCTTCCGCTCAGCGTCCGCGTTGGGGCCGGCCACGGCGGGGTTCTGGCCGAAGCAGAACAGACCCTTGATGTCGCCCGCCAGCATGTCCTCAAACATGGACATGTGGCTGTAGTCCTTGCCGCTCTTCGCCTTGGGAAGGAGCTGGTAGGCGAACTCGTTGTCCGACGTGGCGTAATCGCCCCAGTACCCCTTGAGCAGGCTGACTATATAGTTCTTGATGCCCTTCCAGCCCCCGTTTCCCGCCGTCTTCAGCCTGGCCTCCACGTAAGCATCCAAAGTGGGGTGGCTGCTGCTGATGGGCGCGGGCATCGATACCGGCAGCTGGTTCCACACCAGGGCGTTGAGGGCGCCGGACATGCCGTTGGACGCGCCGGCCATGGCGTTGATGCCACCGCCCGCCACACCCATGTTGCCGAGCAGGAGTTGCAGCACCCCGAAAGCCCTTATCATCTGAGAGCTGTGGCTGTGCTGGGTTATCCCCACGCTGTAGAAGAGCACCCCCGCTTTCTCCGGGGCCGCGGTGGCGCAGTATTCCTTAGCTATCTGCAGGAACTTATCCTCGGGTATGCCGGTTATCTCGGAGACCTTCTCCGGCGTATACCTGCTGAAGTGCTCTTTGACCAGCTGGAACACGCAGTTGGGGTCGTTGAGAGTGGGATCGGTGAGGGGTTTGCCGTCATCACCCGTCTGGTAGCTCCAGCTCTTGGTGCTGTATTTCTTACTATCCTCGTCGAAACCGGAGAAAAGCCCGCTTGCGGTGTCGAACTCGAAATCCGGGTTGATGAGGAAGGGGGCGTTGGTATAGCTCTTGACGTATTCGGTCTGCACCAGGTCGTTCTTGAGCGCGTAATTCACCAGCCCGCCGAAGAAGGCCGAGTCGCTGCCCGCCCTTATCTGCGCGAAGATATCCGCGCGGGATGCGGTCCTGGTGAAACGCGGGTCCACCACGATCACCTTGGTGCCGTTTTCCTGGGCTTCGTTTATCCACCTCCACGAGACGGGGCTGGTCTCGGCGGAGTTGGCTCCGCACACCATGATGCAGTCCGAGTTCTTCATGTCGATCCAGTGATTGGTCATCGGCCCCCGCCCGAAGGTATTGCCGTTGGCGGCGACCGTGGGCGTCTGGCACAGTCTGCCCGAGAACTCCCTGTAAACCATGCCCAGGGAGCGGGTGAACTTGCCCAGCATGGCCCCTTCCTCGGTATGGAACAAGGTGCTCCCCAGGCACGCTATGGCCTCGTTGCGGTTGCTGGTGAGCTGCTTGCCCGTCTCCTGATCCTCATCGTAGGTGATGAAGTTCTCGTCGCGCGTCTTCTTCACTTTCCCGGCGATCTTCTCGACGGCCTCGTCCCACGACATCTCCTGCCAGTCGCCGCCGCCCGGTGCGCGGTACATGGGTTTGGTGACGCGCTTGTCGCTGTTTGCCAACTGGTAGACCATGGAGCCCTTGCTGCACAGCCCACCCCTGCTTATGGGGTGGTCCGGGTTTCCCTCGACGTTGATGACTTTTCCGTTCTCGGAATAGACGAGCAGGCCGCAGCTCACCCCACAGTACTGGCATGTGCTCAAGGTCTCCTTGCCGTGGGCTATTCTGAGGGGTTTTTCCGACGCTATCGCCGGCATCTCGAAGCCCAGAGCCGCCAGAGCTCCCGCCGTAAGTCCGAAACCGGATTTCACGAGGAATTGCCTTCTTGTAATTCCCATGCTTCCTCCTCTGATAATCATTGCTCAGCAGTTAAGCTGGTTGGTCCACGAATTGCTAACACCAAAGAGTAAGCAGTCCTCACCTCCCGCCAGCGTAAGGGGCCTGTGATCCATCTATGAACGGGCGGTTCTTCGGGGAGAACTCCGCCGGAAATGTCAAGTGAGGGGAACTCCACCTGGGATTCGGACGCAGGAACTCCCCTCGCGAAGAGGTGTGATGGGGGCCTTTACGAAAAACTGTGCTGGTTTCGCGGGCGATCATCAAGAAATTCCCCACTTATCAAAATATCGTCGTATTTTATATTATAATTAATTAAATTATTACTAAATTAATTTTTTAATTATAATAACAACGGTTGCATTGTCAAGTTTCATACAAAGGAGATGAACTCTTAAATGGACAAAAGGGTGCTTGATAACCTTGACTGGCTGCAGAAACGGCTTAACGTGTGCAAGGCGGTCGCCAATTCTACCCGCTTGCGCATCCTCGATCTGCTCAGGGAGGGAGAGAAATGCGTGTGCGAGCTCCTTCCCCTCCTCGAAATGGAACCATCAAACGTATCCCAACACCTCAATATCCTCAAGAACGCCGGCATCGTTACGTCCCGCAAGGAAGGGCAGCACGTTCTGTACAAGGTAAGAAACGAGAATATCTTCGATGTCATGGACGCGCTCGATTCCATGCTGGTAAGCGAGCTGGAGGAAGCGAGCGAGCTGCTGAAGAGCATGGGGAAGAGCTAGACCCCGGGCACGAGCATGCTCTGAAAAGCGGACAGGATATTTGCCATATCCTCTGATTGACGTTAAACTATTACTAGCATATGCCCTAAATGTTGCGAGTGCTGTGTTTAAGGAGAGGACTCATGTACCAGGTCGATACGAGCAGTTGCACAGGTTGCGGTACCTGCGAAAAGGTGTGTCCCACTGATGCGGTCAAGATCATAGAAGGAGCAGCCATCATAGACCACTCTCTCTGCAACGACTGCGGCTCCTGCTTCTATACATGTCCTAAAGGGGCGATCTACCAGGACGAGGCGGTCCCGGCGGTGGCGGCGGCGCCGTCTTCTCCGCGCGTCACGCCGAGGTCCCCGGTCGCCGTGAGGAGGGCCAGGGTCGATAAGCGCTGGCCGGCCGTCCTTTCCACCATTGCGCCCGTCGCCCTGGACCTCGCACTGGAGATAGCGAGGATAATCCCCTCCCGGCGTGCGGGTGCTGCGGGCAAGGCGGCGTTCAAGCCCGGCTTAGGGGGCGGAGAAAGCGTCTCAGCACTGGGATCGGGCCGCCGTTACCGCCGGCGCGGAGGCCGGAGCTAGGCGGAG
>CAZGWK010000036.1:16383-32624 GCA_964529285.1 uncultured Actinomycetota bacterium
AGCACTGGGATCGGGCCGCCGTTACCGCCGGCGCGGAGGCCGGAGCTAGGCGGAGGGACAGGCATTGCAGGCCCGGTCTACAGGAGGTATGGAGATGAACGGATTTTCCTTTGAAGGCTGCTCGATAGTGTCCTGCGGGACATTGCGCATGGAGCTTAACGCGCTCAAGGAAGACGGCTTCCTGGACGCGGATAAGATCTATTACACCACGCCGGGGCTGCACGAGATACCGAGAGACCTCGAAAACCAGCTCGTACGCCAGATGGGAAGGGCGGGGGAGAACTCAAACGGCTTGATAGTGCTCTACGGCGACCGCTGTTTTGTCGATTCGGCCGATTACTTCCGCAGCATAGACACGGTCATCCAGGAGCAGGGGTTCAAGGCCTGCCGCGTGAAAGCTCACAACTGTATCGACATGCTGACCTCGGATGAGGAGCGGGACGAGATAGCCGCAGGCCGCAGGGTGTACTGGCTGGCTCCAGGCTGGATCGAGTACAGGAAAAACGTCTTCCTGGAATGGGACGACGGCAAGGCCAACGAGACCTTCCCCTCCAACGACGCCGCCATTCTCCTGGACCCTACAGGGTATTACGAGAAGCTGGCGCTGGAGGACCCCGAAAAGCTGCTGGAGTTCTCGGATTGGATGGGCATAAGCATAGAGCCGGTGCCCATAAGCCTTGACCGCTTGAAAGGCCTTCTCGCCTCGTGCCTGAAATCGTTGAAGACCCCGGTAGCCAGCAACGATTAGGTTCTCATCGCTCTTATCGACTGCGGTAGCCGCACTCCAGGGAACCGCCTGCAGGAATCCCGGCTCTTCGGTATTCCCTCACCGGGTTCCGTGCAGTGTTTCATCATCACCTCTTACCCATCGGTCGACTTCTGTATATCCGCCTCCTGATGCCGTACCTGCGTGCGGCGATATCGCCCCGCACAAGCCGCGTGAGCAAGGTAACCACGGGGACCGCATCGGTTAGAATATATATTATGGCTCGAGTGTTGGGAAGACATCCGGGAGAATACGGGTAAGATGGAATACTACGAGTTTCCAAAAGAAAACGAACGGGGGTCCTGATCATCGAGAAGTACCTGAACCGGGAGCTGAGCTGGCTTTCCTTCAACGACAGGATAATGCAGGAAGCCGAAGACGCCGGCGTCCCCCTGCTCGAGAGATTGCGCTTCCTCGGCATCTACTCATCCAACCTGGACGAGTTCTACAGCGTGAGGGTCGCCAAGCTGAAGCGCCGCATCGCCTCCGGCAAGAAGCCCGATACCTTCCTCGGCGGAACACCCAAGAAGATATACAAACAGGTGATGACGAAAGCCATGGACCTGGGCGGGGAATTCGATATGTCCCTCGATAACCTGCTGGAGGAACTGCGGGGCGAGGGTATCATCTTCGTCAACGAAAACGAGCTGAACGAGCAGCAGGCAAGGTTCCTGGACAGGTACTTCAGACAGACGGTGCGCCCGAGGCTGGTCCCCGTGATGCTCGATAACGTGGAAGGCTTCCCTTTCCTGCACAATCTCGTGGTCTATCTGGCCGTCGTGCTCGAGAAAAAGAGCGACCCGGCCGGCCGCAAGTACGCGCTGCTGGAGGTACCGGCCGACGTGCTGCCCCGCTTCGTAAGGATACCGGGGCGCGAGAGCAAGACCTACGTCACCACACTCGACGACATCATCCGCCACGGCCTTGGGGACCTCTTTTCCATGTTCGACTACGATGCCTTCTCCGCCTACTCCATCAAGATGACCCGCGATTCCGATCTCGACATAGAGGCCGATATTACCACCGCTTTCATTGAGCGGGCGCTGCATTCGCTCAAGACGAGGGAGCACGGCGACCCGGTCCGCTTCGTATACGACCGGGAGATGCCCGAGGACCTTCTGTCCCATATCGTCGATAAGAACGGTCTGACCCCCGACATCGTGATAGCGGGCAGCCGGTACCACAACAGCAGGGACCTGATGGACTATCCCGACCCCGGGGCCCGCTACGCCAGGCTCCGCTACAGCAATCCCGAACCGCTCGACCACCCCGTACTGCGGAAATACACGAGCATGCTCCAGGCGCTTGCAGATCAGGACATCCTGCTTCATTATCCGTACCAGTCATTTCAGTACACCGTGGACCTGCTGCGCGAGGCCGCCGTCGACGAGCACGTCACCTCGATAAAGATGACCCTTTACCGCGTCGCGGACGAGTCCGAGATAGTCAACGCCCTTACCGGCGCCATACGCAACGGCAAGAAGGTGACCGTATTCGTGGAGATACGGGCCAGCTTCGACGAGGCGGCCAACATCACCTGGATGGATAGACTGGCGGGGGAAGGAGCCAGGGTGATCCGCGAGCTCCCGGAGCTGAAGGTACACTCCAAGCTGATCCTGGTCACGCGTAAAAAGCAGGGCGGGACCGAGAGATATGCCTGTATCGGAAGCGGCAACTTCAGCGAGTCCACCGCCAGGATCTACACCGACCATGCCCTGTTTACCAGCGATCCAGCCATCACGGGCGAGGTGAGGAGGGTTTTCAAGTCCCTAGAGGACGGAAAGAAGAAGTCCAGGTATAAACATCTCCTCGTCTCCCCCCACGAGATGGAAAAGAAGCTCATGCAACTTATAGACAAAGAGATCGCCAACGCTGGGGAAGGAAAGAACGCGTATATCTACGCCAAGCTCAACGGCCTTTCCTGTCAGAGGGTGGTCGACAGCCTTTACGAGGCCGGCAAGGCTGGAGTCAAGATCAAGATGGTGATCCGCGGGGTATGCTGCCTGCTTCCAGGCGTGGAGGGGTTGAGCGAGAACATAGAGGTGCTGAGTATAGTAGATAAGTACCTCGAGCATTCCCGCATCTACGCATTCTGCAACGATAACGACCCGCTGATATATATATCCTCCGCGGACTGGATGCACAGGAACCTGGAGAAGCGCATCGAGGTAGGGACCCCGGTATACGACGAGGCATTGAAGCGGGAACTGCTCGACTACATGGAAATACAATTCGAAGACAACGTAAAGGCCAGGGTGATCAACGCGGCCCAGGACAACACGGAGAGGAACGGCGGCGGAAACCGTAAGGTAAGAGCCCAGACAGACATATATAAGTATCTGAGAGACAAACTGCGCGGCTGCTAGGAAATGCCTGACAGCTGGAATAAGCGATGGTTCTATTGTCCGCCGAAGTCCGGTTCGCGTTTTTCCAGGAAGGCCCGGACGGCTTCCTCGAAGTCCTCGCCGGTCTCGGCGAGCAGCACCTGATCGCTGTCCATGTGCATGATCGCATCGTCTAAGGCGTTGGTGATCGCGTTCACGCTGCGCTTGATCATCTGCACCGCCGCGGGGGACCGGCCGGCATAGACCGCCGCCATCTTCCGGACCCTCTCCAGCAACTCCTGCGGCGGCACCACCTCGTCGAGGAATCCCCATTCCGCAAGCACGCCGGCCCCCAGCTTTTCACTGGTCATCACCCACCGCTTGGCCCTCGCCGGCCCGACGAGATGGACGCACAGGGGAAGACTTGCCCAGCTCAACGGTATGGCCAGGCCGC
The DNA here is from genome assembly GCA_964529285.1 of uncultured Actinomycetota bacterium. GTDB lineage: Bacteria > Actinomycetota > Geothermincolia > Geothermincolales > RBG-13-55-18 > SURF-21. The sequence goes on from CAZGWK010000036.1 coordinate 19,928, forward strand.
TCTCGGGGTAGCCCACAAGGCACTCCTCGGAACCGATGCGGAAGTCGAGGGCGGAGACGATGCAGGCGGCTCCACCCATGGCGGCGCCGTTTATGGCCGCGATGGTCACCTGGTTTATCTCGCGCAGCGCCCGTATGAGGCGCGGGCCCAGGTGGAACAGCCGCTGCTGTGCGACCAGGGGCTTGGAGCGCGCGAGCGCCTGTTCCGGGTCCTTCAGGTCCACGCCCACGCTGAAATGCCTGCCGGCACCGGTGAATATAACCACCCTCGTCTCCGTATCCTCGCGGAAGGCGAGGGCCGCGCCCTCCAGCTCGCGCATCAACTCCAGGCTGAGGGCATTTCCGGCCTCAGGCCGGTTGAGCGTGACCACGGCGATATGACCGTCGCGCCTTATCTGCAGGTTCTTGTACTCCATGCCGCCTTCTCCCATCTCGCGAGGTAATAGAGTGTCATGTCTTCCCCACACTTCCGCTAAGGCCGGTCTCGGGGTGTCCTTTTTGCTGGCCTACTATCGCGGCTCCCTTTACTAAACGTAGGCGGAAAAGCCTTTGCCCAGCAGTTCGCGCCCCACTACCAGTTTCTGGATCTCGGTCGTACCGTCGGGGATGGTGAGCATCCTCGCGTCGCGGAAGTACCGCTCCAGCGGGTATTCGTCCGACAGGCCGATCCCCCCGTGTATCTGTATAGCGTCGGAGGCCACGTTGACCGCCACCTCGCATGCGTAGCCCTTGGCGAGGGATGAGGCCATGCGCGCCTCGGGATCCGCGTTCATGGACAGCTTGTACGCCCAGTATGCGAGCAGGCGGGAGGTGACCGTAAGAGCCTTCATATTGTAGAGCTTCTCCTGGATGAGCTGCATCTTGCCGATGGGCTTGCCGAACTGCGTCCTCTCCCTGGCGAATTGTATGGAGGCGTCCAGGGCCGCCTGGGCGATACCGGCCGCTGCCAGGGCCATGCCGCTGCGCAGGAAAGCGAAGATCATGTTCTCTGGGGCCATGGTGGCCATCATCTTCGCGAATTTGGAATCCGCCACCTTCGCGGGATCGTACCTGTCTCCCATGATCTCCTTCAGCCTGTCCCCGGACATGGCGGAGGCCACCATATTCATGACGTTGTTCTCCTTTGGGACCAGGCAGTCCTCGAAGAAGACCTCCCCGGTGGGAGCGGCCTTCCACCCCAGCTTGTGGAGGTCGCTGACCCCGTAGGGCGACTGCTCCTTCTCTACCAGCAGGAACATCCTCTCTCCCTTTTCGTCGTTGGCGACAAGCATGCACAGGTCGGCCACGGGCGCGCTCGTGATCCAGGTCTTGGTGCCGTTGACCCGGTAGAAGTCGCCGTCCAGCACCGCGGTGGTGCGCATGGAGCGGTTGTCGGAACCCGCCTCCGGCTCGGTTATTGCGTAGCACCCGATGAGCTCGTTCGCCAGGAGCTTTGGGAGCAGCCGCTCCCGCATATCGTCCGAGGCGATGTTGACCAGGGCCGCGGGGAAGGACAGCCCGACCAGGCCGGCAGCCGCCGGCCACACCCGGAAGGTCTCCTCGGCCATGATGCCGACGGCCAGGGGATCGCTCGCCATATCGGACATGCTCTCCACGTCGAACCCGACGCCGATCTTCTTGAACTTGCGCATGATCTCCAGGGCCTCTTCCTTGTTCATGGGCCCCTTCTTCTCCTGCTCGTCCACCAGCGGCGCGATCTCCTTGTCCAGGAATTCCCTCAGGTTGTCCCGGAACATCTTCTGGCTTTGGTCGAACTCGAAATCCATTTTCAACCCCTCTCCCTAGCTAAGCCAATTAATAAGAGCAACCGTCAGTATCTAGATGCGTTCGGGTGCACGCGCGAGAAGTCAATAGACCGAAGATGCCAGATCTGAAATCATGCGAGTGTGTTCTCGCCCGGCCGCCCTCGACGCCGGTCATTGCCTTGCGTGTCGCGCCCCGCGCTTTCATTCCTGTTCTACTATTCTAATCTTCTTTCTCGCTTCTTTCAGTCTTTCGCCTTCTCTGTATCGAAATACAGGGGCTCGAGCCACGGGGGTCCAGCGGCAGGTCATGTTCCGCGGGGGAGATACCCGGGTCCTCGAACATGCCGTAAAGCGATTTGCCGTCTATGGGGGCCGAGCTGTCCACATAAACGAGGTGAGCGATACGTTCGGGTGTCCTGCCCTCTCCGCCGACTTTCCCATATATTATGACCATATGGTCTTAAATATAGCCATATGGTCATAATTTATGTTAACATCTAGATATGAGGTTTCATGAGCCATTAGATGACATACTGGGTAACAGAACGCAGATAAAGCTCTTGAGGCTCCTGGCTAGAACGAGAAGCCCCCACACGGGAAGGGAGCTGGCGAGACTGATCGGCCAGTCTCATAATACGGCCCGTTATGCCCTCGAGGAACTCGAGCGCAACGGCCTAGTGGTCAAGCGACAGGCCGGTAGATCCAACCTCTATTCCCTTGACGAAGATAACATAATTTATACGCAGATCTTATCCTCAGCGTTCAAGCTCGAGGAAGAACTGCTCGCAGAGGTCGCAAAAATTTTTTCACAAAGGCTGGGTGAAGACCTGGTAGCCATGATCCTGTTCGGCAGTGTCGCCAAGGGCGAGGAAAATCCAGACAGCGATATAGACCTGTTGCTGGTTTTTTCAGACGAGGTCAACCCCGGAGACAAGGAAGACGATGTCGCAGAGGCATCGTTACAGGTCGCCAAATCGTTCGGGAATCAGGTATCGACGATCATGCTCCAGAGCGCGGAGTTTGATCGCAAGAAAAATGCCAGAAGCGGGTTATGGAAGGAGATTGCAGAGACAGGTATTCCTATAAGACCTTGAAGGAGGATAAAACCCGTGGGCAAAGAGCCGCAGACAAAACGTACCGACAAATCAAAGGCTGGAACTTTCTGGGACAGGGCTCAGCAGTGCGGTGCTGCGATGAACGATGCGCTGCAAAGAGGTCATTGGGAGGCGGCCGGTATCAACGCGCTGCACTGTGCGATATCCGCAAATGACGCAGTTCTCGTCGCTCTGCGAGGCATAAGGCCGGTGAGCAAGGATCATAAGGATGCGGTCAGGATCCTGCAGTCTCAATTCAAGGAAGAAGATGCGCAAAGCGCTGCCAAACTGCTTGCATCCATTATCTCCAAGAAGACCCGGTTTGAATACGAACAAAAGCGACTGACGGAGAAGGAAGCGCGAGAGCTCGTCTTGAATGCACAGAGGTTCCTCGAGTGGGTGAAGACACGTCTACCCGCCAGCATATAATGACTAAGTCCCGTTAGAAATCCCTTAGTAATTGTCAGAATTGCCCTATCTGCACAATGCCGTTGGATTCCATCATCTCTATTATATATGGTTATTAAAAAGGCATTTTATGTGGCGGAGGGGGCGGGTTTCGAACCCGCGAGGCGTTGCCGGCCCAATTATTATCAAGCATAATTTGCGTGTTCTCCTGTCACTACTAACTAGTAATATTGGTATACTGTTTTTATTATAGTATATACTTAATTTATCTAAATATATACTTGCAACAGACATAAAAGGATGGATTCGTTGAACACCTCGACTATTTCAGCAAAGGGATGGGTGGTGATTCCCAAGGAACTCAGAGAACGTTTCGGCTTGAAAAAGGGCGACAAGGTTCATTTCGTAGAATACGGAGGGACTATCGCCGTGGTGCCTTTGGCAAAGAACGCGGTCAAAGAATCCACCGGTATGTTGAAGGGCGACTCCTCGCTCCTGGCGGCACTTCAGAAATCAAGGCAAGAGGATGCCGCAAAGGGGAGGTAGGCCTTGGCAAAGCTCGAGCATAAACGGTACGTTCTCGACAGCTTCGCCCTCATTGCCTACTTCGAGGGCGAGAAAGGGCAGGAATTGATTGTCGATCTTTTTAGGCGAGCAGCGAAAGGCTCCTGCGAACTCTATGTGAGTGTTGTGAACCTGGGAGAGATCGCATACATAGTGGAAAGGGAAAGGGGGCTTCCCAAAGCGCAGGAGACATTGGCGCGCATAGACGAGCTGCCTGTATCCGTTTGTGACATAGACCGGCGACTTGCCCTCACTGCCGCCCACATCAAGGCCGAACATCCCATCGCTTACGCTGACTGCTTCGCAGCCGCGCTAGCCCAAGACAAGGATGCAGCCCTTGTCACCGGCGACCTCGAGTTCAAGAACGCCGGAGTGGATGCTGAAGTTTCCTTAGTTTGGCTAGCATGAACGAAATAAATCGTTTACGCGTGTCAACTATGGTGTTCATTATCCACCCATCCACTACCCCTAAAAAAGGGGCGGGATTACAATCTGTAAGGCGAGCGAAGGGGAATGTTTTGCAAGTACACACTTGCGATATTATGGTAACACCTGGTAATTATGAGAGCCATTACACTGCATATTCTTCATTATAACCATTCAATCTCAGCGATATTTCGCGATGTTTAGCGCTGAGATGGGCGCAAAACGGGCACAGCTCGATCGGTCTCTTATCTATATTGGTTTGCAAAGGTTCTTTACCAACATTCGTTGATATGAGTTTTCCTTATTATGGACAGCAATTTAACCAATCACGGCAGCGCCTTCTTCCCGCCATGAAATAATGGCGGTCGACGATCCAGGGGCACAGAAAGGTCACCGGGTTCATGCCGTCCTCGTATTCGTAGGTCTGGCCGGAGAGCGTCTCGAAAGTATAGCCGTCTATATCCTTGAGGTTGTCCGACCCGAGACCGACGACCTTGTCCTCAACCCCGAAGGAATACATCACGCTGGGGATGAAGCCGCCGCTCAACTCCACCACCCCGTCGATCTGCAGGGATACCTCCACGGTCTTTCCCCGCATTTCCACTAAAGCCCGGGTATCTCCCTGGTTCTCCTGGCTCCCGCCGCCGCATCCCGCCAGCAGCGCCGCCAGGACAAGGGATACCGTGACGATGAACACCATTTTCCTCATAATACCCTCCTTACCATCTCTCTCTTCCCGGACCCATACAGGGCCGCTTACCGTCCAGGCGGCCCTAAAGTCCCCATAAAAAGCAAAGCCACGAAGGCGTGCAACCTCCGTGACTGCGGTTCCTGTCCTGCGTGAGGGCTTGCCCTTATATCAGCTACGGCGCGGCTTCTTGCCGAGCCATATATAGGATGTTAGTCTCGCTCCTCTATCCCGGTCACGGCAAGGGTTGTTCGTTTATATCGATAGTAACGCCAAGGGTGTCCTCTTTTTCCCCAACCGTTGGCCTCCAGGCAATGGACGCTCTGCCCGAATCCGGGACAAGGCCAATACCAAACCCCTAAAAATATATTGACGGAAACGGGAGCGGTTGATATTATGTTGATGCTTATTGATAATAATTATCATTTACGTAAACGCATCGAAGCATTACCAGAGCGGTGCCTGGGGGTAGCAATAGCACTCATGAGTAGAGATTCTTTAGTAGATATCCCTTATCAAGCCCATCGCAAGGACTTTACATATACAGAACATGAGGATTTACGGTTGAGACAGGGGGAGTAAAGTGAAAAGTACTGTCAATAAGCTTAGGATGATCCCGGTTGCCGTAATTATCACGCTGATCGTTGTTTCCGCCAGCTTCATCATCTTGGGTATTGGCGGTTGCGGAGAGGAAGAGGCGCAGGAAAAAATGAAGGTTGCCGCCTCCATAGTCCCCCTTGCCAATTTCTGCCGCAACGTAGGCGGGGACCTGATAGAGGTTGAAATAATGGTACCACCTGGAGCTAGCCCCCATACTTACGAGCCCACGACAGGCCAGATGAAGTTTCTAAGCGACGCGAGCGTCTTCGTATACAACGGGCTGGACCTGGAGACCTGGATAACAGACGTAGTGGAGAAGACGGGCAACAGCGAGTTAATCAAGGTGGTGGCGGCCGGTAACGTACCCGAGCCGGACCTGATAGCAGCGGCAGGAGGCCATGACCACGAAAGCGATCAAGATGAGAATCACGAGCATGGGTTATATGATCCACATGTCTGGCTGGATCCTAACCTCGCCGTCTATCAGGTAGAGGCGATAAGAGATGGCTTCATAAAGGCAGATCCCGACAACGAGGGCACGTACCGGAAGAACGCCGACGCATACATCGCGCAGCTCATGGACCTCGACCGGCAAGTGAAAGAAGAGACCTCCACCTTCATAAAAAAGAAGTTCGTTTCCTTCCATCCCGCATTCACCTATTTCGCCCATCGCTATGGCCTGGAGCAGGTCGGCGTCATCGAGGAACTGCCCGGTAAAGAGCCCAGCGCGGGAGAAATCGCGGAGCTCGTTGATAAGATAAATGAAGAGGGTGTCGAGGTTATTTTCACCGAGCCTCAGTTCAATCCCCAGTTGGCAGAGATGATTGCCGGGGAGTCAGGCGTGGAAGTTGTGCTCAAATCGCTTGATCCCCTGGGCGACCCGGATGACCCGGAGACGGATACCTACATTAAGCTTACCAGGCGTAATGTGGAGGTAATGGCGGAAGCCATGAAGTAAGCAGCCGTTTGGCGGGACAGCTCTTCTCCGAGAAGTGCGGAATAATATATTCGCCATATTCAATTCTATTGTGAGCTGTCTTTCATGTTGCCCTTCTCGGCAAAGAAGGTTGCTGTCGCCGCGAGCTCACTATTCAACCGTAGTTCCCAACCACCACCGAGGATATATAGCTTGCCGTCAACTACTTGCACGGAATCACAGAGCTTTATTGATGCTTTCAGGATCATGCCCCCTTTCTCATGCAGTTTTACAAATTCATCTCCGCCTGCTGCTTTATCTTGCTTCTCCCAAGCGAATCTGCAATGCCTCAATGAATGCTTCATCAGAGATCCTGGATCCACCCGATAGTAAGCCTTCTTCGATAAGCCCTCGGGCCAGAGTCGAAGGTCAAACTCCAAGCTCTCTTGCGCGTTCGACCAAAATGCGCAGCTCAAAGAGTATATAAGGTGGCGGAGGGGGCGGGATTCGAACCCGCGAGCCCGCGAAGGCTAATGGTTTTCAAGTACTCTCTCCCGATACTATGGTAATACCTAGTATTTCTGCGAGTCGTTATCCTGCATTATTATAAATTTTACCATTTTTGTTTAGCGATACTTCGCGGCACTTAGCGCTGAAATAGGCACAAAACGGGCACAGTCCAGCCTTCACGCATATCCACAGGTGCCTTCCACGATTATATACGAAATGACATGAGGCATCCTGCAAAGTCCAGCGCCTTTCGAGTATGATGGACTCTCGTCAGCTCAGATATTGATGGTTCATGATCGCGGGGCTAGTCTCCAAGGAAATCGGGCCGATTTGTATTAAGCCTTTTCAGCACTTCATCTCTTAAGATTCCTGCCTCACGAAGGAGTTCATCAACATCCTCCACGTAGATGGTATATGCAATATCGTAGTCCATACAGTGGCATTTCGTTCTCCAGCTGTTGAAATAATCCACAAGCTCCTGCATATCTGAACCCATGATATAAAAAGCCTTTATGGCGTATACCCCACCACGTCATGCCCTCCGTCCCAGCCGTTCCAGGAGAAGTACATGGGCCTCTCCACCACGATGGGAGGCCCGGAGATGACCTGGAGGCTGCAGGAGAGCTGGTAATCGGGCCCGGCATCGCCGTTCACCCTGATGGTGATCCTGCTTTGCGGGGGCACTTTCCATTCCCGCACCGGGAGGGAGCCGGCCTCCTGGGTGAGGTAGGTCACCTGCACCACCGCTTCAGTATCTCCGGGGTTCTGCAGGCACAGCCATTCCTGGAAGCCCGAGCCGGTGTAGCCCTCGGCCAGCAGCCAGGAGGAGGCGGGCTCAGCTGCCCCGATGACGCAGTGACCCCCGCTGTAGCAGGCCCCGTACCCGGTATAGAGGAAGTACATAGGCCTCTCGGCCAGGAAAGGAGAGGGTGAGGTGAGTTTAACCGATACGTCCTTCTCCGTTCCCACCTCTGCTGGTACGTATACGGTGTAGCGGCTCCCGCCCCCTACGGTATAGTCCCTCTCTATGTTGTCTCCCTGGCCCGCACCCAGCTGGTAGGTGGCATGTACCTCTAGGGGGGCATCCCCAGGGTTCTGCAGGGTGATCCACTCCTCGAAGCCGGACCGGGTGGTGCCCTCAGCGAAGAGGTACTGGTTGGTAAGAGAGGGGGTGCCCATGACGCAGTGTCCCCCGGACCAGTGCCAGGCTCCGGTGCCCGCATAATCGAAGTACATGGGCCGCTCGGCCACCACCGGCTGGGTGGATGTGATGGCCAAAGAGGACTGGTAGGAGCCTCCCAGCAGGTCGTTTACCTTGAAGGTGGCGCGGGAGTAGGCGGGGACGGACAGGCCCTCCTTCACTATCTCTCCCTTCTCCTGGGTCTGGAAGCGCATGGTCAGGTTGGCCTGCTCTCCTCCCGGGTTCAAGACGCATATCCATTCGTCGAAGCCAGCCCCGGTGTAGCCCTCGGCGAAATACCAGGTGGTGGAGGGAGAGGGAGCCCCCATGACGTTGTGCCCTCCCGTGAGGCCGTTGTAGGAGAAGTACATGGGGCGTTCGGCAACCAGCGGCTGGTCGGAGGCAATCCTTACAGATACGTTCTTGTCCCAGCCGGCAGCCGTATTCACATCTATCGTAGCCCTTGATCCCGCTGGGACGGTCATCTCCTCCGCTTGGAAGTTCCCGTCAGCGAACAGGTAAACCAACTGCACGGAAGCATCGGTGGCCTGGGAGTTCCCCAGGGTTAGGTACTCCTGAAAGCCCACGCCCGTATAACCTTCCGCGAAATAGAAGAGGTTGTCGTAACCGTATGGCGGTTCGGGAGGTGGTATGGGCGGGATGATATCCTTGGTGGTGAGGTTCATGTTTCCCACCAGGGCCTCATCGCCGATGTACTGCGGCAGCAGCATGCGATAGTCATCCTTCATGGGGTTGGCAGGGTCGCTCTCGTCGTTGTACCGGTAGGGGTCCTCGACCTGCCACTCGTCGATAAGATCGTATAGCTGGTAATCATAATTGGATAGGAGTTTATCAAAGAAATCCTTTAGGCCATTATAGTTATTGTTTGCGTAGTAAATGGCAAACCCCAAATTCGGTTGCTCATAATCTATTTTCCAGCTGTTCTCGTCGCCATAATCCCCTCTCTGCCATCCCATGAAGTCATTAGCATACATTGCTATGAAGTCTGTCTCTTCTTCGTCGCTAGTTTGGACACCAGCACTATGGCCACCAGCTGTGAAGCAGGCGTGAGCAAAGGCAACCACGGGATTTTCTGCTAAATCGACTGTAGACATTTCCGGGTATCTAAAAAAATGACCCATGGCGTAAAACCCTCCTACCCGGCAATGCGGTAGTTCCCCGTAATATATTCCGTGGCCTATATAGGTAATTATTTTCGCGCCTTCGAAAATGTCCGAGAGAACGTCCCAATCTGGGCAAAGATCCAACCATGGATCTACTTCGGAATATAGACGTTCTACACGCATGTTCTTTGATTCCAAGTACTGAGCTGCCCAGAGGTCCCCTCTCTCCACGCTGTCACCTATATTGGATCCATATATGACCACAGCCTTCATACGGTTATCCTTCGCAGAGGCTCTTTCTAGAGCGGCATCGATTCCGCTGCTATTCTTATCCCATTGCACCGAGACTTTACCTGCGCCTTCGAAGCTCCCGACCATGTTGTGCCATACATCGTAATAAGGCCTCGCTGCCCTCTGTGTATCAAATCTAATCTTATACTGACCGGCATACAGCTCTTCTATCCTATAGCGACCTTGAGCATCGGTTATCGCCCTTCCCTTCAACCTGTAATAAGGGTCATAGGCATAGACATAGACGTCTTTGACGCCCCCAGGTTCCTGCGCGCTGGTCACGCGTCCTGATATCGAACCGAAGCCGTACAGCGATATATCTATCCTCGTGTTACTGCCATTTTGAACGTCTATTAAATCTGCTTTATCTCTTCTATACTTGTCCTTGTACCACTCACAGCAATATATCTTCTCTGGGGAATAAACGGCCGGGCTTGCAAATAGCTTATAACTTCCAGGCGCCAGGCCCTGGAAGGAATATTTTCCTTCTTCATCAACCATGGCTCCCCCGGCATAGGTATCATCGCTTGTATAAAGCTCAACTGTAGCGTATGGATCAGGGATTCCCTCCCCAGTTGCCCCGTCGTATATTTTTCCGTATATGCTACCCGTTGCGGCTTCTAATATTTCAGGGGATTGAGGCAGAACAAAGCCGGTTGCCATGACAAGGATAGCTATCAATATATAGTACCGGCAGCGCCTTCTTGGATTTCCTTCCCGTTTCATTGCAATTCACCTTACCTTGCCTGTTGCTCCAAGTTTTGTTCTCCACATGTAAGACACCTAAAGGTAAAAAATATTACGCAAATCAGCTAACGTTTCCTGGGGCAAAAGGATATTTATCTCGGCAATTCAAGAATGGTAACTACATTACGTCGTATTGCTAGTTTGCTGTAGGCCTGTAAAAGACGGGCTAAACTCTATCCTCAGGCTAGATGCGATGAAAATTTTGAATCGCTACTTCACCACCACCAAGGTAACTTGTCCCTGATTCTTTCCATCCCTTTATTCAATTCGCTGACTTGCTCATTTAAATCTCTGTTGATCTGTCTAAGGTTCTCATTTACAAGTCTTTGCTCGGCTAATTGCTGCCGCTGTATGTACGCTTGCTCCTCTAATATCAGTTGTTGCCTTATCCATTTGATAAATCCGTCGTATTTCGATGGAAATTCTTTCTTAAACCTCTGATCAAGCATTCCAAAAATAGTGCCTGCGCTGACGACGGTTATCTCATAGCCGCTGTCTATCACATCCCTTTCTAGATCATCAATTTTCGCAGATAGAACATAACAACAATAAGACATGACCAAGCACCCAGCTAGAAAGGGGAAGTAGTACATAAAGAAAGGCACGTTCTTGCCAATCAAATCCATAAATATCGCAAAAAGAAACAGGATTCCACATACAATCGCAGCGATAAAGGATATTGCGCAGGGAGCGCCGTAAAGCATATATAATTTCGTCTTCTTTCGTCTTGCTTCTGGGCTCTCATAATAGTAGCCTTGGCCTTTTCCCCGGTAATATTTCTCATACTCAACGGTTAACGTTTGATAATCATAGGCAATGATCCTAGCCCAAATCTTATCCCTTTCTGATTTATTCCTTTCCTCAGCCAATTCTCTGTTACGTGCTCTCTCTTGGGCTCTTTCAATGCCTCTCGCCATCCTGTTCTCATGCCTTGTATGTTTCTTTTTCTGCGCATCCTCAGCCGGAGATGAAACGGCTGATATTTTCGTTTCGTCCTCTTGAGCATCTTCCGGCTCAACAAGAGATTTCTCTTTCGGATATTTCACATAGGCAAGTTCAAAAGCGCTCATTAGCTTCTTACCGTTATCTGTTTTTTTGCTTGCCACATCAAAGGCCTTGTACATCAAGAGTTCGGGAGTTTCTGTTATTTCCTCGATTTCATCTCCGCTTTCCATTGCTGCCTCCTTACTCCGTTCTATCATTCGTCTTTCCCCGCTCGCAGACATTTCCTCCCAAAATATTTATTGTGTTCCAATACCTGTGCGTTTATGATCCTCCAGCATGTTCATCTGCTCGTCTTTGAAGTCCCAAAGTATATGCCTCCCTCGTTGCCACCTAACCACACATGCTCTTGATCGCATGCGGAAACAACATTAAATCCTTCATCTACTCCGATAGATTGATCTGTCCAAGTCACTCCGTCGAAGAAATAAATCATTCCGCAATCACCAACAGCCCAAACATGTTCTATTTCTGCAACAGCTACATCATGGAATGAAAGATAAACATTCTCGACCAATTTAGCTGATTCATATACAAGAGCCCACTTTTTACCATCAAAGAAGAAAATGGCTAAGCCATTAGACGTCCATATGTGCTTGTTATCAGCTGCCTCTATTCCACCCTCTCCCCAATATTTCTTGTTAGCTGTTAGATTATCTGCTTGAACTTGCCAGGTGGAACCATCAAAGAAGAACACAGGTTGCTTACTATTGTTTATCCAGCCGGCAAGCCAGACATGGTTCTCGTCTAACGCGCATATGTTGACACCGGGCCTGAATCCAACATCTTTAATCACCCAGGATATGCCATCGAAAAACATCAATGTGTCTCCGAAGTCCGATTCCGAACCAACCGCCCAGACATGGTTTGAATCGGATGCATCGATGTCCTCTAGTTCAAAAGCCAAGTGCTCTGTTTTTGTCCAAATGGAACCATCGTAGTAATAAATAAACCCTTCGGGATCATCCAAAGGATCGTATAAATCACCTCTGCTTGCCGTTACCCAAACATGATTTGGGTCAGTAGCAGTGATAGATGTAAGCATTATGTGATCGGCTATAAAGGTGGCTTTGGAGTTAGCTCCTTCAACCGAGTAATGCTTTACCCATTTGTTGCCGTCGAAAAAAAATACGTTTTCATTCGAAACAGCCCAGACATGTTGCTCATCAAGCGCGTATATATCCCTAATAGCAGAGTCCGCGGTGAATTGTCTGGTCCATAAATAGCTCTCAACATCCGCCTCGGGCGTTTCTTCTTCAGACTCCGAAACTGCGGTAGCCTGGTTGTTCTCCTCTTCACTATTCCCACTCCCGCTAACCACTATCCCCCCCACAGTGCCCCCCACCACCAGGAGGCCGGTGATGACGCCTACGGTTATCTTGGTGGCCAGGGAGAGGCCGACC
>CAZGWK010000037.1:0-24463 GCA_964529285.1 uncultured Actinomycetota bacterium
GGGCTGGGGGTAACGGTCCTCGCTCCCCACTCGCAGGCTGCATATCCGGAGCGCGATCCTTCTCTCGCGTATACTGCTCGCGACGGTCGCTTCGCACCGACCCCGCAGTCCCCGGGCTGGGGGGCAGCTCAGACGTATGGGGTTCGCCATCGCATGTAGGTGCGCAGATCACGCGTGCCAGGCCTCCACATGGAAATGTGGAGGCGGCTGGCACCGCCGCGTCACCCTCCGGGTGCCGCTGTCGCTTACGCGATGCAAACCGTTGGGCGTTATTGCTCACACGAATGGGGTTCTACAACGTGCGTGGCAGCGCAGATGGCGTCGCTTCGGACCGATTCCGGGTATCGCGTAGCGGGAAGAATGCAGGGAACGAGTACGCGTGAAGGGCCGCTTCAAGCTCTTCCGCAAGAGTCCGACAGAAGAATAAACGGTTTCTGTAGAGGTAGCGGAGGCGGTACGCCGCCGGCCCGTTCAGGCGAGGAGTGATCCCCCATGCCAAAGATAAAGCTGTGCCAGGAGTGTTGCAGCGAGCGAACAAAGCGAAGGATCACTGACAACCCTCTGTACAGAACGCCTCATGCCGGGTCGATATTTTGAATAGACGCCTGATGCAGCAATACAGGACTGAGACACCAGAGACAAAGGCGGCTTTATGAGAAACGGCAGGCTGTGTCCGGAATGCGGAGCACCGAAGCGGCTGGTCAGGGAATTTCGCTGGTTGAGCAACGGAACGATAGTACAGAGAAAGAACCCGTATCACCGCATGATCTTCATCGAATGCGAGAATATCGACGCCACTTACCGCAATGTCGAAGAGATCATAGGCGTGTCCATCGAGCACATCCTGATCGAGGCCAAGCGCAGGGCCACCTTTGACTTTGTCGACCATCTACTGCTGGCTGGAGTCAAGACCGTTGTCAAGTTGGCCGGAGCCAGGATAATCGCGCGTGCCTTGACCAGTATGGGAAACATCATGGGGTACGGCAAGATCGAACTGGTCGACGTCCACCGCATGCACGGCAGGGACGACCATGCGACCTTCCGGGTAGAAAAACCCTACTCTCTGCCGCTCTTCTGCGGCGATGTGGCGGGTTCCCTCAACGCTATCGACCGCCGCGAGGTAGGGATAAGTTACGTGCAGGTATCTCCCGATGTCTACGAAATCACGGGCAGGATATCCAGCCATCCGCTGGGATTGAAGGAGCGTCTGGATCGCACCAGATACAAGTACAGGCCTGGGGATATCGAGGTAGAGAGGTGCCCGGCATGCGGCGGCCCGTCCTTCCTTTCTCAATACCGCTGGGAACTGGAAAACGGGATAGTAACGAGCCGCGCCAGCGGGCACCGCAAGGCCACGATCGGCCCCGCGGCGCTGGAATCGGTCATAAGCGAACTGCAGCATGAGTTGGGAGAGACCATCGCGGAGACGGTTATCGAAGCGCAGAGGCGTTTCGTCAAGACCGGCTTCTACTCCCTCGCGGAAGCCAGCAACGAGGAGGGGCTGCGCAGGCATCTTTTCCTGAGAGGCATGGGAAACCTGCGCGAGATGAAGTGGAACGGAAGGGGTATGTACCTGCGCATAGAGAACGCATGCCTTCATCTCATCCTGGTCGGGTTGGCAAAGGGATTGTACGAGCTGTACGTCTCACGCACAGCCGAGGTAGAGTGGGAAATGGATGAGGGCGGGGCTTTTATCGTGAGGGCCTGGCCTTCCGGCTGACCTGGACGTCCTCCGTCATTCAACGCAGGAACAAGGTATCTCATTACATTTCGGGCAGCCCCCGGAGTATTTAGCGGTGGCCCCTTCCAGGTCGATGTCATAGAGGTTAGCCAGAGAAGCCAGCCAGGCCAGGACATCGGCGAACTCGTCGCGCAGTGATTCGCGGTCCCCGCTTCTCATGGCGCGCGAAAGCTCTCCCGTTTCCTCAACCAGCCAGCCGAAGGTGCCCCAGAGACCCCTGCGCTCGTCTTTTTTCAGATATATCCTGGCGATAAGCTCCTGAAACTCTCTTATTTCCACTTCATCCTCCCGTTCGGGCCTAGCCTGCATCCAGGATATCATGAAAACAGCCTTTGCATTGCATGGTGTCTATGCGTCCTCGCTGGTCTGGTATAATATATTCTTGCCTGGAAGCGGGTCCCAATCATAGCGGGCGAGTGGCGGAATTGGTAGACGCGCTGGGTTCAGGGTCCAGTGCTCGTATGGGCATGCGGGTTCGAGTCCCGCCTCGCCCACCAGGTAAACAAGGGACGGCTGCAAAGCCGTCCCTTTATTGCCGCCGGGATTCCGGCATGGACGCGACCGATTCGCGGGGCGTAAGATATCTGCCGAAAAGGATGTTCCTCTACTTCCGCCGGGAGCGTCTAAAGCAAAGGAAAGACAGGTTGTTTGCAAGAAAAAACCTTTGTATGGCAGCGCTCGCTCCAGCGAATAGGGTGAGGTGATAAAGGGTGTACGCGCAAGTCAGGAGCCCGAGGTTCTCTCGCAAGAGAAGGAATCCCGCCCCGGCGATAATCATCGCCGTGGTATTGCTTATCCTGGGTTGCTGGATATTCAATATAACTTGCGGCGGCGGCGGTGAAGAGGTAGATACGTCGGCACTCAGCGAATATGTAAACCGCGTGCGTCCGATAATTGACACGTCAACGAGTTTGGGACAGAGTTGGTATGCCATCCATTCCACCCTACCGCAGTTGGTCGCCAATACCGACAACCTCAACGATCAACTCAAGGGTGTGGAGCAGTCGTGCCAGGACCTGCTGGACCAGGCGGAAGCCCTGGAGGCCCCTAAGGGCTTGGAGAATATTCATCCTGCGCTTCTTATTTGCCTGGAACAACGTTACCGGGCAGTGAAGACTTACCGCTCCGATCTCATCAATTCCCTTACGGCGGTGGACCTTGACGTTTATGCCAACAGCCTTGCCACGGATCTGCAGGAGCTGATGTATTCCGACGGCACTTACCGCTTTTACAAGAGAGCAGTAACGGAAGCTCTGGACGAGAGCACATTACCGGATGTGGCCCCCCTGCCCGATTCTATCTGGCTGGCGGACTGGGAGCAGGCGGCCGTCGAGAGGGTAAAGACCTTCCTGGTGACCCTCAGGGGTACGGAGGTACACGGCGTCGCCATAGGTGCGGTGGTCATCGATCCCGAGGGAAGCATAAACGAGGAAGGAGGAGAGGATATCCACCGCCTCCCCGATAGCGAGGAGATAAACCTGACCATCGACATAGAGAACCAGGGAAATCGCGAGGAGAAGGACGTGATGGTGACGGTGAGCCTGTACACTGTCAACGATCCTGCTCCTACCAGGCAGGAGCAGTCGATTCCGTCCATCGGACCCGGAGAGACATTAAAGATCGAGATAAAAGGCCTCAAGCCGACTGCAGGCGGCGTAAGGAACGTTCTGGAGATCAAGGTGGAACCCGTACCGCAAGAGACCTTCGTGGAAAACAACCAGAAATTGATATACTTCACGGTAGGATAACGTTAACATTATTTTAGGTTGGTGCTTGGCCTCCATGTTCTCCAAGGGTCTTGACCTGTTGCGGGAATACCTCGATGAGATCGTCGAGGAGATCGTACAGCGGCTGCTGAACAGTGTCCCGTCATTCATGCGCATGCCGGTAGAGTTCCAGGCCACGCTGCTCAGGATGGGTAACGCGGCGTGCCTCACCCTGATTGACCAGCTGGAAGAAGGGCAGGTCGGTTTCAAGAGCATCGACTGGATCTACCTGGAGAAATTCGAATTAGCGGATATCCTGCGAGCTTTTCAGGTGGGGAGCGAGATCTTCTGGAAGTGGATCAAACGCTCGTGGGATGAAGTGGGTTATCCTCCGGAGGAAAAACTCAAGGCCGCAGAAATAGCATGGGAGACTCATTTCAGGGCCGCCAACGCAGTGGCCAGGGATTATATGAGACAACGCCAGGAGGCCGTAAAGGAATTCAACAGTTTTATGAACCTCGTCCGGGTCACCCAGGACCGCAGGGTTCTCACGCAACAGATAGTCGAAGGAGTATGTGAGATCTTAGACTATCGCCGTGCCGTTTTCTTCATCTTCGAGCACGACATGCTCATACCGTTGTCGGCGAAGGATCGCGATGACTTTTCGTGGGGAAACCGCGTACTCGAGCAAACAAAACAGTACCCCATATCTCCCCTGTCCGGCTCCATAGAAGCGCGCGCCTTTTTCGGCAATACCATTAAGACAGCACAAGCTTCGCATGACGAGCGCATTGCTTTTATGACTCCCGAGCCCGACGCCAGCTATATTCTCGTCCCGGTGAACCCCACTGGCTCGCCGCGTGGAATGCTGTACGTGGAGACGGACGCTCCGGGATTCGTAATGGCCGAAAGGGACCTGGAGATACTTGCATCCTACGCGGATACGGTAGGGATGGCCCTGGAGAACACACGCCTCTACCGCGAGGTGATGGCCAAACGCAGGATGATGGACCAGCTCATGTCACGCGTCAATACCGCCCACGAGGAGGAGAGAGCGCGTATCGCCCGCGAGCTGCACGATTCCGTGGCACAGTCACTGTTGAAAATAATCTATGCGGCAGGCTTCGCCCTCGATTTTCTCAAGGAAGATCCCAGGCTGGCCGTGGACGAAGTCGAGGAAGTGCAGCAGAGAGCGAAGGACTGCCTGCGTGAATTGCGAGAGATCATGGCCAACCTCAGGCCCACATCCCTGGACATACTGGGGCTCAGGGAGACCATAACCCGTTATGCGGAGCAGTTCGAGGAGGAGTACGCTATCAGCACCAGCGTCGATCTCAAGGGCCTCGAGTCAATTCCCACTTCGGTGGAGCTCGCCATATTCCGTATTCTGCAGGAGGAATTGACAAACGTACGCAAACACTCTAACGCTGAATCTGTGAAGATAAGGTCAGAGACATCTCAAGGGGACTTACTCCTCAGCGTGGAGGACGACGGCATCGGCTTTGACCAGGAAATGCTGACAGCTGAGCTGGATAGCGGCGAACACCTGGGCCTCATGGCCATCCGCGAGCGCGCCGAACTATTGGGAGGACAGTTGGTGATAAATTCAATGCCGGGGATGGGTACGACTATTACGGTAAGGATCCCTATGATCACGGGTGGCGAGGGCTGATGGCCAAGGAAGGGAGCGGAGACTCCATCAACGTCATGCTGGTGGACGATCACGAGGTCGTGCTCGAGGGCCTCATCCGCATCCTTGAAAAGCAGGGAGGGATAAAGATCGTCACGGTGGCCCGCAGCGCCGAAGAGGCACTGGAAAGAATAGCGAGGTTCCCCCCGGACGTGATCATCGTTGACATCCAGCTTCCGGGCATGAACGGCATCGAGTTGATCAAGCGCATTAAGAGCGAATACCCGGGGATCGAGGCCATAACCCTGACGGTTTTTGATGACGAACAGTTCGCCAAGCAGGCCATCAAGGCCGGCGCCATAGGTTATGTCATCAAAGATGCGGCAAAAGACGAACTGGTGAAGGCCGTACGCGCAGCGGCCAAGGGTGAGTCCTTGATCTCGACTTCCATTGCCCGCAAGCTCATCGAGGAGATCAGCGAGCCTGCCGGGCGCAAGAAAAAGAAAGAGGACGGTTTCGAGGAACTGTCGCAGCGCGAGACGGACGTCATGAAGCTCATGACACGCGGATACAACAACCGCCAGATAGCCGATATCCTCTTCATCAGCGAGCACACGGTAAAGGTGCATATACGTAACATTTTCCGAAAGATAGGCGTGGTGGACCGTACCAATGCCGTGCTGTGGGCCCTCGAGCGAGGCCTGGTACTCAAGGATAAAGACAGTATTAAGCCGGATAAGCCCGCCATATAGGAGCCGGCAGCTTACTAACCGAATCTCTTCCTGATATAGGATGCCACGAGGTCGGAGGCACCGGGGCCTATAATCCCGCCGTGGCCAGGATACATGTAGTCGAGCTCCAAGCCTGCGAGTTCGCGCATGGATGCCTCGATGTCCTCCATGCTGTAACTGGCGCAGATGGTCGGGGGACCGACGCGCCCGAAATAATTGGATACGATGTCGCCCACGAAAGCACGCCGCTTGGCGCGGTCGAGGAAGCACATGCCCCCAGGAGTGTGACCGGGCACAGCGATGGCCTCAAGCTCCAGCTCAGCGATGTTCTCTCCACCCTCGAGCGATATATCAACCTCGGACGGCTCGCATTTCTGATAACTCGTGGTGATCGAGCGCGGCAGCCTGGCCAGAAAACGCCCGAGGCGATTCAGATCGCTGCCGATCTCCGGTGGCCTCGTTCCCTCGATATAGGGGACGTCCGCCTCACCCGCTGCGACCGCCGCCCCGCTTTCCCTCTTCAGGTCCGCGAGGTTGCCGGTGTGGTCGAAATGGTAGTGTGTGATGAGTATATGGGTGAGATCAAGCACCCTCACCCCCTGCTCCCGCAGTGCATTATCGATGCGCTTGCGCGACCTCGGATCGCCGGTATCGACGAGATAACAGTGGTCGCCCTTGACCAGGTAGCAGTTATCGACCGGGCTTGCGATGCGTAAGATCTCGTCCATTTATGCGCCTCCTCAGTACGGCAGGATGAAACGCCCCTCCTCCGGCAGCATGCGGCTGATCTCCAGAAAGGTGCCTTCGATGCGCGGGCCGATAAGGTATCTCCATGCGCTGTCTCCGGACTTGAGATGTTTGATATCGGCGGGCTCCCGCTCCAGGGCCTCGAAAACTCCCGCCATCTTCCAGGCCAGCAGTTGGGGAAAGGGAACGCCCTCTATTTCCGCCTCTATCAGGAACGGCTTGCGTGAGACTTTGTTGGGTTTGCCCCACCCGAGGAACGGTAGGCTCATAAAGAAATGCCGGTAAGCGGTTTTATAGTTGTCTCCCTTCAAGCGGCGGTATTCCGCGGCTGACTTGGCCGCCAGCGCCGCACCTATATCGTCGGGAAGGCTCCCTTCTTTGCTTCCTGTCACCTCGTCTAAGACTTTCTGCCATCCCGCAGCCGAGGTGATCACCATGTGATGGTGGGTACCCGCCTGGTAAACGGTACCGAGCTCCGTATCCCAACGCAGTTCCCACGGGAAGACCGGCAGGCGGCACTTCTCGCATACCTCCAGCCCGTAATCGCGCTGGGGCCGGCGAGGCACCTGCTTGCGCCCGGATGCATTACGCATCTTGCCTACCTTGCGCACGGTGATGTCCCATTCATGTTCTGATGATGCGCTGAGCGAGAGCAAAGCTTCCACGCCGAACAGCCCTTCCCAGAAACCCCAGATGTCACCGGCCATGAGGTGAGGATGGTAAGGGTGGCGTGCTTTGACCACCAGTTCCTTGCCCGGCTTTATCCTGGAGATGGTTATGTTACCGCAGCCGAAGAATGCAGCTTCCCGGAATGCCGACCTGACCACGCGCTTGGCCAGCGGCCAGTGACGCAGCAGCAGGCGGCGGACGCCGCCCATCTGCGACGATACTTCCTCCCGGGTGAACGTGCGGCGGCATTCCCGCAGCGTATCGAACAACTGCTCACCACGGAGTTTGAGGCCCTCTTCGAGCAGGACCCTTATATCTTCTTCGCCGAGGAAGAGCAACCTGTCGGAGCGCTTTGACTGGAAATAAATACCACCATCGGTAGTCCAGACCAGCTTGCGGTTCAGGGAGCGCGGGAGCCCGCAGAGGGAGCAGTTCTCGCTACCCGGCATCTTACAGTACCTCCTTTTCCAACAGGTTACTCAAGTGCTTTCCACAGCGCAACAGTATTTTCGCTGAAGTGGTGCGCGCATAAGTGATCGGGCGGGGAAGGTTTTACGCAAGGAAAAGGCCCCGCAGGGGGAACGGGGCCTTCCGCAAAATGCGGACTCCTATGGGGATTAAGGGGATACCTCAGGGATGTTCGTCATAGCTGCGAATATGCTTTGATTATGCTGTTAACGTTGCTGCGTATATTGCTGCGAACGATCTACGATCGCTGGTAGAAATAGCGTCATGGGCGAGGACTGTTTCAAGTAGTCCGTCTGGGCTGCATTCGATTGCAATTGGGGTAGATGGCTGTCTCGGCTAGTCGGCTTCGGATGGTGCTAGGGGAATGCTGTTGAGTCTACTTAAAAAGGTGCTGCGACTATTGCTGCTTGGGGCTCGCCCACGACGTCTTTTTGCTTATTTCTGAGGCACTATTTCCCCGGTGTCCGCTTGGGGCCTTTTTCAAAGAACTTGGCACGTTTTAAAAATACCTCAACATGCAGGAGATACGCCATTCCTCGAAGGTATTATTTAAAATGGCCATTAATACCAAGGTATTAGTGTTGCACCGGCCGGGTGCGAAGACAATGGATTTCACCGCAAAGCCGGTAAAACACGATGATAGACATAAGGCTGTTTATGTTACGTCAGGTGACATGGGGGGCGTTCTTTTACTGTGTTACACTTATGAGCGGTCATTACCTGGAAAGAGAAGGACATCCAAGTTCCGTGACGTGGGCGAGGACGATAAAATAATGATAAGCCGGCAGGCTTAGAGGTGAGGATAGATGGATGTAGATAGAAAAGAAAACCCTTGGGACCGCAGCTTGCGCGGCGTTAACGAGTTCATAGAGGGTATTGCAAGAAAACTGCCCCTTTACCGCTCCCTGCGGACCGCTTTCCGTGGCAAGGCGGAAGGGATGGTCGATTGGGAACAGGCGCGCGAGATAGCGAACACGGTAGCCCAGTCCGAGCCGGCTGCCACGCTTCCCGGAACGGCGGTAATGCACGATTTCGAGGCCATGATGGTGCGCAGCAAGGAGCTTGTCAGGGAATATTCGCATCTGGATCCCAAGGAGCAGCTGGGGCCCCTTCTCGTATTCGATAGACCCGACTGGATAGAGGCGAACCTATCCAGTTTCCAGCTTATATTCGAGCCCCTGGCTGAGAGCTACGGAAAGACGCTGAAGAGGCTCGAGGAGCAGAGGAACAAGTCCATGCGCATGGGGCGCAGGTTCACCCGCGGCCTGCTCACCGTCCAGCTGGGAATGGTCATTGGCTACCTGGCTCGCAGTGTGCTCGGCCAGTTCGACCTGGGGCTGCCCCGACCCGAAGATGGCGGAAAACTGTATATAGTGTACCCGAACCTGCTCAAGGCGGAGGGTAAACTCCGCCTGGTTCCGGAGGACTTCCGCCTGTGGATCACCCTGCACGAGGTGACCCATGCCTTCGAGTTCGCGGCGAACCCGTGGATCAGGAAGTACCTCAGATCGCTCATGGAGGAATACTTTCAGAGCGTTTCGCTGCGCCTGGAAGAGATGGGCATGCGCCTGCGCCCGCAGGAGTTGCGGGATTCACAGAAGCTCAATGAGATCATTAACCAGGGAGGGTTGATGTCCGTGGTCCACTCTCCCGAACAGAGGGAGATCCTCTCCCGCATCCAGGCGTTCATGTCTCTGGTGGAAGGCTACAGCAACCTCATCATGGACATCGTGGGCAAAGAGATAATCCCTTCCTTCAAGGAGATGAGCATTGCCTTCCGCCACCGCAGGGATTCCAAGTCCGGGGCGGAACGATTCGTGGAAAGGATGCTCGGCTTCGACCTCAAGTTGCAGCAGTACCAGGTAGGCGAACTCTTCTGCAAGGAAGTGGTGGAGAAGAAGGACCTCGATTTTCTCAACCTCGCTTGGAAAAATGAACAGAACCTGCCCGACGGAGAGGAGATCCGCCACGCCTTCCAGTGGATCAGGCGTATCGAGGAGAGCGAGAGAGAACGGATCCTGCGGCACCGCATATAGGAAGGATACCGGGTCGTGAGCGAGGATATCCGCGCCGGCTGCGAACACTCAAGCGGCTTGGTGTCTATTTTCCAGGCCTTACGGAGACCGCAAAGCGTTATTCCGACAGTTTCCAGGCAGCGACAGCGACCACGCGTGTTACCTGCTGCAATCCGTCTCGGTCTATCTTATCGGGAGTATCGCTGGGCAGGTGGAAGTCGGGGTGGTCATCCCTTTCGAACCACGACCAGTCGCACGTCACGGCCGCAAGGTGGAAGAGGAAAAAGGTGCCTGCGGAGGTACCCGGGTCCGCGCCCCCCAGCTCTAGCTCCACCTCGAGCAGCCAGGCCGCTTCGTCTAATGCCTCCACGGTTGGACGGTTCTTGCGGTAGTTGAGGTCCCACGCGTCCATGTAGCCGCCCTCCCCCGCCCCAAGACCCTCCAGGTTGATGGTGCGCGAGCGGTCCTGCCATTCACCCGCTTCAAGGACCTCCGCTAGTGCCGCCGAGCCGTATCCCCCGCATTCCTCGGCACCGAGCAGGGCGAAGACGATGGTCTTTGCCGGCTCGAGTTCCAGGGAGGAGAATATCGAGGCAAGCTCGATTACGGCGCTGGCCCCGGAAGCATTGTAATCGGCACCGGGATATATCTCTCCGGTGGTCGCGTCCACTCCAAGGCCGTCGTAATTGGCCATGATTATGATCATCTCTTCGCTGGACGTGCCGGGGATCTTGCCGACGATATTGGCGCATACGATCTCCGTATCAGCTGGGGGTGGATCCTGGAGGAAACATCTGTCCGATGGTACCGGGAACTCCTGGCGAAAGTCCTGGAGTCCTAACTCGTGGGCGGGTTCGAGACCCAGATCACTCCACCGCTGCGACAGGAAACCCTCGAGCTCCCGTGATTGCACGGAACCCGCCGCGCGGCCCTGGAGTTCGTCGCTGGCCAGGTATTCTATGGACTGCATCATGCGCGCCGTATCCACGTTATCCGCGAGGGAGATGAGAAAAGGATCCCCCTCTTCGCATTGTGGGCTGGAATCACAACCCGGTCCCGTCAACAGGAGCGCGACTAAAGCGGCGGCAAGTATCGGCTTAAGATATCTCATTTTGCGGATTTCTTGTTGTCCCTTTTCTTCGCTGCCGCCTTCTTGTCTTGTACTTTATCCTGCGCCGGCTTACGCCTTTTCAGTATGAAAAACAGCATGAAGGCAAGGATGATGGCCCCGAGCGCCCCGAAGACTATCCCAAGTACGAGCCCGGTGTTGCTGCTCTCTTCGGACGGCTCGATGCCCTGTATCTTGCCAGTGACCTCATCTGCGGAAACGTCCAGGGCTTCGTAGGCATCCTGGGGAGGGTCTCCCATGGCTTCGCCGGCAACGGTGATCCCGACGGCCGGTATGCCCGAGATATCCTGGATCGTCTTTACGATCTGGGCCAGGGCCTTGAGGGAACTCTCCCTGTCCCCCGCAAGCTCCAGGAGTTCGCGCGAAAGGTTAACGCCGAACTCACTGCGGTCTTGTTTCACCGTTGTATACTGCAGTTTCACTCCCTCCGGGATAAACGTAGCGTAGCCGGCGGCCAATTCCTCCTCGCTGGGTCCCTTCAGGAGCTCGAGCACGGCGAACTCAACCATCTGGTTGCCACCCGTGATTTCTCTCTCTACCGGAACCAGTTCTTCGCCCTGGTAGAGGAATATGTGGTTGGAAGCGGAGACCTGTTCTTCCTCCGTGGGGGTCGCAGGCTCTTCTTCCTGGGCGTAAGCGCCGCAAGACAAAAGCAGCAGCACTATCACTGCCAGGATGGCGGTTTTAAGCGATCTTCCGGCCATTCCCTCATCTCCCTTCGTTTTGCTTCATTGTATGGAGTCAGTACTTCTTTGGGCAAGTGGTTAGATGCAGTCCGTGGCATAAGTGTTCACGGCGACATCGCCGGAGAACGAGCGGGATTCCTTCCGCGTAAGCACGCTATCCGCATGGTGCGGTTTGCTTATGGGGAGGGTCAGGGATAATCTTAAAGTGATATACATGTACAGGACGGATGAGGCAGGCTCGAGCCTCTAGATGTGTGCGAGGTGGATGAGGTTTGAAGATAGGGATACCGCGCGCCCTCATGTTCTATCGTTACTACCCGTTCCTCAAGGCTTTCCTGGAGGGTTGCGGATGCAGAGTGGAGCCCTCGCCGCCTACTAACCTCGATATCCTGGGCAAGGGTACGGATCTCTGCGTGGATGACGTTTGCGTTGCCGTCAAAGTCCTCTTTGGCCACGTGTCGCAATTGGCGGGGAAGGTGGACGCGATCCTCATACCGCGTCTCGTAAGCGTGGAAAAACAGGCCTACGATACTTTCACATGCCCCAAGCTCATAGCCGCTCCGGACATGGTCCGCTATTCGTTTCCACACTTGCCGCCTCCACTGGAGTTCATCGTCGATATAAACAAAGCACCGTGGTGGTGGAGTTGTGTGCGCCTGGCGAGAAGGCTCGGCATCCCGTTGCGCAAGGCCGCCGGCGCATACGCGTCAGCCATGCGGGAGCAGCAAAAGTATGAAGGCCTGCTGCACGGCGGGCTGATGCCCGCCGAAGCCTTGAGCGGTATGCAGGACGGGAATGGTGCCAGGCGCCCTTCTTACCTGACGGAGGGGGACGTTACGGTGGCGGTTGTCGGGCACCCGTATCTCCTGGGCGATCACGTCGTCAACAAGAGGCTCATACACTGGCTGGATATATGCGGCGCAAGGGTGCTGGGCAGCACCATGCTCTGTGAGAAAGACCTGGAAAGCGAGGTTTCGTCGCTACCGCCCCTTTCCTGGAGTTATGAGAGGGAACTACTGGCCGCCTCCTCTTTCTTCATGCAGCGCGATGATGTGGATGGATTGATATACCTTACCAGTTTCGGATGCGGCCCCGATTCCCTCATTACCGAGATAGTGCGCCGCGAACTGAAACCGGCCGGCGACCAGGTCCTGATGGAAATGGTGCTTGACGAGCACAGCGCCGAATCCGGCGTCAGGACGCGGGCCGAGGCCTTCGTGGACATGCTCCGCCACCGCAGGAAGGTGCGCCCGCGTACGGGGAGGGCGGTATGAAAATAGCGTTTCCACACATGGGCAACGCCTATATCCCCCTGCGGGCCCTGGTGGAGTACATGGGAGTCGAGGCGGTGGTCCCGGAACGCCCGAACCGCGTCACCCTGGAAAAGGGAGCCAGGTACGCACCCGAGTTCGTGTGCCTGCCGTTCAAGATAACCCTGGGAGATTGCATGAATGCCCTGGACAAAGGCGCCGACACCATGGCCATGGTGTGCGGCATGTGGGCATGCCGCTTCGGCTATTATGCCCACGTGCATCATCTCATCTTGAGGGATATGGGGTACGAGTTCGATTCCCTGCTCATAGGCAGGGAGGACCCGCGCTCGGTATGGGAGAAGTTGAAGGGCGCGGTGGGCAGAAGGGCGTTGTGCAAGCTGCCGGGCGCCGCTGCTATCTTCCGTGCGAAGGCGGGGGCCATCGAGGAGCTGGAGAGCCTGGCCAGGGAAATACGCCCCCGGGAGGAAGCACCCGGCAGCACGGACGCGGTCATGTCCAGTTACCTGGAGAAGCTGGACCAGGCCGATTCCATACGGCGGGTATGGCAGTTGCGCGGCGAACAGCGTGAGGAGATCACCTCGTTGCCGGCACGGGATTCCAACGGCGTGTTGCGGGTACGCATCGTGGGCGAGCTCTACGTGCTCCTGGAGCCCTCCCTCAACTTCGACCTGATAAGGCGGCTGGGGACTCACTTCGGCGTCGAAGCCCAGCCGGTGCTGTCAACCTACCGCTGGCTGCTCAGCCCCCTGTGGCTGGACCCGATGCTTCATGTTTCCTCCTCGCGCGCCCGGCGCCTCAGCCGTACCTATCTCCCATATATCCTTGGCGGGGAAGAGCACATGACCATAACCGGCACGCTCGATTCCCAGGCGGACGGCTTCGACGGGGTGATTCACGCCTATCCCCTTACCTGCATGCCGGAGAACATCTGCCGCACCATCCTGCCCGGCATATGCTCGTCCAGGGACATCCCCATGCTTAACCTTTGTTTCGACGAGCACACTTCTACGGTAGGGACCGTTACACGTCTCGAGGCCTTCGTCGACATGCTGCGATCGCGCCGCGAGCAAGGCAGGTTCAACGAGATAAGGTACGGCGGTAATTTCCTGGCGAGATCTTCCAGGCTTTAGACTCCCACCTCGCTGCAGCCTGCAGTCGGGATGAAGTCCCCAACCGGGCACAGGGCGTTTTCGTCCCGTACGCGTTCCCTCCATCGCCGGCGTTTTTTCTCGAGGGCGGGATGATCTGCGGCGGAGATGGTTTATAATCCAATATACGTAAGTATTACGGTGGGGATGTAGCTCAGTGGGAGAGCGCCTGCCTTGCAAGCAGGAGGTCGGCGGTTCGAATCCGCTCATCTCCACCAGTTTTCCTGAAGTCCCCGGCGGGGCTTGCCTCCGGACCGCGAACTACAGGGTGCGCTCCAGGACGGTTGCGATGCCCATGCCCATACCACAGCAGGTAGCCAGTAGCGCATAACGCGCGTCCCCTTGTGTCAGCCCGGAGATGAGCGTGCAGAGCGACTTTATACCGCTTGCTCCCAACGGGTTTCCATTGGAGATAGCTCCCCCCCAGGCGTTTACCGCTTCCGGTTGCGGAGGTTTCAACTCCCTCATCCAGGCAAGGGGAACGGCCGCGAAGGATTCGCTTACCTCGAAGAGGTCGATATCTTCCAGGCGCAGGCCGGATTTATGTAGAGCCCGTAGAGTGGCCGAGATATGGCCTGCGAGCATGGAAGCAGGGTCTTCGCCGCTCAAGGCGGTGCACAGGTAGCGGGCTTTCGGCTCGATACCGATCTCGGAGCACTTCTCGGCGGTGGCCAGGAGGACCGCTGCCGCGCCGTCCGCCGGCTGAGCGGCGTTTCCGGAGGTGATAACCCCGCTGGATTTGAATGCGGGCGCCAGGGAGGCGAGTTCGCCTGCGCTCAGGTCGCGCCTGGGGCCTTCGTCACTGTACAGAACCGCATTGCGCCCATCAGCACTTACCGTCTCGACGGGCATTATCCCGGCTTCGTGGAAACCGCATGCGATGGCGGCGCAAGCGCGCTCGTGTGAGCGCAGAGCGTAACCATCCAGCTCTTCGCGGGAGAAGCCCCATCTCCCGGCGAGGAGCTCGGCTGCTATGCCCTGGGAATGCAGCTCCCCGAAGCGCTCGAAGAGGCGGGGGCTTACACCGTTGCCCAGGTGGGCCACGTGATCGCCGAAGCCGTCCGAGCCTGCGGGCTGCCTGCTCATCGACTCGACGCCGCATGCTATCACCACGTCCATCTCGCCCGCGGATATGGCCTGTGCCGCGAAGGCCAGGGCAGCCTGGCCGGAGCCTTCCAGCCTGTTCACCGCCACGCCCGCTACGGAAGACGGAAGACCGCCCGCCAGCAAGGCGTTTCTGCCGACGTTCAAGGCCTGTTCGCCGATCTGGGTGACGCATCCGCAGACGAGGTCTTCAACTATCGCGGGGTCGATAGCCAAGCGTTCTTGCGCAAGGTGGCTCAATAGAAGACCGAGCAGATCGTCCGGCCTGATGCCGCTGAGCGCCCCGTTGCGTTTACCGGTCGGCGTGCGCACCGCGTCTGCTATGAACACATCCCGCATTTGGAGATCACCTGCCTTATCGTTCAGGCCGCTTATGGTGTACGCTCTAGTATTCTTATCTTCCCGGTGCTTGTCCTTCCGTGCCGGCAGAGAGCGAGCGAAAAGCAGCCCGGAGCGGACCGCGAAAGGTTTTGAGGGAAAGGGAGCCTGCTGTTGTATTATTTATATATAGGATGAGTAAGAGTAGGGAGGTCACTCTGCGGGAGGGGGCGAGACCGTGAAGGCATTTGTGCTGATCAAAGTGGAACCGGGCAAGCTAAGGAATGTTTTCGAGGCCGTATCGGGGATGCGGTCAGTAGTGGAAGCCTACTGCATAACGGGGCCGGATGACATCGTCGCCGTACTCGACTCCGATGATGCCAGGGGTGTCTCCGAAGTGGTCATAGCCGATCTGCACGATGTGGAAGGGATCAGGGGTACTGATACCCGTATCGTGGTCGAGCTGTCCTGAAGCGCCGACGCCGCGCTTTACGCTAAAAAGGGAACCCTTGACCGTATAAAGAATGTCTATAGAAACAAGAGCGGCCCGCGCGATAGAAGGCCGTCTTTTCCGGGTTGCGCTGTGTCATTGGAGGCGCATCTCGAGTGATGTTAAACTAAACGCTGGTTTATTGTATCGAACGCAGAGGACGCAATAAGCATTCACAGGACAGAGGGGTTTGTATGACGGAGGATTTGAACAGGACGCCGAGAAGGCATGCGCAAACGAAAGTACGTTTCACCCGCCGTTTCTATATAACTTTGGGAGTGCTGGGGGCGATGATATTTACCATCATCATGATCGCGGCCCTCTCTTGCGGCGGTAGCGGCGGGTTTGAGGATACCATTGCCACCATGGCAAGCCTGAACGAAGCCCAGCTGAACCAGCTCAAAGTCAACGAACAGGGTGCGGTGATGGTACTCGAATACCATCGTATCGCCGAGGAGGGAAGGTGGTCGCGCACGCCTGAGAATTTCCGGGCGGACCTGGAGTTCCTGTACGAAGAGGGCTACCGCTGCGTAGGATTGGACGATTTCGTAAGCAACGATATCGGCGTGGAGGCGGGCTATACGCCGGTAGTGCTGACATTCGACGATTCCGATCCAAGCCAGTTCCGCTACATAGAAGAGAACGGCGAAAAGATCATAGACCCGCGTTGCGCCGTAGGCGTGATGGAACAGTTCAAGAAGGATTACCCGGATTTCAATATCACCGCCACTTTTTACGTGCTCCCCACCCTTTTCGGACAGGACGAATACAGGGAAGAAAAACTGACCTTCCTGGTGGACAACGGTTACGACATCGGCAACCATACCATCAACCACCCTTCCCTGGGCGAAGTCGATGACGAGACGGTACTCGAGGAACTGACCGGCAACATCAGCCTGGTCAAGGAATATCTTCCGGAATACGAGCAGAAGAGCATCGCGCTCCCCAACGGCTCGGAGCCGAAGAACCCCTCGTTGTTGACATCCGGTTCCTATAATGGAATAGAAATCAGGTTTGAGGCCTCGCTCCTGGTGGGCGCCAACCCCGCGCCCGCCCCCTGTAATCGCGATTTCGATCCCTTGAGGCTTCCCCGCGTACAGGCTTTGGATCCATCCCTTGATACCGGAGACAGCGGGATATACGCATGGATCCAATATTTCATGGAGAACCCTGAGCGCCGTTATTGCAGTGATGGCAACCCAGATGTCGTTACTGTGCCCAAGCACATGATAGACAGGATAGACCAGGGCAAGCTTGGCGATAAGGAGCTGAGGACTTACTAGGAGAGGAGGAGCGCGGGCCGGTAATGAGACGCCCGCGCGTTCCATAGATTGGCACATTATCCCAGGAGCAGTAAAAAGATATTCAAACGCCGCCGCTGGCGGTCACGCGTTACCCCGAGCGCCAAGATAACCGGCGCGCGCGCCCAGCCTCGCATGCGGAGGCGCAAGGCGAAACTGACACCACGCGCGATGTGGGCGCTGATAGGACTGGGAAGCGCGATATTCCTCGTCGTAATGCTGGTCATACTCATGGGCTCTCCCGCCGTAAGCGGCATCGCACCTGCCGATGGCGCCTGCGTCACGGGTTCACCCATCCATATCGAGGCTTCGTTGAAAAGCAACGTGGACCCCGCTGCCGTCAAGGTCATGCTGGACGGGGAGGACCATACGGCTGAAGCCAGCGTGGCGGAATCGCTGCTTTCCATGGAGGTTGACCTGGAAGACGGCGAACACGTTCTGGAAGTAATAATCGCAGGCAAGGTGGAGGCTTCGTCGCGGTTCCTGGTGGACAATACCCCGCCTATGATAGAGGTCGATGAATGGCAGGCAAGAGAAGACGGCATCACCGTTATCAGGGGAAGGGTCGAAGGTGCCGATGCGCTGATGGTTGACGGAAAGGAAATCGCGGTGGAAACGGACGGCTCGTTCCAGGTGGAGGTGAGCCGCTACGAGAACGTGACGGTGACCATCGCCGCGCTGGACGCGGCCGGCAACCGCAGGGAGCTGCTGCTGGATACCGCGCCTCCCCCGAGGATCAAGGGTATCCACGTCTCTATCTGGGTAGCCGCGGACAGCGCTTTCTTCAAGGAGATGGCCAGCCTCGTCGAGAGGACCGAGCTCAACGGGATGCAGATAGACGTCAAGGACGAGAGCGGCAGGGTCGCCTATCCCAGCCAGGTTGCCCTGGCCGTGGAGGTGGGAAGTCCGCTGGACCAGGGCGGAGTGAACATCGACCGCGTAATGGATAAATGCTGGTATGAAGATATCTATCCCATCGCCCGCGTCGTATGCTTCAAGGACCCGGTGGTAGCCTCCAAGCGCCCGGACCTCGCGGTGCACCATAGCGCGGGAGGGCGCTGGGGCGACGGCAGCTGGCTGGACCCCTACAACCGCGAGAACTGGGATTACCTGCTGGAGCTGGCGGTGGAAGCGTCGCGCAAGGGCTTCAAGGAGATACAGCTCGACTACGTGCGTTTCCCCTCCGATGGAAACACCACTACCTGCGTATTCCCCGCCCAGGGAGAGGATACCAGGGAGAAGAAGCAGGTGATCGCGGACTTCCTCAAATACATGCGTGACGGGCTGAAACCCCTTGGGGTGGTGCTGTCCGCGGACGTCTTCGGGCTCACCGCTTCACATCAGGGAGAGATGGGCATCGGCCAGGACGTCACCGCCATGGGCCAGTACCTGGATTACATGTGCCCCATGGTCTACCCTTCTCACTACAACAGCGGCGAATATAATATCGACAACCCCGAGGCCAACCCCCACGATACGGTATACCACAGCCTGGTGGACTTCCAGGAGAAGCTCGAGGGCACCCCGTGTAAGCTGCGGCCCTGGCTGCAGGATTTCTCCCTCACCCTGAACTACGGCGTGACCGAGGTACAGTCCCAGATACGCGCCTGCTACGAGCTGGGTATCGAGGAGTGGCTGTTGTGGGACCCTCACTGCACCTTCACCGAGGACGCCCTGCAACCCTCCGAACCCGCCGAAGAGACCACCGAATAACGGAGGCCAGCCATTTCGTCTGCGCGCCCACGCTAGAATACGGACCTTTGCGTCTGTGCAAGTAGAAAGTCTGATTGCATCGCGTAAGCGACAACGCCGCCCGCAGGGCGGTGCGGCGGTGTCCCAGCGCCTGGACAAGTTCAGGATATATTCCGATCTTACGGAAAGCCCGCTATGAGCTTGTCCAGGCCTGGCACGTGTACGCTCGTAAATGAAGAAAACTTGGCGGCATAGTGTTGGCAAGAGGGAGAGCATATGAAGAATGTTCGATATAATATTTCGCATGGAAGCAGTGGATAGAGAACGGCGCTACCTGGCGGCGGAAGGCGCCCATCCGTCCCGGTAGTTGAAGTGTGGCAGTGGTTGGAGCAGCCCGGAACGGCCGGGGAGCGAGTGCATGACTACGGGGAACTCGACGCGGCCGGCAAGCACATCGTTTGGAAACTGCTTCCATGGCCCTGGTGATTTACGACCCCGGTACATCCTGGAAGAAACGATGGAGAGAGGGAGCATGACAGACAGCGAATCGGTCGATTGGTATCGACTCGACACGAAAAAGGTCCTGGATAATCTCCAAACATCGCATAGAGGCCTGGATTCCGAGGAAGCCGACCGGCGCTACGATCACTTCGGCCCCAACGAACTGGTCGAGAAGAAACGGAGATCCATATGGATGATGTTCCTCGATCAGTTCAGGGAATTCATGATCATAGTGTTGATCGCCGCTGCTGTTGTGGCCGGCATTATCGGGGAGCCCCTGGACGCCATGGTTATCGTGGTGATCGTGATGCTCAATGCGGTGCTTGGGTTTGTGCAGGAATACCGCGCCGAAAAAGCCATGGCCGCCCTGAAGAGAATGGCAGCCCCTTCGGCGACGGTCGTCCGTGACGGGCAGCACCAATCGATCGCCACGAACAGGCTGGTCCCGGGGGACCTGGTGGTCCTGGAAGCGGGCAACGTGGTGCCGGCTGATCTTCGCCTGACGGAAGCGGTCCAGTTCCGAATCGATGAAGCGGCCCTGACCGGTGAGTCCGCGACGGTGGAGAAGGACAGCGCTCCTCTCGAGGAAAGGGGCCTGCCCATCGCAGACCGGATCAACATGGCCTATAAAGGCACCATGGTCGTCTACGGGCGGGGTAAAGGGCTGGTGGTGGCCACCGGGATGAGAACGGAACTGGGGCGGATCGCCACCTTGCTCCAGGACCAGGGCGAAGGGCAGACACCTCTCCAGAAACGGCTCAACTCCTTTGGAAAGAAGCTCGCTTATGCGATCCTGGCCATCTGCGCCGTAGTCTTCGTTACCGGCCTGTTGCGGGGCGAGGAAACGCTCCTGATGCTTCTAACCGCGATCTCACTGGCGGTGGCGGCTATTCCGGAAGCCCTGCCCGCTGTCATCACTATCTCCCTGGCGCTTGGCGCCAAGAAGCTGTCAAGGCAGCAGGCGTTGATCCGAAAGCTTCCGGCGGTCGAAACCCTGGGATCGGTAACTTATATCTGCTCCGACAAGACCGGCACCCTGACGTTGAACCATATGACCGTAGAGCAGGTCTATGCGGACGGGCTGCTGCAACGGGCCGATGAGGCGGCGCCCTCACACCGTGAGGTTACGGGGGGCGACCCGCAATACGGCGGGACCACCGTCGACTTACTGCTGAAAGCCCTGGCTCTTTGCAACGATGCACGCCTGGACGCCTCGGGTAACTTGATCGGTGATCCGACCGAAACGGCCCTCATCGACCTGGCCCGGGAGAAAGGAATCTCTCAAGAGGGGCTTGCTGAAAAACGTCCCAGGATGGCCGAGCTACCCTTTGACTCGGACCGTAAGCTTATGACCACCTTTCATCCCCGGGAAGACGGCAAAGTCGTTTCCTTTACCAAGGGTGCCGTCGAGGAAGTGGTGGAGCGATCCGAGCGGACCCTGACCGACGCAGGCCTGGAACAGATCGACCGCCGGGGGATCCTGGATGTATCCGAGCGGATCGCCGGCGAAGGATTGAGGACACTGGGGTTTGCCATGAGGGTCTGGGACGCCCTTCCTGGTCAGGTGACTTCGGAACAAGTGGAAAAGGGGCTGATCTTCCTGGGGATGGTCGGCATGATGGACCCGCCCCGGCCAGAAGCCGCGGATGCGGTCGCCATGTGCCGGTCCGCGGGGATCCGGCCGGTGATGATCACCGGAGACCACCCGCTTACGGCTGAAGTGATAGCCAGGCGGGTCGGGATCATACACGGGGAAGGCAATATCGTCATAACCGGCCGGGAACTCGCAGACCTTCCCATGGAAGAATTCGAAGCAAAGGTGGAAAAGATAAGCGTCTACTCGCGCGTGGCCCCCGAGCAGAAACTCAAGATCATCAAGGCCCTGCAGGACAAAGGGCAATTCGTGGCCATGACCGGGGACGGGGTAAACGACGCCCCGGCCTTGAAGAGGGCCGATATCGGCGTGGCCATGGGGGTCAACGGCACGGACGTGGCCAAGGAAGCAGCGCACATGGTACTGTTGGACGACAACTTCTCCACCATCGTCAAGGCCGTCCGGGAAGGCCGCCGCATATTCGACAACATACGCAAATTCATCAAATACACCCTGACCAGCAATTCAGGCGAGATACTGACCATCTTCCTGGCGCCGTTTCTGGGCTTGCCGATTCCCCTGCTGCCCGTCCATATCCTGTGGATCAATCTCGTCACCGACGGCATCCCCGGTCTGGCCCTGACCGTCGAGCCCGCTGACAAAGATGTTATGAACCGGCCCCCCAGGGACCCGAAGGAGAGCATCTTCTCCCAGGGCCTCGGCGTCCACATCGTCTGGGTCGGGCTGCTCATGGCCTCGACTTCACTGATCGCCCAGTCATTGTTCATCAATAAAAGCAGCACCCACTGGCAGACCATGGTTTTCACGGTTCTCTGCTTGAGCCAGATGGGACACGTCCTGGCCGTTCGCTCGGAGAGTGAATCGATCTTCAAGCTGGGGTTCTTGTCGAACAAGCCCCTTCTCTGGGCCGTCCTGCTGACTTTTGCCCTCCAGATGGCCACTATCTACGTGCCGGTCTTGAACCGCGTTTTCAAGACCGAACCACTCACTGCCTGGGAGTTAGTGCTGAGCGTTCTGCTCTCATCGGTCGTGTTCGTAGCGGTTGAGATCGAGAAGGCGGTAAAGAGGTGGAAAGGTAGGCAGTCTTTTCCCGCCGCATGAGGGACACGCCCGCGGCCGACGTAGTCTTCGCATCTTTGAAATGATACTGCATAGATATTATAATGGCGAATGTCGTGAAACCAGGCCGCTGGAGCTGCGGCGGCGGTGGCCGGATACCGCAGTAATAATGAGATCAAGTCCGGAATCAAGGAGGTAATGGAATGAAGGTCACTTTCAGCATAATCAAGGCTGATGTGGGCGGCTACGTCGGCCACTCCGACGTACACCCCGCGTTGCTGAGCCGCACGAGAGAACTCCTGGGCGAGGCAAAAGAGAAGGGCCTGATCATCGATTATTGCCAGGCAAAGTGCGGTGACGACATCGCACTGATCATGACCCACGAGAAAGGTCCCGACAACGAAGAGATACACCGCTTCGCCTGGGAGACCTTCGAGAAAGTAACCGAGGTCGCCAAGGAGTTGGGCCAGTACGGGGCGGGACAGGACCTGCTCAGCGACGCCTTTTCCGGAAACCTGCGCGGTTTGGGGCCGGGCTACGCGGAAATGGAGATAGAGGAGCGCAAGAGCGAACCCATCATATGCTTCCTGGCGGACAAGACCGAGCCGGGTTGCTGGAATTTCCCACTGTACAAGATGTTCGCGGATCCCTTCAACACACCCGGCCTGGTCATCGACCCGTCCATGCACGACGGTTTCCGCTTCGAGGTGCATGACCTCGTCGACGAGAAGAAGGTCATCTTCAATACCCCCGAAGAACTCTACGACATGCTGGTTTTCATCGGTGCCCCTTCCCGCTACGTGATCAAACACATCTTCCGTAAGGGCGATGATGAACCCGTGGCCGTTACCTCCACCCAGCGTCTCTTCCTCATGGCCGGGCGCTACGTAGGCAAGGACGACCCGGTCATGGCGGTACGCTGCCAGAGCGGGCTGCCCGCCGTTGGCGAAGTGCTCGAGCCCTTCGCGTTTCCCTATACGGTGGCCGGCTGGATGCGCGGGAGCCACCACGGGCCGTTCATGCCCGTCGGGACGGACCAGGACAGGCCCACCCGCTTCGACGGCCCTCCCCGCGTTGTCGCCATCGGGTTCCAGCTCGTAGGCGGGAAGCTCGTGGGTCCCAGGGACATGTTCGCCGACCCCAGTTACGACAACGCGCGCCAGAAAGCACTGGATGTCGCGGATTACCTGCGCATGCACGGCCCCTTCGAGCCCCACCGGCTGCCGCTGGATGAGATGGAATACACTACCATGCCCGCGGTGCAGGAGAAACTGTCCAGCCGCTTCGTGCCCCTGGAAGGCGAAGAAAAAGACTACTAGAAGATAGCGTAAAGCTTTTGGAGGGCGCCCCACGGCGCCCTCCTTTCACCCTCGACGCACTAACGAAAGATAGTCCGAGATGTCGATACGTGAGCGATACGGGCAAATGCGATGGAAGTGAACGAGACGTTCGGTTGGAGCAATCCCTATCGCGCCTTTCTGCTTATTGTCTTTCTTATCCCTTTCGTCGATATCTTCGTCCAGCTCGTCTTGGAGAATTGGGCGTGGACGGCAGTCTCGATCGTCGTCTCTGCAGCCATTCTTGGAATGCTGCTGTTCTCATACAGGAGGCCGTTCATCAGGCTTACGAATGGAGAATTGAGGTTCTATCTTTTTCCGATGCCGCCGATAGTTTTTCAAAAGGTCAAGTTGAGCGAAATAACGGGTTTTTCAGTCGAGAAGAACAGGTTGGTGATGGACCTCGTGCATGGCAGGAAAGCAAGAGCCAGCTTATTTGCAGCAAAAGCCGATGACGGGGAACGGTTGCTGAGATTTCTTATGGGCACGGATCACCAGCTCAGTTGACCTCCCCCCTGGTCCCCGGACCCGAACACGAAAGCAAGGGCTATGAGAGTGTTCGGGCGATAGCCCCGTCTGCGCTGCCCACTGCCCTGGAACGACGGGGTCGGTCTGAAGCGACATTGCGAGCAGTGCGTTGCAGGAGGCTATGTAATATAAATCCCGACCCAGGCGTTTTCCATACTATAACCCACCCCCCCTGGTCCCCGGACCCGAACACGAAAGCAAGGGCTATGAGAGTGTTCGGGCGATAGCCCCGTCTGCGCTGCCCACTGCCCGAGAACTATGGGGTCGGTCTGAAGCGACATTGCGAGCAGTGCGTTGCAGGAGGCTATGTAATATAAATCCCGACCCAGGCGTTTTCCATACTATAACCCACCCCCCCTGGTCCCCGGACCTATTTTTCCAATGAAACCACTGCCCTGGAACGACGGGGTCGGTCTGAAGCGACATTGCGAGCAGTATTCTCGACAGAATGGCTGCGCTATGGATATGCGACCTGCGAGCACGAGCGAAGACCGTTACCCCTCGGCCAGGGCTTAATAGGTTCAGGTCCGGATGACCAGGGCCTCCTCATCTACGCGCAATATGGCCTCGTAGG
>CAZGWK010000037.1:24563-32465 GCA_964529285.1 uncultured Actinomycetota bacterium
GTTCAGGTCCGGATGACCAGGGCCTCCTCATCTACGCGCAATATGGCCTCGTAGGGGATCACGTTGGTCTCACCGGGGTGATTGTAACGGCTCCTCAATCGGTTTACCAGCTTTCCCAGACGGCCGCCGGCAGGAAGCCATTCCGTACCCACCTGCAGGCCTTCAAGGAAGAGGAGGACGCCCTCTCGTCTCATGAGCACGTCGTCCACGCGGTGCAGGCGATTGCCCTCCTCGTCCGTGATCTGCTTGTTGAGGATGTCTCGTCGTGCCAGGATCTTGCCCTCACTGGATGCGACCTCGAACAGGGGATGGTGGCCGTGGAGACACAGGCTCTCCTCCTCGAGCGACTCCACCTCCGTCCAGGGCAGCAGCAGTACGATATCCTCGGTGGGACGGGGCAGGATGAGGTCACCGATGCGGTCAGTCCACTGCAGGTGGACAGCCAGATCGGTGACCGCGGGCGGCTGGGTCCCGAGCTCGACAGCCAGATCAGAAACGTGCCCTACCTCATGGTCCTCGGCGTCCCTCACCTCTTTTTTTATGAAAGAGCTAAGGGCGAATACGTCTTCATCCTTCAATCAGCCACCTCCCCGGTAGAACGGACGAAAAGGTCATGGAAGCGATCATCGGTCGTTGGGCTGTTCCTCCCCCCGGCTTCTTTCCGCTATCCAGTGCAAGCTTACGGCGGGTAAAAGAAACGTATTCGTTTTTCATTCGGACACCTCCCCGGATCAGCCCGTCGCAAAAAACGTCGAGATTATCATCACCACGGTCAACAGGGTGAGCAGGATGGTTATCGCCCACATCACCTTGTTTAACCAGGGCGGATTCACGTATGAGCCCATCAAGTCGCGGTCGTTTATCAGGATCAGCATGCAGAACATGATGACCGGCAGCAGGATCCCGTTCATGGTCTGGGATATCAGCATGAGCAGTACAAGGGGCATGCCCGGGACCATTACCAGGAGCGCGCTCCCGACGATGAAGAAGGTGTAGATGAAATAGAAACGCGGAGCCTCTCTGTAGCTGCGGTCAACACCCGATTCCC
Source organism: uncultured Actinomycetota bacterium (assembly GCA_964529285.1). Classification (GTDB taxonomy): domain Bacteria; phylum Actinomycetota; class Geothermincolia; order Geothermincolales; family RBG-13-55-18; genus SURF-21. The sequence continues at coordinate 25,612 of CAZGWK010000037.1, forward strand.
ACCCGAACGCCTCGCAAACCGTATAAGCGGTGGAGAGAGGGAGGATGGAACCGGCGAAGATGGACGCGACCAGCAGCCCAATCCCGAAAAGGTAGGAGGCGTAATTGCCCGCAATGGGAGCCAGGGCCGCCGCCGCCTGCTCGGCGCTGGTAATAGTCGTGGCGCCGACCTCGGGATTGCTGTAAAAAGCGGCGGCGCAGCAGATGACTATGAACATGGCGACCAGCGTCATGAGCAACGATCCCACGACAGTGTCCATGCGCTCGTACCTTATCTTTGAGGAATCCAGCCCCTTGTCCACTATGGCCGCCTGCTGGTAGAACTGCATCCAGGGTGCGATGGTGGTACCCACGATGGTCACGGTGAGGACGAGGTACGCGACGTCGAAGCGTGGCGAGGGGGTAACCAGGGCCTTGCCTACCTCTCCCCAGTCGGGGCGAGCCAGGAAGGCCGAGATGACATAGGAGATATAGACCAGAGAAGCGGCCAGGAAGACCTTCTCCACCCGCTTGTAGGAGCCCTTGACCACGAGCCACCATATGAGTGCGGCAAATGGCGGCACGGCTATCCAGGGCGGGACGTGAAAAAGCTGCATGCCGGCGGCAAGTCCAGCGAAATTGGAAACCGTGTTGGCAAAATTGGTCACCAGGAGGGTGAACATGATGAAGGCCGTGAGGCGCAGGGAGAATCTCTCACGGATGAGCGCGGCCAGGCCCTTGCCCGTTACCATGCCCATGCGTACGGTCATCTCCTGGACCAGAGCGAGCAGGACGGCAGTGAAGGCGAGTACCCAGAGGAGCTCGTAGCCGAAGCGTGCGCCGGCAAACGAGTACGTGGCGATGCCGCCGGCGTCGTTGTCCACCATGGCGGTGATCAAGCCAGGCCCGAGGACTGTAAGAAAGAGCAGTATCTCCCGGCGGCCCAGCCGTCTCTGCGTGCGGCCTTCTCTGCCGAGCATTGTTCTCCTCCAACGCTTGTTCACTCCTGTTTTCGAAAAATCCTGCTAAAAGTCCTGGTTGATTATAACACGCGGCTTGGGGAACAGAACGTTGCGTGGGTGGTAGGTAATGGGAAATGGGGTCAGGTCTTGACATCTCTCGCCTGCGGCTGGAGACGCAAGACGCTGACCCACACCCTATGGGGGACAGATCGGACGTGGGTGGTAGGTGATGGGAAACGGCCCGGCGTTCAGTGCAGTGCGCAGGAGGCGGGGCAGTCGATGATCCTCTTCTCGGTGACTATCTTGTGGATCCGCGCATCATGGTCTGCGCAAGGCACGTGGTCGATAAGCTGGATCTCGAAAGCCACGGCTATGAGCGTGCAGCGCGGCCCGCACTTTTCCAGGAAGCGGTCATAGTAGCCTCCACCGTAGCCCAGGCGTCCGCCAGCAAGGTCGAAGGCGACCCCGGGCATGAGTACCACGTCGATATCTGTTTCGGGCCGGGGGCGCAGGCAATTGCCCTTGGGCTCCAGGATGTCGTAGTTGCCCTGCTGCAGGTCGTTTTCCAGGTCGAAAATGCGTGAGGCCACCATGGCCTTGTTCCCGGAATCGGTGCATGGCACGCAGACTATCCTGTTCTCTTCCAGGGCGCGGCGGATCATAGGAACAGTATCCACCTCGCTGCGGAAGGAGATGAAAAACAGGATAGACTCAGCCGCTGAGAACTCCGGGACCGACCAGAGGTTCTCGGCGACTAAGGCCGAGAGAAGCCGCCTCTGCTCGGGGTCTATACTGTCGCGGAGTTCCTGGATCTTCTTGCGCAGTTCTTTCTTCTTCTTATGGATCATTTTTGCTCCCGAGCTAACCTTATAATATATCAAGGCCTGTATAAAGCAAGCGGGTGACTGTGCGAGCTTACGAAAAGGGGGTAAATAATGAAACGCATCGCTGTGGTCGCCGATACCCACATACCAAAGGTCGACCCCACCTTGCCGAGCAGGCTCCTGGAGGAGTTGCACGGAGCCGACCTCATACTTCACGCTGGAGACCTCATCGAGATGTCGGTCATGGAGGAGCTGAACTCCCTGGCGCCGACCAGGGCGGTGTTCGGGAACATGGACCTTCCCGAGGTCAGATCGCTCCTTCCGGAAAAGCTGGTGGTCGAGGTGGAGGGAAAGCTGATCGGGCTCATCCATGGTTGGGGACCGCCTGTGGGCATCGAGAGGAGGGTGCTCTCACGCTTTTCAGACGTTGACGTAATCGTCTTCGGCCATACCCATAAAGCGCTGGTAGAGGAGAGAAAAGGGATCCTGCTCGTAAACCCCGGCACCCCCAACGATCGGCGTTTCTCGAAACGTCTCTCCTACGCAAATCTCAGCATAGCAAACGGCGTCGTGGAACCGCAGATGGTCTGGCTGGATTGAAAACCTATGTGGGGCAACAGCTGGCTGCTATTGTACCTGTTCGCCCCACGGTTCGTCCTCGGAGAAATCCAGGCCGCCTATGATCACCCAGCGCCCCTTGCCCGCGATATCTCCGAACCTGTCCCTGAACTGTTCGTCCTGTTCCTGGATATTCAAAAGCGGGTCGTTTACGGGATCCTCATAATATTCCAGGTAGACCTCGCCCTTTTTGTCGCCGAAGCTGTCCTGTCTCCACTCCGGACTGTCAAAGAAATCTCCGATATAGCGGATGGAACCAGAAACCAGTTCTACCATGGCTTCGCCCCCATCGTTTTGACTCTCTTCCATGACGACCCCCAGGAATTCGACCTCCCAACCCGGATCGTTCCACAGTACCCGTAGTTCCTCCAGCTGCTCCATGCCGATGAACTGTCCTTCCTGGTCCTGGAGGACGGACGGATTGACCACGCTCAGCCAGAGGTCGAAATCCCGGCCCAGCTCCTTGTCGGGCACCATCACACCTTCTTCGTTTTCACTACGCATGAATTCCATGGAGGCGAACCATGCCTGTACGGCGGTGACGGGCGTGCTATCCAGGGGATCGTACGTTTCGCGCTCGAAATCGGCATACTCCCCGCTGAAAGGGGAGCCACTGCTCCAGCCGCATCCCGCACACAGGATGAGAACCACCGCTCCCAGCAGGTAGATCATGAAACGCTTTAGGCGCAAGTGCATCCAACCTCCTCGCTATTCAACATTCCGTATAAGTATAGATGACGACGGGGCGCCTGTCAGCAGGGCCTGGCGGCGATGGCGGGCCCGCTTAATCTGCCCGGGCTCTTGGGTATGCAGGCGCGTCAGCTGGGTTCCTCCACTTCCGGGTACTCCGGCTGGTCGGGGACTATCTCGGCGAAGAGATAGGGGAGTTTCATGATCTGGTAATCCTGTATTATCCAGGTATTCTCTACTTTTACCAGGCTTACCAGGCGAGGGTGCTCGGAGAAATCAATGCCCCCACTACTGCTGCCGTCGCTATACATCCCCTCGAAATAACCCCCGATCACCTCCACCTCTGCGTAATCTCCCTCCTCCTTGACCAGGCGCGTCGTCAAATCCTCGAGGCGGTACGAATCATACTCAATACCTTCCGTGTAGGGATCGGGCTGATATTCGCCGCGTTCTGCCATCTTGTACAGCTCGAGCTCCGTATGCTTAAGAAAAGTCATCACGTCTTTGTCCCTGATGGCATTGTAGAACTCCTTGACCGCCCTTTCCGGCCCGCTTTCGCCTCCGCTGACTGCGATGACGACGACTGCGACGACGGCCACGAGCACCAGTAGGATCGTAAGCGCAATCCAGGGGCTCATACGCCTGCGTGAGCGGCGTCTGCGCCTCTCCGCCTCTTCGATGTCCAGACCCTCCTTCTGGACCTCGCGGCGATAGATCGCTGCTTCACGCTGGGAACGCCTGCGCTCACGCGCTTTCAGCGCCTCCAGGTCGGTCAGTTTTTCACCGCAGCCCTCGCAATAACGACGGCCTTGCGGATTATCGTAACCGCAGTTTGGACAGCGCAAGGACAACCCCCTTATCCTTTTCTCGAGCCCATGTCCGTGCGGAGAAAGGTTATCGGCAAACCGCATCCGCCAGACCCCTCGCTATCTTCCTTCAGTCCGTTGTTTCCATGTTCTAGTCCGTTCAACTACTATACCTTCTCTCCGTTTACCTCCGGGCCAGGTTCTCCAGCCCGTAGATGATATACAGATCCAACGCCTCCAGGTACCACTGCCCATCCTTCAAGACCACGTACAGGGGCGCGAAGTCCTGTGTGGTGAAATCTATCTTGCCCGCAGTCGCCCATGTGTTTTCCTTCAGGTTATACAGCTCGCACCTGCCGCCGGCAAGCCTTACCAGTGCCCGGTCAGAGTCGAGATAGGAACTCTCGAGTCGTATACTCTCGAATTCCATGCGCCAGTTTACCGGTTCCACCAGGTACCTGCGGTGCAGTTCCTCCCACTGGCGTGCGATCTCACTACTCCCATCCGCCGCCTTGTAAAGGGCTTCCGGGTTGATGCACGACCTCATGGCGGTTCCGTCATGCGCCTGGACCGCCCCCAGAAACTTATAGACCGTCTCTTCGGGTGTGGCTTGCCCGCATCCGAGTGCGAGGAGGCTGATGAACAACATGCATGGGATCAGGACAAATATAGCCCAACGCTCACGCATGCACTCAACCTCCCGCCGGTGCGGCAACGGGCGCAGCGTGCCGCCCTCACGCTTTCGCTCCACAACTCGGGCAGAAAGCCGATCCCTCCGGGATCTCCGCGCCACATGACGTGCATTTGGCTGCTCCCGCTTCCGGTGCAGGCGCCTGGGGCGCCGCCGCGGCCACCGGTGGAGCCGGAGGGGCAGGAGGCGCCGGTGGAGCCGGAGGCGCAGCTTGCGCCTGGGGAGCGGCAGGCGGCGCCACGGACGCAGCCTGCTTCTGTTCCTCGACGGCTTTCTCGGCCTCGATGATCTGCCACTCCAGGTTGAAGATCTGGTCGACCTGGGGGCGCAGTTGCTCCACGTCCAGCTGCTGTTGGCGGAACTGTTCCAGGAGGTTCTCGCCCAGCTGGGCCGCCATCTCTCCGCGCTGCTTGCGCATGGAACTGATCTGACCTTTCTGCTTGGTACCGTCAAGCGCCTGGTCGAGCTGCGAGCCCAGGCTCGAGGCCTGCTCCTTCAGTTTGTCCATGAAGCCCATTCCATCACCTCGCTTAGGATTATATGCTTTCGAACCCTGGCTTAATAATTATAGAACATTTACGACCTGCCGCGACTCTCTCTACGTTTGACAGCATACGACATTTTTGATTGAGGTTTATCGCTGAAGGTTCCCGTCTCCGTTATACTGCGCGGGCATTTAACATGACCGCAACCCGGGGCTTTATGCGGTTATCCGGCAGTCTCTTCCCCCGTGAGCAGCTTGTGGATGGCACGCGCCGAGTTCTTGCCCGCACCCATGGCCTCGATCACCGTGGCCGAACCGGTTACTATGTCCCCCCCCGCAAAGATGTTGGGTATCGATGTCTGCCCGGTCTCGGGATCCGCATCAATGTAACCCCACTTGTTCAACTTCAGTTCGGGAATGCTCGACGGCAGCAGGGGATTTGCCCTGGTGCCTATGGCCATGACCACCAGGTCCACCTCCAGCTCGAATTCAGTGCCATCAATGGGGACCGGCCGGCGCCTTCCGCTCTCGTCGGGCTCGCCCAGTTCCATCTCCAGGCATTCCATGCCCGCCACCCACTCATCGCCCAGGATGCGCACGGGAAGCGTGAGGAACTTGAACACAACGCCTTCCTCCACGGCATGCTCCACTTCCTCGGCTCGGGCCGGCATCTCGGCACGGGAACGGCGGTATACGATGCTCACTTCCTCCGCCCCCAGGCGCAGCGCGGTGCGCGCACTGTCCAGCGCCACGTTACCGCCCCCGATGACCCCGACTTTCCTCCCCTTCTTTATGGGAGTGTCGTAGGCCGGAAAGAGATAGGCTTTCATCAGGTTTGACCTGGTAAGGTATTCATTGGCGGAGTAGACTCCGTTGAGGTTCTCGCCCGGGATGTTCATGAACATCGGCAAGCCGGCCCCTATGCCTATAAAGGCGGCTTCGTAGCCGTCCGCGAAGAGCTCCTGCAGCGTATAACTGCATCCGATTACCTGGTCCAACCTTATCTCCACGCCCAGGCGCCGCACGTATTCCACCTCGCGCAAGACGATGGCCTTGGGCAGCCGGAATTCCGGTATCCCGTAGGTGAGGACCCCACCGGGGGCATTGAGGGCCTCGAAGATGGTCACCTCGTGTCCCATGCGGGCGAGGTCACCTGCGCAGGTGAGGCCTCCTGGGCCTGCCCCTATGATCGCCACCTTCCTGCCCGTGGGCGGTCTCCCGGGCGGGAGGACCGGTTCGCCCCGGGTGGCTTCGTAGTCGGATGCGAAACGCTCCAGTCTTCCTATGGCAACCGGCTGTCCCTTCTTCCCCAGGGTACACACCTGTTCGCACTGCGTTTCCTGGGGGCAGACCCGCCCGCATATCGCCGGGAGGTTGTTCTGTTCCTTGAGCTTCGCCGCGGCGTCCATGAAGTCGCCTTTCTCAATGGAGGCTATGAAGGCGGGGATGTCGATCTCCACCGGGCAGCCCCCTACGCAGGGCTTCTTCTTGCATTGCAGGCAGCGAGACGCCTCTATTACCGCTTCCTTTTCTCTCAGGCCCAGGGCGACTTCGTCGAAATTACTCTTGCGGGCTTCCGGGTCCTGCTCGGGCATGGAGACGCGCGGTATCTTTTTTCTGCTTTTCCTGTCCTCTGCGCTCATGCTGCTCACTCACCTCTGGAGTTTCCATGCTGTAACGACGGATGTAGAAAATATACGCGCCCTCCCTGCGTTCTTGCAACCTGCGGGCATTTGTGTGCCCGGAGCTGGGGGGAGCGCAGATGGGTGCTATTGCGGCCCGGGGCTGGGGGTAACGGTCC
>CAZGWK010000038.1:0-32047 GCA_964529285.1 uncultured Actinomycetota bacterium
AGACCCCTATGTTAAAATGGGTTCGCGGGCGGGGAACGAGACGGGAGAGCGGGAATGATATCGACTGCGGACTTTAAAAACGGTATGACCATCGAGATCGACGGAGCGCTCTACAACATCGTTTATTTTCAACACGTGAAGCCGGGCAAAGGCGGCGCCTTCGTGCGTACGAGGCTGAAGAACCTGAAAAACGGAGCGGTCATGGAGAAGACCTTCCGCGCGGGGGAGAAAGTAGAGCTGGCCATACTGGACAAGCGCAGGATGCAGTTCCTTTACCGCGAGGGCGGCAACTTCATCTTCATGGACACCGAGACCTACGAACAGATGCCCGTCAGCGAGGAAGAGGCCGGCGAGGCGGCGAGTTTCCTCGGCGAGGGAATGCAGGTGGAAGTGTCCCTGTACGAGGGGAAGCCGGTGGGACTTGAGCCCCCCGTCTTCGTGGAGATGGAGGTGGCGGAGACCGCACCCGGGGTAAAGGGCGATACCGCGAGCGGGGGCAGCAAGCCCGCGACCCTCGAGAGCGGCATCGTGGTCAACGTGCCTCTTTTTATAGAGCCGGGCAACAGGATAAAGGTTGACACGCGCAGCGGCGATTACGTGGAAAGGGTGGAATGAGCGTTATGCTTGACGCGGGAACCTTTAAAATGCGAGCTGGGGTACTGGAGCTTATCGCCGGTATAGCCCTGTGCGGGATCGATGGTGCGTTGGGGACGGCAATGCGCGCCGACCATCCTGAGGACCTCAAGAAGAGAAAGAACCTCGCGAAGGGCGTCAAGGCGGAGGTGGACGGCAACGAGATAGCTTTCGAACTGGACGCATGCATGGAATATGGCAAGGACTTCATCGGCCTGTCGAGGCAGATTCAAGGTGCGGTGGCAGAGACGGTCGAGGCCATGACCGGGTGGGACGTGGTGGCCGTTAACGTGAACGTCTTGGGGGTGAACGCCTCCTAGGTGAAAGAGCCCAAATCCTTCAGCAGGCGCACTCTGGCCCGCATGCTGGCCTGCGACATCCTGTACCAGATGGATCTGACCGGAAGCGATCCCGAGAAGGTTATAGGGGAGCTCGACGGCATGCTGCGGGAGGGCATAGAGGAAGAGCCCGCGCCACCGCAGGAAATACCGCATATATCGCTGGAACACGTCAGGTACATGTTCGGGAGTAACGCGGATATCGAGGAACTGGTGGCGTTCGGCTCGGTATACCTCGCGTATCCCGAAGCCGTTCCCGAGTTCTCGCGGGAGCTCGTAGGGATATACCTGGAAAACCGCGAGAAGATCGACGGGATGATCGCATCGTATGCCGACCGTTGGTCGCTGGAGCGCATGCCCATAATCGACCGCAACCTCTTGAGGCTGGGCGTCTGCGAGCTGCTCTATCGCCATGACATACCCACTAACGTCACTATCAACGAGTACCTGGAGCTGGCCAAGACCTTTTCCACCGAGGATTCCGGGAAGTTCATCAACGGCGTATTGGGAAAACTGGTGAGGGACGAGGGACTGCAGGGCGGCGCGGGGCACGATGATCAAAAAGGCGGGATAGGATGAGGTCGCTGGAGGTCTTCGGGAGGCCGTACTTTCGTCTCGACCACGGGTGGCCAGGACCGGCTGACCGCTTGTGCCCAAGGCTTTGAACAAGGCTGATACCCTACATTTTGTATGTTGCCCCGCGGCAGGACGGGGTGCTATTCTGTAAGAGACCTTTAATTCAGTCCTGCGAGGCTGGCAAGGGAAAATATGCAACGAGATCGGAGCCTTCTTGCGCCGGCCGCAGGAAGGCTTTTTCGCGCTGGAGGTGAGGGTTGGCGTTCAGGGAACGGGTCAAGGTGATGGAGGATTCCGATGTAAGGCGCGCCGTACAGCGCATATCTCACGAGATCGTGGAGCGCAATAAAGGGGCGGGAGACGTAGTCTTAGTGGGGATAAGGACGCGCGGAGTGCCCCTGTCTCTGCGCATCGCGAAAACTGTTTCCGGCATAGAGGATATCGAGGTGCCGGTGGGCAGGCTGGATATAACCATGTACCGGGACGACTTGCACACCATGAGCCAGCCGGTGGTGAAGGAGACCCATCTGCCCGGTGACATCGAGGGCAAGAACGTTATCATCGTGGACGATGTTCTCTATACCGGACGCAGCGTGCGCTCCGCCATGGACGCCATCATCGATTTCGGGCGCCCGGCCTCGATACAGCTGGCGGTCCTGGTTGACCGTGGCCACCGCGAGCTCCCCATAAGAGCGGATTATGTCGGAAAGAACGTACCTACCGCTCCGGGAGAAAAGGTCAGGGTGGCCCTCGAGGAGGTGGACGGCGAAGATGGCGTTTATATCGGATACGAGGATGAATAAGCCCGCCTGCAGGCGGGCTTATTTTTCGCGCCAGCAACGCAGGCCATGGGGACGGTCGCCGCTCGCGCTTCGAGGCGCAGCGGCCATGCAGGTTACAGGGCGGCCGCCGCGCTTTAGCGGGGAGGAGGGTGGACTTGGCTGAGAAAAGGCATTTACTGGACGTGGACGACCTGGGACGCGAGGACATGGAGCGGGTGCTGAACACGGCCCGTTCTTTCTCCGAGGTCCTGCGCAGACCGATAAAGAAGGTTCCCTCACTGCGCGGCAAGACGGTCGTGAACCTCTTTTACGAATCCTCCACGCGGACCCGCATGTCTTTCGAGGTGGCCGCGAAGAGGCTCAGTGCCGACGTCCTCAACTTCAGTGCGGCGGTTTCCAGCGTGGAGAAGGGGGAGAGCCTCAAAGACACCGCGCTCACCCTGGAGGCCATGGGCGTGGACGCGGTTGTAATCAGGCATCCCGTGGCGGGAGCGCCCTGGCTGCTGAGACAATGGCTGGAGGCGGCCATCCTCAACGCCGGAGACGGCATGCACGCGCACCCGACCCAGGCGCTGCTCGATCTCTTTACCATGCGGGAGAGGCTGGGCGAACTGGAGGGCAGGACCATCGCCTTTATCGGTGACATCCTGCACTCCCGCGTGGCGCGCTCCGGAATAAAAGCCTGCCGGGCAATGGGTATGCAGGTGGTGGCGGTGGCGCCGCCCACGTTGCTGCCGCCGGTAGAGCTCGAGGGCGTGGAAACCGCAAACGATCTCGACGAAGTGATCCCGCACTGCGACGTGCTCTACATGCTGCGCATCCAGAAGGAGAGGCAGAAGGAGGGGAGATTTCCCTCGCTGGAGGAGTACGTAAGGCTTTACCAGTTGAACGCGCACAGGCTGGGAAAGGCCATACCGCAGGTGCTCGTGATGCACCCCGGGCCGATGAATCGCGGTGTGGAGATAGCCGCCGAGGTTGCAGACGCCCCCCAGGCGGCGATAACCGCTCAGGTCTCGTCGGGTGTCGCTATACGCATGGCGGTGCTCTTCCTGCTTCTGGGAGGCGCCGAGGGGGATGGGAAGGTTGCCTGAAGTGCTCATAAGAAACGCCAGGGTCATGGACCCCTTCAACGCTCTCGACGAGAAGTTGGACGTGGCCGTATCCGGGGGGCGTATCGCAGCGGTAGGGAAAGAGCTGCCGCAGGAGGGACGCGAGGTTCTGCAAGCGTGGGGGATGGTACTGGCTCCGGGATTCCTGGAACTACATGCCCATCTGCGCGAGCCGGGCAACGAGGAAGCGGAGAGCCTGCAGAGCGGCCTCGAGGCGGCCCTGCGCGGTGGCTATACCGCGGTATGCTGTATGCCCAACACGCTCCCGCCGCTGGACAACGCGGCGGTAGTGGGAGGGATCGCCGCGAAGGCGAGAGAACTGGCGCTGGCGGACCTCTTCCCGGTCGGCTGTATCACCTTAAAAAGGGAGGGAAGGGAACTGGCCGAGATGGCGCTGATGCACCTGAGCGAGGCGCGGGTGCGGGCCTTCTCCGACGATGGTAGCGGGGTCGAGGACGCAGGTCTCATGCGCAGGGCCATGGAGTATGCCGGCGCATTCGGCGGCGTTCTCATCTCGCATGCCGAGGAGCAGTCCCTTTCACGGGGCGGCCAGATAAACGAGGGCGCCGTTTCCACCGCGATGGGCCTGCGGGGCATACCGGCACTGGCAGAGGAGGTGATGGTCGCCCGCGATATCCTGCTCGCCGAGGATACTGGATGCCGGCTGCATCTCGCCCATGTGAGCACGGCAGGCACGGTACGCATGTTGAGGGAAGCCCGGGAACGGGGCGCCAGGGTTACGGCCGAGGTCACGCCGCACCACCTTCTGCTGAGCGAGATGGATATCTCCGGTTACGATACCGTCTTCAAGGTCAACCCGCCACTGCGCACCCCACAAGACGTCCAGTCTCTCCGGGCGGCGCTAAGGGACGGAAGCATAGACGCCATCGCCACCGACCATGCCCCCCACACCACCGAGGATAAGGAGAGGGAATTCGATTATGCGCCTTTCGGGGTAGTGGGTATGGAGAGTGCGTTCCCCATGCTCTACAGCGAGCTCGTCCTGGCAGGGGAAATAGAGCTGATGCGCCTCATAGAGCTGTTGACCAGCGGACCCGCCTCAGTGTTGGGACTTAAACCGCCGGAATACGGGGCAGGTATCGTGGAGGGAGGCCGCGCAGACCTCGTCCTCCTGGACACCGATAGCGAATGGACACTCGACGCGAAGCGCTTCGCATCCAAAGGGCGCAACTGCCCCTTTCATGGCAGGAGGGTGAGGGGAAGGATAAGATATACCTTCAAGAACGGCAGGATGGCTTATCGCCTGGGCGAGATTGGGAGCGGTTGATATGGAGATGCGTAAAGGCGAGGTGTTGGTGATCGGCCCGGGGCCGGTGACCCTGGCACAGGGGCCGTTCCTGCAGTATACGGCGGCGAGGGGTTGCAGGAAATTGCGCTCTTGCGGTTGGAGAGTACTTGTGCTCGAGGACAATCCGGCTACGCTTACCGATTGCGGGTGCGGAGAAGGCGATCTCTACATGGAGCCGCCCGCAAGCGAGGTTATCGAACGCATCGTGGGCGAAAGGGGCATAGAGAACATATGGTATGGGTATGGGGGAAGGCGGGGATGGATGCTGGCGATCAGGCTGGCCAGCGAGGCATGGTACGAATCTTCGGGCATGCGTGCTTTAGACCTCGACGACCGGACCTTATGGCTGTGCGGCGAACGGACCCTGATGCGCGAGACGCTCGAAGCAAGCGGTATCGCCAATCCCGCGTTCCGGGCAGTGGGGAGCAAGGGGGAAGGGCAGGAGGCGGCGGAGAAGCTCGGTTTTCCTCTTGTCGTAAGACCACATTTCTCCTGCGGAGGTTGGGGGGCGGGCCTGGCATACAACCTCGAGGACTATCCCGCGCTGCTCGAGGAAGCCATGCGCGAGAGCCCTACGGGAGAGGTGCTCGTGGAGGAAGCGCTTGATGGTTGGCGCAAGTATATCGTGCTGGTGCTGCGTGACCGGGAAGGCGCGGTATGCATGCCGGGGATCATAGAGCAGGAGGAACCGCTTCCCAAACACGACGAGGACGCGGTTCTGGTATATCCGCCGCTGCATCAGGGCAGGGAAGGGGAGTACGCGCTGAGAGAGATGGCCGGTAAAGTCGTGGAATCCCTGGACCTGCTGGGGCTGGTGGAGGTGAAACTGGCTGCGAGCCCGGGATGGGAAGATTTGTACGTACTGGATATAAACCCCCATCCCTGGCGGGCTATGCCCCTTCTTGAGACCGCAAGGGGGGTGGACCTTGTGAGCGCCCACATCGACCTGCTTTTGGGGAAGTCCCTGAGCGAGAAGAGCATCGAACTCGAGCGCAAGCCCCCCGAAGGTACTACCGTGGTATCCAGCTGTCCGGCTTATGGGTCGGGAAGCGAGGGGGAAGGATACCTTGCGTTGGGATGCCGGTCCATGGGGAGGAATGTATACAGGGGAAGCGATGCACGCGAAGCGGCGGCCAACGCCCTGGCGGACCTGTCCGGGAGCATGCAGTGTGAGATGGAGGGCGAAACCAGGGCGGCACTCGAAAGGCTGATATGCGCTGCGGGAAAGGAAGCGCGCTTAAGCACCGGCTTCTCTGCCCCTCCGCGAACGCAAGCGGTCAGCTCCCACTACAGATCGTGGCCGTTGCGTGAAGGCCCGGGGGGCGGAGTAATGCTCCTGGGTTGCGACAATGGGGAGCCGGGGGGTGGCTATGAGGCGAACGTCAATTGCTTCCAGGCGCTGAAAACATGGAGAGACGGGGGGGGAAGGGCGGCTCTCTATACCCCCGACCCGGGCTTTGCCCTGCTCGCATCGCAAGAGTCGGATGCGGTTTTCCTGGGGCCTCTGCATGGGGCTGCCGTAGCAGCGGCCGCATTGTCAGCCGGCACGGATTTTCTGGCCGCTCATTTCGGCGGCAGACATGCGATGGAGCTCGCAATAGACTTGGCGAGGTCGGGGTTGCAGGTGTGGGGGCTGCAGGAAACCGAGGACGCATGCAGCCTGGGCAAGGCGCTGCAAAAGGCGAGGACCGCGGGTGTCGCGGTGGTCGATTTCGAGATGAGCAAGGGGTCGCAGGAGGGCAGGACCATATTGGAGAGAACTTCTTGTCCCGTTCTGGCCACGCTGGAGGAAGACGGCAGTCGGCCTGTAAACCATGTCGTCTATACACCCGGGGAAGGGCTGGATATGCTCGGCGCAAGGCCGGGTAAAATACTGTGGCGTCCCATGCGGGAGGAAGCCCAGGAGGTGCAGGTCGAGGCGGTTGCCTTGCCGGGAGGCCACGTCATCCTTCTTTGGGAGCAGCTCGAAGCGACCGCTATAGATGCAACGGACGGCCTGGCCGTATTCCCGCCGTGCTACCTGACGTCCGAGCAGTCTCGCAGGGCGCAGGAGCTGGCAGCCAGGGCCATCGATGCCCTGGAGTGGAGGGGAAACCTTTCCATGCGTATTCGCGTGAGCAATGGCGACATAGAGATATGGAGCCTGTCCCCGGGGCCCTCGGCTAACGTGCCTTTCCTGAACCGCGCCTCGTCGATGCCGCTGGCGTCGTACGGGATGATGGCGCTGGGAGGCCGGGACGTAGAGGTTAAAGCATGCCGTGAATCATGCAGCGCCGTAAGGGCTCCGATGATACCTTTCGGCGTGATCGCGGACTCGGACATCCTGCAGTCACCCCGGCGCCGCTCGACGGGTGCGGTGATCGGCCTGGACAACGATCCCGGGGTGGCCTTCGCCAAGGCATTCTGGAGCCAGGGACTGAGACCGCAACCCGGGGGAGTCGCGTTGCTGAGCGTGGCGAACCGCGATAAGAGACGCGCCCTCATGCTGGCGCGGGAGCTGCAGGAGGCGGGATATGTGCTGACAGCGACCAGGGGCACCGCTCGCGCGCTGGCGGCTGCCGGGATAAGGGTGGAGGCGGTGAACAAGCTGCATGAAGGCAGGCCGAACATCCTGGACCTCATACGCAACGGCCTGGTAGGTCTGGTGGTAAATATTCCGCGCGGCAGGCGTCCCCACTCGGACGGTTTCTATATCCGGGCGGCATCCGTGCGCCACGGCATCCCCTGCATAACCAATATGGAAGTCGCACAGGCGTTTGCGCGGGGCCTGCGCCGGTGCGATCCGCCAGCCTGGGAGATATTGCCACTGGAGGCCTATTGCCGTCCCAGGCAGGAGCTGAGGGGAGGATGAGTTTTGCTGCCCGCACAGCACGTGGCTGAGTTGACCGCAAAGAGACGCTCTGGCTCTTTCGTCGAGCTGGTAATGAGAACAGCGCGGCCCTTCGAGGCCGAACCCGGGCAGTTCGTGCAGGTGCGCTGCGACGGGCCGGGTCTGATACTAAGGCGTCCTTACAGTATTTACGGGTTGCACGGGAATTCCATATCGCTGCTGGTGCGGGAGGTCGGCGCGGGCTCCACATGGTTATGTGCCCAGGAGACAGGGCACGAGATCGACCTCCTCGGACCACTGGGAAGGGGATTCACCTTACACCGTAAGGGGCTGCAGGCGCTCATAGCCGGCGGAACGGGTATAGCCACCATACGCTTTCTGGCCTCCCGCCTGAAAGGACTGGGGGAGGATGCCGTAGTTTTCTGGGGGCTCGAATGCGAGGACGAATGCGGTGATCTGTCCAGTGAGCTAAAGGAAGATGTGGACCTGCGCCTGGCTACCATGGACGGGAGCGCGGGCTGCCCCGGAAGCGTAGTGGAACTTTTCAAGGCATCGGGAGCGGAGAGGTTCAAGAGCATCTATGCATGCGGTCCGAGAGGGATGCTCGCGAGTCTTGCCGAAAGCATCGCTAGCGAAGCCCTTGCGAATCTGCAGGTATGCATGGAGGAACGCATGGCTTGCGGGGTTGGGGCGTGCAGGGGCTGTGCGGTACCGGCGTCCTCACCGCGCGGCGGGCACCTGACGGCATGCAAGGACGGTCCGGTATTCAGCGGGAGGGAGCTGGATTGGCGCAGGATGAACGGGTAAACATGGGCATCGAGCTCTCGGGCATAAGCTTGAGAAACCCCCTGCTCGTATGCTCCGGGACTTACGGAAACGGCAGGGAATATGCGGAGTGGCTGGAGTTGGAGAAGCTCGGGGGTCTGATGACCAAATCGGTTACGCTGGCACCATGCCAGGGAAATGCGCCGCCCCGCTTGTGGGAGACGCCATGCGGCCTTCTCAACTCCATAGGGCTGGAGAACTCCGGCTTGCAGAGCTTCCTAGCGGAGGACTTGACCTGGCTAGCGGGATTTGACCTTCCCGTATGGGTTAACGTGGCCGGTTTCAGCGCGCAGGAATACGTGGAGGTGGCGAGGGATGTTTCCCGCTCCGGCATGGCGGCAGCGGTGGAATTGAACATCTCCTGCCCCAACGTCGCAAGAGGAGGAATACATTTCTCCAGCGATGCACAGGACGCTTACGACCTGGTCGAGCTGGTAAAGAGGGAGATCGATATACCTCTGTTCGTTAAGTTGACCCCCCTGTGCGCGGACGTCGCGAACATGGCGGTGGCCCTGGCCGAGGCGGGAGCCGACGGCTTGAGCCTGATAAACACGTTCCCCGCTATGGCCGTTGATATCGAGACGGCACGGCCACGTCTGGGGAACGTGACCGGTGGACTTTCCGGGCCGGCAATTCACCCCATAGCCGTGCGCATGGTCTGGGAAGTCGCGCGGGCCGTTGATCTGCCCATTATCGGGATGGGGGGGATATGGTCCTGGGAGGATGCCGTGGAGATGATGATGGTCGGCGCCGATGCCGTGGCGGTGGGGACCCTGAACTTCACGGACCCGCTGGCTCCAGTGAAGATACTGGACGGCATGAACGAATTTACAGCGAGCAAAGGCATGCATGCGTTGGGAGAACTCACCGGCCGGGCGCTCGGGAAGGGCGACTGATATGGCTATGGCGAGAGACCCCGTGATCGTCGCTCTCGATCTCGATGAAAAGGAATGCCTTGTGAGGACGGCGGGCATGTTGAGGGGTGAGGTGGAGACGGTAAAGATAGGGCTCGAAGCTTTCACGCACTTGGGACCCGACATCATGGAGGAGTTGGGAGGCATGGGTTTCAAGGTTTTCGCCGATCTCAAGCTTCACGACATCCCGAACACGGTTAGCGGGGCGGTCAGGGGCCTGGTGAAGCGGGGAGCATGCATGATAACCGTACATGTCAGCGGGGGGCGCAAGATGCTCGAGGCGGCGGCGGCGGCGCGTGATGAAGCGCATGCCATGGGCGCAGAAAAGCCGTTATTGCTGGGGGTTACCGTGCTAACGAGCCTTGACGACAAGGCGGTTGCCGAGATCGGATATGCGGGGGACGCGGCGGAAGTGGTGCTATCCCTGGCCAGATTGGGCATGGGATGCGGGTTGGACGGCGTGGTGGCCTCGGCTCGCGAGGTTGCCGCGCTCAGAGCGGCCCTCGGGAGCGGGGCGGTTCTGGTGACGCCAGGCATCCGTACGCGGGGCGCGGCCTCACAAGATCAGGCGCGGACCGCATCCCCCGCCGAGGCGCTCTCCGCGGGAGCGGACTACCTCGTAGTGGGAAGGCAGGTGATATCGCGGGCCGACCCGGCGGCGGCATTGCGCGATATCAGGGAAGCGGCTGGTGTGCTTTAAAGCCCCGGGGTGTTTGTATGCACGAACGGGGGCGACGGTAATGCTGGAGGCTGCATCTTTGTATGGCGGCCGATGGCGTGAAGAGACGAAGGAGGGGGTGTGGGCATTGAATCAATGGGAGGTACTGGAGATATTCGAGAGAGAAGGAGCGGTACAGAAGGGGCATTTTCTCCTCGCTTCGGGACTGCATAGCGACACCTACGTGCAGTGCGCCAGGGTATTGCAGCATCCTCACCTGGCCGAGAGCCTGGCGAACGAACTGGCCAGGGGTTTCGCGAGCGAGGAAGTCGACGTCGTGGTCAGCCCAGCCCTGGGGGGGATAATAATCGGCTACATGGTCGCCATGGCCATGCGAAAGCGCATGCTTTTCGCGGAAAGGGTGGAGGACACGCTGGAACTGCGACGCGGCCAGTGCATGGACGACGGCGACAGGGCGCTGGTGGTGGAGGACGTCATCACCACGGGGGGTTCGGTACAGGAGTTGATGGCGCTGGTAAAGGAGAAGGGTGCGGATGTCGCGGGACTGGGGGCACTGATCGAGCGAGGCAAGGACAGGGAATTCAAAGTGACGAAGAACGTGCTGCTGAGATTGGAAACATCTGCCTGGGAAGCCGAGCAGTGCCCGCTTTGCCGGGAGGGGGTGAAACTGGAAGCGCCTGGAAGCAGAAGAAAAGCGTGAACGCAGGCGGACACGGACTGCCGTAAGGGTAAATGTGGTACACAGCTTGTATGCAGGTAAATGGAGGTTTATACTAGTCTAGATCGTTGCTGTAGGGAAAGCTTTGATTCGAGGAGGGTTATGATGGCCAAGCAAAAGCTCCCGGAATTGACAGCCGAACAACGCAAGGCGGCCTTGGAAAAGGCGGCAAAAGTGAGAAAGGAAAGGGCCGAGATCAAGAAGAGGCTCAAGGCGGGGCAATTGAAAGTCAGCGATATTTTGAACAAGGCGGACGATGAGATATACGGAAAGATGACCGTGAAATCGGTCATAGAATCGGTTCCAGGTGTGGGCAAGCTGCGTGCCGCCAAGATAATGGAGGAAATCGGCATCAGTACTTCACGCCGCGTTAAAGGGCTGGGTCCGAAGCAGATCAAGGCCCTGAAGGACAGGTTTGCCTGAGCGAAACACCTCGGGTATAAGAGATAGACTGCAACAGAGCATCCTTTGTTACGCCTGCAGGTGAGGTAATGTCCCAGGGACGTCTTTTTGTCGTCGCCGGTCCCTCAGGCGCGGGGAAAGGCACGTTGATAGAAGAGCTGCTCAGGCGTTACCATACCGCGAGTCTGTCGATATCCGCGACCACCAGGAAGCCCAGACAGGGCGAGACGGATGGGGTGCAGTATTATTTCCTGGACGAGCAGGAGTTCAGGGATGCGGCCCGCAAGGGGATGTTCCTGGAATGGGCGGAGGTCCATGGCAACCTCTACGGCACGCCACGCGCGAAAGTCGAGCGGGAACTCGCTCGAGGCCGTGACGTGATCCTGGAGATCGATGTCCAGGGTGCAAGGCAGGTCAGGGAGAAGGCAAAGGGCGCGGTGTCCATCTTCGTACAGACGCCTTCCATACGGGTACTCGAGGAGAGGCTGCGCAAGCGTGGGACGGAGGGAGAGAGAGAGCTGCAGAAGCGCCTGCGAAACGCTCGCGAGGAAAGCAGGGAGAAGGACGATTACGATTACGTGGTTTTGAATGACGAGCTGCATCGCGCCGCAGAGGAATTTTGTGCTATATATGAGAATGAAAGTCCGCTGCTGAATGGGAAGTAGAAAACAGGAGGTCAAAGAGGCGTGTTGATGAAGACCAGGATCGACGATCTGCTGCAATGGATCGACAACTCGAGGTTCGGCCTGACCATAACCGCTGCCAAGAGAGCCAGGCAGATTAACAATTATTTCCGTCATCTGGGAGAGGGCCTGGGGCAGGAAGCAGGACCACAGATAAGGTCGGCTTCGAACAAATCACTTACCCTAGCACTGGAGGAGATCGCCGCCGATAAGCTGGAGTTCGAACATCCCGAAGACGGGGCAAATTAAGCACGGGCCGAATTCGATTTCATGCCATATGAATTGCATTGTTGTAGGCGTAACGGGTGGTATCGCCGCCTACAAGGCGGTGGAGTTGGCGCGCCAGTTTGTTCTGCATGCATGCGATGTAAAAGTGATAATGACCGAAAACGCCGCCAGGTTCGTCGGTCCCGCTACCTTCAGGGCTATCACCGGGAACCCCGTATCCACCTCCATGTTCGCAGAAGCGAGCGCAGCGATGCAGCACATAACGCTGGCCAGGGAAGCCGACCTGGTCGTCGTAGCGCCGGCTACGGCGAACGTGATCGCCAAGATGGCGAACGGCCTTGCGGACGACCTTCTCTCGACTACCCTGCTGGCCACGCGGGCACCGGTAATGGTGGCACCGGCGATGAACCTGGAGATGTACAGACATGCCGCCACGCGCGCAAACCTCGATCTGCTCAAGAGCAGGGGGGTCTATATGGTTGGACCGGAAAGCGGATCGCTGGCTTGCGGGGAAGAGGGTGAGGGCAGGATGGCGGAGCCGGGCCTGATATTGGAGAAGGCTCTCGAGATCCTGGGCTGCAGAGCCCGTCTCGGCGGCAGGAGGGTACTGGTAACTGCCGGGAGCACCAGGGAGCCGATAGACCCGGTGCGTTATATCACCAACCGTTCCAGCGGAAAGATGGGCTATGCGCTGGCTGCGACGGCGGCGCACATGGGCGCACAGGTAACGCTGGTAAGCGGGCCGACATCGCTGGAACCTCCCCGGGGCCTGGAAGTCATCGCGGTTGAGACAGCCGAGGAGATATGGCGGGAGGTGATGGCGCGGGAAGAGGAATGCGACGTGGTAGTCATGGCTGCCGCGGTTGCCGATTTCACTCCTCCGACGCGCAAGGCCGAGAAGATAAAGAAGGATAAACGGAACGGGTTGACGCTGGAGCTGGTGCCTACGCGGGATATCCTCAGGGAACTGGGAGAGAAGAAAAGGGAAGGGCAGGTGCTCGTGGGCTTCGCGGCGGAAACGGGGAAGTTGGTAGAGAGGGCGAGGGAGAAGCTCCGCGCGAAAGGTGCCGATATCATAGTGGCCAACGACGTAACCACTTGCGGTTCGGGCTTCGCGTCCGACAATAACAAGGCGGTACTTGTTTACGGGGACGGCAAGGTGGTCGAGTTGGACCTCATGCCCAAGCTGGAACTGGCTGTATACATATGGGATGCTGTTGTCGCATTAATGGAGGACAGTGCGTAGCGATAGAATCTCAAGGCGGCAACGGGCCGGGTCGATACATTAGTGGTGTGCGAGGCGGAAAGGGCTGAAGGTTGCCTTTGAGCCCGTGGGCGTTGGAGGAAAAGAATTGGCTAAGACCACGAAACATGGAATCATCCTCAACGTGTCCACGTACCCATTACCTACCCTTATGCCCAAGCGAACAAACCGCAGATCCAAGACGCTGACCTTCGATATTAATTTCGACCTGGTGGAGGACGAGGGTGACAGCATCAAGGTATGGTTCTACCGCGGATTCCGTTTCCCCCCACCACTGAACGATGGCGACAGGGTCGGGGTCGTCGGAAAATTCGGACACATCTCCAAGGATATTTTCTATGCCTCCAAGATAATAGACCCCAAAAGAGAGAGAGTATATACTGGTTTCCGTAACAGGAAGATAAAGCCGGATGAAGCCGACGAGATCGCCAGAGCTTCCCGAAAATAGCGGGTCCACCGCATACGAGTCGGAGTGGCGGAATCGGTAGACGCGCTAGGTTGAGGGCCTAGTGAGGTATTTCCTCATGGGGGTTCAAGTCCCCCCTCCGACACCAGAAAAAAGCCCCGGTTTCAAGCCGGGGCTTTTTAACCTGCGTAAGCGGCCGCGTCCTTTGAAACTGGCGAAACCGCTGCACGAGGTCTCATGATGCGTTCCATTCCTCGAATATGCGCACCGCATCAACGGCGTCATTTCCCAGGGCATCAAGCCCGAACCGGTCGACAAGTTCCTGGGTCGTACACGCTCCACCCAAGGCTATCCTGACCTTTTCGCGCAGCCCGGACTCGCGGATCGAATCCACTACCTCTCCTATAGAGGCGATCATCGGGGTGATGAGCACGGACATGCCCAGCAGCGTGGCTCCGCTGCTCTTCAGGGCGTCGATAACCTTCGATTCCGAAACGTCAACGCCGAGGTCAATGACCTTGAAGCCCGCTGCGGCAAGCATGGTGCCGACAAGGTTCTTGCCGATATCGTGGACGTCGCCCTTGACGGTGAAGAGTACGACGGGCCCTTTCTGCGAGTTGGCTTCCCTCGTTATCAGGGGTTCCAGGATCTCCATGGCGTCCTTCATGGTCTCTCCAGCCAGCACCAGATCGGCGAGGTAGTATTCCTCACACTGGAACAGCGCTCCGATCTCCTTCATGCCGTCTCCCAGGCCCTTCAGGGCGATATCCAGGGGAGACGTACCAGCATCGAGAGCTTCCCTGACCACCGGCTGGATGTTCTCTATATCCAGCTCGACCAGGGTCTTCCTGACCTTTTCGACTGCATCCACCTGCTCCACCCCCGTGTTCTCTGTCGGCCGCAACGTTGGGAATATTATAATCGAAAACCAACGCTCACATTTGATGCGCTCGTTCAGGCACGGCATGTCGTGCAAACGGTACACTGCCGTGTTTGCGAGCGTTCGAGCACCGGCGCCGCTGTGGAAAAGGCATAACTATGCTTGATTCTTGGTGAAATCAGCAAGGAAATCCCTGATATAGGAGTTCACGGTCTCAGCTTGTTCCTGCTGTACCCAGTGGCTGCATGAAGGGACGTATTTGATATCCAGCGCAGCTTCGACCTCTGGCTGGAAGTCGTAGGTGAGCTCTTTTCCCAGCGCCCTGTCTTCCTCTCCCCAGATGACCAGAGTCGGACAGCGCACCTTCGCTCCTTCATCTCCCGGCTGGCGGGATGAACGCAGGAACTGACGGAAGGCAGCGCGGTAATAATTGATACCGCCGCTAAGCGCGCCGGGCTTGGCGGCCGCTTCCTTGAACATGGCGATATCATGGTCGCTGAAAGCGCTCTTGTCTATGGCCCATCCACGCAGGGCCCTCTCGATAAGCTCGTAGTCGCGGGCACGCATGAAGGCCTCGGGCAGGCATGGTAGCTGGAAGAGAAACATGTAATAGGAACGGCGCAGTTGTGCCCTGTTGCTCATGAGGTGTCGCATGAGTACGGCTGGCGGCGGACAGTTGAGTATGATCAGGCGGTCAACCATATGCGGATAATAGGCGGCGAAAGGCCAGGCGACGCCACCTCCCCAGTCGTGTGCGACCAGGACGGCGCTGGATTCGCCAAGATGACGGATAAGACCCTGGATATCACCCATAAGCGCGCTCAGCCGGTAATGTCCTACGCCTACCGGTTTCTCTGTCTGGTTATAACCTCGCATGTCCGGCGCAACGACCCGGAAACGTTCCGCCATCGCCGGGATCTGATGCCTCCATGAATACCAGAACTCCGGGAAGCCGTGGAGCATGACCATGAGGGGGCCCTCTCCAGCCGTAACGTAATGCATGCGGATGTTGTTTACGTGGGCATATTCGTGTTTCCAGGAGCCCTTCGCGTTCATCGCATTTTCCCTTCCCTCGCAGAAAGCCTGACGCCGTTCAAATCTCTCTTTTGCCGACATATTCATATTACACTTTGCCGCGCACAGTTTCAGCCATGATGCAGATGAATCGGTGGTGGCATGGCCGGAGGAGTCGCGGTTTTCACGGCCGTACGGTATGACCGGAACCTCCGAGAACAAAGAGATGCCGGCAAGCGCCGATATTACCTGCCGGTGCAGCAAAAAGGCTCGAGATATGATAGCTTTTCGGTTATAAGATAGATTAGCAAGAGGCGCTGATGTCGAGCAGGGGATATCGTATGGAAGGGATGGAACTACCGCGGGTTGCATTGAAGACCGAAGTAGAACCACCACCAGGTCTCAATACCTATCAGGCCATACCGGAGATGGTTGAATTCCATCGCCTGGGCCCGATCCCTGCCCGAACACGCGCTCTCGCGCTGGGGCGCGTTTTGATCAGCGTGGATCCCGAAGGGGGCGAGGTCGTAGGTCTGCAGTCCCACGTGAAGACGGGAAGATGGAGGACCGACCAGGAGCCGCTGCCCGTGGCCGATGCCGAGGGCAGTCTGGTTATCTTACATCCGGGAGGCGATGAAGACCTGGTTTTCCTTGCAGCCGAACCCCGTTTTACCTGGCACGAGGAAAGCAATGCCCTTCATATTTCGCTGGGCGGAGAAACCGCGCTGGTGTTCAAAGTCGCAAGCTGCCTCCTGGCGGGCGTTGACCGCAAGGGCCGCCTCGCGGATATCTGGATGTTGGACCTGGACCTGAGCCTGGAATGATTTAATGGGGGCATGAATCGTTAACACTCCACGTGCGGCACCGGCCGTACAACATCTTGCAGCGGGAGATTTACACCTGTTAAGAAGTGGGCAGCGGCTCACTCTATGAACTGCGCCTTGAGCTCCTTTTTCAGAATCTTGCCGGTCGCGGTGCGGGGCAAGGCCTCGACGAAAGCGACTTTCTTGGGGATCTTGTATTTGGCCAGCCGGCCCTTGCAGAAATCGATAACCTCCTGTTCGTTGACCTCTACGCCGGGGGTGGGTACCACGATCGCCAATCCCACCTCACCCCACTTATCGTCGGGGATGCCGATAACCCCTGCATCGGCGATTTTTTCGAATGCCATGAGCACGTCTTCGACCTCGGCAGGGTATACGTTCTCGCCCCCGCTGATGTACATGTCCTTACGGCGGTCCACCAGGAAGAGATAGCCCTCATCATCTATATAGCCCATATCGCCGGTATGCAGCCAGCCGTCCGTAATGCTTTCCGCCGAGGCCTCGGAGAGTTGCCAGTACTCACGTATCACGTTGGGACCTTTGACCCAGACTTCTCCCATCTCGCCGCGCGGCAGTTCGCCCCCCTCTGTGTCCACGATACGGATATCGGTGTGGAAGACGGGCTTCCCGCAGGACCCCAGTTTGCGGAGGGCGTCCTCGGTGCGGAGGGCGGTGATGGCAGTGGCGGTCTCCGTCATGCCGTATCCCTGGTTAAAGGTGATACCGTGTTTCAACCAGGTCTCGATGAGAGGCCTGGGGCAGGGAGCGCCGCCCGCGATAAAGAACCGTATGCTGGAATAATCGGTGGTTTCGAATTCCGGAACCTGGGTCATGAGCAGAAACATCACCGGAATGCCGAACATGAAGGTTATCTTGTCGTCCTCGATTATTTGAAGGGACTCTACGGGATTGTAGAAGCGCTGGATAACGACTCTCGCACCGACATAGAGGGCGGGAAAGGCAGAGACTGCAAGGCCGCCGATATGAAAGAGCGGTGCGCTGGCGATACTCGCGTCGGATGAATCGAAGGCATACATGTTTATGGAATTGATGGCGTTCCACTGTGTATTGCCGTGGAGGATGGCGGCTCCCTTGGGCTTGCCCGTGGTGCCGGACGTATACATGATGAACTGGATATCGTCGAGGGTCACCTCCGCATCGGGTACGGGCTCCTCCACCGATTGGTCCGCAACCCATTCCTCGTACAGGGGATCGGAAGCATCGCCCCCCTCCAGTTCACGGATATACTGCCGCATTGAGGGGACCTTGCCCCTGATCGCTTCAGCAGTCTCTGCGAACTCAGGCGAGTAAATGAGACCGATGGGGCTGGAATCGCTGAGTATGTACTCCAGTTCGGGACCCGCAAGACGGAAGTTGAGGGGCACCATTATCCCGCCCAGCTTGCTCAAGGCCATGAGCACCTCGAGGAATACATTGGTGTTGGCGAGGAGCGCAGCGAAGCGGACTCCTTTCTTGACACCCAACCCCTGCAGGGCGTGTGCAAGGCGGTTTATCCTGGTATTGAACTCTCCCTTGGTCAGCGTTAGATCCCCGTATTTGATATATGGCTCGTCGGGATAGCGCGCAGCCCAGCGTGCGGGCCATTCACCTACGTTCATGATCATTTCCCCCTTTGTATCTGGTCTTGCCTGCGACCCTTTTGCGGCAACACCCGCTTACAGGACTTCTGGTAAAGAACCTTTCATGACTGCAACCGCATCCCCCCTCTGTTTTTCTCGTCCGGGCTCCTCGCAAGGACCCCGCTGTCCGCTCATTATATCTATTATTTACCCTGGGTGCGTAATCGAAACGGCGCTTCTCTTCCGCGACGCCATATGGCAGAGCGAGGTGTTATCGGCAGGGATAAAGGCAGCTCTTGCCACGAGCTTCATGCCGACACTGCTGCAAGTGCCTACCTGGGCCCAGGCCAATAATATATACTCTTAGCATGAGTTAACATGAGGATAGATCGCTCTTGCTGTTGAAGGTGGCGCTGCGCCAGGCCCTGCGTCGCATGCGTGACGAGGCGGAATCTTTTTCGCAGTTCGAGGCGTTGGCTGGTAACCTGGGATGGGAGGAAGTAGCCGATGCGGCGGCAGCCGCCAGGAAGTCCCTGGTGGAGGCGGCGGAGAGAGGGGCCGACGCCGTAGAGGCTATCGTAAAGGTCCAGGCCGAATCCGCTCACAGCCACGAACACCACACAGGACACGAGCACGAGCATTCCCATACCCACAGCCACCCCCACGAGCATCCCCACGAACACGCAGAGGGATAGAGCGCAAATACCCGGGATGCCCCGGATGGAGTCGTAGGCCGAAGCGTCCGGCCTGTGCCGCGGCCTATCCGAATCTGTCCATCAGGTCAGCAAAGGGAAGCCTGTAGTTTATAAAGGTAGGGATCGGATAGCGGATACCCCGCGCGCTAGTAGCCTCAAGGCCCTCCGTTATCCTTTCCGCCCATTCCGCGGGGAAGGCGAAGATGAGCTCGTCATCGTGAGTCGCCGCGAAGACGCGGTCGCCGTTTCCGGGCAGCGCGACCCTCGGGACCCCGGTTGAGAAAGTGCGCACGATGCCCTCGTTGCAGGAGCCGGCGATGCCGCCGAAATCGGCGGGAACCCTTTCGCCCGTCCAGCGGGACACGGCATGGACGAGACGCATGATCTGCGCCGGGTTGCCGTAGACCAGCACGAGGTGGGGCTCTACTCGCGTGCGGGTGAGAGGCGAGAGGACGAGCCTGGGATATGCTGCGGCGTCGAGCCTGGCCATTCCTTCGACCTTCCTGGCGGCGCTTTCGTCGTCCCGGGCATAATTCATGGTCAACAGGAAGCCGGCCACGAAAGACGGGCCGGCGGTCTCGTCCCAGCCCAGCGCGGCATTGGCAAGGGGGCAGCTCGACTCCTCCAGCTCCAAGAGCATGGTCAGGCCCCTCTCCCTGGTGAGCGTCAATCCCTGGCAGAGGGCGATGCTGCAGCCGGCTTCCTCGCGTGGGCGTCGCGCCCGTTGCGGTGGATCCTCGCCGGGCTCCAGGAAGCGGACGGCAACCGGGAATGTGGCCGGCCTGATAAAGCCCTCTAGTATTTTCCCGAACTCCCGCCATTCCTCCATGCTGTCCTCCTTGACGCGCAAGCCCTGTATGGCTCCTGATTGTACGTTTTTTAGAAATCGTGTGCCCGGCGCTGATAAAGGAGCAACAGTTGCCTGTTCCAAGCGCGCTTGCAGCCGCAAAGTTTGTATCTACGCCGGGATGAACGGTTGATTACCCGGACCTTTCCGGCCTGTTAACCGGCGGACGAACCGCCTCCCCCGCCCCCTCCTCCTGAAGAACCTCCACCGAAACCCCCACCGCCTCCCGAGCCAGAGGAAGCGGGGGCGGAGGTCAGGGTACGCGAGAGGTTCCCGGACATATCGTTCAAGGAAGTCGCCAGGAACACGACATTGAAGGTCGTGGCGGTACCCGAATACCACTGCGGGGGCGTTGTATATATATCCTGGAACTTGCGGGCCCACGCCTCTTCCACCCCCAGGACCATCGCATATGGAAGGTTCGCCTGGAATGTCTCGGGAGTCATGAATTCCAGCTCCGGTTTTTCGGCGGTCTGCATATATTCCTTGAACCCGAGCACGTGCTCGTAAGCCCTTGAGCCCTCGCGGCTGCGCGCGGGCATCGCCCAGCCAACCGCCGCTATGATAAGTCCGGCGGGTATTAAGGAGAGTATGAGAACGATAAACCAACCAAGGTCGAACCAGATGGGCAACAAGAAGAAGGCCGCCAGGGATGTCGCTGCTACCAGGATTCCCATGGTCGTATACCTGCTCCTTATCTTGCTTGGATCGTTCTTGAAGAGTTTTCTGTCAAGCACTTCTTTCTTGATACCCCGGTTCATGATGGCGTCGTTATGAGCGTAAAATTTATTGCTGAGGTCGTCCTGGGTTACCGTATCGCCGGACTCGAACAGGCCCTTCATTATCTCCCGCTCGTAGTCGCGGAGATCGCTAATGTCTTCCTGCAGGCGTTCGAAGCCGTATTTCTTTATGCGGATGATACTCCTCTGCTCTACTTCGAAGATCCTGAGATAGCCGCGGATGGCCAGGTCGACTATGGTCGCGGAGATATCCTGCACGCGGGGCTTGTGGTTGACCAGCATCCCCACCATGGCCGGGGTAAGGCCTGCGGGCGGTTCGTAGCGCACCATGGCGGTGCCCGTCCTGCCCACGTCGCGCCCGCGCTTCCACCAGAGGGCGAGCATGTAGACAAGAATGAATGCCAGGAGTGCGCAGGATGCCGCGATGACCGCGATGCCGCAGGGCCGATCGTATTGCCAAGGTTTGTTGACCGCGCCTTTGGGGAAGGCGATGTCGATGCTGAAATCGGAATACGGCGGTATATCCTGTACCTTCCACCAGAGGGTGTCCCCTTCGCGCCCCGCATCGTAGGAGCGGGGGGGCTTGTTGATGTTCACGTACTGCGTTGTGCGTACCTCTGCCATGTCCGTCCCGGGAGGCAGGCTTACGGTAGCTGTTGAAGACTTGATGGGGACGCTGCGGTCATATGTGAATATCTCCCAATATAAACGGTCGTAATCCTCCGAGAAGATAACGCCACCCGTGACGCGGTATTCGATTATCCATCCCCGCTGCTCGTCCTGTGCTTCGAAATCGATGCGCACTCTCTTTCCCCAGTCGAAAGATTCGACGTTCCAGAGGTCGGGGTTGTAGGGTTCGCCGTCCATGTCGTAAACGGCTATATCGCGCACGCGCACCTTGCCGTAAGTCCTGCCCTCATCGAAGTCGGGGGGCTGGGACGAAATATCGCGGTTGAGAAAGGTGAAAGCACCTTGAAAATTGACGACCTGGGTTTCTCGCACGCTGAAGGAGGAGTCTTCGTGTACGATAAAATCCGTATCGAAACGCTCGAAATCCCAGTTCTTCTGCGTTGCGGCGGTGAAACCGATCCCGGCGAGATCCATGATATCCGACGGCCAGTAGCAGCTTATAGAATAAGAGGATGCAGCGGAGAGATAAGCGGCTTCGACGACCGCCGTATTGCTTCCTACAAAGCGCTTATTGACCTGTCCGTCATATTCAAAGGTAGAGACCTCGAGATCAACCAGAGAGGTGTCTACGTCTGCCGGGAAACGAAGGGTGACGGAGGAATCGTCGATGCGCGAACCCCTCTCCGCCGGCACTGCTCCCCATTCCGGTATGCCGATCCGATCGCCTATGACCTCGAACGCGTCGTAAAGCAGATACTCGTAAGTGAAAGTAGCGGCCGGGCCGGCATCGCTTACCTTGCACCACAAGGTATAGCCGTCGGAAGCTTCCTCGTAGTCCCAGCTGCCATCGGGCAGTACGGTTCCATCGCCCGCCAGGACCCTCGCCTCCGCGAGTGTACCGTAAGAAGCCGGGACGAAAAGCCCTACCCATCCCGAGGAGTCCTGGAATTCATAAGTGACCTTGTTGCGCACCAGCAAGGAACCATCGGCGTTGATGTTCAATTCGGTGTAAAAGGCACCGTAATCATATGCCGGCTGTGCATCGGCCGTGCCCGGGCAAAGAAGCGGCAGTGCCAGTGCAACCAGTAACGCCGGAAGCACCAACGACCGCAGCATGCGCCTGTTTCGCGTTTCGTTCATATTACCTCTCGCAACGGTCCCAGCCTGTGCGGGTGGGTTTATCCCAGCCGCGGGGGAACTGGTCATATTGAGAATACCACCTTTTTCTTACCGACGCCTCGTGTTGTGGCGGGGGTAATAGTGCAGAAACTTGCATTCCAGAGTGTATCTGCGAAGTGGTAGAATCGCTATAAGCGACCCTTTTCCAAGTATGATAGACAAAGATGCCGCGAAGGAAAGGCCAGAGTGGTGCGAGTAGTGAGCGTAACCCTCTCAGTGCATAAAGGAAACCACCCCGGGGTCGGGTCAAGCTCCTGGAACTGTAGCGTAGATGTTATCCGGCCTGCTTAGCTTAGAATAGGGATTCGAAGTGGTACAGACATTGAACCGCTGCCGCTCCTGCGGGCTTCCCGCGAAGCTGGCCGAGCGCCTGGAATGGCGGAGCGGGGGGACCATCACCCTGCACCGCATGAGATCCGTACGCCTGATGCTGATAGACGCGCAGACCATGGACCGTATCCACGGGGCCGTGACGGCCGGAGCGGGAGAAACTGCGTTCTTGGCATCCCAGGTCGAGGCGACGCGTCTGGTGACAGGCAAGCTTACGGCCGGCATTAAGGGCAGGCTGACCCGCTACGGTGCGGTCAAGAAAAAGGCCCTGGAGGCCATGGAGGAATACTCCCTGCTCCTGGGGATGGGCAGGATTGAAATGGAGAAGTTCACGCCCGGCGAGGGGGGGAGCCTGGTGTTGCATGAACCATTTGATATATCCGTAGTCGCGGGGGGCATCCTGGGTGTGCTCGAGGAGTTGGATCGTTGCGGGTATGGTGCGGACATCTCGAATGTCGGTGAACGCGCGTACCGTCTCGTGCTCGAGCAGATGGAATCTCAGCATATCACCGCGCTCTCCGTGCGGAATCCGCTTCTTCATCACGACGGTCGGGAGGGGGAAAAGGCAGAAGGATGCCCCATGTGTGGCCTGCCCCAGGCCGTCTCGCTGCTGCGCTGGGATGAGGTCCACGGAAAGGTGGCGGCGGGCGCCGGGGGGAGAAGGGTGGCGTTTCTACCCGCATATATCCTCGATATCGCAGCCGGGCTGGGAAACGCTGCGGGTGGCGGCAATCGTGGTGGGGTTGTGGAGGGTGCGGTATATGCTGCGACCAGGGCAGGCCTCGAGGCCTCAGCGGACGACGCCTTCGAGAGCACGGCAGTGGTTCCTCGTAATGGCGATGCGCAAGCTGCCTGTGATAGCATGCGCGTGAGGGGATGGGGCGAGGTCGCTGACCACAAGCTGGAGGGGCGAGACTGGTGGATAGAAGTGATCAATCCCGTGCATGAAGGACTTATCGCGGGCTGGCTGCGTGCACTACATGATTTTACGACAGGCGATGAAACTTCCGCGGTGATGGAAATGGGGCGGAACGGTACCGCTTTCAGGCTGGTGTGAAGCCGTGCTCTATCCGCGCGCCCGGCTTCAATGATAATGGTTGTTGGAATTGGCGGCAAAGGAGGTCGATGTAGTTGTACAAGGAACAATTTTCCCTGCAAGGGAAGGTGGCCATCGTAACCGGGGGCAGTAGGGGGATCGGCCAGGCCATCGCGGAAGGCTATGCCGAGATGGGAGCCAGGGTGGTTCTCGCGAGCCGCAAGGCCGAGGCCCTCGAGGAAGTACGTAAAGGCATCGAGGCGGCTGGGGGAGAGGCTTTCGTCATCCCAACCCACATGGGGGATATGGAGGGTATAAGCCGCCTGGTTCAGGAAACCCTGGACAAGTATGGCACCATCGACGTCCTGGTAAATAACGCTGCGACCAATCCCATATTCTGTGGGACAGGGGACGTGGAGGAACCCGCATTCGAAAAGATCATGGAGGTGAATGTAAAGGGCCTCTTTTTCCTGACGCAGCAGGTAGGCAAGGTCATGTGCGATAAGGGATCCGGGGCGGTGATAAACGTATCCTCCGAAGCGGCCTTCTGCCCCACGCCTTTCCTGGGCGTATATTCCATCTCCAAGGCAGCGGTCAACATGCTCACAAAGGTCTTCGCACAGGAGTGGGGTCCCAAGGGTGTCCGGGTCAACGCCATCGCTCCCGGCCTGGTGAAAACCCATTTCAGCCAGGCTCTATGGGGCAACGAGGCGATCCTCCAGGCCGCACTCGCATCTATCCCGCTGGGAAGGATGGCAGAGCCGGAAGAGATAGTAGGCCTGGCGATCTTCCTGGCCTGCGATGCATCAAGATACCTCACCGGACAAACCGTACTGATCGATGGAGGAAGGGAGATCTCCTCCTGAGTGCATGTCGTGGCGGCGGCGGATAAAGGGGAATTTAGATGAGCGCTTCGCTCTGGGACGTTATCAGTATAGGCGGCCTCGCATTGCGTAACCGCGCTGTTATGCCCGCCATGGGAACCGGCTATGCTTCTCCCGAAGGCCTGGTGACCGAGCGCCTCAAGGCCTACCACAGGGCCAGGGCCGCGGGGGGAGTCGGGCTTATCGTCACCGAGGTGTGCGCGGTCCATCCCCGCGGCAAGGCCTTAGCGTCGGAACTAGGGATTTACAGCGATACCTTTGTCCCGGGACTGCGCGAACTTGCGGATACGATAAAGGGAGAGGGGGCCGCCGCGGCGGCACAACTTCATCACGCGGGCAGGGAGACTTTCCCCTCGGTAATCGGAGGTCAACCGGTCGCCCCATCCCCCATCGCCAGTCGAGCCATGGGACAGGTGCCGAGAGAACTGGAAGAAGCGGAGATCGTCGAGCTCATATCTTGCTACGCACAGGCCGCAAGGAGAGCTCGCGAAGCGGGTTTCGATGCTGTTGAGGTCCACGGCGCCCACGGCTACCTGGTTCACCAGTTCGTTTCCCCGTATGCAAACAGGAGAGAGGATGCATATGGGGGAGACGATGCAGGACGCTTCCGTTTCGCCCGTGAAATAGTGCAGGGGATAAAGAAAGCGGCGGGGGAGGATTTTCCGGTGATCTACCGCTTTTCGGCGAGCGAGGAGATAAAAGGCGGTTACGAACTGGACTATATCATGCCCCTGATCCTGCTTCTGGAGTCGGACGGCGTCGACGCCTTCCACGTATCGTGCGGTATTTACGATTCACCGGGTAACCCCACCAGCCCCGGCATGCACCATCCGCAAGGTGTTAACGTGGAGAAAGCAGCGGCGGTCGAGATGGCGGTGGAAAAGCCGGTTATCGTGGCAGGAAAGATGCACGACCCCCGGTTCGCCGAGGAAATCCTGCAGGCGGGCAAGGCGGACCTGGTGGCATTCGGGAGGCAGCACCTGGCCGACCCCGACTTCCTGGCAAAAGCGGAAAATGGCCGCCATGAGGACATCCGCTTCTGCCTGTCATGCAATCAAGGATGCATAGAACGCCTTACTTTCGAGATGCGTTCCGCCACCTGCGTGATCAACCCACTTTGCGGGCGCGAGCAGGAGGCGGAAAAAAGAGGTCCCGTCGCCAGGGGGCCCTTCCTGGTAGCGGGGGCGGGAGCGGCCGGACTGCAGGCAGCGATCACCCTTAAAGAAGCCGGCGCGGATGTAAGGATGGTCGAGAGGGAGGAGGAGGCGGGAGGTCAGCTGAGGGCGGCGTCCAGACCGCCGGGAAAGGATCCTGTGGCCGCGTGGGTTGACTGGGCCGTGAGGAGGCTGTTGTCGCTGGGGCTGGAGATCGAGTTCGGGGTCGAGGCCGACAGGGAGATGCTCGAGGGAGCTGCGTGGGAGGGGGTGGTGAACGCCTGCGGCGCCAGGCCCTTGCTTCCCGGTATTCCGGGAACGCATCTGGAGATAAATGCCGAGGCGAGACAGGTATTACTCGGGCGGTCAGAGACCGGGAAGAATGTTCTCGTTGTGGGGGCGGGCCCCGTGGGGATGGAGACGGCGCATTACCTTATCGACAGGACAGGCGACGTAACGGTGGTGGAGGAATGCGACCAGCCGCCGGTTTCCCCGCTGACCTCGCACGGTTATTTCCTGCACCGCGTTTTGAGGAAAAACGGTACGTTGTTGCTGGCGGCGAAGGTACTCGAGGTAAATCCCGCTGGAGCTGTCGTGCAGGCGAGGGAAGGAAAGAGGAGGCTGGATGCGGACACGGTAGTATGGGCCGTGGGATCGCTCCCGGAAACCGGACTGGCGGAAGCGGCCAGTGGAATGGACATTAAAATGGTGACGGCGGGGGACGCGAGGGAACCAAGGCGCCTGCTTGACGCGGTGCACGAAGGATATAATGCGGCGCGGCAGCTTTTATATGCAGACGTGGATCGGGTCTAGGGGGGTCGCGTAGACCCCGCAAGGACGATGGACGACAGCGGGGGCGGCTTCCGGGTAACCTTAGATTGAGTTAAATATCCGCCACGGGGGTAATAATGATGGGACACAACCGCCTGGCAACGCGTCCGGCACGGCCGGAGAGGGAGCGGCGGGCTTGATAGATCCCGTAAGCGTGAGGAGAATCACTTGAATATCCTTTTCGTCTGTACCGGCAACATCTGCCGCAGTGCGATGGCCGAGGCTTTTATGAACCAAGAACTCGCGGCACTGAACGGCAGCTCGGAGGTTATCGTAAGATCGGCGGGGCTGCAGGCAGACGAAGGAGGTATGCCTCCGCCAGAAGTGGTTTCCATCATGCAAGAGTTCGGGCTCGACGTATCGGGACACCGCGCCCACCTCCTGTGCCGGGAGGATGTGGATGAAGCCGACCTCATCCTGGCCATGGCTATGCACAACAGCTCGCGGATGCTCACCGAGTACCAGGAAGCGGTGGACCGCATCTTTACGCTCAAGGAGTTCGTGATACAGGGAATGAAGAAAGGACAGGAGCTGGGGAAGAGTGATCCGGCAGAGAGGCTTGTTGAACTGCGTAAATGGATAAGGCATATCGAGGGGTTCGAGCAGGATAAAGGCGAGCAGGACCTCAACCGCAAGCTCCACGTATTCATGCTCCATTACTTTCACATATACGACCACAGCTTCGGAATCGACGACCCGCTGGGCCAGTCAATGGAATTCATGCGGCGAACTGCGCACGAGATCAGGGATGCAGTAAGATCCCTCGTGGGAGCAGACCTGCTGGCGCTGGCGGGAACCTGAGAGGATACGGGCGCCTCCCCCGCGTTTCTTCGCGAGGGCAGGCTCGAGGACAAGGAGGTGGGTTTTGGAGGACGTAGTCTTCAGGCGGGATGAGCAGGTGGAAGTGATCACCTTGAGCCGGCCTGATATGATGAATTGTTTCAACAACAGCATGTTGTACGCGCTTGCCCGCAGATTCGAGGAGCTCCATCAGGACGACGATTGCCGCGCCGTGGTTATCACCGGAGCGGGGCGGGGTTTCTGTACCGGAGCCGATCTTACCGGTGGCGGGGCACGGGCCGACGCTGCTACTCCCATGGGGATGCGTCTCAGCACGCACGTCTATTCATCCGTCATCAGGGCCATGGTCACCATGGAGAAACCGGTAATCGGGGCGATAAACGGAGACGCCGCAGGCGCCGGATGCAACTTCGCTCTTGCCTGCGACCTGCTCATAGCCTCGGAGAAAGCCCGTTTCATACAGGTCTTTGTGCGCCGGGGGCTCGTGGTGGATATGAGCGGCACCTTTTTCCTCCCGCGCCTGATCGGGCTGTCAAAAGCCAAGGAACTGGCGTTCTCGGGCGAGGCTATCGATGCACAGCGGGCCCTCGAGCTGGGGTTGGTGATGAAGGTCGTTCCCGAGGACGACCTCATGGACGAAGCCATGGAGACGGCACGTAAGCTGGCACAGGGACCCACCAGGGCCATCGGCATGATCAAACGCATGCTCAACCGCTCGTTCGAGTCGGACCTGGAGACTGCCCTGGAGATGGAGGCCACCATGCAGGGGATAGCGGTAAGCACGCCCGACGTGGTGGAGGGAATAACATCTTTTCTGCAGAAGAGACCGGCGAAATTCACCGGGAAGAGCTGCTGATCAATAAGTGGCGACGAAAACTCGTCGGAATGGGGGTTGATGCCGCATGAAGGCACTTACTTTCAAGATGAACATCCCGGCTTACCTGGTTGCGGGAGCCCTGTCGGGGGTAAGGCCGCAGATCGTGCATTCGTCATGGGTTCCGGTACAGATGCGCGAGATAGAGAAACCCGGGCTTATCGGACCCGAATGGGTGACCGTTAGACCAAGGCTGTCGGGTTTCTGCGGCAGCGACCTGGGAACCGTCCTATGTCACGAGAGCTTGACCCTCGAGCCGTTTCCTTCTTATCCCTTCGTACTTGGACACGAGGTATGTGGTGAAATCGTCGACGTCGGGGAGGCAGTTGAAGGGTTCGCTGCAGGCGACAGGGTCGTTGTGATGCCCGCCCTCAGCTGCCGTACGAGGCGTATAGACCCTCCGTGCCGCATGTGCGCCCGGGGGCGTTATCATCTATGTGAAAACATAACCGAGGGAAGCCTGGCGGCGGGGATGTACGTAGGCAGTTGCGCCGATACCCCGGGTTTTATCAGCGAACTGGGGGTAGCACATGTTTCCATGCTGTACAAGGTGCCGGAGAACGTCAGTGACGAGAACGCGGTTCTTACCGAGCCGTTCTCGACCGCCCTGCATATGGTGGTAGCCAACCCGGTTGAAAAGGATGAGACGGTGATGGTCATCGGGCACGGTGTCATGGGGTTGTGCACCATAGCAGCCTTGAAGGCGCTGCACCCTGGGGTCCGCATTATCGGGGTCGAGGTAGATCCCTTCCACAGCGAGATTGCGAAGGATATGGGGGTTGAAGAGGTAATCAAGCCCGGTGGCAAGCAGTTCTACAGACGAGTTGCGGAACTCACCGGGGCGAAGATGTATACTCCCACCGCCGCGAAACCCATACTCATAGGCGGGGTAGACCGCGTGTTCGATGCCGTGGGTTCGACCTCTACCGTCCATGCCGCCCTGCGGGTGATCGCCAGCGGCGGATGGTACAACCTGCTTGGCATCGGCAAGATCAAGAAGGTCGATTGGACGCCGGTGTGGTTCAAAGAACTCATCATCCGCGGTATCTATGCTTACCAGGACGAGACTATGGACGGAAAGAGGATGCACGACTTCGAACTGGCCCTCGAGCTGTACGCAAAAGGTAAGGTGGATCTATCGCACCTCGTTACCCACAGGTTCTCCCTCGACCAGTGGCATGAGGCCCTTGATACCGCCTTGAACAAGGGCAGGGAGAAAGCCATCAAGATAGTCTTCACCGTTTGACGGAAAAGGTTGGGCGGTTTGCACGACGAGGTCCACGCCTGGCACGCATGCGTATGTTGATATAGCAGAGGAGCGTATATGACACCGCAGCAAATAGCTTTCTTCGATCTCGACCACACCCTGCTGGATGGAGCCAACGGAAACCTCGTGGTCAAGTACATGGTCAAGACGCGGCGCATGGGGTTGGACGCCGTATGGAAAGCGATCAAATTCACGACGCTCTATCGCTTGAACCGTTTGCCGAGGGAAGAAGTATACCGCTGGACTTTCCGGGAATGCGGAAAGTACAGCATGGAAGAACTCGTAGCGATGCTCGACGAATCATACGCACGGTATGTAATGCCACGCCTCTTCAAGGAGGGTGCCGAGCGTGTGGCCGAACATAAATCCAAGGGGCACCACACGGTCATAGCCACCGCGGCGGGTGAGTATATGTCGGAGAAGGTGAGGGTACAGCTCGGAGCTGACGGCAAGATCGCGGCGATCGCGGCCGTAGTCGAGGGCAGGCTCACCGACAAGGTGGAGATGCCCATGCCCTACGGGGAGGGAAAGGAGATTCTTGCTCGCCGCTATGCCGAGAAGAGGGACGTAAGCCTCGCGGATTGCTGGTTTTATTCCGACTCTCTTGCCGACGTTCCCCTGCTGGCGGCGGTGGGGCATCCCGTTGCGGTAAACCCGCAGCGAGCCCTCAGACGCATCGCGGCTGAGCGGGGATGGCCGGTTCTGATCTGGAACACCCCAGCCGGCTTTACGCATCCCAGCACAGCGGTGGAACTGAGCTTCGAGCTTTCCTGAAGGCGGCGGGTAAATCCGGCATACACAATCGATGGCATATGTACGTCTTGACGTGACCCTCATGGCAAAATATAAAATAGATGCGCGTCCTGGGAGGGACACGAGCACTGGAGGCTGCCGATGGGCACGTCAGGTAAACCATCCTTTAAATCCGCTGCGACGATCGTAGTCGGCTTGTGCCTGGGCATATTTCTGGGTGCGGCATGGGCTATGAACCTTGATGACGAACAGCGCAGGCGGATAAAGAAAAATCTGTTTGAGCTGCGAGAGATGCCGTTCAGGCTATTTATATAGGGGTGGTGAACATGGGTTACGATTACGATGTGATCATAATCGGCGCGGGAGTAGGCGGCCTTACCGCCGCCTCTCTACTGGCCAAGGAAGGCTTGAAGGTCCTGGTGCTCGAGAGGCTGGGCAGGGTAGGCGGCTGCTGTTCAAACTACGATGTGAACGGTTTCAAGCCCGAGGTCGGCGCGGTTTTCGTCATCGGACACGAGCTTTATTACAAACTGTTCGAACTGCTCGATCTGCGGCTGGAGGATTACCTCGACTGGAGCCTCATCGATCCCGTTTACCAGGTCTACCTGGAGGACGGCCAGAGCGTTGCGTTGCCGAGGGACATAGACGAGATGGCAAAGGTGGTCAGGCAGCTGGCACCCCAGGACGTAGATGGATATTACCGTTACTGCAGGGACCTGGGCAAGGTCCAGGATGTAGTCCAAGGCTTTACGAATAATCCCATGCCGGAGCTCAGAAACCTCACCAAGTTGCCGAGCCTGGTTAAGTTGTTCAGCAGCAAGGCGATAATCCCCGCGCTTCCGGTTAACGCCAAGCTGGCTCTGAACAACCTGGAGAAGGTCGTTAACAGCTACTTCTCCGATCCATACGTGCAGCTGATTTTCGGGTGGGAGAATATGTACGCCGGGCTTCCCGCTCGCCGCTGCTTCGGGCTGTTCGCGATGATCACCTACATGGGACACACGGGTTATTACTACCCCAAGGGCGGAATGATCTCGATACCCAAGGCACTCGCTGGGATAGCGCAGGGCTTCGGGGCGGAGTTGCGTTTGGGGACCGAGGTTGACAGCATCGTCCTGCAGGGGCGGGAGGCAAGGGGCGTAAAGCTTTCACACGGGGAGGTAATCAGCGCACGCGCGGTCATATCGAACACCCATTCACGCCATACCTACTTTAACCTGCTCAAGGACGCGGACCTGCCGGGATGGGTCAGGCGTACGGTACGCCGCCAGCCCTGTTCCATACCGGCCCCCATGTTTTACGTAGGGTTATCGGAGAAACTGGACAGCGTCAAGGCGCACATGTCGCTTGTCGCCCAGAAGAGGGAACAAGTCGACAACGTCTGGACGGATTTCTACGACCGCGGATTGTTATACCGCGCTGCCGACGGAATGTACCTGGTGATCAACCCGGATTTCGACGATCCGGAACTGGCGCCACCGGGAAAGCAGGTGTTGTACACGATCTATATCGGCCCATACGATCTTAAGTACCACGATTGGGACGATATTGCGGACGAGTGGGCATGGGAATGCATCGATTACCTCGACAAGAGATGCTATCCAGGGCTCGCCAGCCGCGTGGAGTGGATGGACTCTGTCCCGCCCACGGAGCTGGAGCGGCGCCTGAATGTCGCCGAGGGCGCCTTTTTCGGCATTGAGATGAGTTTGCCTAACATGGGGCCTTTCCGTCCCAATTACCGCTCGCGCCTGATCGAACGCCTCTATCAGTCCGGTCAATGTACAAACCCTGGGCTGGGTGTGCCGGGCGCGATGATCTCGGGAATGGCGGTGGCCAGCCTCATGCTCAACGACTGGCCGAAGAAGCTGGCATAAGTGCTTTTGTGTGCCCGGGGCTGGGGGGAGCGCAGACGGTGCTTTTGCGGCCCGGGGCCTCCTGGTAGCGGTCTCGCTCCACGCGCAATCACCGTGGCAAACGGAGGAAACCACGACTGTACTTGCGCGCTCGCTGCGACCGACCCGGTAGGTCCCCG
>CAZGWK010000039.1:0-31231 GCA_964529285.1 uncultured Actinomycetota bacterium
TCCTGGTAGCGGTCTCGCTCCGCGCGCAATCCGCGGGTCAAACAGAGGAAACCACAACTACACTTGCGCGCTCGCTGCGACCGACCCGGTAGGTCCCCGGGCAGGGGTGAGCGGATTATCGTTCCCGAGCCCTGAGGCAGGCCCTCACTCCTCACTCGCAGGTTGTATATAAGCAGCGCGGTCCTTCTCTCGCGTATACTGCTCGCCAATGTCGCTTCGGGCCGGCCCCCGGAGCTCGGGAAGGGGGTTTTTATATAGGCGACACGCGGGCGGGATAAACCGTCCATCAGCCTTTAATAATGCACGGATGCTCGCCGATGTCGTTTAAGCGGTGCAGGCTATCGGGCGGGGTTGCTCACACGTATGGGGTTCGATGGGTTGCTGTGATAACATAAATGATGAAGACGAGTGTTACGGGCCCGACCCTGTGCGTTTAGCACCGTGAGTTATCGTTGAGCCAACACTTCGATTAAGGGAACCGTTTTCCGAAGGTGGACGTAAAGCCCCGAACCCGGGTTGGGGACTACGGAGGCCTGAGGTAGGTGCCCACCTGTGAGGGCGCAGGTTCAAGATAGCGGTGTTGACGGCAGGGTGGAGCCCATTTTATTGCTATCGCTATCATCACCGCACTCTATAATAATTGATAAGGACGGCGATTGATGGTACGGGAAAGGCGGTCCGTGGACCTCTTCGAATCCGTCAGGGAGGAGATTCAGCAGAAAAGCGCGCCCCTGGCATTGCGCATGCGCCCGCGCAGGCTGGATGAGTTCGTGGGGCAGGGAAAGGTTGTGGGAGAGGGTACTTACCTGCGGAGGGCCATCGAGGAGGACCGGCTTCAAACGGCGATATTCTGGGGACCCCCGGGTTCGGGCAAGACCACACTGGCTGGCATAATAGCAAACCTTTCTCAGGCCCATTTCCAGCAGATCTCGGCAGTGACCAGCGGGGTGGCGGAGGTGCGTCGTCTCATCCAGGATGCCGAGGACCGCCTGGCCATGCACGGCAGCCGCACCATCCTTTTCATAGACGAAATACACCGCTTCAACAAGGCTCAGCAGGATGCGCTGCTACCCGCGGTAGAACAGGGGACTATCATCCTGATAGGGGCGACAACCGAGAACCCGTATTTCGAGGTCAACTCCGCATTGGTATCTCGCTCGAAAATAGTCCGCCTCAATCCCCTGAGCGAGGAAGAGGTGAGGATAGTGGTGGAAAGGGCCCTGGCCGACCCCGAACGCGGCCTCGCGCGTTTAGACCTGGTGGTGGATGCGGATGCGCTGGAGCATATAGTAGGCATAGCGGGCGGCGACGCCCGGGTGGCGCTAAACACGCTGGAGGCTGCGGCCCTGCTCGCCGGAGAGGGGACGGGAGAAGGACGCGTGACCTTGAGCACCGCCGAGGAGGCCGCCCAGCGCAAGGCCCTTCTCTACGATAAATGGGGAGACAGCCACTACGACACCATCTCCGCCTTCATCAAATCCATGCGCGGCTCCGACCCTCAGGCGGCCATCTACTGGCTGGCGCGCATGCTGCAGGCTGGCGAGGACCCGCGCTTTATTGCCCGCCGCATGGTCATTTTCGCCTCGGAGGACGTTGGATTGGCTGACAGCCGTGCCCTGATGGTGGCGGATGCCGCGGCAAGGGCCGTGGAGTTCGTCGGCCTCCCGGAATGCCAGCTGAACCTGGCCCATGCCGCCCTCTATATGGCACTGGCGCCGAAAAGCAATTCCGCCACGTGGGCCATTGGCGCGGCCTCGAAAGAGGTGGAAAGAGGGACGACGCCCCCCGTTCCCTTACACCTTCGCGATTCACACTATCGCGGGGCCGAAATGCTGGGGCACGGTACCGGTTATCTCTATCCCCATGATTATCCCGGGCACCATGTGCAGCAGCGCTATCTTCCCGAGGCATTGGAGGGTACTGCCTACTACGAGCCGGGAGGAGAAGGAGAGGAAGGGGATATCGCGGAGGACTGGAAGCGGCGCACCTAGATTATTCGCATTTGAACGGGCGTTTAAAAAATACCTCTTCCTCCGAGGGCACGTCGCCGCGAACACCGGAGCTCGGCCTTGCGCTTCGAGGCGGGATGGTTGCATCCCCAAACAGTTCGCCCTGTCTTCTGCTTCTTGCGCACGAGGTGAACGAAGGCTCGATACGTATGTGCACGGTCATTACAATTGCTACACCATATATTTGACACCCTTCGATAGCCGGTGCTATTCTCTGAAACGTCATAAAGCCTGCATAAACAGGAGATAAGTGCATGTATTCCGACGAGGTGATAGAGCATTTTCAGAACCCGCGCAACGTGGGAGAGATAGTGGACCATGATGGCGTGGGCAGGGTCGGAAGCGCTGTATGTGGGGATATGATGGAGGTATATATAAAAGTCGTCGATGGACGGCTGGCTGATATAAAATACAAGACCTTCGGGTGCGGGGCGGCAATCGCTTCGGGAAGCATGGGCAGCGAAATGGTCAAGGGCTTGACCCTGGAAGAAGCCATGAGCATAACGGACGAGCAGGTAGCCGAAGCGCTGGGCGGTCTGCCCGAGCAAAAACTGCACTGCTCCAACCTGGCGGCCGAAGGCATACAGGCGGCCATCGAGGATTACCTGTCCAGAAACGGCACCGGGGCGGGACAGGTATAAGAGGGGAGGCACGAAGATGGGAAGCGTAGCAGCCCTTATATGTGCGATATCTTTCGCCCTTTTGATGCTGGCTCTGATCATAGTCGTACTTAAGCTGGCGAGGACCATGGCCATAACCAACAATATTCTCGACGATATCCGCAAGGAGGCTATCCCGCTCATGGCCAGGATCGAGACCACCATAGACCATATAAACAACGAGATGGGTTACGTGGACGGAGTATTGAAGTCAGCGGAAAAGCTGGCGTCCAGGGCCAATTCCATGACACAGGCGGCTCAATCCCTGATCACATCGCCGCTGGTGAAGGTGATCAGCCTGGGGCTGGGAGTCCAGAAGGCCCTGGGATTTAAACCCACGGGCGAGAGCGTAGAGCCCGCGCAAGAGGGCGATCGATGACAGCCGCGGCCGCGCCCCGGCAGGCGGGTCCACGACACCATATCGACTTGTCTCTTTCAACGTATGATCCAGGTGATAGACTTTATTTTGCATCGTGCGTCGAATAACGTAAGAGGATGTAAAGGGCGCGGGACGAGCCAGAAGTGCCCGGTATACGTCCAGGGATATCGAGCCGAAATGAGGCTGTATTTCTCATGATGCGGGAGGGGGAGATTTGAAGAGCGAGGAGATCAGGGCCAGCTTCCTTGACTATTTTCAGCGTCGTGAGCACCGCCTGGTGAAGAGCTCGTCACTCACCCCAGATGATCCCACCCTGCTGGTCACCAATGCGGGTATGGTGCAGTTCAAGCCGTATTTCCTGGGGAGCGAGAAACCGGAGTTCTCTCGCGCCACCACGTGCCAGAAGTGCGTGCGTACCACGGATATAGAGAAAGTCGGCCGCACCGCCCGCCATCTGACCTTCTTCGAGATGCTGGGTAATTTCAGCTTCGGAGATTACTACAAGCGAGAAGCCATATCCTGGGGGTGGGAATTCCTCGCCGTTGAAATGGGCCTGGACGAGGAACGCCTGTACTGCTCGGTCTTCG
Source organism: uncultured Actinomycetota bacterium (assembly GCA_964529285.1). Taxonomy (GTDB): domain Bacteria; phylum Actinomycetota; class Geothermincolia; order Geothermincolales; family RBG-13-55-18; genus SURF-21. The sequence continues at coordinate 3,635 of CAZGWK010000039.1, forward strand.
AGCAGGACGATGAGGCCTACGATATCTGGAGGGATGTGGTAGGCATCCCCGCGCAGCGACTGGTACGCCTGGGAGCCGGCGACAACTTCTGGGACATGGGGACTACCGGACCTTGCGGACCGTGCTCGGAGATACTGTACGACCAGGGGGAGGAATACGGCTGCGGCCAACCTGATTGCAGGCCGGGATGCGATTGCGATCGCTATCTGGAGCTCTGGAACCTGGTATTCATGCAGTATCACCGCGACGAGCAAGGAGAACTACACCCGCTGCCGTCACGTAACATCGATACTGGCCTGGGATTGGAAAGGCTGGCATCGGTGCTGCAGGGAGTACCCAACAACTTCGAAACCGATACCATGGCGGCGGTGCTGCGTGCCGCTTCGGACTTATGCGGTGTGCCATACGGCAGTGACGGGAACAGCGACATCTCCCTCAAGATCGTGACGGATCACTCGCGTGCGGTGACCTTCATGGTCGGGGACGGCATGCTTCCGTCCAACGAAGACCGCGGATATATCCTCCGGAGACTGGTGCGCAGGGCGGTCCGGCACGGCCGCCTCCTGGGCATCAACGATATCTTCCTGCCACGCATGGTAGAGGTGGTGATAGAGGTCATGGGGGGCGCCTATCCGGAGCTCAAACAGAACAGCGCTTTTATCGACTCCATTATACGCAGCGAGGAAGAGCGCTTCTCTCACACGCTGCGTACCGGCCTCGTCTATCTGGAAGAAGCGGTTTCCGATCTCAAAGAACGAGGAGGAAGGGCCCTACCCGGCGACGTGGTTTTCCACCTCCATGACACCCTGGGATTCCCGTTGGAGCTGACACGCGAGCTCGCGCGGGAGCACGACCTGGAGCTCGAGGAGGAGAGGTTCGAGGATCTCATGGAGGAGCAGCGTGAACGAGCGAGGGCGGCCAGAGTCGAGGAAGGATATGCGCCTCAGGTCCAGGAGATATACTCCGAGATCCTGGATAATTACGGAGAGAGCAGGTTTACGGGGTACGAGACCACGAGCGACAAGGCGAAGGCGGTGGCCATCGTAAGAGACGGCCGCGCCACATCCACCGCGGCCTGCGGCGAGGAGGTAGAGATTTTTCTGGACCGTACGCCCTTCTACGGGGAAATGGGAGGTCAAGTAGGAGACACCGGCAGTATATCCTTTCCCGCGGGCGAGGCCGAGGTGATAGAGGCCTTCCATCCCGCCGGGGGTCTTATCTCCCACCGCTGCCGCGTCGCACGCGGAGAGATAAGGACGTACGAAACGGTGGAAGCGAACGTGGACGCCGAAAGGCGCACCGCTATCCGGCGCAACCACACCGCCACCCATATCGTCCACTGGGCCCTGCGGCAGGTGCTGGGAGAACACGCTAAGCAGGCTGGCTCGCTGGTCGATCCGCGGCGTATGCGTTTCGATTTCACCCATTTTCAGCCGCTCGAAAAAGATGAATTGGAGGAGATCGAGGAACTCGCGAACCGCAAGGTCGTCGAAAACCTGCCGGTTCGGGCGTACGTCACCACCTACGAGTACGCTACCAGCATAAACGCCGTCGCTCTCTTCGGAGAGAAATACGAAGACTACGTGCGAGTAGTGGAAGTGGACGAGATAAGCAGGGAGCTCTGCGGAGGTACGCACGTCGGAAGGACGGGGGAGATCGGGCTGGTGGTCATCACGGGCGAGAGCGGAATAGGGGCCAATATGCGCAGGATAGAGGCTTTGACGGGGATGGAAGCGTACCGTTATTTTCGTGCCCGCCAGGATATGCTGGAGGACATTTCCTCGAGATTGAAGACAGACGTGAAAAGGCTTCCGGACCGCATCGACAAGATGCTGCAGAGAATAAAAGGGCTGGAGTCAGACTTGAGCAAGCGGGGGAGAGAGGAAACGGCCTCCCTTGCCGGCGGCGGCATCAATTGGCGTGAGATCGAGGCACCCGGTGGAATAAAGATACTTACGGCCGCCGTAGAAGATCTTCCTTCACACGAACTGCGTGAGCTGGCCGAGCGTACCCTGGCCAGGCAAGCGGCGGGAGCCGTAGGTATCGCCACCATCCACGACGCTAAGGCGGGCATGGTCGTGGCGCTGACAAAGGAACTCGTCGGCGCCGGGCTGGACGCCGTGGAACTGGTAAGGAAAGCCAGTCGTCTTTTAGGAGGAGGAGGAGGAGGCAGGCCGGACATGGCGGTCGGCGGAGGCTCCGAGATGTCTCGCATAGACGAAGCGCTGGCGGTCATGGCGGATGAAGTAAAGGCCTTTCTCGGAAAAAGCCATGCGTAGACTGTGCCTTGATATAGGAGCGCGCCGCATCGGCGTGGCCATCTCGGATCCCATGGGAATAAGCGCGACTCCACTTGAAGTATTGCAGGACATGGATGCCGATGCGTTGCGCGGCTATGTCGAGGAGAAAAGCCTTCAGGGTGTGGCCGAAGTGGTCATCGGGCTTCCCCTGACCCTCAAAGGCCGCGAGGGGAAGCAGGCGCGGGACACGCGGGAATACGCCCGCGTGATCCAGGACATCGCGGGCATCAGGGTGATCTTCTGGGACGAACGTTTCTCTTCCGCGGAGGCCGCGCGGAAATTGCGGGAGGCCGGAAAGTCGCTGCGGGACAGAAAGGTCGATGCCGAGGCGGCTGCGGTGATCCTCCAGGCCTATCTCGAACACCGCAGGAACGCGGACAGGCGAAAGGAGCGAAACGGTATTTGAAAGACGAAGGCGCAGCAAACCGCGGGAAATGGATAATCGTGGGCATAATATGCGGCCTGTTGGCCGCAATCGTGATCTTCGCCGTCCTTTTCGTGCATTATTTCTATCCCTCGCGGGGCAATGAGCCGGTGCACGTGCTCATAGAGGATGGAGATTCAGCATCCCGGATAGCGGAGAAGCTGCATGAAAGCGAAGTGATAACCTCCGCGACCCTGTTCCGCATGCTCTCCTGGCTGCAGGGGAAACAGGGGGATTTCAAACCCGGCAGCTACGCATTCTATACGGGGATGCGCTATGGGGAGGTATTTGCCATGCTGGAGGAGGGCTCCGATAACCGCGTACGGCTGACCATCCCCGAAGGGTTGACGGTTCAGCAGACCGCCACAAGGGTATCGCAGACCATGGCGATGTCGGCGGAGGAGTTCATGGACGCCGCGTCTAGCGGGGGTTACGAAGTGGACATCATCCCCCGGGAAAACCAGGACAACCTCGAAGGCGTTCTCTTCCCCAAGACCTACGAGCTGGCGGCCGACGCGCCGGCACGGGAGGTCATAGAGGTGCTGCTGGCTCAGTTCGCAGCGGAAACGGCGAACTTAGACTGGGGGAAGGCGAGTGAGTTGGGCGTCTCTCCCTACGAAGCAGTGATCATAGCATCCCTTATCGAGCGCGAGGCGGTACTGGAAGAAGAGCGGCCACTGGTCGCAGCCGTGGTCTACAACCGCTTGCGCAAGGACATGCTCCTGCAGATAGACGCAACCGTACAGTATGCCTTGCCGGAGTGGAAAGACGTGCTTACCTACGATGATCTGGAGACACCTTCCCCCTATAATACGTACCTGTACAAGGGACTACCCCCCGCTCCCATATGCAGCCCGGGCCTCGCGAGTCTCGTGGCGGCGCTGTCTCCTGCGGACGTAGACTATCTTTATTTTGTAGCCACCGGGGACGGCGGCCATTTCTTTACCTCTGATTACGACGAGTTCCTGCGGGTGAAGGAAGAGGTGCAGGAATAGACAAGCATCGATTCTCAGAGAACATGGCGGCAACGATAGACCTTGGGCCCGCCTTGGCATCCTCGCCGCCGTTGCGGACGCGATTGCGAAACGGGGTTGCGCGCGCAAGGTCGTCTTGCCCCTGCCAGCTGGCGGCGCGCTGCAATTTATGTTTAATTCTAAATGGCCGAAATATCACTTGTAGAAGGGACAAGGAATACGGCTAGGGATACGGACGCCAGCAAAAACAGGCTGCCAACTCGTTCCGCGACCCGGCCGGAGCGGCCGTTTATCGCCGGAAGTGTACGCCTTAGCGCTCGAGAGAGGTATGCCTGAGATGGCTGAAGACAGCGGATTATTGCAGGACCGCCTGCGGGCGACCTCGGAGGTCTTGGGGGTGCTGAACCAGGCAGGCGAGGAGGTCACGGGCAAGTCGGCCCCACAATTGATGTACTTCGCGGGTAAAGACCTCGGGCTCAAGGAAGCAATCGCCTACGATAAAACGGATGATATCGAGCGCGCATTGAAGTATGCCTTCCCGACGAGGGAAGGCGCGTGGAAGATAACTCTTTGGAAGAACAAGGAAGACGACGATTTCTGGGTATACGAGGTCGAGACGATGTTCTTAAGGCTTTTATTCGAGGAATGCCCGGTGCGTGAGGCCTGCCTCGCGGCGGGAGTAAAACTGGGGGGCATTGCGTGCCAGACAGCCCACGGGTATGCCGCGGGCATGCTGGAGAAGATATTCGGCCGCAAGGTGGATCTCCAGACCGAGCATATGGGTCCGGGTTCATGCCTTGTGATGCTGGTGACTAATCTGGAGTAGATTATGCGCCTGGCTCTGTTTTCGCTGAGCTCTTGCCTGGGATGCCAGATGGTATTTCTCAGCCTGGAGGAGTACCTGCTTTCGCTCATCAGCGAGAATAACGTCTCCTACGCGCCTTTTATCGTTGACCGGAAGGACCTGAAAGAAGTCGACCTGGTCCTTGTAGAGGGAACGGTGAGGAACGGAGATGACTATCGCAAGGCAAAGGAGGCGCGCGAAAAAGCGGAATTGCTTGTCGCTCTGGGGACCTGCGCCTGTTTTGGAGGCGTGCAGGGTCTCGCCAACACGTTCTCGGAAAAGAAACTGATGCGGAGGCGGTTCGGGGACGGAGCTGCTTTCGCAGGGGCGCCGCAGGGAGTCATGCGGTTGCTGCCCCTCGATTCCTACATAAGGGTGGATGCCTACCTTCCGGGCTGCCCTCCTCCCGCAGCATTGCTCAAGTCCTTCCTGGAGTTCGCTTTCTCGGGCACCTTGCCTTCGCGTCAGGGTTCGAGCGTATGTTCTGAGTGCAGGGTTTCGGGCATTCCCCTTCCCCTTCCCCAGCCCGGCCCGCGCAGGATAACGGACAAGGCCCCCGTGGCCGGCAAGTGCCTGCTGGAACAGGGGTATATCTGCATGGGCCCCCTTACGCGTGACGGGTGCGGGGCGAAATGCCCCAGCGAGTTGGGAATACCATGCAGCGGATGCAGGGGACCCAGCGACGCGGCGTTGATGTACCCGGAACAGGACCTGGAGCTGGAGACGTCCAGGCGGCTTGCCAGGGCAACGGGGCACAATCAGCGCGCCGTCTTGAAGGCGGTCAAGGACCCCGTGCACTCTTTCTACAAGTACTGCCTGGCGGAGCCGATCCTGCGCCGGCGCAGGCCGGGAGGAACGTCTTCCTTCCTGTACCGCCTGGGGGAAAGGGAGGAACGTTGATGGGAGCACAAAGTACGAGCGGGATGAAGCGGTGAAGGATGGCTGACATCATAATAGACCCGGTGACGCGGATAAGCGGCAATGCCAGCGTGAGGGTCATGCTGGATGAGGCCGGGAATCCGCGGGACGCACAGTTTATTGCCTTCGGATACCGGGGGTTCGATCAGATCGCGGCAGGGGCGCATATAGAGAACCTCCTCCCCGTCGTCTCCCGCATATGCGGAGGCGATTCGCTGTTCCACCAGATGGCTGCGGCTGTCGCGGTGGAAAGTGCGCTGGGCGTGGAGCCGCCGCAGGAGGCACGCCGCCTGCGCGAACTGGCCATGTGGGGACAGCTGTTCGAGCGCCACGCGGTATCCCTGACCGTGCACAGCCTGCCCGACCTGCTGTTTCCATCCTCGGATCCCGGCTTGCGCAATATCATCAGCATCCATCGTGTGGACGAGGAAGTGGTCAAGCGCTTGATGGTGCTGAAATCACTGGGAGCTGACGTATTGACGGAAGCGGGTGGCCGTGCGGTACACCCGGTAAATTTCATCCCCGGCGGAGCGGTCAAAGATATCCCGGAAGGCAGGAGAAGGTCATTGACGGACAAGCTCAACGAAGCCAGGCCGCTGTTGATCGAGACGGGCCGCCTGATGAAACTGCTGCTGCGCAGGAACGAGGATGCGGTGAAGGCATTCGGGAGCGAGAGGACATCGTGCATGTCACTTGCCGGCAAGGACGGTATAACCATCACGGGGACGTCGATCGAGGTGGTCGATGCCGCGGGAGAGAGGCTTGCCACCCTCGGCCCCGAGGAGGCCGCGGCGAGGATAGAGGAGAATAATTTAAGTCATGCGCATATTCGCGGCGCTGAACTGTCCGGGATAGGCGAGGTGAGAGTAGGGCCGCTGGCCCGCTTGAACGTCAACGGTCATTACGGGACCCAGCAGGCGGACGAGGAGCTGGAGGAAGTAAAGGCGCAATGGGGTTTCCCCCTGTACCGCAGCATGATCGGCCACGTCGCCAGGATACTTGAGATGATACACGCCTGGGAAAAGATGATAGAACTGCTCGGCCAGCCGGCGGGCGAGGTTATGAGGATGGAGTTTTCCCCCGCGGAGGGCCGGGGCGCCGGCGCGGTCGAAGCGCCCGAGGGCACCCTTCTCTACAATGTTGTCCTCGAGGGGGAAGGATTGGTCAAGCAACTGTCGATAACGGCACCGTTGCAGTTCAACTTGAGGATTATGGAGAGGTCCCTGCTGGAGAGCGCGCGCGGGACCATAGGCGGAGCAAGCGAGCTGGACGAGAGGGCGACGGCATTCCTGGAGACCGCCATCCGCGCTTACGCGCCCTGTGTACCGTGCGGCTTACATTAACGCCGAGGACGTATGTGAAGGGAGGTTTACCTGGTGGCGGAAGTCGTCGAAGCGCAAGAGCCCCTGATAAGGATAGATCGCGACAGGTGCATCGGTTGCTTTGAATGTATCGATATCTGCCCTCAGACGAAAAACACGGAATTCCCCGTGTACGAGAGGGGTGAGGACGGATTTCCCCGCGTCGCGAACGAGGACAGCTGCATAGGATGTCTCAGCTGCGAGCAGGATTGCCGGGCAGACGCGATATATATAGATGCCGAAGGCCGGGAGGCGCTTCAGGAAAGGGTGGAATCGAGGGCGGAGATCAAGTGCAGGATTATGTTTTAACCCGCTTTGTGCGGGAAATATCGATTACAGGAGGATGGCGGGGATGAGATTCACGCCTCGCGCGTCACGGGCGGTCCGAAGAGGGGTAAAGGTGCGGATAATCCTGGACACACATGAACTTATGGTGTAGAAGGAGGATGCCCGGGTCAAGAAAAGGAACAAAATGACGATATCTATCCATTGGAGTGCAGTATTAACTTTAGTATAATCGAGCAACAAAATTAACCAGTTTAAAACCGCAAGGGGTGATGTCGATAATACTTGTAAGCGCCCGAAACGGCGTCATCGAACGATTACGTGAAGGCAATAGAGGAGAAGACTCATTTCTCCCTATGGCAGGAGGTGGTGTGGATTGCCCGATCTTAGAAAGGTCCTGGAGGAATTGGTGGCCACCGGCACCGTGCGTGCCGCTCTGGTGGTGGGAAGAGACGGTTTCATTATCGAGACGGCAGGCGAAGATGCCGGCCAGCTCGAGGCTGTAGGCGCCATAGCTCCGAGCTCCCTGGGCGCGGCCGAAGTAATAGGTCTGGAGCTCGCTCAGGGTCCCATGGCCCAGGCGATGTTCGAGTTCGAAAAGGGTGCTATTCTAATGAGCGCCGTGGGCGCCGACGCCATACTGGTGTCTATTCTCCCAACGGGAGCGAACCTGGGGAAGGCTAGGTACGACATAAGGAAGTACCTTCCCGCCATCGAGACATCACTTTGATCAAGGGCGATCTTAGATTTCCTCCCTCGCGGGAGAGGGCGTCCCGAAATTCTTTCAGGAGGTAAGATTGGCTTCGGACAGAATAGAGAAGATGAACTCCATTCTGAGGGACCTGCGCTCGAGCCTGCAGGAGATCGAGGCGGCGGTGCTCATCAGTTCGGACGCCATGGCCCTGGCGTCCGATATCTCCGACGATGCTGACGAGGAGATGATCGGAGCGCTCTCCGCTTCCGTACTCAGCATGGGCGAAAGGGCGGCACGCGACCTCAAACGCGGAGTGCTCGAACAGGTATACATAAAAGGCGACCAGGGCTACCTTTTGCTGGTTCATTGCGGCCCTGACGCACTACTGTCGCTCCTGGTAAACCCCGAGGCAAAGCTGGGCGTAGTTTTCATGGAGGGCAAACGTACCGCGGAGGAACTCGCGAAGTTGTTCGAATGATGCCGGGAAGACGCAGAACAAACGATCTTATATAGGAGGTCGATTACTTGGCGGAGTCTAGAGAGGAGAGGCTTCGGAGCGCACTAAACGAACTGGTTTCGAGATCTGCCGAAGTGGACGCAGCCGCAGTGGTCAGCATGGACGGCCTCGTTATGGCCTCGGTCCTGCCCAATACGCTCGAGGAGGACCGGCTGGGCGCGATGTCTGCGGCTCTCCTCAGCCTGGGCGAAAGGACATCGGAGGAATTGGGGAGGGGAGAACTGGCGCAGGTCTTCGTCGAGGGTAATTCGGGATACGTATTCCTCATGGCTGCGGGGGAGGACGCGGTATTGACGGCCCTGGTCCGTAAGGGGAGCAAACTCGGGCTTGTACTCTATGACGTGAAAGGAGCGGCGAAGAAGATCGCCGAGATCATAAGCGCGGAGTTCCGCATCGAATATGAGTAGGGGGGGACAGCACGCGCGCAGGCCGCTTGCTCCAGACCGGAAAATGCCGGGGCTCTGGCGGCGGCATGCCAAGGAGAGTAATCAAAAACGGCAAAGAAAACGAATAGTAGAAGAGGAGGCAGAGGGCGATACGCTCCTGACCGGACGAGAGATGATGATTCATGGCGCTTAAAGGAAGCCTGAAAGATTTCAGTATCCCCGACCTGTTCCAACTGCTGAACTTCGGCAAGAAGAACGGGACGCTCAACCTTACGCGGGGCCAGGCAAGGGGATATATATGCTTTCGCAACGGCGAGGTGTTCTTCGCTACCACGAACTGGAAACGGCAGTCCCTGGGGCTCAAGCTCCTGAACGCAGGTATAGTCACTAAACCACAGGTAGACGAAGCCCTGGAACTCCAGAAGACGACGGCGCGCGGGCAGCGTCTGGGCCAGCTCCTGATCCGGCTGGGATATATCACCAAGGATCAGCTGGAGGTTTTCGTGGAAGAGCAGATCCAGGATGCCGTATTCGAGATGCTGCGCTGGACGGATGGTGGCTTCGATTTCCAGCCGGGCGTTGTGTTCCCGGAAGAGGATATAGGGTTGTCCATAAGCACCGAGGAGCTCATCATGGAGGGCTCGCGGCGCCTGGACGAATGGAACCGCATAGAGAAAAAGATACCCAACCTCAACGTCATCTTCAAGATGACGTCCATGCAGGGCAGGGAGGCGGCTCAGATCAGCCTCACGCCGGAGGAATGGATGGTACTCACCTATATCGATGGCGAGAAGACCGTACGCCAGATCGTGGAGCTTACGGGCATGAGCACCCTGCACACCTGCAAGATACTCTATGGGCTCATAGGCTCGGGGCTTCTCGAGAACATAACCCCCGATGAGGATGATCAGGAAGCCGGCATGAAGCTGGAAAGATTCGCCGAGGAGCTGGAGGAGAGCGGCGAAGGGATGCGAGGCGAGGAAACCGCCGCCTTCGAGGTCGTGCCCGAGATGGCGGACGAGTTGATAGATACAGCTAGCGGGGACGAAGCGGGTGTCCTGGAGAGAGAGGTAGGGCCTGCGGGCGAAGGCCTCGAATCCGAGGTCGCAGAGGCGGATGAAGAATGGCAGGTGGCGGATGCCGTGGGTGAGGTCCTGGAGAGGCTGGAGGCGGGAACCCGAACGGGTGCGCCGGATGCTCCGGCAGCGGACATAGATGCCGAGATGGAGGTGGAGGAGGCCGCGGAAGCGATAGAGGCACGAGAAGTTTTCGAGGAGATAGAGGCCGAGGCCCCCTCCGGGGTCTCAGTTACCGGGACTCCGGAAGCGGAGCCGGTAAGCGAAGAAATGGAAGAGATAGAGGCCGAGGCTATAGATATCGAGATAGGAGAAGAGGAAACAGAAGGAGACATACTGGTCGAGGAAACGGCGTCTTTGCTGGAAGAGATCGAGATCACCGGGGAAACCGCGGTGGAAACGACAGCGGTAGAGGGCGAAGAGGAGGAAGAAGTTGCGGGGCAGGTAGAGGCGGAAGAGGAAGCCGGGGCGGAGGCGAAAATAGAGGAAACAGGAGCCGCGGAGGTAGAGGCAGAAGAAGCGGCGGTCTCCGGCGAAGAAATCTTCAGCGAGGCGTCCGCTCCGCCTGGCGCTCGCAAGTTGCTGGAGGAAGAGAAGAAGAAAGAAGAAGAGTATAAAAAGGAGATGATGGAGGCTGCCATGGAGGAGTCCATGGCAGCCGAGGAGATCCTGCGCATAGACAACAAAGAAGCGGAACTGGAGGAGCTGAAGAAGAAGATCAGCTCACTGCTGCCGGAGGGCGTCGGGCTGGATGAAGAGGAAAAGAAAATGCAAGGGCCCGAGCCGGTCATACAGCCCCCCTCCCGTGAATTCGAGAAGATGACCCGGGAGAGCGTGGAGGCCAGGGCGGCGAAAAGGGCGTATCTGGAGAAGAAGTACGGCAAGGTACAAAGACTGGCGGAAGATGAAGAGATAGCGGAACTCGAGCCGGAAGAGATCCCCGAGGAATGGAAGAGCCATCTGGAAAAGTCCCCGCACAAGGGGGAGACAGAAGAGGAGGAGTTCGTAGTAGCGCCTCTCGAGGAGACGAGGATAGAGCCGGATAAGATACTGGGAGGAGCATTCCGCGGCGATCGCTCCGCATCCGTCGAAGAGGCAGCGGCGGCAGGCGAGACCGAAGCGATAGCCGAAGAACTGGAGCAAGGCGACTTGGAGGAGATCCTGAAACAGTTCGAGCCGGAGGGCGTTGCGGGCGCCGGGGGTGAGCAAGGTGCCCAGACCGTCCGTCTGCCCATAGAGGAACTCGAGGAAAAAGTGAGGCGCGCCGGCGGAGACGGCAAAGTGCTTGATGCGTCCACGGGTTCCGAAATACTCGAAAGCGTGATGCTCGAGGATATCCCCGAGGGCGCCGAGGATGGCGGCTATATCGATTCCGAGATAAAGGAACTCACTGCGGAGCTGCTCAAGGATAAGGCCGCTATTTCGGGCGGCGGCGTGGCCGAAGCATCGGCTGCGGATATCCTGGAAAACGTGATGCTGGAAGACATACCGGCTGCCGAAAGAGCGGTACTGCTCGATGTGGAGTTGCCGCAGAAGGAAGCGATCGAAGAGGAAGCCCAGGCGCCGGCCCATGATTCGGGTACATTCTTCGATATGGATGAGATACCGGCAGCGGATGCGGGAGAAGGAGCAGGGCCGGGGGCAGGCCTGTATGTTGACGAGATCGAGGAACTCGAAAAGGAGATCCTGGAAACGGAAAAGGGAGTGCCCATCATGGATATGGCGGGCATCGAGGAAGAGATCGCTGCCCTGGAGGAGGAGATCCTCGCGGAAGATTCCCTGCCGGAAGGTTTGAGCGAAGAGATATCGGAGCTGGAGAAAGAGATAGAGGTCGCTCATGAGGAAGAGGATGCGGAGGAAGAGGCGGTCGTTGGTGAGGAAAGCGAGGTACCAGGCTCCCTGGCGGAGCTGGATAAGGTCATAGAGGCCAATACCGAAGCACAACCAGGATTGGAGTCAGAATCAGGGATCGCCGCCCCCGAGGGCCCGGCGGTGGAGACGGTAGAGACCCCGTTTCAGGAAGAGAAGATCGCGGCATCCGAGCCCATCGACCTGCTGGGGCCATTGGCTGAACCACTTGTGGTAGAGGAAGAATCCGTGTCCGCTCTCGAGGATTCTCTCGCCCTGGAGGAAGAACCAGGGGTTCCCGAGCCCATCGACCTGCTGGAGCAATTGGCGCAGGCCCCGGTGGCGGATGAATCTCTCGCTGGCGAAATCCCGGAGATGGCAGCGCCAGAAAGGTTCGATGCGATCTCGCCTGAACCTCCTGCGCCGGAGTACGTGCAGCCAAGCGTGAGCGAGCCCGCGCCACAGGAGATGGAAGCGCCGCAACCGCAGTTCGAGCCGGAGGCGGCACCGGCACCACCCGAGATCCCTCAGGCACCGCCGCAAGCGGCACAGGCACCTCCAGAGGCGGCACAAGCCCCCGCGCCGCAACCGCAGTTCGAGCCGGAGGCGGCACCGGCACCACCCGAGATCCCTCAGGCACCGCCGCAAGCGGCACAGGCACCTCCAGAGGCGGCACAAGCCCCCGCGCCTGAGTACGCGCAGCCAAGCGTGAGCGAGCCCGCGCCACAGGAGGCGGAAGCGCCGCAACCGCAGTTCGAGCCGGAGGCGGCAGCGGCGGCGAGCTTGACTCCGCAAGCAGGCACGGAAGCTGGTTACGTCGAAAAAGATGGAATGACGGCGGAGGAGGAACCGTCAGGTTTTGACATGGGCAGCTATTCCCTCGAAAGAGAGCTGGCCGAGTTGACCGGCGCATCAGTGCCGCAGCCGACCAAGAAAATAAAAATACCGGTGAAGCCGAAAGGAGAAGACGGGGAAGTGGAGGAAATAGATAGGAGCAAGCCCGTCCCAAAGGTAAAGAGGGACAAGGCCGTGACCAAGAGCATTATCATGCGCATCATTGACGGTATCAAGAGATTGTAAGGGGTGTAGAGCCAGTTGCGATCCTTCAAAATCGTAGTTGCGGGGCCCTTCAGCGCGGGTAAAACGACCTTTATAAAAAGCATAAGCGAGATCTCCATCGTCTCCACGGAAAGGTCGATATCCGATTCCACGCGCAGGGTGAAGGCGGAAACCACGGTGGCAATGGACTTCGGCAGGATCACCATATCCAAGGACATAGTGCTGTATCTTTTCGGGACACCTGGCCAGGAGCGTTTCGATTTCATGTGGCAGATACTGTCCGAGGGCATGCTCGGCTATATACTCATGCTGGATGCCAGCCGGCCGGATACCTATAGCGAGGGAAGGCGGATACTGGAGTTCTTCGCGACTCTTTCCGACGCGCCGTACGTAATAGGGGCGACCCGCATTCCCGATGATGATACCCCTAAGGCGATAGAGCAGATAAGACAGGATTTGAGCATTGACGGAGACACCCAGATCATTCCCTGTAACGCCATGGAGAAGGAAGACGTCAAAAAAGTGCTCCTGGGGTTGCTCTACGATATCCTGAAAACCCTCGACAAATAAGCCGTATGGTTATTCGCTCGGGAGCCGGGCCGCGAACCCCGCAGTTTATCCAAGCGGCACATTATAAAATGAATTCCCGGCGCGATCGCAGGATCCAGGACATGATCTTCAGCCACCATCCGCAGAGAAGGCAAGAGATAGAAAAGTTTGCCGATAGGGATATTATGGTAATACCAGAAGAGGATGCGATTATGTCGCGATGGGCTGCATGCTGCAGCCCATCCCCGCCTGTGGCGCTGGAGGTGTGATTTGCGTATAGACGGCCGGACGCAGATAGTGGGTATCGTAGGCCACGATATCGATTACACGCTCTCGCCGGCGATTCATAATGCAGCATTCGAAAACCTCGCTATGAACTGGCTTTACGTACCCCTGCGAGTGAAACCCGGTGAATTGGAAACCGGCGTGCTGGGCTTGCGGGCTCTTGGTTTCAGGGGTTTCAACGTCACCATACCCCACAAGGTAGAAGCCGTACTTTACCTGGACAGCCTTGAGGGTGCGGCGGGGACGCTGCAGAGCGTGAACACGGTGGTGAGCGACGGTGATGGGTTATTGACCGGTTACAATACCGACGTGGAGGGTTTCCGGGCATTTCTGCGCGAAGAAGGCCCGAAGGTGGCGGGCTCCGCAGTCCTGCTCATCGGAGCTGGTGGCGCGGCGCGCGCCGTCGCCCTTGCACTGGCCGAGGAAGGCGCGGCGCGCATATTCGTGATGAACCGTTCGCGGCGGAGGGCGGTGGAGTTGGCGGGATTGTTAAAGACGGCAACCCCGGCTACCGAGATATCATTAAGGACGTTCGACTTGGAGGGCTCGCGGGTTTTATGGGAGTGCGGCGTGGTCGTGAACTGCACGCCCCTGGCGGGGTCCCATGCCGGTGAGCTCCCCATCGCTTACGAGGGGTTTAGGGCGGATAAATGGGCGATAGACCTGAAGTATGCAGGTCAGAGCACTGCTTTCATGAGAGAAGCATCGCAGCGGGGTGCGAAGACCGCGGATGGCGAGGGGATGCTCCTGCACCAGGCGGCCGCTTCTTTCGCATTGTGGACCGGAAAGCCCGCGCCGGTGCGAAAGATGAGGGAAGCATACCGCCTCGCTATAAGTACACGGGACGGATAGAGGATCTGTGAGATGCAGAAACCCAATAAGGAAAAGCTCGGCCAGATACTGATAAAAAACAGGATAATCTCGCAGGAACAACTGGAGGAGGCCCTGGCGCGTCAGAGCGAGAGCGGGGAATCCCTGGGCCGCGTGCTCATCGATATGAAAATGGTCAGCGAAGGCGCCCTGACCTCCATCCTGGCCCGCCAGATCGGGCTGAAATACGTGGACCTGGCCAACCTCGACGTGGACATCACCGCGACCTCGCTCGTGGATGCGGAAATAGCCAGGCGCTATAACCTCATTCCCGTGGGGTTCAACGGCGACAAGCTCATGGTGGCCATGGCGGACCCGACCAATGTATTCGCGCTCGACGATATTCGCATAATGACCGGAATGCAGATAGAGCCGATGGTCGCCACCAAGGAGGACATCGTCGCGGCGATAAACCGCTACTGCCATTCCGGGTCGGAGGTGGATCTCTCCACGGAGGATATCGAGGGCGAGAGCAAAGAATTGGGGGGGGAGGAAGCCGAGGCGGATGATGCCCCCATCGTCAAATACGTGAACCTGCTCATCTCCGAGGGGGTCAATGACCGCGCCAGCGACGTTCATATCGAGCCCATGGAGCACGACGTCCGCGTACGCTTCCGTATCGACGGAGTACTGCACGAGATAAGGAGAAACCCCAAGCAGATACATTCAGGAGTTGTGGCGAGGATCAAGGTCATGGCGGATATGAACATCGCGGAAAAGCGCGTGCCGCAGGACGGCAGGGCTTCGGTTGATATCAGGGGAAAGGCCATAGACATCCGCGTCGCTTCCCTGCCCACGATCCACGGCGAGAAGGTGGTATTACGCATCCTGGACAAGAGCGCCTCTCTGATGAGCCTGGAGGAACTTGGTTTCAGCGAGGACCTCCTGGAAGTCTATTCGCGCAGCTTTAGCAAGCCCTACGGTACCATCATGGTCACGGGCCCCACCGGCAGCGGCAAGACCACGACCCTGTATGCCACCTTGAACGTACTCAACAGCATCAGGCATAACATCATCACCGTAGAAGATCCGGTGGAGTACCGCCTCCCCCTCATAAACCAGGTGCAGGTTCATTACAAGGCCGGCTTGACCTTTGCGTCCGCACTGCGCTCCATCCTGCGCTGCGACCCCGATATCGTCATGATCGGTGAGATCCGCGATCCCGAATCGGCGCAGATCGCCATCGAATCGGCGCTCACCGGCCACCTGGTCCTCTCGACTCTGCATACCAACGATGCGCCGAGCGCCCTTACCCGCCTGCTGGAGATGGGCATCGAACCGTTCCTCATCGCTTCCGCGGTGGACTGCGTGAGTTCACAGAGGTTGGCGCGCAGGCTGTGCGAGAGATGCAGGGAGGCATACGAACCCGATCCTGAATTCCTGCTAAAGGTGGGGTTCGAATGGGACAACGGGCAGGAACGCATACTCTACAAGCCGCGTGGCTGCCCCGCCTGCAACAATACGGGGTTCAAGGGAAGGGTGGGGATCTACGAGGTGCTCGAGGTCAGCGAGGCGATAGAACATCTTGTGGCCAGGAACGCTCCCCATGTCGAGATAGCCGAGATGGCCAGATCGGAAGGCATGAGGAGCATGCGCGAGGAGGGGTTCAACAGGGTGCGTGAGGGACTTACCTCCATCGAGGAAGTCTTGAGGGTCATCATGTGACCTTGATTAATAAATAGGGGTAAACCGATCGTGCGTGGAGAACGATACTAAACAGGAAAATCGCTCGCGAGGGCGAAACCCCCGAAGAGGGCCGTAACCGTAATGCCGCGAGCGAAGAAGCGGTAGTGCGATAGATAGACGGCATGCGGAGCGGCGCCCGGGAACATACCGGGCAGCGGAGAGGAGGAAAGGCCTTGGCTGGAAAGCTCGATATCAACGAATTGTTGGAGGAAGTCCTGGTAAGAGGAGCTTCCGACCTGCACCTCGCGGTAGGAGCTCCGCCGGTGATGCGCATCAACGGGGTACTGGTGAGGCTCGAGGAGTATAATCGCCTCACTTCCAATGACACCAGGGATATGGTCTACAGTATTCTCACCGCCAGGCAGAGGGAGCAGCTGGAGAGCAACCTCGAATACGACCTCTCGTATTCGGTTCCCGGGAGCGCGCGCTTCAGGGTAAACGCTTACTTCCAGAGGAACAGCATCGGGGCCGCCTTCCGCATTATCCCCTACCGCATCAAGACCGTGGAGGAGTTGCACCTTCCCCAGGTGATACAGGATTTCTGCATGATGCCGCGCGGCTTTATCCTGGTGACCGGGCCCACGGGACAGGGCAAATCCACCACGCTGGCAGCCATGATAAATATCATCAACGAGAACCGCAACCTGCACATCATAACGGTAGAAGACCCCATAGAGTTCCTCCACGTGCACAAAAAATGTATCGTCAACCAGAGGGAGGTCGGAGGGGACACCCACTCCTTTTCCAATGCCCTCAAGTACGTGTTGCGCCAGGACCCCGACGTCATCCTGGTGGGTGAGATGAGAGACCTGGAGACCATCTCCACGGCGCTGACCGCGGCCGAGACCGGCCACCTCGTCTTCGCCACCCTGCACACCCAGGATGCTCCCCAGACCATCGACCGCATCATAGACGTTTTCCCCACCTATCAGCAGCAGCAGGTACGTATGCAGCTGGCGTCGACGATCCAGGCCATCGTGACCCAGCAGCTCCTGCCCACCAAGGACGGGCAGACCCGCATACCCGCGGTCGAAATCATGGTGGCTACGTCGGCGATACGCAACCTGATCCGCGAAGCCAAGGCCCACCAGATATATTCCGCCATGCAGGCGGGTGGTCAATTCAAGATGCAGACCATGGACCATTCCATAGCGGCTCTTTTCAAGCGGGGGATCATCTCCCACGAAGTGGCCATAGGCCGCTGCAGCAACCGCGACGAGATGGAGAGGCTGCTCGGCTAGAGAGGGAATCGCGGATGAAGAGAGAAAGGAATATTGTACACCGGCCGGCTCGCGCCTGGTTGCGGAATCGTGATAAAGGAATCGCGCCGGGCGAACGATATATTATAGAGCGCCTGAAGCGCATGCCGGTTTTTCGAAAGAACAGAGGCGTTGGCGCTGCAGGTGTTGAAAAATGAAGCGAAGCGGAAGATTATCAGGATACATAGGAGCAGCGAGGAGAAGGAGAATCAGCGGTGGCCAACACCTATTCCTACCGGGTTAGAGACCGCCAGGGGAAGGTGATCTCTGGCAAGCTCGAAGCCGATAACGAAGCCAGCGTATCGCAGCGTCTGCGGGAGATGGGCTATTTCGTCATCGGCGTGGAGGAGGAGCGCGTTTCCCTGCGCAAGAAAGAGCTGCACATCTTCAAGCCCAAGGTAAAGAGCAAGGACATCACCGTTTTTACCCGGCAGTTCGCGACCATGATCAATGCCGGCCTTCCCCTGGTAAAATGTCTCAATATCCTCGCCGAGCAGACGGAAAGCCCCGTGCTTACCGAGGTGGTCGTCGACGTACAGCACGAGGTGGAGATGGGGAGGTCGCTGTCGGAAGCACTGTCAAAACACCCGGACGTCTTCAAAGAACTGTATTCGAGCATGGTGAAAGCGGGGGAGATCGGCGGCGTACTAGACGACGTACTGCTGCGTATCGCGACGACCCTGGAGAGCGAGGACGAGATAAAGCGCCGCATCAAGTCGGCCATGACCTATCCCATCGCCATGTTCGCGATCTCTATGCTTCTCCTCGTCATCATGCTGGTTTTCGTCGTGCCTACCTTCGAGAACATGTTCGCAGATATCGGCGCGGAGCTTCCGTTCCTCACCAAGATCATCATGCAGATCAGCCACTTCCTGGTCAGCTGGATGGGGGCGATCCTCGTCATCGCCCTTATCGTGGGGGCCGTATTCCTGCGCAGGTGGCTTAAGACGCCCGGCGGGCGCAGGAAGCTAGATACCTTCAAGCTCAAGCTGCCCGTGTTCGGGACGCTCTTCCACAAGATGTCTCTGTCGCGTTTCTCCCGGACCCTGGGGACCCTGGTGGCGAGCGGCGTGCCCATCCTGCAGGCCCTGGAGATCACGGCGAAGACGGTCGGCAACGTACTGGTGGCGGATGCGGTCGAAAACGTGCGCGCGGGGGTAAAGGAAGGCGATTCCATCGCCAGGCCCCTGGGTCAGAGCCCGCTCTTCCCGCCCATGGTGACGCAGATGCTGGCCATCGGCGAGGAAACCGGGGCCCTCGATACCATGCTCAACAAGGTGTCGGATTTCTACGATTCCGAGGTCTCGGCTACGGTGGAAAGCCTTACATCCCTGCTGGAGCCGCTGATGATAGTGTTCCTCGGCGTGGTCGTGGGTACCATCGTGATCGCACTTTACATGCCGATATTCTCACTTATATCTCAGTTCTCAGAGTAGGAGAATTCACCTGGAGAGTTGCCTCCGGGGAAGTTAGAAGGTATCGTACGTCAAGGCGAAGAATATTCGTGAAAGATAGCGGTAGACGGTTATTTTTCCAGGCTTAGCCCTGGTCCCGCAAAGAATACCCACAAAGAACTGTTAAATCAGTTCATTATTGACAATTAAAGAGGATAATATATACTATTTTTAAAGATGCTATGAAGGTTTAAATAGTGCTAAAGTTGGTTGAAGATGTTGGCGATGTAATATATTGGCACATGAAGTCGAGTAATGTTGTTGACTGGAGGATCGTTGTTGGGAGATAGGTTCAGCAACAAGCTGCTGACGGTAAACGAAGTCGCCAACATCTTGAGGGTATCGAACATGACCGTTTATCGCCTGGTCAAGAGCGGTCAGATACCGGCGATAAGGGTAGGCAAGAATTACCGTATCAAGGAGAGCGACGTTAACGATTATCTATCCAGGGGAACTCAGAAGCCGGATAGGGACTGAGCGGGGGATATGACATGAGCCCTAAGAAAGGAAGCTACGCGGTCGGCCTGGACATCAGCACAAACACGGTAAAAGTCGCGGAGATCGGCATCGGCAAGGGCGAACCCGTACTGACCAACCTGGGCACCGTCCACATCCCCGATGGAGTGATCAGGGACGGCGAGGTCGAGGACGGGGTGACCCTGGCAGAATCGCTGAAGGAACTGTGGGGGCTCACCGGGATCAAGGAGAAATCGGTCATCCTCGGGATAGCCAACCAGAGGGTTATCGTCAGGCCCATCGAGCTGCCTTACATGGAGAAGGAGGAGCTCGACAGCGCGCTGCGCTTCCAGGTGCAGGAGTTCATCCCCATACCCATCGAGGATGCCATCCTGGATTTCGACATCATCGAGGAGTTCATGACCGCCGAAGAGGAGCGCATGCTGACCGTGCTGCTGGTGGCCGCCCACAAGGACATGATCCAGAGCTTCATGGAGGTCCTGAAAGCGGCGGGCCTGTCGACCGCCGCCATCGACCTGAAGGCCTTTGCCATACCGCGGTCCCTGATACCCATTACGTCGCTGCAGGCCGGCTACGAGGAAACGGAAGCGGTATGCCTGGTGAACGTAGGTGCGGGAATGACTAATATCGCCATACTGAAGGATAACATACCGCGTTTCGCGAGGTTCCTGCTCAGGGGCGGAGACGATTTTGTGCACGCGCTCGTCAACCGCCTGGACATGGAATGGGAGGAAGCGGACGCGCTGAGGCGTGGAAGGATGGCAAGCGAAGAGGCAAGCAAGGTCCTCGAACAGGAGATATTCAACTTCGTAGGCGAGATAAGACGGTCCATAGATTACTATATCGCCCAGACCCAGGAGAGGACGTTCAGCAAGGTGGTCCTCTCCGGCAGCGGGTCCGCAACCGTCGATCTTCTGCAGGAGATGGGCAAGGGCCTGAGACTTCCCGTGGAGATTGGAAAGCCTTTCCAGAACGTGCAGCTGGGCAAGCTGCCTTACACCGCCGAGGAGATGGCCGAGATAGAGCCCTCCGTAGCGGTCAGTGTGGGCCTGGCGCTGCGGGAGGTGGTGGAATGACCCGCATCAACCTGCTGCCGCCCGAGGTGAGGGAGAAGGTAGAACGCCCGCATCTCGCCCCCTGGTTCATACTCATGGGGGTCGTGACCATAGCGATAATCGTGGGACTTTTCATGCTCTTCAGCGCGCAGAAATCGGGCAAGGGGGAGACGCTCCAGGAGAAGCAGCAGGAACTGCAGGACCTGCAGAAACAGACCAGGCCCATAGAGGTTTTCGAGCAGCAGCAGCAGCAGCTGAAGTCGCTGCAGGAGATATACAGCCAGGCCAACCTGGGGAGGGTTGCCTGGGCGCAGATGCTGAACGACCTGGCCATGTACGTACCGGAGGGCCTTGCGACGGCGTCCAACCCGAGGGCGCCCGCGATATGGTTGACGGCACTGACCATAGACGCGTCGGCGCTGGAGGCGATAGCGGGCGGCGGCGGAGAGCAGGCACCCGCGGCAGCGGGCACATCGATCTTAATAAATGGATATGCTACTCCCGCATGGCTGTGCATACAGACCTGGCTGCCGCGCGCCAGCGATTTCAAGGCCAAGGGCTTCCTCGACGCATACCCGTATTACTATTACTTCCGCGGACATCCCAAGGTGGCGGAGTTCTTCGTCAGGCTGCAGAACATGGAGGAGTGGAGCGACCTGTGGATAGACAGTTCCGTTCAATCCACCGTATCCGAAACGAGGATAATCCAGGTCGAGACCTCGCCGGGCGTCTTCGAGACCCAGGAGGAAACCTATTCGGACTGGGCTATTCAGTTCTCTATTAGAGCAAACTGGAACCCGGAGAACGCCATCTGGAGCGGCCTCAGCGCGGAGGCGGAAGTTGTGCCGGCGGGAGGTGGTTGATGATGAAGATCAAGGCGAGTTCAGGCATATGGCTCTTGCTGGGCGCGATAATCTGCATCATCATCCTGGTGCTCGCACTGTTTCTCATAGTGTTCCCCAAGAAGAACCAGGTGAGCGAGGTGCAGACGGAGATCGACAATGTCGAGGTGAGCATAAACACGGAAAAGAACCGCCTCAACCAGTTGAGGCAGTACGAAAAGGATCCGGAACAGTTCCTGCGCCAGATAGACGTGCTGGAGGAGCGCATGCCCCAGGACGTCGAGCTCGCCGATATCATCCAGCAGATCGACTATGCCGCCGAGGAAGCGGGGCTCGACTTTTACTCCTTCACGCCGGCAGTACCCGTAGCCTCGCAGGATTTTTACACGGTCACCAGCGAAATCGTGTTGCATGGGCGTTACTTCAACCTGGTCGAGTTCTTCAACCATATCGAAAGGTTACCGCGTTCGATAAAGGTAATATACCTGGACCTGCAGCCCAGCGACGCAGGATTGCCATATCTCCAGATAAGCATGAGCTTGAAGGCGTTCTTCACCACGCCTCAAGGTATCGAACAACTGGTACAGGCACAGCCGTAAGGAGTTGAGAGGGCCGGTGCATATTAGCCGTTACAAGGGACTGGAGTGGTCATGAGGTCAGCGGATACGAGAGACGCCGGGAACAAAGGCAAGGCGGACAGCGCAGCACGGCGGTTGCAACGCATACGCCTGCTCGCCGGCATGGCCATATCGCTCGTCGTCCTGGCCGTGCTCGTCGTCGCCTTTAAACCGGGCACAACGCAGGGTGAGGATTCATCGCTCTCGCAGGCTATGTTATCGGGAAGGCAGCAGCTCGAGATAGACCCCGAGGGCCTTACGGCCAGGGTGGTCGAGCAGAATTTCCAGATCCACATGGAGGAGATGGACCAGCAGGCCGGAGAGATCCCCTACGTGGAGATCTGGGTGCTCAACGACCCCTTTTACCCGCTCATGGGCGAGGTGGGAGATCTTAGAAGCGAAGATGGAACGCTTCCCAACAAGGAGTGGCAGATGCTGGGCTTCCCGGATTACGACCTGGATACGGGTACGACCACCGGGGCGCCGCCGGCTTCGGCCCCGAAGGGATCGTTGCCGGTCACTACGGGTGTGACCCAGCACGTCGTTATCGTTGCTGAGATATACGAGATAAGGGGTATAAGGTACGCGGACATAAAGGTAGACGACGTCACCTATGACAAACTGAAGGCGGGCAGCGAGTTCGCGGAGATATTCAGGGTGCAAGAGATCACCGCTGAACGGACCGTCACGGTGATGTGTGGAGACGAGACCTACGAACTCGAGGTGGAACAGCTCAGAAAGATATGATGGAGAAGAGGGAGATGGAGGGCGGCTGACAGCCGCCCTTTTTGCTTACGGGAAGGTATGTCCAGGGCGAAGAAGGGAATGCGATGTTGAGATTTCTCGATGCGGGCGAATCGCACGGGAAGGGTATCGTCACCATTGTGGAGGGGCTTCCGCACGGCGTCATGCTCAGCGAGGCGGATATCGAAAACGAGCTGTCCAGGAGAAGGCTGGGATATGGCCGTAGCCCGCGCATGCAGCTGGAGGCGGACAGGGCGGAGATAATAAGCGGGGTCAGATACGGAATCACCGTGGGCAGTCCCGTGGCGGTACAGGTAGTGAACGCCGAATACGAAAAATGGAAGCGCCTGATGCCCCTGGAGGCCGGGGATAAAGAAAGCGTAATGACCATGTTGAGGCCGGGACACGCGGACCTGGCGGGAGCGCTGAAATACGGGACGCGGGATGTCAGGGACGTTCTGGAGAGGGCTTCGGCAAGGGAAACCGTGGGCAGGGTATGCGCCGGGGCGGTGGCCAAGAGAATACTGGTGGAGTTGGGAATAACGGTATGCTCGCACGTGATCGCAATAGGCTGCGTACAGGCCGAGAGTGCGGGTACGATACCCGCGAGAGAGAGGATGTTGGCTGCGGATGAAGATGCCCTGCGTTGCCTGGATATGGACGCGTCGCGGCGCATGCGGGAGGAGATCGACGGGGCGCGCGAGAGTGGGGATTCCCTCGGGGGGATATTCGAGGTGGCAGCCTACGGGATATGCGCCGGGCTGGGAAGCCACGTGCACTGGGACCGGCGCCTGGACGCGAGGCTGGCGGCGGCGGTCATGTCAATCCAGGCGGTAAAGGGAGTGGAGGTGGGTGACGGTTTCCGCATGTCGCGCATGCGCGGTTCAGACGCGGCCGACGTTATACTGCACGACAAGGAAAAGGGCTTCTACCACCGTTCTAACCACGCCGGAGGCCTGGAGGGCGGCATGACCAACGGCGAGGAAGTAGTAATGCGCGCCGCCATGAAGCCCATACCGACGCTGGCCGATCCAGCGGACTCCGTGGACCTCGTGAGCAAGCATAAGGTCAAGGCCGCCGTCGAGCGCGCGGACGTGTGCGCCGTGCCGGCGGCGGCGGTCATCGCCGAGGCGGCCGTTGCCTTCGTGCTCGCGGACGCATTGTTGGAGAAGACGGGCGGGGACAACATAAAGGAAGTGAGAGCGCGTTACGCGGAGATAGTCGCGAGGCAGGCGGATTTCTGAGCGAGGGACGGCGATGGGGCGGGACAAGGGACATGAGTAAGAGAAGCAAGAAGAACGTGGCACTGGTCGGTTTTATGGGAGCCGGGAAGAGCGAGGTGGGGAGATTACTTGCCCGCAGGCTGGGGATGGGATTCAAGGACCTCGACGAGGTCGTATGCTCTCGCTCGGGTATGAGCATTGAGGAGGTCTTCACCAGCGAGGGAGAGAGCGGTTTCAGGGAGCGCGAGAGCGCGGCCCTGCGTGAGGCGCTGCTGGACGAGGGGATGGTGATATCCTGCGGCGGTGGGATCGTGCTCGATGATGGGAACGTGGAACTGCTGCGCAGCAGGTGCCGGGTCTTCCTGCTCAGGATTTCCGCCGAGAAGGCCGTGCAGAGGTTGTCCGCGGACGGGGGACGCCCGCTCGTAGCGGGAGGAGACCTGGAGCAGAGGGTGCGGACTCTTATGGCGGAAAGAGAGGGAAGATACGAGGAGGCGGCCGACGAGGTTGTGGAAGCGGGGTACGCCAGGCCGCGGGAGCTGGCGGAGGAGATTGCCGAGAGATGGAGGAGATACAGGTCCGGGCAGCGGGAGGGGAATACCCCGTCATCGTAGGGAGGGGCCTCTACGAAGACGCGCTGGATGCCACGATAACAAAGATGGGCCCGCCGGCCGTCGCGGTGGTTAGCCACGACTCCATAATGGGGCTGCACGGAAGGCGGCTGCTGGGAGCGCTCGCGCCTGCGGGCGCAAAGGGGACGGAAACGATTCTCTTTCTCTTTCCCGAGGGTGAGGAGCACAAGAACCTGAAGACCGTTAAGGAAGGATACGAGAGACTGCTCTCGGCGGGTTTCAACCGGGAGGGGATAATCATGGCTTTTGGCGGAGGTGTCGTGGGAGACCTCGCGGGCTACCTGGCCGCCACCTTCATGAGGGGCACGAGGCTCGTGCAGGTGCCGACCACGCTCATGGCCATGGTGGATGCGAGCATTGGTGGTAAGGTAGGCGTGGACATGCAGGAAGCGAAAAACGTCATAGGCACCTTCCATCAACCGCAGGCGGTGTTCAGCGATATAGGGGTTCTCGGTACGCTGCCGGAGAGGGAGCTGCGCTGCGGCCTGGTAGAGGTGGCGAAGTACGGCTTTCTGTACGAGGGCGGGCTGCTCGAGGAGATCGAAGGATGGAGCGGCGGGGTGCCGGGGGAAGAGAGCGATATAGGCGAAGTTATAGCAAGGTGCGCGAGATGCAAGGCGGCGGTGGTGGCGGCGGACGAAAGAGACCTCACGGGGGAGCGGGCCATGCTGAACTACGGACATACCTTCGGGCATGCGCTGGAAGCGGCGACCGGATTCAGACGGCTCAAGCATGGGGAGGCGGTCGGGATAGGGATGATGATGGCGGCGAGGCTGTCGGAGGTGAGCGGGCTGGCTCGAGGCGCACTCGTGGAGCTCCACAGCAGGGTTCTCGGGCCCATATTGAGAGGCGTAACGGTCCCCGCAGACCTGGAGGCGGCACAGGTGGTCAAGTATATGAGGAGCGATAAGAAGAGAGGGCATGCGGCGAGATTCGTACTCCTGGAGAAGCCGCAGGCCCCGCGAATCGTGGATTCCCCGGCAGAAGGCATGGTGATGGAGGCGGTAGAAGGGATACTGCGCGAGTGGAAAGGGGGCTTGTGATGCCGGTGATCGCTATCGTGAACGGTCCGAACCTTAATCTGCTGGGCATCAGGGAGCCGTCCATATATGGGGAGGTCTCCTGGGACGAGGAGAGAAAGGTATTAGGCGGGATGGCGGCGGAGTGGGGCGTCGAACTGGAGTTCTTTCAGAGCAATCACGAAGGAGCGATAGTGGATTTCCTGCAGGGACTGGCGGAGCGGGCGGAGGGCCTGGTCATCAACCCCGGGGCCCTGACCCACTACAGCTACTCGCTGAGGGATGCTCTTGCGTCTCTTGACGTGCCGGCAATCGAGCTGCACGTGTCCAATATATACGCGAGGGAGGAATGGCGCTCGCGGTCGGTGGTCTCGCCGGTGGTCATGGGGATCATCTCCGGATTAGGGGTCAAGGGTTACGAGCTTGCCCTGAAGGCGCTTCTCGATATCATCAAAGTGGCCTGATCGGCTGCGGGTCACTACCTGGTTTGACCTGAAAAAGCAGGATAAGGCGGGTACGTAACATTATCGTAACATGGTTTACAGACATTTCACAAGCAAGTACTTGAAAAGGGGTTAAGATATTTTTGGGAACATTCGATGCAACAAATGAACGCTTACTGGCACTGGTATCGGATATCGCGAAGGTTCTGGGGATAAAAGAAAAGAGGCTTCACGGATGCATAGAGGTTTCGGCGGGATCGGGGAGAACCGTGGCATGAAGGCCATTCATCGGCAACACGGTTTTACGGTGATCGAGCTTGCGCTGATCGTCATCCTCATCGGGGTGGCGCTTGGCATAGTCTCCTTGAACTATGCCAACACGAGGAGAAACCTCGCTTTAACCTCGTCCGGGACCGAAGTGGAGAGCTTGATGAAAAGGGCATACAACATCGCTCTCCAGGAGGGGGTAGACGTTTACCTGGCTTTCTGGGATTCGGGCGACCACGCGGATATGTGCGCGATCTACCGGGTGTATCCGGATGGCACGGACGAATGGACTGACGACACGCCCACCGAACCTCCCCCGACAGGCATGAAGGCGGACAGCGATGGCAGCGGCCATTACTGGTTCAGACTGGCCGATGGAGCGGCGTCGATTCAGTCATCTGTTACGCTGCTCTTCAGGAGGGAAGGGTCGCTGGTCACCGTCAGTCCCGTATCGGGAGGGGACATGAGCGTTACCGTTGACGTAGGGGGCCGCACCAGGACGATCAGCGTTAATGACAGGGGAGAGGTAAACGCCTCCGGTTGAGGCAGGCAAGTAAAGGGCAGCGAAGGAGGAGATCACATTGAAGATGGTCGGTAGAATCAGATCATCTGTGCAAAATGAGTGCGGATTCTCACTGGCCGAGGTGCTGGTAGCTGGAGTGATATTGGTGCTGGCGGTATTTCCCATGGTAGGGATGTTCGACGGGGCTTTCCTGGTATCGCAGACCGCCTACGACATCAACCTCTCCTCCGAATGCCTGCAGCTATTCGTCGAGAAGGTAAGGAACATCCCCTTTTACGTCGCTCACTCTAAAATCGGTGAGAACGATGACGATCTAGACATCCCCTTGGATGTGGACGACTACTACTGGGGAGAGCGCGATCCCATCAACTATAACTCGTGGACGGACGCTCCCTACGTGTTGATGAAGGCATTCGATGCCGAGCCCTATCCGGACCTGGAAGTGCACATTAAGATGGCGTACGTGGATGAGGAGATCGAGTCGGTGACATCGCTGGAGGAAAGGGCGGACGCGACCGCCATGAACTCCAACTGGCAGCCGGCTGCTCTCTACGGTTACGACCGCCCGAAATCTTCCGGCGGGAAGAACCTCAACCTCATCCTCTACGAGGTCAAGGTGACCACCAGCAACGGTAGCAGCTATACCAACGCCCAGCTATACGCATCGCCGACCGACGTGGTTGCCAACGTGTACATCGACCGCGTAGTAAACGTTTCAGACGCTGCAATGCAGGGCACAAGGTACAACGCTCTGGGAGAATGCTACAGCGCTCCTCACAACAAGGGCTCCATAACGATCCGCGCGTACGGCGAGGGTTTCAGCGAGGCCGATGTTGCTGCGGGGTTGGTTGATGTCAAGCTGGTGAGGATCGAGGATGCCGACGTACAGCTGGAGCCGATTATCGGATCAACTCTCACCTATGGGGAGGAGGGCGGCGAGGCATACCTGGAGGGCAAGATAAGCCT
>CAZGWK010000040.1:0-30957 GCA_964529285.1 uncultured Actinomycetota bacterium
TCAGGCCTCCACATCACACATGATCGTCTATGCAGGTGGTCAGACGAGATCTTTGCTTGATTATGTGGAATGGGAGCAGAAGATTCGATCTTCCCAGGGTCAGCCCTCCACAGTCCACGTAATCACCAACGAAAGTGGTCAGACTGACCTTCTCCGGATTAAGTGGAATGTGGAGGGCTGACCCTAGAAGGCGGGTTGCAGGGTAAGGTTCGGCTCTTGCGTACACCTGTGGCGGCGCGAACGGGCCAGGTCGGTAAAGGCCTCCAAGCGGGTGGCTACCCCCGCGCGGCCGGTCATCTCGTCTATGACCACCGAGAGCACGGGGATGCCCAGGTCGCGCGAGACCTGGGCCAGGATGCTTTTGGCTATGGTCTCTGGCATGCAGGTGAAGGGCATGAGCTGTATGACTCCGTCGAAGCCCAGTCGGCTGAAGATCACCGTGTTGCCGACGGAATGGATGCCCTCTCCTCCCACCGAATGGGTGAGATGAGGTGCCGCTGCGTGCTCCGATTCTCGTTCGTGATAACCGAGAACCGGCCTCTCCCCCGACGGCCTCAGCCAGTCGGTCAGGTAGATATTGCGTTCTACATATGCGCCTAGATCGCCCAGCTGTTCTTCCACGTTGAGGTTGAAGAAGGGCTCCAGGACCAGGTAGAACTCACCCACTATGCCTATCTTTATCCCCTCACATGCGACCTGGGATACGGAGTGCATGAGGGCAAAACCCTCGTCTTCCGCCCTGCCCAGGTCCGCGTACGAGCCTGCATCCCATACCATCTTGTAGCATCGCTTCAAGGCGGCGGTCGTCGCTCCCTTCTCCCGCTCCAGATAACGCTGGTGCAAGGCCTGCTGCTCCAGGCGGTCGATGAGATACGCCTTGTTGAGCGCGAACTTGATTGCCCGGTAAAGCGAGGGCCATGACCTCCCCTGCTTGAGACTCTGCAACCTGCGCAGGGTGGCAGGTATCTTGGCGGGCTCGAACTCGAGGGGCACCATCTGGAACTCGTACCCGGCCTCCTCGAGGATACGGCGCTGCGTCTCCGCATAATAGCCGAAACGACAGGGGCCGCGGCCGGCCACCATGATCAGTGTATCCGCGCCTGCCTCTATGGCCTCGATGAAATTTCCCAGCGTCGTCTTCAGGGGGAAGCAGGCGAACTCCGGGCCATAGCGTACCCCCAATTCCAGGGTGCGCTGCGAATTGGGGGGAGGCAGCACGTAGTCCAGGCCCATCTCCTCGAAGACGCTGCCCATGATGAACTCCAGGCTTCCCATGTGGGGCCAGCTTATTTTCATACCGCCACCGCCTCTCGCGGCCTTTGTGCTCCCCTCTTCTTGCGCTGCAGCATGTCCACGAAGGCCTCGATGCGGGTGAGGAAGCCCCCTTCTCCGGTGTGCTCGTCCATGATCAGGGTGAGCATGGGGACATTTCCTATCGCCTTGTTCTCCTGCTCGCAGAGGACGCGGATGATGGAGTCCGGTCCGCATGGGAAGGAGATCATGAAGATGATACCGTCAACGAGGCGGTGCCTGGAACAGGCCAGTATCGCGCCGGCGACCTCCCGTTCATAGCTCCAGTAGATATCCTTGGGCAAGCGCTTCAGTTCCCCGTCGCGCAGCTTTTCCGGTACCATGTCCGCCGTGACCGCGTCAACGCCCATGGCACCGAGGCGTTCCAGCAGTGACATGGTGGTGAAGGTATCGTAGACGTTGTAGTGGTGGCCGATCACCCCTATCCTCAGCTCGCGGCCCTCGCACAGGAGGCTGCCGACCTCGCCCACCAGCGCGCTCTTGTGGTCCAGCCCCAGGGTCAGCCGTTCGAGATAAAGCCGGTGTTCCCTCCACGCCTTTATGCCCGCTGCGATTATGCGCATGGGATTGGAGGTGAAGATACGCCCCATGGAATAGACGGCGCGGTAATTGTGCCAGAGTCCCGACCGGAAATCTATGGTGGGAGATATTACGGTGACCTCCTCTCCGGCAGCCGCCCGGGCCATATCCGGCAGCCCCAACATCTTCGGGCAGGTGTGAGTCCTTCTCTTCACGCTCACCAGGCGGGGCACGAACAGGGCGTCCACCCTGTCCTTGAGCGCCAGGACGTGGCCGTAGAAGACCTTTACCGGCAGGCAGCTCTCGTTCTCGGCCTTGCTCACGCCCGAGGTCAGGATCGAGCGCGTGGTCTCGCCCGATTCAATGACCTCCGCCCCCAGGGCGCGCAGGAACGAGTTCCACAGCCTTCCGTAACGGTAATAGAGCAACCCGCCCGGGATGCCAACTCTCATGTCTTTCCTCGATTCTCCGATTCATCCGGCGGTCTTCCGAAGGATCAGGTCCACCGCGTCCGCCACCTTAAGAATATCCGCAGCCTCGTCGTCGCTTACCTTGAAAGCGTACCGCTTCTCCATCTCCAGGAGAAGCTCTACAAGGTCCAGGGAGTCAGCCTCGAGATCCTCCTTGAACCTGGAATCCTCCCTTATGCTCTCCGCGGGCAGCTCGAGTGCCTCCGCCAGGGCCGAGCGCACGGCTGCAAAGATATCGTCTCGCTGCATTTCTTCCTCGCTTCCAGGACTCATCGTATCAAAGCCCGGGTAGTACGGCATCAACGGGACGGTCGACGTTTATATCCGCCTCGTTCGGCGCCTTGGACCGGTCAAACCCCGATGGGCACGACCCGGCGCCGCAGCAGGTGCCTCCTGATAGCATAGGCCGCGACGCCGACAAAGGGAAGGGCGGAACAGATCGCCCCGCCGATGATTATCCCTCTGTGGCCGCCTTCGCCTTCCCTCATCTCCCCTTCGTTCTGAAAGAGCTCGTATGCCCCCATGCTCTCGCACAGCCCTTCCAGCCGCCTGGAGAACTCCGGATCGGGCTCCAGCGGCCGCAGATGCTCCCTGAGCATCCTCAGCGTACTCCGGTAGTGAAGTTTCTCCGCAGCCCTTACTCTTTCCTCCGCCGGCTTATCTTTCATCGCCTATCCTCCTTCTCGGAAAGGCCTCGGTGCAGACTGATCAAGGAGCGGTGGATGAGCACCTTGACGGCACCCGCGCTCTTGCCCATAACCTCACCTATCTCTTTGTGCTTCATGCCCTCCGCATAACGCAGGATCAGAGCCTGCTGCCGTTCCTCGGAGAGGGTCTCGAGCATGGCGCGAATTTCCCGTATTTCGTCCTGTCTCTCCACGACTTCTTCGGGCGTAAGCGTCGTGTCCTGCAGCGGCTCCGCCGCGTCCAAGCCTACGGCCCGGTGCCGGCTGGAGCTGCGGTGCCAGTTTGCCACCAGGTTGTGGGCAATGCGCAACAGCCATGCCGAGAAGGGTATGCCCCTGTCCTGATAGCGGTTGAGGTGGATCAGGGCGTGCAGGAAGACGCTCTCGGTTATGTCTTCGGCATCGTCCGCGTTCCCTACGCGGTAATAGATATAGGTGTAAACTTTCTTGAGATACTTGACGTAGAGGGCTTCGAAAGCCTCCCGCTCCTCCTTGGCCCTGCTCACCAGGGCGCCGTCCTCGTGGATCTTCTCCGATGGGCTCCCGCCTGACAAGCTTCCGTTCTCCTTCCCGCAAGTAACACCGTCATGCCACCACCTATATCCGTTATTATAAACACGTAACGGCCTGCGTGGTTACCTGCAACCGATCGTCGTGGCGCAGGCTTATGATAATGAGATAAAGTGTTAGCATTGGCTTTCAGGTCTTTGTCAGGAGGTCAGCATGGGAAACGTCCCCGGCGCATACTGCCCCTTTCGGGTCTCCGCCATCACCGGCGCACTCTCGCCCTGTAACGACGAGTGCGCGCTGTACATACCGACCTCGAAGATGCCCGCACAGAAGAGCTGTGCCCTCTCTATCCTGGGCGTATATGCCCTGCAGAGAATAATCTTCAAACAGCAGGACGAAGCCGGCCCGCAGGGAGCGGCGGATACGGTCAACGGCGAGGGCAATCCCCCGCCGCAGCCCGGAGAACTGTAGGGCAAACCAGGGCGGGGCATGATGAGTAAAGAAAAGGTCGTAAAACCGGAGGGGAGGCTCCCCAACCACATAGCCATAATCATGGACGGCAACGGCAGATGGGCCGAGCGCCGCAAGCTCCCGCGCATCGCCGGGCACAAGGCGGGCGAGGAATCGATAACGGATATAGTACGCGCGGCATCGGAGTGGGAGCTGGGCGCGATAACGCTTTTCGCCTTCTCCACCGAGAACTGGAACCGCCCCGACAACGAGGTGGAGTTTCTCATGAGCTTCAACCGTAACCTGTTGAACAACCGGGTGGAGGAATTCCACGCCCGCAATATACGCATAAGCCACATGGGCAGGAGGGAGAAGATACCCCGCTCCACGCTGCAGGCAATCGACAACGCGGTCGAACTCACCCGCGGCAACACCGGCATGGCCTTGAACATCGCCTTCAATTATGGAGGGAGGGCGGAGATCGTGGATGCAGCCCGCGCCCTTTGCGAAGACATCGCGGCGGGCAGACTGCGCCCCGAAGAGGTGGACGAGGAAAGGTTCCGCTCCTACCTTTACGTCCCGGATGTCCGGGACCCGGATCTTCTCGTGCGTACGGCCGGAGAGATGCGTATCAGCAATTTCGTCATATGGGAACTTGCTTATACCGAGATTTACGTCACCGAGGTCCTCTGGCCCGACTTCCACCGCCAGAACCTCGCCGATGCCATAAGAGAGTTCCAGTCCAGGGAACGCCGTTTCGGCAGCATTCAGAAGGAATAGGGTTGCCTTGGCCACCTACAAGGAAGAAGCTGTCGTCCTGCGCGCATACGACCTGGGCGAGGCCGATCGTATCCTTTCCATGATCACATCGGGACGCGGCCTGCGCCGTGCCGTCGCCAAGGGGATCAAACGTACCAGGAGCAAGTTCGGCGGACGCCTGGAGCCCTTCACTCACCTGGACGCCGTTCTCCACGAGGGAAGGAACCTCGATACGGTGGTGCAGGCCGAGATCATCCGCCCCCACGAGCCCGTGCGCAGCGATTTCTCAAAATTCCTCTTCGGGGAGGCGATGCTCGAGATGATAGAGAAGTCCCTGCACGAAGGCCAGAGCATACCCCGCCTCTTCGAAGCCTTATGCGTCACCCTGAACGTACTCGAGGGAGACGTCTGCGATCCCGCCTTGCTCCTGGCGGCGTTCGAGCTCAAGGTATGCGCCTTGATCGGATATCATCCTCATCTGGATTGCTGCCTGCATTGTGGCAGGGACATATTGCAGGAGAGTGCATTCCTGGACCTCCTCGAAGGAGGCCTCGCATGCGCGACTTGCGCGCCCCCTCCCGAGAACCGGCAGTCAGTCTCCCCCGAGAGCCTTTCCCTCTTGCGCTGGCTGCTGAAAGAGGACATGGCCACCGTGGCCTGCAGGGAGGAGGACCATCGCCTTTGCCGGGACGTGCTGGTAGCCGCATTTCGCTTTTCGGAGAGCTTCCTGGAGCGGCCTTTGAGATCCCGCCAGGTCGTCTTGCGCTACCTGGACACCTGTACTTCGTAGTGATCGGAAAGCCATCTGGTACTCCCGCGCAATATCCGGGGTGGCCGTTCTCGCAGCTTTCTCATGCGTCCCAAGACCGCAGACGTTGACATAAAAAACGCCCGCGTCGGTTGCCATGCCTAGCTCCAGCAAACCAGGCATAAAGCATATGCCGCCGCATCGCTGAAAACGTGCCCGTTCGACGCCTAATTTTTATATAAGGCCAGGTAAATCGCTATTGACGTACTAATGCTAAAGTAGTAGTGTATAAAGTGACCCCAAGGAGCTGGAGGAAAGTTCGGCGGGGCGGCCGGAGAGAAGAACCGGAAGGCGCAAGCCGGAAGGGGACGCTCAAAGGAAGCTCCGGAGGAAGTGCCAAAGGTTACTCGGGGTCACTTATTGCGTTAACAACTTTCGAACCGCATCCGGACCAGCTTACGATCGCAAACCATCCACCAGTGCAGGGCAGCACTCCCTTGCATGCAACGATCGGTACCGCCTTCAACCATCGCATTCTATCTGGGTCTCGCCTCTTCCCCTTCCCTCATCCCCCAGCGCGGTAGAAGCGCATCGTGATCGGCTCCGATAGAGCGCTTCCTGTTTGAATAGTGCATACAGCACCCCAAGAAGGTCGTGTTACGCTGCCAGCGCATGCATTGGATTAGGGTGTCGACTATTTCTTTTTGCCCCTTTATTAAGAGCTTACAGATAATGTGCGACCTATCGGGAAGGGCAAAAAGAAGATAGCGACAGCCCGTTTCCAAAGGATGTCAAGTCTTGTTCCAGGGGAGGATGTGCAGGTATTCCTGGAGGATGGTGTAGGCGGAGCTGGTCCCGATGCGGTTCGCCCCCGCACCCACCATCCTCATGACGGATGCAAGATCGCCGATCCCGCCACTTGCCTTTACGCCAAAACCCGGCCCCACGACTTCGCGCAGAAAGGCAACGTCTGCGGGCTCGGCCCCGGTTGGCCCGAAACCCGTTGAGGTCTTCACGAAATCGGCGCCCGCCTCCTTTACCAGGAGAGCGCCGCGGCGCATCTCCTCCCTGCTTAAGTAGCAGGTCTCCAGGATGACTTTCACCACTACGTGACCTTCTCCTTTGGCGGAGTCGTAGCGCCTGGCCAGCCCGACCACCGCCGCAATATCTTCCCTGACTCTGTCATCCCTCCTGGAACGCAAGGCCGATATGTTCAGGACCATGTCCAGCTCACCCGCCCCCTGCTGCAGCGCGAACACCGCCTCGGCCTTCTTGTCGTCGCAGGATACGTTGCCGAGCGGGAACCCTATTGTCGTCCCCAACGTGACTCCGCTGCCCTCGAGTTCCAGGCGGGCCATGGGAAGGTAGTATGGTGGCACGAAGGCGCACCTGAACCCGGCATCGGCCGCCGCGGCGAGGAAATCCAGGTACTCCCGCTCCCTGGCCTCGGGTCGCAGCATGGTGGCATCGAGGATATGCGTGAGGTGGCCCGTACTGGGGAACATCTCGAGAGCCGGCTCGACCATTTCACGCTCCAGACTTCAGATAAGAGAAATACCTATCAGGAAATAGACCGCCAGGCCGATGATGTCCATCAGCGTGGACAGGAAGGGCTCCGAAGCCTTGGAAGGGTCCCTTTCCAGGGCCTTCAGGAGCAGAGGCAGAAGCGAACCGATAAAGGCCGCGAATACCACGGTGCAGGCCATGGCCACGCCGACCACCAGGCCGAGCCGCGTGTCCCCCTGCATCGACCAGGCAAAAAGGGAGATTACCGCCCCGCTGAACAGGGCTATGGCCAGTCCTATCATCAACTCCCCCGCGACGCTCCACGCGAAGCGGCGGTTTTCCCCTCCTTCGCCCAGGATATCTATGGACATGCGGGTCGCGCTCTGCAAAGATACCGTGCCACCCATGGCAAGAATGGCGGGGATGAAAAAGACCAGCGCGATGTGCTCCTGCAACGTGTCCGAGAAGACGCGCAGTATCCCCCCGGCTACGAGTAGCTCCAGAGCAAGGGCGATGAGAACCCAGGGCAGTCTCCCCAGTATGGCCGCGAAGAACGGGTTGCGCTCCCTCCTCTCCTCCGCCTCCCAGCTGCCGGCCAGGCTGTAGATATCCTCCTTGGCCTCTTCCTCGATGACGTCCATGACGTCATCGAAGGTCACGATACCCAGGAGCCTTCCGTCTGAATCGACGACAGGTACCGCCAGCAAGTCGTAGCGGTCGATGAGCGAGGCCACTACCTCCTGGTCTTCATGCGGGCTCACCGTCTTCAGGTTGCGGTGCATGATCTCCCTTACCGGCTTATCGGGCCCAGCGATGATCAGCTCTCTCAGAGAGCTTACCCCCGTAAGGCGGTTCCTTTCATCCTGGAAATATATGTAGTAGATCATCTCCACGTTGTCCGGTGTCTCCCGCAGCCGGTCCAGCACCTCGCCTACATTGAGACCCTCGCTGAGCCGCATTGCCTCGGGGGTCATCAGCCCTCCCGCCGTCTCCTCGCCGTGAGCCAGGAGGCGCCGCAACTGTCCCGCTTTTACCGGGCTCATGCTGGCTATCATGCTTTCGGAGGTCTTTTGCGGAAGGTCCGCCAGGAGGTCCACGGCATCGTCAGGGGGCATCTCCGAGATGATGCGCGTAGCAAGGCTTCGCGCGAGGCCCTGCATTACCTCGATCTGCCCGTCCTCCGACATCTCCAGCAGGGCTTCGGAAGATTCCTCGACGTCCCAGATCTTGAAGATGCGTAGTCTTTCTTCGTAAGGGATGCTCTCCAGAACCTCGGCTGCATCCGCGGGCTGCAGGCCGTCTAGCAAGGCGAGTGCAGCCTGCATCTTGCCCCGATCCAGAAGGTCTTTGAGGCTCTCTCCAAGTACCCGGTTTCTCTCCTCCACCCCCGTCAAACTCCTTGCGTCATATCCGCTCCGTCCATGAAAAGACTTCGAGGGCACTGCCAACAATCTATTCTACACGCCACCAGCCTTTGGGTGTCTAGCATGTTGCCGAGCCTGAACCGTCGCGCAACATGTCTTGCGGCGCCGATCGATCCCCGTTATCGCTACTGGAATCGTCCCGGTACGTCGTCCGTAAACGCGCTTGGCGTTTCCGGCGTCTTGAGGTATCGGATGGATCTCAGGCTCTTCGGCCTTCTTCGGGCTGCAGGTTTTTGATCAGTATCCCAGTCGCTTGACCATCTGGGGTCTCTTTGCCCAGTCTTTCTCCACGGAAACGTGCAGCTTCAGGAACACCTTCTCGCCGAGCAGGGGTTCTATCTCCTCGCGCGCCCGCGTGCCTACCTCCTTGAGCATCTTCCCGCCTTTTCCGATGATGATACCCTTCTGGGATTCCCGCTCTACGTATATCTCTGCTTCTATATCGACGATGTCCTTATCTTCTCTCTTCTCCATATCCTCCACGACCACTGCGACGCTGTGAGGAACCTCCTCACGGGTCAGTTGCAGTACTTTCTCCCGGATAAGCTCCGCTACGATAAAGGAAGCGGGCTGGTCCGTGAAAACGTCCTCCGGATAGTACCTGGGCCCCTCCGGCAGCAGTTCCACGATGCTTTCGATGAGTGCATGGACGTTCTCGCCCGTTTTCGCGGAAAGGGGGATGATGCCCGCGAACCCGCCCAGTTTCTCGACCACCGCTTTTTGCGCCTCGACCTGGTCGGCGGCAAGTCTGTCTATCTTGTTGAGCACCGCTATAACCGGTGTCTTCAACTCGGCCAGTTCTGCGGCGATGAACAGGTCGCCCTTGCCGATGATCTTGGTGCCGTCGAGCAGGAACACGATGGTGTCAACCTCCGAGAAGGTCTCGCGTACCGCCTTGTTGAGGCGTTCTCCCAGCGCGTTCCTTGGCTTGTGGAAGCCGGGCGTGTCCACGAATATGATCTGCGCATCGTCGCGCGTCAATATGCATCGAATCTTGTTCCTGGTGGTCTGGGGCTTCTCGGAGATTATAGCCAGCTTGCGGTGCATCAGGTTGTTCAGAAGAGTGGACTTGCCGACATTGGGACGCCCCACTATACCCACGAAGCCGGATCGGTATGGGTTTTCGGGCTCCAAGCCAATCCCCTTTCCAGCGCTTGACCCCCGCGCGCCGTTCCTCTCGATCTATGCCATCGGCAATATTCTAGCACCGATGCTTCGTTTTCGTCCCGGGCCGGGGAAAACAAGAATAATATACCAGTATATCCCTATATCTGGGAAAACCTGCGCATATGTATGTTGGTCAACAGACCGATAGCCACCAGGTTTACTATCAGGCTCGAGCCGCCGTAACTGATGAAGGGCAGCGGGATGCCGGTGATGGGCATGATCCCCATGGTCATGCCGATATTCACCACTATCTGGAAGGCGAACATGACCACTATACCGAAAGCGATCATGGTGCCGTAGAAATCCCGTGCGTTGTTGGCGATGCGCACGCCCCTCCACAACAGCAGGCAGAAGGCGCCTATCAGTATCAGCGCGCCGATAAGCCCCAATTCCTCTCCCATAACCGCAAAGATGAAGTCGGTGTGGTGGGCGGGCAGGAAATCGAGGTTTGTCTGCGTGCCCTGCATGAGCCCCTTGCCTACCAGTTGGCCGGAGCCTATGGCGATCTTGGACTGCAGCAGATGATAGCCGGCCTGCTGGATATCGGCCCCCTGTTTGAGGAAAGCCGTGAACCGCTCGAGCTGGTAGGGTTTGAAGATATTGAAAAGGAAGCCAAAGGTGAAAGCCATGGCTCCTGCGCACACGAAACTCAACCAGTAACGCATGCGGCACCCCACCAGGAAGAGCATACCCAGAAGGATAGCTGCCAACACCAGGGAGGTCCCCAGGTCCGGCTGCAGGAAGACGAGGAGCATCAACGGAGCGGCCCACGCTACCGGTATGATGAAACTGCGGAACGAGTCGGGTTCGGCCTTATTGTCCGAGAAGAAGTTCGCCAAGGCAAAGATGAGCACGATTTTGCAGAACTCCGACGGCTGGAAGTTCAAAGGGCCGAGCGAGATCCAGCGCGCCGAACCCATCGCCCTCTCGAAGAGAAAGACCAGCGCCAGAAAGAACAGAAAGGCCCCGTACACGAAGGGAGTGGCCACTTTGAGCCGACGGTAATCGAAGCTCAGCATCAACCCCATGACGATCAACCCGACGAGCAGGCTGATCGCGGTTCGCATAACGTAGTAGGTGGGGTTTTCGGCAGTATCGTCGCGGGTGGCGCTGTACTGCATGAGCATCCCGAACCCTATGAGGAAAAAGGTTATCGCCAGCAGGGTCCAGTCCACGTGGCGGACAGGCAGCCCGCTGAGGCGTCGAGCCACCTCGTCGGCCTGTTTCCTCTCCGTTATCTTGGGCGCCAGCACCCTTCCCAGTCGTTCCGGCATGTTTCCTCCCGTTTATTCACCGCCGGGCACTAACTGGCCCTGTCCGGGCGGCAGCCCGAAGAGATGCTCCAGGATGCGCCGTGCCACCGGCGCCGCCAGGGCGCCCCCGAACCCGCCCTCCTCGATCAATACCACCACCACGTACTGGGGATCGTTGGCGGGCGCATAGCAGGCGAACCATGCGCAGGGCTGCTTGTCCTGGATCTCGGCCGTTCCCGTCTTGCCGGCGACCGGGTACTGCTCCAGCGGAAAACCGAGAAAGGCCCCGGCTGCCGTTCCACTGCCCCAGGTAACGCCGGTGAGGGCCGAGCGCACTACCCCCAGGTTTGCGGGATCCACGTAAACGTTAAGGGTGTTTTCCTTATCGGTCAGGTCACCGATCTGCGCGGGCGTTATGGTCTCCACCGTCTCCCCCTGCCAGGTAAGTATCTCCTTGCCCACGTGCGGCCTGAAGAAGGGGCCCCCATTGGCGATGGCGGCATAGACGTTGGCCAGCTGCAGGGGGGTTACCAGGATATCGCCCTGTCCCACGGCCATGTTCACCGTGTCGCCCGGATACCAGCGCTGATAATCCGGGTTGCCCTGGTTGAATTCCCACTTCCATTGCGGGGTGGGCACCCTGCCCTCGAACTCGTTGGGCAGGTCCACCCCCGCCTGCGATCCCAGCCCCGCCAGCACGGAATAGTCCTGCAGGCGGGTGACCCAGCCTTCCCTCTCGCGGTTCTCGTAAAAGGAATATCCCAGATCATAGAAGACCACATCACAGGACTGTACGATGGCGTTTATAAAATCGATGTTGCCGTGGGTACCCCAGCACGTCTTGGGGAAATCCTTGAACTCGCCGCGGTTGAAGACGTGGTTGCAGTAGAAGGGCGTGTAGGCGGTCACGCCCAGGTCCTGCAGCGCCGCCATGGCGGTGACCACCTTGAAGGTGGAGCCGGGAGGATACTGTCCCACGATCGCCCGGTTGTTCAGGGGCGCGTTATTGGCGGGATCGTTGAGCACTTCCCACTGCTGCTCCTCGATACCTCCCACGAACCGCTCCAGGTTGAAGGTCGGCTCGCTGGCCATGGCCAGGATCTCGCCATTGCGCGGGTCGAGCACCAGGGCTGCCCCGGCGGTAGCCGCGTAATTCTTTTCCCTCTCCTTGTCGTAGTAGGTGCGCGCCCGCTCCATGCCCTCGCTCAGGGCCTGCTCCACTACTTTCTGCAACTCCTTGTCTATGGTGAGCACCACCGTTCTTCCCGGGTTGCGCTCCTCCTTTCCCAGCATCTGCAGGGGCATCCCCGAAGCGTCCACTTCCCATATCTCCTTGCCGTCAACGCCGCGCAGCGTATCCTCGTAAAATGCTTCGACGCCCGATGTACCAACGATGTCCCCCGCCCTGTAGCCCTTCTCCTTCAGGGCCTCCAGCTGCTCTTCCGAGATCTCGCCCAGGTATCCCAGGACGTGAGCGGCCAGGGCCTCTTCACCCTCCGGGTACTCCCGCACCGGCATCTCGTCCGCCTGGACCCAGGGGAAATCGATCTGCCTTTCGGCGATGTAAAAATAGACCGCTGGTTTTACGTCTTTCTTGATGAGTACCGGCTTGTGCGGCTGGACCTCCTCGCCCTGTATCATACTTAGAATCTCCCCGGGATCCATATCCAGCATCTCGGCCAGGCGCGCCACCTCGCCCTCCTTGTCCTCCAGCTTCTCGAACTCGGTGGGGACGACGAAGATGGAGAGGGCCTGGCGGTTGATGACCATCTCATCGTTGTTGCGGTCGAGGATGTTGCCGCGGTTGGCCTCCAGCGAGACCTCGCGTATGCGGTTCCCCTCGGCCATAACGCCGTAATGGTCGCCCTGTACCACCTGCAGGAACCACAAGCGCACTACCAGTATGGCCAGGAGCGCGCCCAGAAACATCACGAACAGCGTAAAGCGGTGGACCATGGCCCCCTTCTGCTGCGGGTTAATCGGCATATCCGAACCACCTCACCCTACTCACTGGAACATCAACGCCCTCTCCTCACCGCCGGTGAAGTGCCTGATCACCGGGTAGACCGCCAGCGTGATCAGCGCGTTATAGAGGGAAAGCCCGGCGATGATCCCGAAGCTGAACGGGGGACGCTGTTCAAGTCCCACCATGGCCCATGCCGCGAACTTTATCAGCTCGTGCAGGATGGTTCCGAAGAAGACGATGACCATGGGCCAGATAACGGATTTCGAGATAACCCTCTGCCGCAACTCTCCACAAAAATAGCCGATGATGGTCTTGGCGAAAGCGGAAACGCCAAGCACGGCGGTGGAGAAGATATCCTCCAGAAGGCCGCCGCAGAACCCGAACAGCGCCCCTTGCCCGGGACCTTCGAACAGGGCCCAGCACATCGTCGCCACCAGCAGGATATCGGGCCTGATGGTACCGATGCTGATCTCCGGGGATACCGTGAGCTGGACGAGCAGTGCCACCACCAGGATCACGAAGAAGGTCAACCTGCGGTGCATAGCGGCATCAACCTCCTGCCTCCGCCGCGGTAGGCATCGTCGTGGGCTCCGGCGAGACGACCACCATCACCCGGCTCAGGCGGGTAAGGCGCGCGCGCGGCTTGATGACGATACCCACCGACAGGTCTGCCCGGCGTTCGCTGATCTCGGTGATGGTACCGATAGGAATACCCGATGGGCATGTCCCCCCCAGCCCGGAGGTGACTACCAGCTGTCCCGTCTCGACCTCTGCGTCCTGGTTCAGGAGCTCGAGTCGTACCCCCGCGCTCCCCTCGCCCTTGACCACTCCCATCTCCGCGTTTTTCTGCAGCATGGCACCTACCGAGCTCTTGTCGTCGGTTATGAGCTGAACCAGGGAAGCATCGGAAGTGCACAGTATTATTCTCCCCACCAGGCTGCCGTCCTCGCCGAGTATGGCCATGTACTCCTTCAGGCCGCTGGAATATCCCGCCCCTATCTGTATCGTCTGCTCCCAGACGTCGGGGTTCGCCCCGATGACATCGACCACGAGCAGCTCTAGATCGGGGCGGCTTTCCTGGTAGGCTATCATTTTCTTCAATTGTTCGTTTTCCAGTTGCAGCTCCTCTATCTCGTCCACATCTTGCTGGAGCTCTTTCACCTCTTCCCGCAGGCGGTCTCGCTCACCCCGCGCCTTGCCCAGGTCGACGACGTATCCGATACCGTCCTTCACCGGGCTCAATACCGTGCTCATACCCTTCTGCAAGGGAGACACCACGTCCAGGGAAAAGCGCTGCAGGCGGTGGAACAGGCCGTCTTTGCTCTCCCGCGAGTATACGGTTACCAGGAGAACGCAGATCACCACCAGGGTAATTATCAATATCCGCTGCCGGCGGTTCTGTCTTTCCATCATGTTGGATCAGCCCTGGTTTAATGCCGGGATGAGGAGATCAACACCTTCTTCATGATCTCGAACTCCTCGAGGCACTTCCCGGACCCGATGGCGACATCGGACAGCGGCGAACCGGTCACCTCGACCGGCATGGCCGTCTCGTGGCGCAGCCGCTCGTCCAGTCCGTTAAGCAGGGCCCCTCCTCCCGTTATCATTATCCCCCTGTCCATGATGTCTGATGCTAGTTCCGGGGGTGTTTTATCGAGCGTGGTCTTGACCGCGTCTACGATGGACGAGACCGGCTCCTCGATTGCCTCGCGTATCTCCTCGGCCAGGACCATTATGGTCTTGGGAAGGCCGGTTACCAGGTCTCTTCCCCTGATCTCCGCGTTGATCTCGTCGTCCATGGGAAAAGCTGAACCGATATTTATTTTGAGCTCCTCGGACGTCCTCTCCCC
This sequence comes from uncultured Actinomycetota bacterium, assembly GCA_964529285.1. GTDB lineage: Bacteria > Actinomycetota > Geothermincolia > Geothermincolales > RBG-13-55-18 > SURF-21. The sequence goes on from CAZGWK010000040.1 coordinate 14,620, forward strand.
TATCATCAGGTTATACTCCCTTTTGATATAGCTGATCACCGACTCGTCCATCTCATCACCACCGATGCGGATGGACTCGCTGGTCACTATCCCTCCCAGGGATATCACCGCCACCTCGGTGGTGCCTCCCCCGATATCCACGACCATGTTCCCGGTCGGTTCGTGGATGGGAAGTCCCGCCCCGATGGCGGCCGCCATGGGCTCCTCGATTATAAAGGCGGCCCGGGCGCCGGCCTGGATGCAGGCCTCTTCCACCGCTCGCTGCTCGACTCCGGTGGTTCCGGAAGGCACGCATACCACCACCCGCGGGCGTGCGAACAACCTTCTCTTGTGCACCTTCTGTATGAAATAACGGAGCATTTTCTCCGTGACGTCGAAGTCGGCGATGACACCGTCCTTCAGCGGCCTTACCGCCACGATATGGCCGGGCGTGCGGCCGATCATCCTCTTGGCCTCCGCGCCTACCGCCAGGATGGCCCCGTTGGAGGTGTTGATCGCCACCACCGACGGTTCGTTGAGGACTATGCCTTTCCCGCGTACGTACACGAGGGTGTTCGCGGTCCCCAGATCTATTGCCATGTCTCTTCCGAGCATCTCCCAAGAAGAGAACATACGGTTCACCTTTCCACCATATTTTTGACGGCCCGAAGGCCGTCTTTTTGCTTTAAATCATTCTATCATACAAGCCATAAATGCTGCTCAAACCGCTATATTCTTCGCCGCTCCGCATCCTCTCCCCTTGCTCTACTTTAAAAAGCATACAGGCATATACGGGTCACAAACGATAGACGGACTGCACCATACAGTTGTTCCCCGTCTATGGGCGTGCTTTTGTTACTCGCCTGGATCCGTGTACCCACGTACGCTCCTCTATCGCAGCTCGGGAAAGAAGAGAGCTATTTCCCGGGCGGCGCTCTCCCGGCCGTCGGAGCCGTGCACTATGTTCTCGGTAATCTCCGTTGCGAAATCCCCCCTGATGGTGCCCGGAGGAGCGTCAGCCGGGTCGGTCGGCCCCATCAATTTGCGCACTGCCGCGATGACCGCTTCCCCCTCCAGGACCAATGCCACAACCTCTCCGGAGGTTATGAAAGACACCAGTTCCGGGTAGAACGCTTTATCGACATGCTCGGCATAATGGCGTGATGCCAGGTCTTCGTCCACGTGCATCAGGCGCATCGCGACTATCTTCAGGCCCAGCCGCTCGCAACGGCCTACAACCTCCCCGATCAGGCCCCTCCTGACGCCATCCGGCTTTACCAGCACCAATGTCCTTTCTTTCGCCATATCGACCTCCGTTATCTATTTTTTATCCCACTTCCAGACAATGCGATAACAATGCGATCTTCTTTCGATACGTACACGTGCCAAGCCAGGCCAGGCTTCGCCGCGACTGGCGACTGGCACCGTTGTGCCGAAGACGGCACAATCGCTTACGCGATGCAATCTACCAAACGTTGGTATGGGTTCGCTACCTCTTTATTCCGGTTTCAGGCCGAGGGCGGTGCGCGCCTCTCCCACGGTATAAAGGGAACCGGTAATGCAGACCATGTCCGAAACGGTCGCCAGGGTGCGGGCGAATTTGACTGCCTCTGGAATCGACTCGATTACCAGGCACTCGTATCCCATGTTCTCCGCTACGGCCGCCAAACGGCGCGCCGGCGCAGCGCGCTCGTCATTACTCTGGGTGGCGATAACGGTGGAAGCCAGGGGTAGGAGGAGCTCCAGCATCTGCCCCGCGTCCTTGTCCTCCAGTATGCCCACGACCAGGATCATCTTTTCATAGTCGAGATCGTTGCGTATGACATGGGCGAGGCGGCTCGCGCCGTCCGGGTTGTGGGCACCGTCCAGGAGCACCAGGGGGTGCAGTGAGGCCACCTCCAGCCTTCCGGGCGACGTAACGCGGCCCATACCCATTTCCACCTCGCTAGAGGACAGGACGGCGAGGGAACCCGCATGTGCTTCACACGCCGCCACCGCACATGCCGCGTTAACCGCCTGATGTTCCCCCAGCAGGGGCAGGAAGATCTCGGGGTATTCGCGCAGCAGGCCACGTATGCCCACCGCCTGCCCGACCCTGCCCGTCTCAATGCCGTAGGTGAGATTGTATAGTAGTTGAAAATCCTTACCATATAGCTTCAGGTTGCTCCGTTTCTCCTCGCAGGCCTCGTTGATCACCTCGAGGGCCTCGGGGACGGCCACGGCCGAGATAACGTAGCTGTCATCCTTGATAATGCCCGCCTTCTCCCGCGCTATCTTTTCCAGGCTTCCACCCAACTCCGAGACGTGGTCCATGGCTATGCCGGTGATCACCTGTATGTGGGAATCGACCAGGGTGGTGGCGTCCCATCTGCCCCCCAACCCCACCTCTATGACTCCGATGTCGACCTTGCGCCTGGCAAAATGCGCGAAGGCCATGGCCGTAGTGATCTCGAAATAGCTGAGCGGATCGCCGGTCTCCCTGTCCGTCTCCTCCACCTGGGGGAGGATCCCCTCGAGGAGCGACGCGAATTCCCGCTCCGATACCGGCCTGCCGTTTATACAGATGCGTTCGGTCACGCTCTGCATGTGCGGCGATGTATAGCGGGCTACCTTCCTTCCACCTACCTCCAGGACGGAGGCGGTCATGCGCGCCACGGAGGTTTTGCCGTTGGTGCCGGTGATATGGATGGAAGGGAACTTGTTCTGCGGGTCGCCGAGCTTCGTGCAGAGGATGCGGATGCGGTCGAGGCTGGGCTTGATGCCGTGCCGTGCCGCTCTATCCAGGTATTCTTCCGCTTGCTTGAAATCCACAACCAACCTCTCTTTTTATCCTCCGAGAAGCTTCAATTGCTCCTGCAGTTTCCCTATCTTGAGGCGGTTGTCGGCCAGCTTGCGCCTCTCTTTCTGCACTACTTCACCCGGCGCCCTGGACAGGAACTGGTCGTTGGAGAGCTTGGCCTGAAAGCGCTGTGCTTCCTCCTCGAGTTTTGCGATCTCACGCCCGATCCTGTCGATCTCCTGCGAAAAATCCTCCCCTGCCAGCGGCAGGAAGATCTCCACCCCCGCCGCCAGTCCCCGCGCGTAAGAGGTCGGGTCTTCCACGCTTTGCGCTATCTCCAGGGACTCCAGCCGGGCCTGTGAGATGACGTAATCCCCGTGTTCCTCGAGGAGGCTTCCCCGCCCCTCCTCCAGGGGGATTACCAGTCCCGGCACGCGGGCGTTGGGTCGCATCCTCATCTCGGAGCGCAGCCGGCGCATGCAGGTGATAACCTCCTGGAGTATTCCCATGTCCTCCTCCGCCCGCATATCCACGAGCTCCGGCCGCGGACGCGGCCACGCAGCCACCGTCAGCGACTCGCCCTCGTGCGGCAGGCGCTGCCATATTTCCTCGGTGATAAAGGGCATAAAGGGGTGCAGCAGGCGCAGCGCCCGCTCCAGTACGGTCCACAGCACGAACTGGGCCGTGCGCTTCCCGGCTTCGTCGTCCCCGTATAGGCGCAGCTTGGACAGCTCCACGTACCAGTCGCAGAAACCGCTCCAGAAAAACTCGTAGAGCGCCCGGCAGGCCTCGCTGAAGTTGTAGGATTCACAGTGTTCGTCAACCGTCGATACCAGGCCGTTTAAAGCCGATAGGATCCACCTGTCGGCCAGGGTATAGGAAAGCTCGCTCTCGTCCACCCTCCCGGGATCGAAGCCCTCGAGGTTCATGAGCGTGAAACGCGAGGCGTTCCACATCTTGTTGCAGAAGTGGCGGCTGCCCTCTATGCGTTCCTCGGAGAGGAAGACGTCCCGGCCCGGGACCGCGATGTGCCCGAGGGTGAAACGCAGGGCATCGGCTCCGTATTCCTCTATGACCTCCAGCGGGTCGATGACGTTGCCCGATGACTTGCTCATCTTCTTACCCGACTCGTCGCGGATGAGAGCGGTCACGAAGACCTCGCTGAAGGGGACGTCGCCCATGAAATGAATGCCCAGGAACATCATGCGCGCCACCCAGAAGAAGATAATATCGAAGGCAGTTACCAGCACCGCAGTAGGGTAGAAATACGCGAGCTCGGGCACCTCGTCGGGCCATCCCAGGGTCGAGAACGGCCAAAGCCCGGAAGAGAACCACGTGTCCAGCACGTCGGGGTCCTGCTCCAGCCCGCCCCCGCACGGGCAGGACGCGGGCTCCTCGCGCGATACGATGACCTCTCCGCACTTTTCGCAGTACCAGGCGGGGATGCGGTGGCCGAACCAGAGCTGGCGCGAGATGCACCAGTCGCGTATGTTGTACATCCATTCGAAGTAGATCTTCTCCCAGCGGGCGGGGACGAAAGTCGTATCGCCCTCTTCCACCGCCGAGATGGCCGGCCTGGCGAGCTCCTGCATACTCACGAACCACTGCTTTGAGAGGTAAGGCTCTATGACGGTATGGCAGCGGTAACAGTGCCCGACCGCATGCTCGTGCGTTTCCACTTTCTGGATGTACTGCATCTTCTCGAGGTCGCGCACCACCGCGTTGCGCGCCTCGTAACGGTCGAGCCCCTCATAAGGGCCCCCGTTCTCGTTGACCACCGCTTGCTGGGTGAGGACGTTTATCTGCTCCAGGTCATGGCGCTTGCCCATCTCGAAGTCGTTGGGATCGTGAGCCGGGGTGACCTTAACCATGCCCGTGCCGAACTCCGGGTCCACGAACTCGTCCGCGATCACGGGCATCTCCCGGCCCAGCAGAGGGAGGATGGCCGTCTTGCCCACCAGGTGGCGGTAGCGGTGGTCGCGTGGGTTCACGGCTACAGCGGTATCGCCCAGCATGGTCTCCGGGCGGGTGGTGGCCACGTATATGGGCTCGCCGTTCTCCTTGATATCGTAGCGGATGTACCAGAGCTTGCCCTCCATATCCTCGTGTTCGACCTCTATGTCGGAAATGGCGGTAAGGCAGCGCGGGCACCAGTTTACGATATAATATCCCTGGTAGATCAGCCCTTCCTCGTACAAGCGCACGAAGACCTCTCGCACCGCCCGCGAACATCCTTCGTCCATGGTAAAGCGCTCGCGCTCCCAGTCGCAGGAGCAGCCCATGCGCTTGAGCTGTGTGATGATGGTGCCGCCGTACTTGTCCACCCACTGCCAGACGCGCTCGAGAAAGGCCTCGCGCCCGATCTCCCAGCGATTGGTTCCTTCCTCTGCGAGATTGCGCTCCACCACCGCATGGGTGGCGATGGCTGCATGATCGGTGCCGGGCAGCCATAAGGTCTCGTAGCCCTGCATGCGCCGGCGGCGGATGATAAAGTCCTGCAGGGAGTTGTTGAGGGCGTGTCCGAGGTGCAGGGACCCGGTCACGTTGGGCGGGGGGATGACGATGGTGAAAGGCTCCTTGTCAGGGTTGGGCTCGGCGTGAAAATACCGCCGCTCCTCCCAGAAAGCGTACCATCTACGTTCGACTTCGCTCGGTTCGTAGGCCTTCGGGATATCCCGACCCGGTTCTTTCCCTTGGTAGCCGGACAATCCTTATCGCACCTCCATCTTTCCGCGCTATACGCTGCCTGCCGTCGCAACTGTTTTCAATGCATGGTAAAAAGCGGCCTCGTCGTTTGTCAAACCATGCGGCGCAGGCCTGATGACAACAGTAATTATATATTGAAGCCGCATTTGAGCGTCAGCTACGGGGCGAAAGTCCAAGACCTGACCCCATTCACCATTACTCCAGACCGAGATTTCGAGAGAACTTGATGGCGGATATGGAATAGAATATTCTTTGATGGACCGCTGGTAAAGCAAGTGAACGGGAAGGAGACAGTCTTGGGCACGGTGGCGCTGATCATCTTCCTGGGCTCACTTACCCTCGTTTTGGTCTCTCTCGTTGCGCTTATCTGCTCCGCGTTGCGTATCTACCGCACCGTGCGCTATGCATACAAGGATTCCCGCCCCTGGGTATCCCTTTTCAAGGAGTATGCCGACACGTTGGCGGGAACTGCGAAGCTCATGGAGGAACGGGTCCAGAATATCTCGCGCACCGGTCATGAGATCCGCGAGAGGATGGACGATATACAGGATGCAGTCGAGGAACTTCGCTCCCACCCCTTGCTGCGCGGCGCCCACTTCCTGGGGAGATTCCGCAGCTAGGCGCTCTCCTCGTCCTTGTACTCTCCGCCCGAGGTAACCAGGGTGGGCTCTATGCCCTTCTCCACCGTGTCCTTGGTCACCACGCAGCGTATGATATCGTTGCGCGAGGGCAGTTCGTACATCACGTTGAGCAGGCTCTCCTCCATGATGGCACGCAGCCCGCGAGCGCCGGTTGTCCTCTGGGTGGCCTTGCGCGCCACGGCGCCGAGCGCGCCGTCCGTGAAACGCAGCTCGACTCCGTCGAATTCGAAGAACTTCTTGTACTGTTTCACCAGAGCGTTCTTGGGTTCGGTGAGAATGCATACCAGGTCTTCCTCGGTGAGGCCGTGGAAAGCCGCGATAACCGGCAAGCGCCCCACGAACTCTGGGATGAGCCCGTACTTGAGCAGGTCCTCGGGCATGACCTGCTCCAGGATCTCGCCGATCTCCTTGTCCTCCCGCCTGCGCACGTCCGCGCCGAACCCTACGCCCTTCTTGCCGATACGGTTTTCCACGATATTCTCGAGCCCGGCGAAAGCGCCGCCGCAGATGAAGAGGACGTTGGTGGTGTCGATCTGGATGAACTCCTGGTGGGGATGCTTGCGGCCTCCCTGGGGCGGCACGCTGGCCACGGTACCTTCCAGTATCTTGAGCAGGGCCTGCTGCACGCCCTCGCCGGAGACGTCGCGCGTGATGGAGGGGTTCTCGGACTTGCGGGCTATCTTGTCCACCTCGTCGATGTAGATGATGCCTGTCTCCGCCCGCTTGACGTCGTAATCCGCGGCCTGGATCAGCTTGAGCAGGATGTTCTCGACGTCCTCCCCCACGTAACCCGCCTCGGTCAGGGTCGTGGCGTCGGCGATGCAGAAAGGAACGTTGAGCACCCTCGCCAGGGTCTGTGCCAGCAGGGTCTTGCCGCAGCCGGTGGGGCCGATGAGCACGATGTTGCTCTTCTGCAGCTCGACGTCGTCATCGGAATAAGCCCCTACCTGGATGCGCTTGTAGTGGTTGTAAACGGCTACCGAGAGTATCTTCTTGGCGATGTCCTGTCCGATGACGTAATCGTTGAGAAAGCCGTATATCTCGCTGGGCTTGGGCAGCTCCTCCAGGCGCAGTTCCGGGGTCTCGGAGAGCTCCTCCTCTATTATCTCGTTGCAGAGGTCGATACATTCGTCGCAGATATAAACTCCGGGCCCCGCGATGAGCTTCTTTACCTGCCGCTGGCTCTTACCGCAGAAGGAACACTTGAGCAGATCGCCGCCCTCTCCGAATTTCGCCATTAATACTTACCTCCACTCGGCCCTTGTTCTTTATCCGATCGCACCCCGGGTCCTTTGCGGGCACATCTACCCGAGAGTCTCGATTTCCAATACCTTTCCACAAATCTATATCGACAGCTATGCTTGATTTATTGCGCCCTTTTTCCAGCGTCTCACATCCGGCCAGCCGCGACTCACTTCAGCTTGGCCTCTTCCTGCTCTTTTCTTTCGATGACCGCATCGATAACGCCGTATTCCTTAGCTTCGTAGGCGTTCATGATGAAATCGCGGTCGGTATCGGTCCTTATCCTTTCCAGGAGCTGTCCCGTATGGTCCGAGAGTATCTTGTCCAGAAGGTCCCGCAGCCTCAATATCTCGCGGGCGTGGATGTCCACGTCCACCGCCTGGCCGGTCGCCCCTCCCGCCGGCTGGTGCAGCAGAACGCGCGCGTGCGGGAGTGCGAACCTCTTGCTCTCGGCTCCGGCGCAGAGAAGCAGCGCCGCCCCGGAAGCCGCCTGCCCGATGCAGATCGTGGAGACGTCCGCCTTGACGTACTGCATGGTGTCGTATATCGCCAGGGTCGAGGTTACTATCCCGCCCGGGCTGTTGATATAGAGATGAATGTCCTTCTCCGGGTCCTCGGATTCCAGGTGCAGGAGCTGCGCCATTACCAGGTTGGCAACGTGATCGTCTATCTCCATGCCCAGGAATATGATGCGGTCCTTCAGCAGCCGGGAATAGATGTCGAAAGATCTCTCCCCGCGGTTCGTCTGCTCTATCACTATGGGTATCAGTCCGTTCGCCACTTAACATCACCTTTTCTTCCGAAACCTTCTCATGAATAAATTATACCTGTGAGCCGACACGCCTTAACATGATATCTTGCGTTTTTATCCCTGCGATTCTTCCGCCTCGGCCCCGCTTGCTTCCTCCTCCGCCTTCTCCTCTTCTTCCCCTGCGGTATCCGTGCTGTCACTGGAGCTTTCCTCCGGCGCTGCCTTGCTTCCCTCACCGGCAAATACGGCATTGTCGCCCAAAAACTTGAGCGCCTTCATGCGCCGCAGGTCCTCCCTGAGCTCCTCCAGCCCGCCCCGCTTCTCGAGGACCTCGCGGAAGCGGGCGGGGTCAAGCGAGAACGTCTCCGCCCTTTTCTCTATCTCGGCCTGCAGTTCATCATCGCTGACCTCTATACTTTCGGCGGCGATGACCGCGTCCAGGACCATTTCGTTGCGGATGAGCTTCTTCGCTTCCTCCTCGAACTCCTCTTCCATGCGCTCCTCGGTGTATTCCACCGCTTTGAGATAGTCGTCCAGGCCGATGCCCTGGGTTGCCAGCCGCGCCTCGAGCTCGTGCCGCCGCTGGTGTGCGTAGTCCTCCACCATTTTCTCCGGTATCTCTACATCCAGGCCCTCCGCGAGCTTCTCCAGCACCTGCATGCGCACGGACTCCTGCGCCTGGGCCTTCTTGGCCTCCTCCATCTTGCTCCGGATGTCCGCAGTGAGCTCCTCTATGGTGTCGAACTTGCTTGACTCCTTGGCGAAGTCGTCATCTGCCTCGGGGAGCTTCTTTACCTTCACCTCTTTGACTATCACCTTGAAGGAGGCGACCTGGCCGGCCAACTCCTCTTCGGGGAACTGCTCGGGCATCTTCACCTTGATATCCAGGATATCCCCCTTGCGCTTTCCCCGCAGCTCCTCGTTGAACTCCGGCCAGATGTTCTCGGTACCTATCTCCAGCATGAAGTCGCTGGCCGACCCTCCCTCGAAAGGTTTGCCGTTCACTTTTCCGTCAAAATCGATTATGGCGTAGTCGCCGTCGGCCAGGGTCTTGCCCGAGGCAACGTCCAATTGGGCGAACTTATCGCGCATGTTCTCGAGCACGCGGTCTACCTCTTCGTCGCTGACCTCCTCATCGGGCTTCTCGATCTCTATCCCCCTGTAGCCCTCCAGCTCGACCCGCGGCCTGATCTCCACCGTAGCCTCGAAAGACAGTGGTTTGCCATCCTCCACCTCGATCTCGTCGACGTCCAGATCGGGCTCGTCGATGGGTTCGATACCCAACTGCTCCAGGGCCTGCGCGTAATAATCGGGAAGGTTGGACTGCTTTACCTCCTCGTAGATGGCATCCATGCCCAATCTTGCCTGCAGAACCCGGCGCGGCACCTTACCTTTGCGGAAACCCGGTATGAAGACCTCCCGTGATATATCGCGAAATGCGCGGTCGATGGCCTTGCTCACGTCCTCCGCGGGCACCTCTACCTTTACCAGCACCTTGTTCTTTTCGACTTCCTCCATCTCAGCTTTTACGGCCACCTCACGTGCTCCTTCCCGTCGCCTGTCTATGCCAGTACGGTCGAAAAAAATCCCACCCCCGTGCGGGTGCGGGAGCTCCTGGTGCGAGAGGGGGGACTCGAACCCCCACGGTCGAAACCACTGGACCCTAAACCCAGCGCGTCTACCAATTCCGCCACTCTCGCCCGCTTTTTATTTGGGGGTGCAAGAAACGATAATTATGCTACTACAGGCACCGTTGCATGGCAAACGCGAAGAGGTCGTAGCTGCGATCTTCGATGTTTGTCGTATCTACTGCAGAAACGTGGGTCTTTTTGCCATGACCGGAGATCGCAGCTACGACCTCTTCGCGTGCTATAATTCACCTTGTACACGCGCCTGTAGCTCAATGGATAGAGCGGCGGACTTCTAATCCGCAGGTTGGAGGTTCGAGTCCTCCCAGGCGTGCCATAAAAAATCATGGTGGGTGTAGCTCAGACGGAAGAGCACTGGGTTGTGGCCCCAGAGGTCGCGGGTTCAAGTCCCGTCACTCACCCCAAGCATAACAGGCAAGGGCGAAAGCCCTTGCCTCTCTTTTCATAGGAGCTCTCCGTGGCGCCGATATGATCCCCCTTGGATCATGACGATATCTCGACCGGCTCTTGCATCTGCGGCGTTCTGGGGTGATTATTGAGCGTGCCGCAAAGCTTTAACAGAAAGGTTCTTTTATGAAGGCAAGGCTGCCCAGGAGAGTGTGGCTCATGCTAGTGGGCATTTATGCCACCTTGCGGATATCCATACTCAACATCTACAAAGTCTACCTCGGGGGCGGATACGACCGTGCTTACGGCGACCGGATATTCCGGTGGTACGCCAACACCTTATGCGATTCGGTGAGGATGCGCCGCACCGTCAACGACCCCTACGACCTGAAGCTGGAGCCGGGCAGTTCCTACATGGTGATGTGCAACCACCGCAGCCTCTACGACATCCCCCTGTCGGTGGCCAGCCTCCCCGGCAGCGTGCGCTTCCTCACCAAGCAGGAACTCCGCCGCGTGCCCATCTGGGGCAAGGCGCTCGCTTGTGGGGAGTTCGTCTTCATCGACAGGTCCGACCTGGAGAAGGCCAAGCGGTCACTGGCCGAAGCCCGGAAGATAATGGAGAGCGGCATTTTGTTGTGGGTGGCGGCCGAGGGCACCCGCTCTAAGGACGGTACGCTCGGGACCTTCAAAAAAGGCGGGTTCATCACCGCCATCGAGGCGGGAGCCACCATCATCCCGGTGGGGATACGGGGCACGGAGAAGGTGATGCCCCCGCGCAAATTGGATTTCTACCTCGACCAGGAGGTTTCCTTCAGTATCGGAGCGCCCGTCGACGCTTCCGCTTATACCCTTGAGCAGAGAGACGAACTCATGGCGGTGGTGCGGGCCGCCATCGCCGAGCTCCTCGGTGAGGCCGCGTGATCAACCTTAGCCTGCCCTTGGGCAGCTGATGATTCCCATTCCCTCAACCGGCAATACTCAATATCGGGATGGAGAAGTCCTGTTCGTTCTCTATCAGCCTGGTTCTAATGTCGTCCACGGTGTGACCCCAAGCATAACAGGCAAGGGCGAAAGCCCTTGCTTCTCTTTTAGACGTGGTTTAACGAAATTATCTAGTGGGCAGGATTAGCCGTGGGTACCATTTTTAATAGGATGTATATCAACAGGCGACGCCAGCAGGCCCTGATACCGTCCCGGCTCTTCGCTAGAACCCGAACCTCTTGTAGGGATTGAACCGCTTCCTGAAGTCCCGCCAGAAGCGCAGCAGCCTGGGGCTGGCGAATATCTTGCCCAGGACAAGACGCCGCACGACCTCCCCGGCCGGCCTGATACCTCCGTTGAAGAGCAGGGGAGACCAGGTCAGCCTGCGCTTCACCTGTCTCTTGGTGAACCCCTTCTGGTCGAGCACCGGCCTCCTCCTCTCCAGCTTGCGGTCGAGAGGTCTGTCCATGAGGCCCAGTTCCACGGAGGTCTCGTGCAGTTCGGTCCCGGGATAGGGGAAAAAAGCGCTCAGAAGATACCAGTCCGGCTTGCATATCCGGTTCATGCGAATGGTCTCCCTGAAATCCTCCTTCGTCTCCCCGGGCAGCCCTATGAGGTTATAGAAACCTACCTTGATGCCGTGTTTCCTCGCCGCTTCCACCGCCCTTATCACGTCATCGTTGGAGTAACGCCGCTTGAGGATGTTCCTCCTCACCCTCTCGCTCCCCGACTCCAGGCCTATATTGACGAAGTCGAAGTTGCTCCTCTCGAGGGCGGCGAAGAGCCTGTCGTATTCGCCGTCGGGCGTCACCCTCAGGTTGGTGCCGTAGGCGATGGGCACCTCGAACTGTTCGTTTATCTCCTCCAGCCGGGAACAGAGCTCCAGGGCCCACTCCAGGTCGGCCCCCAGGGTCTCAACCTCCAGGTACATCTCCTCCATAAGATACAGGACCCGCTTGATGCTCAGTATCTCCTCGGCGATGTCGTCGGGGTCCCGCATGCGGACGTACTTCCCGTCAGCCAGGCGCCTCAGGGCATGGTTGCAGCAATACGTGCAATTGAAGGGGCACCCCCTGCCCGCCAGTACTGAAGGGCGCGAGAGGGGGTTTGCCAGCCACGGCAGCCACATCTCCCGGTCGGGGAAGGGCAGCGACTCGATGTCCTGCATGAAGGGGCGGGTCTGGTTTTCCTCGACCCTGCCGTTATCCTTGATGAAAAGGTTGGGGATCTTGCGGGGGAACAGTCCGCTCTCCAGCTTTTCCACCAGCTCCAGGGTGGGGTATTCTCCCTCGCCCACGCAAACGGCATCGAAGGCGTCCTGCAGGCACTCGTGGGGCCTGAGCGAGGCATGCGGCCCCCCCACCACCAGGAATATGTCGGGGTGGCGCCCCTTGATGCGCCCGGCGACCTCGGTTATGAGGTCGAAAACGGAATACACGGAGGTGAAGCATACGAGGCCCGGGTCGAAGTCCCTTAGGTGTTCGAAGACCGCGGTATCGCTCTCCCGGGTGGGTACCACCAGCCTCGTCTCGTGTCCCTCCCGCTTCAGGAGCGATGATATATAGGAGATGCCGAATTGCATGTGCTCGTAACCCGCCAGGGGTTTCTCCCGCGAGTGATGGTCTTCCTCGGCGTGAACAAAGAGAACGTTCAAGCTCTTCCTTTCTGAAAGTTTCCCGGCGTCGTTGCCGGGACGTATCCGCCATAGCGTACTTTATCACACGAATCCCACGAAAACCGCGTGATCAATCTTCCACCTTGCGCAGGAGCGCCCGGGCGCTTCTCATCTCGCGCGTCCTGCGCTTCATTATGGGGGTAAGCGTGCCCAGCAGGAAGATGAAAGCGAATACAGCCGCGAGGTACATCGCCGTGTCCGGGCTGCTGTCCAACTCTCTGCCCGGGTAGATGACCACCAGGGATGAGGCATGGATGTCGAAATCACCCCCATGCTCCAGGCAGTCCGCGTTGAACACGCCGCGCACTTCCACCAGATCGCCGACCGTGCCGTATCTGCCCAGCGTTTCGATCTTCTCTGCCTCCTCCACCGGCAGCCAGACCCCCATGCCGCTGTTGCCGCCCCCCAGTTCGCCCGCCTCCAGCCTCGCCTCTCGGCTGTAGGAATCGTCGTTCACGGTGATCCAGGCACTATCGCCCCGCCGCATGATGTCCCCGATGGCCTCGCCGCGGAATATGACCTCCCTGCCGTCGTAGCGCTCCCAGTCGTCGAGGAGCTCGGCAGTGTTCACCTCCACTGCCTTTTCCGCGGCCGCGGCGGAGGTCGACATACCGAGCGCGGCGCATGCAACGCACGCCAGCACGAGCAATACACGCAGCGCTTTTTTCACCTGCGTCCCCTCCTCAACATGTTCAGGAAATATGCGAACATCACCACTACCGCCAGTATCTCTAGCCTGCCTGCCCACATCTCGAATATGTACACGACCTTGAGGAGCGCGGGCATGTTATAGCTTGTGAGCCCCGTGCTCAGCCCGACGTTGCCGGCCGCAGAGACCGACTCGAACACGGAAGCGGTGAAACCGTACCCGTAGAAGAGGGCGACGACGGTGCCCAATATAAAAAGAAGAACGTACAGCAGAGTGGTAAAAAGCGCGGCGCTCACCAGTTTTTCCGTCATGTTGAAATCCCGGATGTGATGGACGCGCTCGACCACCACCGCCGATGCCGGGGAGAGTGCCTGCTTAATCTTCACCTTGACCTCCTTGGCGAGGACGCCGACGCGGAATGCTTTTATGGCTCCCGAGGTGGAGCCGGCACATCCCCCGAGAGCCATGGCCACGATGATACCGAAAAGCGCCAGATCGCCCCAGCGCGCGCCCATCTGCTGGCCGTATACGGTCATGAAGCCGGTGCCGGTATGGCCGGATATGAGCTGATAGCCGCCGCGCCGCAGTTCCGCCCCGAACGACCCGAAGGTCCCAGCCAGGCTTATGCCCGCGAGCACCAGCCCCAGGGTTATGATTATGGTCACGGAGATGGTGCGCGTCTCCATGTTCCTCACCAGCTCGCCGGGGCGTTTCCTCCAGACCTCGTGCTGCACTGCGAAGTTGATCATTCCCAGCACCATGAAAACTATGGTTATGAGCTCCACGGGCAGGCTGCGATAATAACCTACGTTCATGGCCTGGGGGGTGAATCCCCCCGTGTCGAAACCTGCCATGAACAGGCACGAGGATTGAAAAAAGGATCGTACCGGCGCCATCCCCTGCAGGAGCAGGCAGAACCCCATGGCGAGCGTCCCGGCCGCGAGGTAGACCACGCTCACCTTCCATATGAAGCGGGAACTCTCGATAACGTTGGGCATGATGCTCTCGCGCGCCTCTCCGACATACATCTGCATCGCCGTGCTTGAGCCCGCCATGAAATAGGTGATCACCAGTACCACGATACCCTGCCCGCCCAGGAACATGATGAGGTGGCGCCAGAGGTTCATGCCGTATGCCATGTGGTCGAGGTCGTGGACCAGGGTCAGGCCGGTCGTGGCGAGTCCTGACATGGATTCGAAACAGGCGTCGAGGAAAGAAGCGTAGTGGCCGCTCAGGTAAAGAGGCACGGCGGCGAAAAGCATTGCGAAAAACCACGCAAGGGCGACTATGACCAGGCCCTGGTTCCAGGTGACCCGGCCCCGGGAATGCATGCTGAAGAAGAGTATGTTTCCTATCCCCACCGTTATGCCGGCGGCGACCAGGAATTCGAGCACCACCCTCCATTCCCCCGCCACCATGCTTATCACCATGGGGATGACCATGCATAACCCCAGCACGATGAGGATCACGCCGACATAGTGAAAGATGTTCTCCAGGTCTTTACGCGACGGTTTGAACATCATGCCCGTTCCTCGCATATCTCATCTAAGCAGGCACACATGTATAACGAGAGCGACGAGACCGGCTTAGCGTCTCGGTCTATCCAGTACCTAATGATATATAGGCCGGGACGGCCTAACAATATCAAGATGCTTTCCGGCTACCATCCTGGACCCCCAGCCCATCTATTCCACGATGAGGGCAAGGTAGCTTACCATGGCCTTGGATATTGTTTTGTATGCTCCCATATCGTGCTGGTAACAGCAGTCGACCATGGGGCCGAGGTCCACGCCTCCCCAACTGCAGCTGGCGGAAGCGACCATGTAGATGCGTTCCATGCGGAAACGCGTGTTGCGCCCCGTCTCCGTGACCCCCATGATCTTCTGCCCCGGGTCGGTGCCCATGATCGGGGCGGCCAGGCGGGGCAGCAGCCTGCAGTAGAGGGGATTGCGGGCTATCGCGTCGGGAGTATGGCTGACGACGGGATTGACCGCTTTCAGCAGGGTCGTCTCGTGGTAAGCGACCTCCATGCGCAGGGCTCCCTTTTCCCCCGTATCGACTTCGATGGTCCAGCGCCCGCCCTGGCGGCGCGACGATATATCGCTGACGCGCATTTCGTCGAAGCGGTGGATCGACGACACGAGGTCCCTGCCTCCCTCGCTCGAGACGTACAGGGTGCGGAGGTCCTCGGGTGTGAAGTGAAAGAGGGCGCGGTAAGGGCCCGCCGGGGTCTCGTCCCAGTCCTCGAAGAGAAAGACATCATCGGGGCCGAACTGCAGTGTAGGTATGAACCATCCCTTCTCGACCAGCATATTGATCCTCCCTGCGTGAGCTGGCGGCATCTTCTGCGACTTTTTGCATGCAGCGAAGGTCGCATACTCGACTGACCTTGCACTACTTGACGCGCAGCCACTATTATATGCGAGCCCGCAGCATGTGTGCACGAGGTTAGCGGGGGAAATACGGGTGATATAATCATGACGTCGGGGTGTAGCGCAGCTTGGTTAGCGCGCATGCTTTGGGAGCATGAGGTCGGCGGTTCAAATCCGCCCACCCCGACCATTTATACTTCCTGACGTGCAATCCAGGCATCGTGCGGGCTATGCTAGAATATGACGGAGACGAGCGGGAGTAGCTCAGTTGGAAGAGCGAGAGCCTTCCAAGCTCTAGGTCGCGGGTTCGAGGCCCGTCTCCCGCTCCATTTTTCTTCACCTGGGGTCAGCCCTCCATTTTCAACATCAGGGGTCAGGCCTCAATACACTTGATGAAAAGTTTAGGGGTGTGGTGCGCCTTACTTGTTTGGCCCTATATGGAATCGTCGTTCAAAAGGTCAACTTTTCGGCTCTGACCCCTCTTTGTTGATGTTGGGATGTCAACATTTGAGACCTGACCCCTATGT
>CAZGWK010000041.1:0-21319 GCA_964529285.1 uncultured Actinomycetota bacterium
CTGGTAGCGCATGTGGGATTTGAACCCACGATCTCCGCCTTGAGAGGGCGGCGTCCTAGGCCAACTAGACTAATGCGCCACGCATTCGATATTTAATTCTGGCTGGGGGAGAAGGATTCGAACCCTCACAACGAGATCCAGAGTCTCGCGTCCTACCATTAGACGATCCCCCAAGGAATATCCTCGGCTATGATAGCATAAGGCTTTTCCCAGCTCAATGAGATGAAATCTCTCAGCCGGTACCTTTATCAATACTGGCCGTGAAACCGGTCAAAAAACCGGCTCCCGCTACTGTACTTTGACTACCGTGCGCCCTTTGGATTCCTTGTTGAGCAGCAACTGTATCCTATCCTCCACCTCTTCAAGGGTGATCTCGCTCAGCATGTCCTCCAGGTTATCCAGCTTCCACTCGCCGGACAGCTTCTCCCAGACCTTAAGGCGGGGCTCCATGGGGCATTCCACCGAGTCCACGCCCAGCAGGCTGACGCCGCGCAGGATGAAGGGATAGACGTTTATGTCCAGTTCGTGTCCAGCGGCGTTACCGCAGGTGGTCACCACGCCGCCGTACGCCGTGGACTTTATCACCGTGGCAAGTACGTTGCCCCCCACCGTATCTACGGCGTTAGGCCATATCCCCTTGAACATCAGCTTGCCCGAGGTATCGTTTACCTCCTCGGCCGCTATGACCCGTGAGGCCCCGAGCTCTTTCAGCTTCTTCTCGTACTCGGAGAACTCCGCCTCGTCCATGAGCCCGGCGGCGGCCACCACGTCGTATCCGATCTTGGCCAGGATGCGCATGGCGATGCTCCCCACGCCCCCGCTGGCCCCGGTGACCAGTATCTCGCCGTCCTCCGGCTTCACGCCTGTCCCGGTAAGCTTGGTCACAGAAAGCGCCGCGGTGAACCCCGCCGTCCCATAGATCATGGACTCCTTGAGCGTCAGGCCCTGCGGCAGCCTGACCACCCAGCCGGCGGGGACGCGGACGTACTCGGCGAGCCCGCCGGAAGTGTTCATGCCCAGGTCGTAGCCGGTTACGAGCACTTCGTCTCCCGCCGAGAACTGGCCGCTTGCATCCTCCTCCACGGTCCCGGCGGCGTCGATACCGGGCGTATGGGGGAAATTCCTGGTCACACCGCGGTTTCCGGAGGCAGAAAGCGCGTCCTTGTAATTCACCGAAGTGTATAGGACCTTGATGATCACATCCCCCTCGGGAAGGTCCTCGATGCTCTTGGTCTCGATCGCGCGCGTGAAAGTCTTGTCCTCTCCCTCGCGCGCCACCAATGCTTTAAAAGACTTGTTCTCCATGTCATCAACCCTCCATGTCGTATAGCTGTTTACCACAGTCCATTATCTATGACCCGAAATAGTGCGTAAAGGTATGCCGAGTCCCGCGGGGCTCACAGTTCCATAAGCTTGTTGATGGTGGGGATGCGCACCTGCACCTGCAGTCCGCGCCTGCGTAGCTCCTCCTCGAAGGGGCCCAGGTCCACGTTACGGCTGAGCGGGGGATAGAAATCGTCGTGGTGATGGGGTATGACTACAGACGGTCTGATCCTTGCGACCAGGTCCGCGGCCACGGAACAGATGTCCGTGCGGCCCTGCACCGGGACCATGAATATGTCCACCTCCCGATCGAGGTCCCACGGCAGGCAGGCGCTGCCCATATCGAAGATCCTCTTGCCCTCCACCTCGATATACCATCCCAGCACCTGGCCGCAGGGATACTGGGTAGTACCCAGGCGGGCCAGCTCGGAAAGGTGCGGCAGGCATTTCCACGCCGTGGAGAGCACCAGCCGGGCATCGAAGGCGACGTGACGGGTGGGGACGGCTGTGAGGCGGAAAGGGCCGACCTCCGCTGTCTCCCCTCCCCAACACGGTCGCAGCCTGTTCCAGGGCACCCTTTTCGCGGCCAGAGACTGGCACGCGATGGGAGAAGCATACACTACCGCCTGCGTAGCCCTGACGATGGCGGGCACGTCATAGCTGTGGTCGAAGTGGCCGTGGGTAAGAAAGACCGCCTGCGCTTGCGGAAAATCCGCCGACCCCAGCTTCTGTTCCGGGTTCGCCTTGGGGTTGCGGGTGAAATAGGGGTCGATGAGCAGGGTAGTGTTTCCGCTTATCATCTCGAACCCTGCCGTCCCCAACCAGCGCAGCTGCATCTCTTCTCCCTCCCGGGGTCAGCCCTCCATTTTCAACATCGAGGGTCAGGCCTCCACACACGGGGTCACGCCTCCACGTCAAACATAGCAGGTTGTATGCTTTACCCCGCCTCAAGGGCACGTGCGATGCGCTGCATACACCGCTCCCTGCCCAGTATCTCCATGGACTCAAAGAGCGGGGGGCTCACCTTTCTTCCGGCTATGGCCGCACGGACGGGCTGGAAAGCCTTGCGAGGCTTGAGCGCGAGTTCTTCGCTCATTGCGCGCAGCGCCTCCTCTATGGACGCCGCATCGAAGCTCTCCAGTTCGAAAAGGCGCTTTCCCGTCTCCTTGAGAATAGCGGAGCTCTCATCTCCGCGCAGCAGCTCGCGGGCATCATCCTCCAACTCTACCTCTCTGAAGAGAAAGGCCAGCAGCGGGACGGCATCCGTCAGGAGCTTTATACGCTCGCGTATGAGCGGCGCGGCACGCCGCACCTTGTCCCATGCCGCCTCGTCGCCCCCGTCCATCAGCCCTTCCCCAGCCAGGTACGGCACCACCGCCTGCGCCAGCCCCTCGTCGCTCAAGGCCATGATGTACTGCGCGTTCATCCACAACAGTTTATCGTTGTCCCATACGGCGGGCTTGGAGCCAACCCTCGCGAGGCTGAAGTTGGCGATGAGGGTCTCGCGGTCCATGATGGTGGTGGAATCGTCCAGCGACCATCCCAGCAGGGCGAGGAAATTTATCATCGCGTCAGGCAGGAAACCCATGTCACGAAAACGGCCCACCGCCACGTCGCCATGGCGCTTGGAGAGAGGCTTGCCGTCCTGCCCCACGATCATGGGAAGGTGAACGAAGGCGGGCTCTGCGGCATCCAGTGCATGGTAGAGCAAGATCTGTTTCGGCGTGTTGGAGAGATGGTCGTCGCCCCGCACAACGTGGCTGACCTGCATTTCCAGGTCGTCAACCACAACGGCCAGGTTGTAGGTCGGTGTCGCGTCACTGCGCAGAAGCACGAAGTCCTCTATCTCTGCATTGAGGAAGGTGACATCGCCCCGGACGAGGTCTCTCACTACCGTCTTGCCCTCCGGCACCTTGAAGCGCAGGGCGAAAGGCTTTCCCTCGCGCTCCATGCGCTTCGCCTCATCCGGCGGGATGCTGCGGCAGCGGCGGTCGTACATGGGGCTCCGGCCCTCGGCTGCGGCACGCTCCCGCCGTTCGGCCAGTTCCTCGGGGAGGCAAAAGCAGCGATAGGCTCTTTTTTCGTCCAGCAGTCCCCGGGCAGCTTTGAGGTATAGAGCGGCACGGCCGGTCTGGCGATACGGCCAGTGGTCTCCGCCTATCTCCGGCCCCTCGTCCCAGTCCAGGCCCAGCCAGCGCATATCCTCTATAATGGCCTCGATGGCTTCCTCCGTGGAGCGCGAGATATCGGTGTCTTCGATGCGCAGGATGAAAATACCCGACGCATGGCGCGCAAGCAGCCAGTTGAAGAGTGCGGTGCGTGCTCCTCCCACGTGCAGGTACCCGGTCGGGCTGGGGGCGAAACGCAAGCGCAAACGAATACCCTCCTCCAATGAAATACGAGCAAGCGACGGTGATTATAATATCACAGCCGGCCTGCATAGATACTTACTGGATTCAACGCATAAATTCCTGAGGAGGTTCTGAAAGCTGATGAAGAGACGGCCATAAGACCTCCCCTCCTCCACCCTTTTCATTCACACCGCCGGTCATGCCCCGGTCCTCTGCCGTCCCTGCCAGCGCGAGGAAAGTGATGGTCCACAAAGACGACCTGTAGCACTGCACGCCGGTCTGCAGGACGATCAGGCATCCCGCCAGCAGAACGAACGCCAGGAGTCGGATGAGCCATCTTGCCGGAGCGAACCCTATGGGGTCAGCTATCTGGCCGGCGGCCCAGGGCAACAGGGCAGATAGGGGCCAGGCGATGATCACAAATATGATCTCGGCCACCAGGACCTGCAACCATACCGCCAGGCACCTGCCGGCGTTCTCGCGCAGGAGCCTCCATCCGCTGCGCCAGGATGCTGGAATGTCCTCGCTGCGCAGCAGTGAGCTGCGGGCGGCCAGCGTAGCCGTTACCCCGGCTAGGAAACTGGCGGCGACGAGGAGCGCAAACCACAGGAACATGGCAGCGATATATACAAACACATGGTTCAGGTCGGGGTCCCATCTGTCCCAGACGACGATGATCAGTGAAGGCAGGTAGATAAGTGCGATGCGCAGTGCGTCCCAGGGCAGCAGCGTTACCGCGAAGGGTACGTAACGGTGACGGGAGGAAGAGAAAGCTTGGTCGAAGGGGGGCACTCGTCCATCGCTGTCGTCCGCCACCTGGCGTACAAGGACCAGTTCCCCCAGGTATCCCATCGCCCTCAGAACCACGAAGGCAGCCAGGGAGGCGATGATGAAGGCCGCGAAGGCGGCCGCATCCCCCATCCAGTCCCCGATGGCTCTCTCCCACCTTTCGCCCAGATACTCCGGACCCCAGCCGAAGACGATCCACCATGCTTCGGACAGGGCGATGGCGGCCAGAAGCCCCGCGACCCACAGCCGCTTCTCCTCCAGGGCCAGCCTTATGGCACGCTTGTAGTCTGGTTCCATATTCCTTACCCATACATCGATGATCCGTTTATTCTATCGGAACCAGGGTGCAGTTACTCGATCACGCCCCGGATAAGGCTCTCAAGCTACGTTGTTTACAAGGGGGTCGAGACCGGCGATGAGTACCTCTACGGTGTCGCCGGGGAACATCTCCCCGACCCCGGAGGGGGTGCCGGTCATGATCACGTCGCCTGGGAAAAAGGTCATGATGCGGGAGACGAAGCTCAAGAGGACCGCCGGGCTGAAGGCCATATTGGCCGTACTCGATGACTGGCGGACCCCGCCGTTTAGCCTCAGCTCGATAGTCAGGTCCGATGGGTCTATCTCGGTCTCGATAAACGGCCCCAGGGGGCAGAAGGTATCGAAGCTCTTGGCGCGCGTCCACTGGCCGTCCTTGGCCTGCAGGTCGCGTGCGGTGACGTCGTTGCCGCAGGTATAACCGAGAATGTAAGAGCCGGCTTCCTCGGGCTTTATGTCGCGGCACTCCGCCCCGCACACCAGTACCAGTTCGGCCTCGTAATCGACGCGCGCGCTCATCTCCGGATAGACGATATCGCCGCCGGGCGCCAGCAACGACGACGGGGGCTTCATGAATAGCACCGGCTCATTCGGCAGGTCCAGTCCGAACTCCTCGGCATGATCGCGGTAATTAAGCCCTACGGCGATGATCTTCTGGGGAAACACGGGAGGCAGGAGTTCCACCTCGTCCAGGCCGCAGGTGCGCCCCTGTCTCTTGATGCCGGTGAAGGGGGTGCTTTCGATCTCGTGCAGGACCGCCCCCTCCAGTATGCCGTACCGTATGTGCGCCTTGTGAAGATACCTCGCCAGCTTCATCAGTGCTCCGGTTGGGCTTTCTTGTGCAGGAGGCCGTACTCGATGGAATCAACCAGGGCCTGCCAGGAGGCCTCGATGATGTTCTCCGAAAGGCCTATGGTCCCCCAGGTCTTCTCCCCGTCGCCGCTCTCGATGAGCACCCTGGTCACGGCGGCGGTAGCCTTCTCGGGGTTGAGGATGAGGACCTTGTAGTCCTCGAGGTCGATGTCGTCCAGTTCCGGATACGCCCTTCCGATGGCCAGCCGCAGAGCCGTGTCCAGGGCGTTGACGGGACCGTTGCCCTCCCCGGTGGCTATGATCCTCTTGCCGCGCACGTGTACCTTTATGGTGGCCTCGGTGATAACCTTGCCGTCCTCCCTCTTCTCCATGATCACGCGGAAGCTCTCCAGGCGGAAGAATATCTTGTGCATGCCCAGGTGACGTCGCATGAGCAGCTCGAAGGAGCCGTCGGCGGCCTCGAAATGGTAGCCCTCGTGCTCCATCTCCTTGATCATGTCCAGGATCTCCTGCACCTTCTCCGGGCTCTGGGTGAGATCGCGCCCCAGCTCCTTGCCCTTGACGATGATGGTGCTCTTTCCGGAAAGCTCTGAGACCTCGATATGCTGCATGTTCCCGACCAGCTCCGGCTTGATATGCTCATAGGTCTCAGGCTCGCGGGTCACCGCGCTCACGTGCATACCGCCCTTGTGGGCGAAAGCCTTCGAGCCCACGTAGGGCTGATGTGAGTCGGGCTTGATGTTCACGATCTCGCTCACGAAGTGGGAGAGCTCGCTGAGGGCTCTAAGACTCTCGTCGGTGACCACCGGCAGCTCCATCTTCAATGCCATGGCTGGGATGATGGAGCACAGGTTGGCATTGCCGCACCTCTCCCCGTAGCCATTGATGGTCCCCTGTACCATTTCGGCGCCCTCTTCCAATGCCACCAGGCTCACGGCAACGGCACACTCGCTGTCATTGTGGGCATGTATCCCCAGGGGTACGCCGATATCGCCGGCCACTGCGCGTATTATATCGCGCACCTCCCAGGGCATGGTGCCGCCGTTGGTGTCGCACAGGCAAACCCAGTCCGCCCCCGCATCCACCGCTGCCTTGACCGTCTGCATAGCGTATGCGGGATTGCCCTTGTAGGCATCAAAGAAGTGTTCGGCATCGTAGATCACCTCACGCTCGTGGCGCTTCAGGTAATCCACCGTGTCCGCTATCATGTACAGGTTCTCGTCAAGTTGGGTACGCAGGGCCGTGCGCACGTGCAGTTCCCAGGTCTTACCGACTATACAGATTGCCTCGGTCTCGACCTGCAGCAGCTCCTCGAGGCCGCGGTCCTTGTCCGTCCCTATCATCGCCTTGCGGGTCGAGCCGAAGGCCACGGGTACTACCCGCCTGAGCTCCGCCTCCGGAAGGCGCCGGAAGAGTTCCGCGTCCTTGGGGTTGGAGGCGGGATATCCGCATTCGACGTAGTGGAAACCGAATTCATCCAGGCGGCGCAGGATCTTCAGTTTATCCTCCACCGACAGGGAAACGCCCTCCATCTGCGCGCCGTCGCGCAGCGTAGTATCGTATAGCTTGATCTCGCGGTCAGGCAATGCTTAACCTCCAGGGTTGATGCTTATTGTGGGGTTCTTGTGAAGCCTAATCGACGTAATCCAACCAGTGCTCGTACCCCTTATCCATACCCTTCACGATCTCGAAGAACTTTTCCTGCAAGCGCTTCGTGATAGGACCCGGCTCCCCGATGACCCGGTCGTCTATATCCCGTATAGGTACCACCTCGGCCGCAGTTCCCGTGAAGAAGGCTTCGTCCGCCATATAGAGATCGGTCCTTATCAGGTCCTTCTCCCTGCACGGTATCTCGAAGTCCTCCGCGATACGCATGATCGAGTCCCGCGTGATACCCTCCAGAGCGCCCGAGGAAGTCGGCGGGGTGGCAAGGATCCCCCTGCGCACCACGAATACGTTCTCGCCCGCCCCGTCAGCCACGTGGCCGTGCATGTTCAGTAGTACCGCCTCGTCATAGCCGGCCTCGGTCACCTCCATCTTGGCCAGGATAGAGTTGAGGTACTGCCCCGTGGCCTTAGCCGCGGTGGGGATGGAGTTAGACTCGTTGCGGCGGAATGAGGACACTTTTGCCTTCACCCCGTTCTTGATGCCCTCCTCGCCCAGGTAAGCTCCCCACGGCCATACCGCGATGGCCACGTTCACCGGGGCGGCCAGGGGGTGCAGGCCCATCTCCCCGTAGCCCCGAAATGCGATGGGGCGGATGTAACAACTCTTAAGTCCGTTGGCGCGGATGACCATCTTGGTCGCCTCGATGAGCTCGTCCAGGGTATAGGGCAGTTCCATGTGATATATGGACCCGGAGCGCTCCAGCCTGTCCAGGTGATCGGCCAGCCTGAACACCGCCGCACCCCGCGGTGTCTCATAGGCGCGAATGCCCTCGAACACCCCCGAACCGTAATGCAGGGAGTGGGAAAGCAGGTGGATGGTGGCGTCTTTCCACTCGACGAGCTCTCCATCCATCCAGATCTTCTCTACTTCCGGGATTGGCATTTGCTCTCCTTCCGTTCTATGTCAGAAAGCCCGGCGTGAGCGCCGATTTCACTCTACGTATCTTCTTTGATATATTTTACGACAAGATCGCCCACCTCTGTAGTGGACTTACCCATCTTTCCCGCCGAGAGGGATTCCAGATCGCTTGCACATACGCGCATAACCGCACGCTCCACCCTGGCCGCGGCTTCCCTCTCGTCCAGGTGATCCAACATCATCTGCACGGCGCAGATGGCCGCCAGGGGATTGATGACATCCTTGCCAGTGTATTTTGGCGCCGAGCCCCCGATGGGCTCGAACATGGAGGTCCCCTCGGGGTTGATGTTACCTCCGGCTGCTATGCCCATCCCGCCCTGGATCATGGCGCCCAGGTCGGTGATGATGTCCCCGAACATGTTGTCGGTTACCACCACGTCGAACCATTCCGGGTTCTTCACGAACCACATGCAGATGGCGTCCACGTGGGCGTAATCGGTGCTGATATCCGGATACTCGGGCGCCAGCTCGTTGAAGGTCCGCTCCCACAGGTCCCAGGCATAGGTAAGCACGTTTGTCTTTCCGCACAGTGTCAGCTTGCGGTCCATGTCGCGGCGCCGGCAGTAATCGTAAGCGAAGCGCAGGCAGCGCTCCACGCCCTTGCGGGTGTTCACGCTCTCCTGCACCGCTACCTCTTCACGGGTTCCCTTACGCAGGAAGCCACCGCTGCCGGCATAGAGCCCCTCGGTATTCTCCCGCACTACCACGAAGTCTATATCCTCGGGGCCCTTGTCCTTGAGGGGGCAATCAACGCCCGGGAAGAGCTTGACGGGGCGCAGGTTGATGTACTGGTCCAGGTCAAAGCGCAGGCGCAGCAGGAGTCCCTGTTCCAGGATGCCCGGCCTTACGTCGGGATGGCCGACGGCTCCGAGGAATATTGCATCGAAGCCGCGCAACTCCTCTATCTCCTCGTCGCTTATGATCGTGTCGGTCTTAAGATAGCGGTCGCCGCCGTAAGCGAAGAAAACCGCATCGTAATCGAAAGAAGCGATTTCGGCTATGGCCTCGAGGGCCTTGACTCCCTCCCGTGCGACCTCGGGACCGGTGCCGTCGCCGGGGATTACCGCTATTCTGTACATCTCTCACCTCGCGTTTATCGCTTCCTGCCCTTACAGATCACTTGCTTGCGATATCTGCCCTTTGCCGAAGATACGCGGACGAAGAAGAACGTATATACTTCGCACTTTTTTTCAGCGGGCCTGCAAACGGTTTCTCACGTATTGTACCAGGCCACCGCTGGAGATTATCTCACGCATGAAGTCCGGGAAGGTTTGTGCCTGAAAGGTATTGCCGGTTCTGAGATTTTCCACCCTGCCCTTCTCCAGGTCCACCCGCACGCGGTCGCCCCTTCCTATATCTTCAACCGCCTGCGGGCATTCCAGGATGGGCAGGCCAACGTTGATGGCGTTGCGGTAGAAGATCCTCGCAAAGGAAGAGGCGATAACACAGGATATGCCGCATCCCTTGATGGCCAGAGGGGCATGCTCCCGCGAGGAACCGGAGCCGAAGTTCTCCTCCGCCACGATAATATCACCCTCGCGCACTCGCCCCGCGAACTCCGAATCCAGGTCCTCCATGCAGTGGGCGCCCAGTTCCGCCGGATGCTTCAGAGCAAGGTAGCGGGCGGGTATGATCACGTCGGTATCGACGTTACGGCCGTAGCGCCAGGCTTTACCTTCCAGGGTCATGGAGCTCATCCCTCCATCACCTCCCGGGGATCGCTGAGCCTGCCGGTCACCGCCGACGCAGCCGCCACCGCGGGTCCCGCGAGATATACCTCACCTTCCGTATGGCCCATACGGCCGACGAAGTTGCGGTTCGTGGTGGATACGGCCCTCTCGCCCGCCGCGATGACCCCCATGTGCCCGCCCAGACAGGGCCCGCAGGTGGGAGTGCTTACGACCGCTCCGGCCTGTATGAAGGTCTCCATCCAGCCGCGCCGGATCATCTCCAGCTTGATCGTCGGCGTCCCCGGAAAAACGATCGCCCTGACATGGGGATGCACCTCCCGCCCCTCGAGGATATGGGCGGCTATCTCCATGTCCTCGAGCCAGCCGTTGGTGCAGGAACCTATGACCACCTGGTCGATGTTCACGTCCCCTGCCTGCGAGATGGGCCGCACGTTCGAGGGCAGATGTGGAAAGGCCACTTGAGGCTCGAGCGCGCTCACGTCGAGATCCAACTCATCTGCATAAAGAGCGTCGGCGTCGCTCTCGAAGACGCGGTATTCGCGGCGCGCCCTTTTCTCCAGCCAGGCGCGGGTCTTGCCGTCCACGGCGAATATGCCGTTCTTTGCTCCCGCCTCCACCGCCATGTTGGCCATGGTGAACCTTCCCTCCATGGATAGCTCCTCTATGGCGGGGCCGGTGAACTCCATGGCCATGTAGCGTGCGCCGTCCACGCCGATTCTTCCTATGGTGTGCAGGATTACGTCCTTTCCGCCCACCCAGGGCTTGAGGCTGCCCGTATATACCAGGCGCATGCTCTCGGGAACCCTCAGCCATACCTCGCCCAGGGCCATGG
The DNA here is from genome assembly GCA_964529285.1 of uncultured Actinomycetota bacterium. Classification (GTDB taxonomy): domain Bacteria; phylum Actinomycetota; class Geothermincolia; order Geothermincolales; family RBG-13-55-18; genus SURF-21. The sequence continues at coordinate 10,701 of CAZGWK010000041.1, forward strand.
CCATTGCTGCGTCGGTGGAGCCCATCCCCGTGGAAAAGGCTCCCAGGGCTCCGTAGGTACAGGTATGCGAGTCGGCACCCACTACGAGTTCGCCCGGGAGCACGAGCCCTTGCTCGGGCAGGAGAACGTGTTCGATACCGACCCTGCCCACCTCGTAGTAGTGCTCCAGGTCCTGCCGGCGCGCGAAATCCCTCATCATGGAGCAGTTCTCGGCGGCGAGGATGTCTCGGGCCGGCGCGAAATGATCGGGCACCAGCGCGACCCTGGAGGGGTCGAACACCCGTTTCGCACCCATGGCGCGAAACGCCTCGATGGCAAGGGGTGCGGTTATATCGTTGGCCAGGACCAGGTCGACGCGGGCGTTTATCAGGTCTCCCGGCCTGACCTCATCGCGGCCGGCGTGCCACGCCAGTATCTTCTCCGTGATCGTATTTCCCATTCAGCCTCACCTGGAAGATCTTTACTTATTAGGTTTCTCTGTCGAGGTCTTCCTGGGCGAGGCCTTCTTGGCTGGGGCTTTCTTCGATGAAGTTTTCTTAGCCGCAGCCTTCCTTGCCGGAGCTTTCTTCGCCGGAGCCTTCTTGCCCGATGACCTTGCTGCCTGGCGTGCCAGCTTCTGCTTCTCCATGAGACCCTTCTGCAGGGCGCGGTTTATGGCGTTTATGTATGCCCGGGCGCTGGCCTCGATGATATCAGGGCTCACTCCGCGTCCCACCACCTCGTGTCCGTCTATATCCAGCTTGACGGTGACGTCCCCCATGGCATCCAGGCCCTTGGTTATGGCCTGTACCTGGTATGCCTTGAGTTTCGCCTTCACCTTCGTAGCCTTGAGGATGGCCCTGCATACGGCGTCGACCTGGCCGTCCCCTGTAGAAGTCGCCTCGAAGCTCTTGCCCTCTTTTATGAGCTTGATCGCCGCAATGGGGATGGCGCCGGTCCCGGATGAGGACTGCATGTAATCGAGCTGGAAGAGCTCCTCCAAGGTGCGGATCTCATCCAGCGCTATGGCCTCCAGGTCCTTCACCGCAACCTCTTTTTTCTTACTTGCCAGCTCCTTGAAACGGATGAAGGCCCGCTCCAGCCCGTTGTCGTCGAGGTAGAACCCCATCTCCTCGAGCTTGCTCTTCAGGGCATGCCTGCCCGAATGCTTGCCCAGGTATATATCAGACTCCACCAGTCCTACCTCCTCGGGCTGCATGATCTCGTAAGTGACGCGCTGTTTCAGCACGCCGTCCTGGTGAATACCTGATTCGTGGGCGAAAGCGTTGTCCCCCACCACCGCCTTGTTGGGCTGCACGTTATAGCCCGTAAGCATGGAGACGAGGCGAGAGGCCTGGTATATCTCGCGCGTGTTTACTCCCGTGCTCAAGTCCGTAGCGTCCTTGCGCGTATTGATGATCATCACGATCTCCTCCAGGGAACAATTGCCTGCTCGTTCCCCGAGGCCGTTTATCGCACATTCGATCTGGCGGGCCCCCACGCGGGCCGCGGCGAGCGAATTCGCCACCGCGAGGCCCAGGTCGTTGTGGCAGTGAACGCTCACCTTGACGTCTTCGACGCCCGGTACGTTTTCCATAATCCCCTTGACCAGCTCCGCGAACTCGTCGGGGACCGCATACCCCACCGTATCCGGGATGTTGATCACCGTGGCCCCGGCCTTGATCGCCGCTGCATACACCTCGTAGAGGAACTTCGGATCCGAGCGCGTTGCGTCCATGGCGGAGAATTCCACGTTCTCCGTATACTTGCGCGCGTAAGCAACCGCGTTGCGGGCCATCTCCAGTACCTGCTTACGATTCTTTTTAAGCTGGTATTTCATATGGTACTCGGAGGTCGATATAAAGGTATGGATGAGCGGCCGCTCGGCGAACATCAGGGCTTCCCACGCCCAGTCGATATCGTTGCGGTCGGTGCGGGACAGGGCGCAGATGACCGGACCCTTTACGTTCTTGGCGATCGACTTTACCGCCTCGAATTCGGAGGGGCTGGAGACGGGGAAGCCGGCCTCGATGGCATCTACCTCCAGGCGGGCAAGCTGCTCGGCGATCTCGACCTTTTCCCTCTGGTTGAGGCTGATCCCGGGCGCCTGCTCTCCGTCCCGCAGCGTGGTATCGAAGATATATATCCTCTGCGTCATTATCATATCCTTCCCCTGCTACGCTCACCACAATGTAATGAACTTGCTGTCCTTCACGTCTGGTATCTGCCGGATCTCCTCCATCACCTCTTCCGGTATGAGGATATCGACGTTGATACCCATTACCGCCTCTCCACCTATCTTACGCCTACCCACCTGCATATGTGCAATGTTGATACCTTTGTCCCCCAGGATCGTGCCGATCTTTCCGATCATGCCGGGGATATCCGCGTAGCGGAAAAAGGCCATGTATTGCGACGGGCTCATGTCTATATCGTATTCGTATACATGCACGAAACGCTCTGCGTTGGAGAGCCCGACCAGGGTGCCTCCCACCGCGATCTCGTCACCATCGCGGCGTCCGCGCACCATGATCAGGTTTACGTAGTCCCGCGTCTGTTCCGACTTGGTCTCGCGCACTGCTATACCCCGCTCTTTTGCAAAGATGGGGGCATTGATGTAGTTTACCGGCTCGAATACCACTTTCTGGAAGAATCCTTTCAGTACGGCCACCGTGAGCACGCCCGTCTCGTTGCCTGCCAGGCCGCCCAGGTATTCCACCTCGATCTCGTCCACGTGCCCCTCCAGCAGGTACGTGAGAAGCAGGCCCAGTTTCTCCGCCAGGGGCATGAAGAGACGTACCGTCTCATCCAACTCAGCCGGCACCGGCAGGTTGACCACGTTGGACACGAAATCCCCTTTAAGGGCCGAGCCCACGAACTCGGCGATCATTGTACCGGCGCGGTCCTGCGCCTCCTGGGTGGAAGCACCCAGATGCGGGGTGGCGATCACCTTCGGGTGCCCGACGAGGGGGCATTCTGTGGCCGGTTCGTCCTCGAAGACGTCCAGCGCCGCCGCCGCGACCTTGCCCGAATCGACCGCCTCCAGCAGCGCGTCTTCATCTATGATCCCTCCCCGTGCAACGTTTAGTACGCGCACGCCGTCCTTCATCTTCGCAAAAGCCTCTGCGTCAAGAAGATGGTACGTCTCGGGGGTCTTGGGCAGATGGACGGTGATGAAGTCCGCCTGGCCCAGCAGATCATCCAGCTCCGACACGAGCTCTACCCCGAGTTTCTTCCCTTTCTCCTCGGAGATGTAAGGGTCGTAGGCAATTGTCTGCATCCCGAATGCCTGGCAGCGGTGTGCGACCAGGGTACCTATGCGCCCCAGTCCGACGATACCCATCACCTTGTGATAGAGCTCCACGCCCTCGAACTTCTTGCGGTCCCAGCACCTCTCGCGCAGCGAGCCGACCGCCTCCGGTACGTTGCGGCACATGGCCATGAGCAGCGCCATGGTCTGTTCCGCTGCCGAGATTATGTTGCTCTGCGGGGCATTGATGACCATTATGCCCCGTTTGGTGGCTGCCGCGACGTCGATGTTATCGACCCCCACCCCGGCGCGCCCGATCACCTTCATCTTCCTGGCGGCCTGGATGACATCGGCATCCACCTTGGTCGCCGAACGCACGATAAGCCCTTCGTACTCCCCTATGCGTTCGAGCATCTCCTCGCGCGTCATCTCCGGCTCGAAATCCACTTCAAAATCCTTGCGCAGCAACTCGATGCCGGCCGCCGCGATCTTCTCTTTGACCAGGATATGGGCCGATTCTTCCATCACCTGCTCCCCTTCATCCTCAGCATGCGTTGCCGGTCGTCATGTCCAAGTATACCTTCTCCGCGGCGGCCACGCCCGCACCCAGATGGAGCGGAAATCCCAGCTCATGCAGGGTCATCTCGAGAGCCGACAGCGCCAGCACCACGTCGAAGAAATTATAGTAACCCACGTGCCCGATGCGGAATATACGCCCCTTGAGCCTTTCCTGCCCCCCGGCGATTATCACTCCGTGCATGCGGTTCATGTGCTTTACGATATCCCCAGCGCTGATACCCTCGGGCGCTTTCACCGCCGTTACCGCATAGGCCCGGTCCAGTACCTTGGGGAACAGCTCGAGACCCATGGCCTTCACCGCCGCCCTGGTGCACATGGCCAGTATGCGGTGTCTCTCCCACGCCGCTTCCATCCCCTCTTCGAGCAGCAGGTCGATGGCGGCGGACATGGCTTTCACCAGGCTGACTGCCGGAGTATAGGGAGACTCGGGGTTGTCGGACTCGTATTTCTTGCGCGTCTTCAGGAAGCAGAAATAATACGCGGGCGAATCGGCCTTTTCTACCAGCTCCCAGGCCTTGGGACTCACCACGGCGGCTGCCAGCCCCGGCGGTGTCATCAGGGCTTTCTGCGATCCCGTCACCAGTACGTCGACGTTCCAATCGTCGCTACGCAACTCCAGCGCTCCAGCGCCGCTTATGGAATCCACCACGAGGATGGCGGGCGTGTCCTTCACCACCTTCCCTATGGCCTCGATGTCGTTCACTATGCCCGTGGAGGTCTCGCTGTGCGTTATGAACACCCCTTTGATGTCTTTCTTCTCCTCGAGCAGGCGGGCGATTACCGCGGGGTCCGCCGCCTCATCCCAGGGATATTCATACGTCTCGACCTCCAACTTGAATACCCTGGCTATCTCTCCAAAGCGTTGTCCGAACTTGCCTCCCTCCGCCACCAGCACGCGGTCCCCCGGGCTGAAGCAGTTGGATATCGCGCCCTCCATGGCCCCCGTGCCCGAGGCGGCAAACGTGAGCACGTCGTTTCCGGTGAACAGGACCTTTTTAAGGCCTTCCACCATGCGCACGAACAGCTCGGTATAAGCCGGAGTGCGGTGGTGGATGATGGGCTCCGCCTGCACCAGGCTAACCTGATGCGGGATTGGCGTTGGCCCGGGGGTCATAAGGTACTCCTTGCGGATCATACTCGACCTCCTATTCATTATCTACAACGGCGCCGCGGATCCCGATTTCAGAGTAACCTTCACCGCTTACCCTTTTCCTGGTTTTCCTTTCCGGCTTACTTCAAGTCCGCGAAGCTCTCTGATCCCCGCATCCTTAAATTATCATAAAACCCGGCCGCGTGCCTGCATCTATTCCTTGGGCAGCCAGCTCATCATGGAGCGCAGGTCGCGCCCTACTTGCTCGATGACGTGCTCGGCATCCCGGCGCCGCAGTGCGTAATATACGGGACGACCCGCCTGGTTCTCGAGGATCCACTCGCGCGCGAACTCTCCGCTCACTACCTCCTCGAGTATGCGGCGCATCTCCGCGCGCGTCTCCGCGGTGATTATCCTGCGCCCGCGGGTCAGGTCGCCGTATTCCGCAGTGTCGCTGATAGAGTAGCGCATGTAGGATATGCCCCGCTCGTATATCAGGTCGACGATGAGTTTGAGCTCGTGCAGGCACTCGAAATAGGCTATCTCCGGCTGGTAACCGGCATCAACCAGGGTATCGAACCCCGCACGGATGAGTTCCGTGACGCCGCCGCAGAGCACGCACTGCTCGCCGAAGAGATCGGTCTCCGTCTCCTCCTTGAACGTGGTCGCGATCACGCCGGCGCGCGTAGCTCCCAGCCCCTTCGCGTAGGCCAGTCCCATATCCAGGGCATGGCCGGTGTAGTCCTGGTACACGGCCACCAGAGACGGGACCCCACTGCCCTCCTCGTACGTGCGCCTTACGATGTGACCGGGCCCCTTGGGAGCGACCATGATCACGTCCACGTTTCCAGGGGGCATCACCTGCTTGAAGTGGATATTGAAGCCATGGGCGAAGAAAAGGGCGTTCCCCTCTTTCAAGCCTTGTTCAATGCTCTGCACATACGTGTGCCGCTGGTCCTGATCGGGGACGAGCAGCATAACGATGTCTCCAGCCGCGGCCGCCTCTTCCACACCCATTACCTCCAGGCCGGCGTCGGACGCAGCAGCGCGGGACGGGCTTTTCTCCCTCAGCCCTACCACCACCTTCACGCCCGAGTCGTGCAGGTTCAGGGCGTGGGCGTGACCCTGGCTGCCATATCCGATAACGGCGACTGTTTTGCCATCCAGAAGGCCAAGATCCGCATCGTCCTCGTAGTATATCTCCGCCATCTTCTACCTCCTCGTCAGCCATTCCTCTATTTCCCGCGCGGTAAGGCCACCTTGCCCGTCCTCACCAGTTCCCGGATACCGTAGGGCGTGAGCAGGCCCTCGAAGGCGCGCAGCTTGGAAGCGTTGCCCGTGACCTCTACGATGATGCTCTCCCGCGACACGTCTATAATGTTTCCCCGAAAGATATCCGCTATCTCGATGACCTCGGAACGGTTTTCGGCATCTACTTTTATCTTCGCCAGGACGAGTTCCCTCGCCACGGATGTATCTGGATCCAGGTCGCTTATCTCGATCACGTTGATGAGCTTGTGCAGCTGCTTGCGCACCTGCTCTAGGGAATGTTCCTCCACGTCCACGACGATGGTCATGCGCGAGATATCCGGCTTTTCCGTGGTGCCCACGGCAAGGCTGTCGATATTGAATCCCCTTCTCGCGAAGAGTTCGGCCACCCGTGCCAATACCCCGGGCTTGTTCTCCACCAGTACCGACAGTGTATGTTTCATCCCTCTCACCCCCTAGAGGAAAGGCTCTTCGGCCTTCTCCGGGTGGATCTTGTCCACCGGGTAGAGCATGTCCCCGATCATATCGTAGAGCGGTGCCCCGGGGGCTACCATGGGATAGACGTTCTCCTCCGGATCAACGCGGAAATCGATGAGCACCGGGCAATCAGCATCCATCGCCTCTATGATGGATGCCTCCACCAGGTCCTGGTCCACCACCCGGATCCCCTTCGCCCCGAAGGCCTCGGCCAGGGCCACGAAGTCCGGGCTGTCCTTCTCCCTGTCGAGACAGGTGCAGGCATAGGTGCGGTCGTAGAAAAGCTGCTGCCATTGCCTGACCATCCCCAGGTAACCGTTGTTCAGGATGGCCACTTTGACCGGAGCGTCCTCGATAACCGCCGTTGCCAGTTCCTGCATCGTCATCTGGAAGCTGCCGTCGCCGGCGATGTCGAAGACCAGTTCATCGGGACGGCCCAGCTGCGCACCTATGGAGGCGGGGAAACCGAAGCCCATGGTGCCCAGGCCTCCCGAGGAAACGAAGCGCCGCGGTTTCTCCATCTTGTAGAACTGGGCCGCCCACATCTGGTTCTGGCCCACTTCGGTGCAGATGATGGCCTCGCCTCCGGTGATCTCGTAGATCTTTTCCACCACGTACTGGGGCTTGAGCCCGGACCCTTTCTCATAGGTCAGCGGGTACTTATCTTTCCAGTCCAGGACCAGCGCATTCCATTCGCTGCGGTCCGGCCTCTCCACATCTTGCGACATCTCCTTGATGGCAGCATTGAGCTCCTTGAGCACCTGCCTGCAGTCTCCTACGATGGGGGTGTGGGCCTGCACGTTCTTGCTAATCTCCGCGGGATCGATATCGATATGGATGATCTTCGCCTTGGGCGCGAACTCCGATAGCTTCCCGGTGATGCGGTCGTCGAAACGTGCGCCCACGGCGATGATCAGATCGGTCTCGCACATGGCGTAATTGGCGCAGCGCGTACCGTGCATGCCCAGCATTCCCAGGGAAAGGCGGTGGCTCTCGGGAAAAACTCCTTTGCCCATGAGGGTGTGGGTGACGAAGATCTCGCTCCCCTCGGCCAGCTTTTTCACCTCCGCGGAAGCGTCCGCAGTTATGGCCCCCCCGCCCACATAGAAGATGGGGGCCCGGGACTCGAGTATGATGCGTGCCGCCGTCTTAATCTGCTTTTTGTGGCCCTTCAGCGTCGGCTTGTATCCACGCAGCAGGGGCTGCTCGCGCCGGCGGTAATCAAGCTCTCCTCGGGACACGTCCACAGGCAGGTCTATGAGCACAGGCCCCGGCCGCCCCGTACGGGCGATATAAAAGGCCTCCTGTACCACGTCGGGGATATCCGCAGGGTCTTTCACCAGGTAATTATGCTTTACGATGGGCATGGTGATACCGGTTGTATCCGCTTCCTGGAAAGCATCCGTGCCGATGAGGCTGGTGGCGACCTGCCCGGTTATGGCTACCATGGGCACGGAGTCCATGTAGGCGTTGGCGATCCCGGTCACCAGGTTGGTGGCTCCCGGACCCGATGTGGCAATACATACACCTACGCGGCCGGTCACCCGTGCATAGCCATCAGCGGCATGGGCCGCTCCCTGCTCGTGCCGGGTAAGGACCTTGCGGATCTTGCTCTTGTTGAGAGCGTCGAATACGGGCAGTAAAACCCCGCCGGGGATACCGAACAGTATCTCCACGCCCTCGTCCTCGAGACTTTTCACTAGCGCCTTGCCTCCGGTCAGCTTCAAGGCAACCTCCTTCTCCGTTCACCCCTGCCCTTCCGGCAAGCGTACTGCGCCGCGGCTGGCGCTGGAGACACGCCGCGCGTATTCCTCCAGATATCCGCCACTTATCTTTACCGGCGGCTTTTTCCACGCATCTTGCCTGCGGCGCAGCTCATCATCGCCCACGAGCAACTTGATGCTGCGCTGCTCTATATCCAACTCGATAACGTCGCCCTCTTCCACCAGTGCTATGGGCCCGCCCTGCGCCGCCTCGGGGGAAACGTGGCCTACGGCCGCCCCACGCGAACCGCCTGAAAAGCGGCCGTCTGTCACGAGCACCACTTTTTCCGCCAATCCCATTCCGGCGATGGTGGCCGTGGGGTTGAGCATCTCGCGCATTCCCGGGCCGCCCCTGGGACCCTCGTAGCGGACCAGGATGACGTCTCCCTCGCGGATGCGGCCGGCGAGCATGGCCTCCACCGCGTCTTCCTCGAGGTCGAATACCCGCGCGGGCCCGCTGTGCAGCAGCAGGTTCTCGGGTACCGCCGAATGTTTGACCACTGCGCCCTCTGGCGCCAGGTTTCCCCACAGCACGGTCAGGCCGCCCGTGGGCATGTACGGGTCCTCCAGCGGTCTCAATATCTCCGGGTCGAGGGTCCTCCTGTCCGCGATGATATCGCCGATACTGTCCGCTGCCACGCAGGGAACATCGCCATCGATCAATCCCTTCTTCGACAACTCACCCATGACCGCGGGAATACCGCCGGCTTCGTGCAGGTCCTGCATGTGATGCAGCGATCCGCCGGCGGGGCTTATACGCACCAGGTTCGGGGTTGTATCGCATACCTCCTGGATTGCCTCCAGGTCTATATCCACCTTCGCCTCGTGTGCTATGGCGAGAAGATGGAGAATGGTGTTGGAAGATCCGCCGATGGCCATGTCCACCGCCAGGGCGTTACGCAGCGAAAGCGGAGTGATGATATCCCGAGGCTTACGACCGATGCGCAGCATCTCCATGGCCGCTATACCCGCCTCCTTGGCCAGCCTGTATCTCTGTGCGTACACGGCGGGGATGGTCCCGTTGCCCGGCATTCCCATACCTACCGCTTCCGTGAGGCAGTTCATGGAGTTCGCGGTGAAGAGGCCGGCGCAACTGCCGCAGCCGGGACATGCCTCGTCCTCCAGTTCGGAGAGTTCTTCCTGTTCCATGCGGCCCGCTTCCACAGCTCCCTGCGCTTCCATGACGGTGATGAAGTCGACATCCCTGCCGCGGTGCCTTCCGGCGAGCATGGGACCTCCGCTCACGACCACTGCAGGTATGTTCACCCGCGCCGCCGCCATGAGCATGCCCGGCACGATCTTGTCGCAATTGGTTATGAGCACAAGTGCGTCGAAAGCATGGGCCCTGGCCATCAGCTCCACGCTGTCGGCGATGTTCTCGCGCGAGGGCAGGGAGTAACGCATCCCCGCGTGCCCCATGGCGATACCGTCGCATATCCCTATCACCCCGAACTGCATGGGAGTTCCGCCACCCATGCGTATGCCGGCTTTGGCCGCATCCGCCAGCTGCTGCAGGTTGATGTGGCCGGGGATGACCTCGTTCGAGGCACATGCCACTCCCACCCACGGTTGAGCTATCTCCCTGTCCGTATAGCCGATCGCCTTCAGCAAAGACCTGTGGGGGGCTCTGGTGAGACCTTTTTTGGCGACATCGCTTTTATATTCCATTTTTCTCCTCCGGGATAATAGAATGCCCCCTCAGTTTGGAGAGTTATAGAATGTATTATTTAGATAATACCTGATACCGTCAAGGCCAAGGACGACAATGGGGTCAGCCATGCATTTTCTGCGACGATGATATCAATTACGCCGGTCTACGAGCAAATTGTCCGTTACCCCGATGGAATCGTGACCGGACTGGCGGTAGACATCGCCGCCGCTCCAGTACACGGCCCTCTCGGCTATCACCGGCTGGTTGGACTCCACCCTGGTGGAGACGTGCCAGGTATCGGGCACGGTATCGGCGACATTGAAGGAGTGCCTGCTCTCAGGGGCTAATTCCAGGTCGGGGCCTTCAACCGCACCGTCGGGGGTCATGTAGGTTATGCTCACCTGCGCGGGATGCGTGCCCGGGTTCTGCACCAGCACCCAGGTCTCGAAGGAGCCCCGGGAATCGCTGCCGGTGGAGCCCTCGGCGAGGTACCAGGTCTGGGCGGGGTCCGTTACCCCGATGGAATCGTGACCGGACTGGCGGTAGACATCGCCGCCGCTC
>CAZGWK010000041.1:21419-30820 GCA_964529285.1 uncultured Actinomycetota bacterium
CGAAGGAGCCCCGGGAATCGCTGCCGGTGGAGCCCTCGGCGAGGTACCAGGTCTGCAGGGTCTCGAGCTCGACCTCCTTCTTGTAAGTCATCGAAGCCAGGTTGGATATGGCGGAGAGGTTGCCGGCCTCGTCTCTGGCCTGCAGGGCGAAGTAATAGATTATACCGTCAACTGGAAGGTTAAACGGAAAGCCTTCCAGAACCACTTCCTCGACAGTGCCCGCCTGGGCGGGAAGGGGAACTTCCGTAAGCTGCCTGGCATCTTCCCAGTTATCGCCGTCTATCGGCTCGTTGAGAAAACGCAGTTCGTAGAGGAGAGCCTGGCCGATCCTGCCGTCGTCACCGGGGGCGGTCCAATTGAGCCTGGCGCCCTTCGGTTCATCGCCTTCCCGTATGAACTGTGCTGATAAGTCGGTCACCTTCCCCGGCCTTCTTGCATCCGTATCCAGGCACCCGGTATTCCATGGGTCGTGGCCGTACTCCGGCCATTCCGCCATATCTCCAGGAGCCGAATCGGTCTCCCAGACCAGGAGCCAACCCTCCCGCGTACTCACAGCGACCTCACGGTCGCCGTCGCCGTCGAAGTCGGCGCTGGAAGGAGTGGCCACGCTCCAGCCACCGGTGAACTTGGGCCACCCATCCGGCTCGGAGCCCGCGAAATCCATGGCATGTACATCGTAGTAGGAACTGCCGGCGAGGATCTCCTGCTCAGCGTCGGCATTGATGTCGGCTGCGCCCGGGGTTACGAAGAACATCATGTCATTCACCTTACGCGGGAAGGCTTCGAGGAAGCTGCCGTCCTCTGTGCTCCATGCCGACAGCTGGTCATCCGACCTCAGCTGGCTGGCGGGCAGGAATAGATCGATAGCCCTGCCCAAACCCATGGTTGTAGCTATGTAGGTAAACCCGCCCCCTATAGTGGCAAAGGCGCCGCCGCCCAATGCACACACCACCGGAGCGTCCGCACTGCCGGCTAAGGAACCCTTCTCGTCACACTCCACGCTTAAGGGAAGCCCGTCTCGCCCGACGCCGAAGTGAGAGGTACCGTCAGGCTCCAGCACGAAGCCGGGGCCGGCCGCAGAGGCTATACCCACCTCCATGCCCCCGTCTCCGTCCACGTCTGCGATAGCGGCGGGGCCGTTAATGCCCTCGGCGACGTTGGGGAGCATGCCCGCAGCCAGCATGGCTATCTTCACCGGCCAACCCTCGAGGTAGGCATGGGCGGGTACATGGTCCTGGGGTATCTCCTCCTCCGGCTCAAGGCCGTGGGAAGCGCCGTCATGATGTACGGCGTAAGCACGGGTGTTGCCGGGCTTGAGATCGTCGCCCAGCAGCGGCCCCAGGATTCCCAGCAGGGAGACCAGTCCGAAGGTGTCGCTGGAGACGTTCAATGTCTCGTTGGTGTAGGCCTCGTTGGTCCCACAGATGACCTCCATCCAGCCGTCGTCGTCTATGTCCCCTATGGACGGGTTGGTGACTATCTTACTTCCCCTGGGAACGCTGCCGGCATCGTGAAATCCAACTGTATGGGTCAGGGGATCGAAGGCGGCGACCTTCTCAGGGTCCACCAGTTTCACCGGCCACCCCCTTACCGGGGTCCCGTCTGCATGCCAGGCATATATGTGCTGGTCCAGGCAGGCGGCCACTATCTCCAGGGAGCCATCCACTGAGTTATCCAGGTTTGCGAGTACCGTACCCCTGAGGAAGGCGTTCTGCAAGACGTTCCAGCGGTCGAGCTGGTGCACCCTGTCGGGGGTGAACCTGCTTTCGTGCCAGTCATCGGGCAGCGTTCCCTCCGTCCACCAATCGGCCCTGTCGGGGATGGAGTAAAGGGGGTTGGAGCGCACGGGGAAACCGGGCAACAGCTCTCCGCCGTTGTCCCATGCGTATATCCTGCCCTCGGTGTCGCCGGCCACTACCTCAAGGTCTCCATCGTGATCGAGGTCGCCGACAGTTGGAGCACCTACGACGGAACCGTAAGCCTCGGTCGGAACCTGGCCGGACCTGAATCCCTCCGAGCCGAGGTGCAGGGATATGGGGGTCATGTGCACAGGCCAGCCCTCAACCTCGCTGAGATCTGATTCGTAGGCATGCACCAGCCCCCCTTCCGTCGCCACGATCAGCTCGTTTGAGCCGTCGTCGTCAAGGTCTGCGAAGCGAGGCGAGGCTGCCAGGCCCGCTCCCAGCCACACGGGGGTGCCCGGATAGGCATCCGCGTCGTCAAAGCAGAAGGCCATCTTGCGGTCCTCGCCCATGTTGCCGTGGTTATCCAGGACCCTGACCCTGATAGTGAAGGCATAGCGGTTGGGGTCATCCGCGCCTCCTCTTTCCTCCATGGTCTCCTGGATGATCCTGTAAACCTCTCCCAGGTCCAGGGTGGCCAGTTCACCTTCCACGGCATCGTATTGAAAGGAGGCTTCATGCGCGGTTATCCACTCGTCCGCCTTGGGGTCCCATCCTGGCGCAAACTCCACCGTATACTGATAGTATTCGGCACGGACCGCCGCCACCCTGCCCCTTACCACCAAGGCCGCCTGGCTCGGGTTGACGAGCTCGAACCAGCGCGGTGACGATATCTCGGCCTCGGGAGGTATCCTTCCCTCGTCCACCGCTTCGACCGCCTCGTATGCATTGACCCGCCCGTAGCCGAAATAGGGGTCCCAACCCTCGCTGGAATGAAATCTCTCCGACGGGCCGAAGATGGCGTCCAATACGCCCGCGTTGACGTTGTACGAACCGGGAGAGAAATCGATATCGTCGGCGGTCATGGAGATTATCTGCTTGACCTCTACCGCCGAGAGGGGGGTATCCAATCCGGGATAGCGCCACATCTCTCCCCGCTGTACCTCGTTCTCGGCGGCTGAGTATATAAGGCCGGCGATGCCCGCCAGCCTTCCCGTGGCCCCGGAGGAATGGCCGCCTGAAGGCGTGGATACTATGGTGTGTGCCCCGAAGTTGGTGAGGCCGCCCAGGTAGAGATAGGACGGCGGAAATTGGCTGGCTATCAGTGGCAGCATCTCCTCGAATTTCCTTACCGAATTCACCTGCACGGTTCTCTCGTAGGTACAGGGAAAGTTCTGATGGGCGGATTCCTCGTCGGCCGCTGAGGCTATAACCACCACGCCCTTGGAGTAAGCGTAATCTATTGCTGACTGGCCCAGGGGAGAGTGGTTGATGCTTCCCAGGGCCTCCTGGATGATGTGGGCTCCGGAGTCTACAGCGAAGATGACCCCACGGGCGAAGTCGTTGACGTCGACGATGAAAGAATCGCCTACCCTTAGCGGGATGATGGTGGCGTTGGGGCACGTGCCCGGGAAGCCGCCGCCGTTGTTAGCCTCGCCCCCGGACCACCTGCACTCGCTGGTCCCGTGACCGTAGTCGACCTCGTCCCAGGCGTCGTTGTCGTCCTCCAGGAAATCCCAGCCGCATATATCGTCTATGTAGCCGTTCTCGTCGTCGTCCTTCCCGTCCGAGAACCTCCAGATAATGTCCTCGGGGTCGAGGATACCGTTGTTGTTCAATTGTGCGTCCACTATCCTGGGGTCACCGCTGTAGTCGTCGACGTTGAACGCACCGTCATGGTTTGCGTCCCAGGTCTCGGCTCCCAATGGAGGGGGCAGCTCACCTTTGTTCAGGTAGCACTTGCGCGTGAGGTCGGTCTCGCCCCAGTCGATGCCGGAGTCCAGCTCCGCTATCAGTATGTCCGGCCTGCCGGTGGTGATGCTCCAGGCCCTGTCGACACTGGCCCCCATGACCCCCTCGAGTTCCTTTTGGTAGAGTTCCGCGTTGAACAGCCTGATCAGGACATGATACGGGCTGTTGCTCTTATCGCCCGTAGCCTTCCAGTAATCATCACTGCTCCTGTCGAAGTCATCGGGCACTTCGTCGCTGAAGCAGTAATCCTCGAAGGCATAAGGGTCCTGCCCTGGAGGCGGCTCGGGCCAGGGAGAATCCGCCGCTACGGTTCCCCCCTGAAAAAGGAAGATGATCGCTAACAAAGCCGCACCGATTATCGTCGTCGGTGCGGCTTTGGGTATCCCATGGCGCGCCTTCATATCGTCCCCCATTCTTCCCCACGAGTCCAGGTAACCAGTTTATGCAGGAAGCCGGCTTTTCCGCAAGGCTTTTATCTACGCTAAATCTCCCATATGTTCATGCCGATGCCATTATTCTAACACCAAGCGGGTAAACCGGCGCATGTGAGCAGGGTTTTTCTTTTTTCCATCTAAGATCCCGCTGGGCAAGGTGGAAAAATTATCGAACGATAATCAGGACCAGAGAGAAAGTGGCCGGTCTTGCCGCGCCAGCGAGTAAACCAAGCTAATTTTGACGGTTATATGGCGATGTGTAACCGTCGATCAAGAAACGATCAAGAAAGATAGAAGGAGAGGGGTGCAAGGGCACAGTTTCCCTAGCTCTCTCCATCCGACAGGATCCCTTCTTTTCTGAAGATCATGATACACGCGTCACGCATGTATTCGATATCGTTGTCCTCACAATACGACGACGCGTCATCGGATTCCGAGCCAGGCTGCATCCATATGCGCTTTATACCGGCCTCCTTGGCCTCCCTGACGACTTTTTCCGTAACCCTGGGGGGCACCACGGTAATGATCAGTTGGGGAACGCGGGGGATGCTCGCCAGGTCTGGATAACAGTGAATACCCTCTATATCAGAGCACGAGGGGTTCACGCCGTAGGCCTCATAGCCTGCCGTTTCAAGGTCCTTGAGAACCTTATAGCCGTACTTATCGGTATCCCGGGATGCTCCCACTACCGCGACAACGTCTATCTGCTGTAAGTCCAGGTCCATCATTATAGATTCTCCTTACCCCATGATAGCAGAAAGGTGCGAAGATTCCGTATGCGCCTGCTTCCCGCATATGTCGATGTAAGCAACCGCAATTGAACGCAACCGCCGGGAATTTTCATGAAACGGTTGCCGTCGTTGCATCACCTCGCGTGAAACCGGACCAGGCCTTTCGGCCCGGTCCTCGTAAATCAGCGTTCAGTCCTCGGATTTCTCGAGTTCATCGATGCGTTTGCGGATGCTCTCCAGTTGCCCGGAAAGGACCTGCGACTGCCTCTTCAGGTATTCCAGTTCACCTGCACCTGCAGCCGCCTGCCCGAACCCTGCTCCCGCCTGAAAGGCCTGCTGCATCTGGGGCGTTGGCCACCTTCCGGTGGAGATGTATTCCGCGCAAGGTCCCAGCCCGCTGGGGCTGCGTCCCTGCCATCCGGGGCTGTATCCGAGTCTCATCCACCCGGGCAGCCCGGTGGCGTAATACATATTTCTGTTGCCGTGTCCTCCCACGACCGCACCTCCTTTCTTTCGCCTGGTTATGCGATATTACTCAATAGCCCTGGCCGGAGGATCACCATCCACCCCACGCAGTAGGTCCTCGCGGCATCCACTGCGTCGGAGCGGGATAACCGCTCTGCCACATGCCCGCCTGGTAGCCCTGCGGATATGTACCTGCGGGGTAACCATATCCGGGGTATGCCCACCAGCGTCGCGGCAAACCGGGATAAAAACGGCAGTACGGGTAAGGGTTACCCCTTCCCCCTCCCGGTCTGTTTCCGAAACCCGGTCCTCCTCTTCCTCTCGGTGGCATCTGCTCACCTCCCATATCTTTACGAACATATGCCCATAATTATGATAAGGTATTTATCGGGCTTATGTCAATTAATTATTTCCCGGGACCGGGGGCAACCCTAGCTCCTCACTCGCAGGTTGCGGGTCTTGTGTGCGGGTCTTGTGTGCCCGGGGCCTCCTGGTAGCGGTCTCGCTCCGCACGCAATGCGCGGGATAAACAGAGGAAACCACAACTACACTTGCGCGCTCGCTGCGACCGACCCGGTAGGTCCCCGGGCTGGGGGGAGCTCAGATGGTGCTTTTGCGGCCCGGGGCTGGGGGTAACGGTCCTCGCTCCCCACTCGCAGGTTGCATATCCGAAGCGCGGTCCTTCTCTCGCGTATACTGCTCGCGACGGTCGCTTCGCACCGACCCCGCAGTCCCCGGGCAGTGGTTTCTATATAGCGAAGAGGGTGCTTTTGCGGCCCGAGCCTTGGGGTAATGGTCTCGCTCCGCTAACACGCTCCGCTGCGACCAACCCCATAGTTCTCGGGCAAGTTGAGTTCATGTACTGGCGATGCAGCTCCCGACAAAGTATCGCTTCGGGCCGGCCCCCGGAGCTCGGGAAGGGGGTTTCAATACAGGCGACACGCGGGCGTGGGTTCAGAGCTTTTCTATGATGGCGTCGGCCATCTCGGAGGTCTTGGCCTCGCCGCCCAGATCGTAGGTGACGGTCTTACCCTCCGCTATAACCGTGGTAGTAGCATCGTAGATGCGCCGTGCCGCCTCTGCCTCCCCTATATGGTGGAGCATGAGCACGCCGGTGAGGATCTGGGCGGTGGGGTTCACCTTGTTCATGCCCGCATACTTGGGGGCGCTGCCGTGGACCGGCTCGAAGACCTGTATATCAGCTCCGATATTGGCGCTGGGAGCTACTCCCAGACCTCCCACGAGGCCGGCACACAGGTCGGAGATGATATCGCCGTACAGGTTGGGCAGCACCAGCACGTCGTATATGTGAGGCTTCTGCACCAGTTGCATCGCCATGTTGTCCACTATGCGGTCCTCGAACTCGATATCCGGGAAATCCTGCGCGACTTTTCGCGCCACCTCGAGGAACATGCCGTCCGTGAACTTGAGTATATTGGCCTTGTGCACGGCGGTTACCTTGCTCCTGCCTTCCCGCCTGGCGTATGCGAAGGCGAAGCGGCAGATACGTTCGGAGGCACCGCGGGTGATGAGCTTGATGCTCTCGGCAGTGTCCTCGTCGACCCGTCGCTCGATACCTGCATACAGGTCCTCTGTGTTCTCCCTTACCACCACCAGGTCGATGTCCCTGTAAGGCGAACGTACTCCCTCTATGCTCCTGGCAGGGCGCAGGTTTGCGTAGAGATCCAGCTCTTTACGCATGGCTACGTTGATGCTGCGGAATCCTGAGCCGACCGGCGTGGTGATGGGACCCTTCATGGCAACCCGGTTGGAGCGGATGGAGTCGATCACGTGCGCCGGGAGCGGAGTGCCGTACTTATCCATAACATCGGCTCCCGCCTCCTGCAACTCCCATTCTATCTCGGCGTCCGCGGCCTCTATTACCCTGCGGCACGCCTCGACGATCTCCGGACCCACCCCGTCACCTGGTATCAGGGTAACCCGTTTCATAGCCTGAATCCTCCATGTTCCTTCAGATAATTTGTAAGGCCGCCGTCATGCAATATCTCCATCATTACTGCGGGCAGGGGGGTTATCTCCATCTCGATACTCCGGGTCAGGTCCGTTACCTTCCCTTTTACCAGATCCACCGCGAGCTCGTCCCCATCCCGTATGAGAGACGTATCGCACTCCACCGCCGGCAGACCCTTGTTGATGGCGTTGCGGAAGAAGATACGCGCAAAAGAACTTGCCAGTACGGCGCTCACTCCGGCATGTTTGATGACCAGAGGAGCCTGTTCGCGCGAGGAACCGCAGCCGAAGTTGCGTCCGGCGACGATGAAGTCCCCCATCCGCACCTTGCCGCTGAAATCCGGGTCTATGTCCTCCATGCAGTGGCATGCCAACTCGTCCATGTCCAGGGTCTTGAACTTGTACTTGCCCGAGATTATATAATCCGTGTTAACGTCATCCCCGAAAACGTGGGCCCTACCCTTCAATATCATTTCCTGTTGCATGCGGCTCCGTTCTCCCCGAATAAACTCATAACATGCGTCTTGGATCCGTGATCTTGCCGGCTACGGCACTCGCCGCCACCGTGGCGGGGCTGGCCAGATATATGAACGCGTTTGCGTTCCCCATGCGCCCCTTGAAGTTCCGGTTTGCCGTGGATATGACCCGCTCCCCATCCGCCGGGACGCCATTGTGGGTGCCTACACAGGGGCCACAGCCAGGCGTTACGAACACCGCCCCTGCCTCGATCAACCTCTGCACCGTACCTTTCTCTATCCCATCCATGAGCACCTTACGCGAAGCCGGTGCAACGATGAGTCTGACATCCGGGCTCACCCTCCTTCCGGAAAGGATACGAGCCGCGATCTCCAGGTCCTCCAGGCGGCCGTTGGTGCAGGTTCCGATGACTGCTTCCTGCACGGGCGTGCCCTGCAGTTCCTCCACAGGCCTCACGTTGTCCACGCGATGGGGTTCGGCCACCTGGGGTGTCAAGTCAGTGAGATCGAACTCCATCAACCCCCCATAAGCTGCGTCGGGATCGGGTGCCGCCGGCGCGAAGGGGCGCGAGAGGCGTCCCGAAATCCACGCGAGGGTTTTTGCGTCAGCCTCCATGAGTCCTGCCTTTGCCCCCATCTCTACCGCCATGTTGCATATGGTGAAGCGTGCCTCTACGCTCAGCGAGCCGATAACCTCTCCTGCGTACTCGACCGCAAGATAGGTCGCGCCGTCCGCGCTTATCTTGCCGGCGAGAAAAAGCGCTACGTCCTTGGAATAGACCCCTACAGGAAGCTCGCCTCTCAGTTCCAGGCGCAGAGTAGCCGGGACTTTGAACCACAGCTTGCCCGTGATCATCGCCGCCGCCAGATCCGTGGAACCGACCCCGGTAGAGAAGGCATTGATTGCTCCATAGGTTGTGGTATGAGAATCGGCCCCGATCACGATGTCCCCGGGGGCCACCAGGCCTTGTTCTGGGAGAAGGCAGTGGCATACTCCGCACCCTATATCGTAGATCCTTACCCCCTGCTCCGCCGCGAAGGAGCGCATCATGGCATGGAGATTGGACACCCCCTCCAGGGGGCTGGGCGCGCTGTGATCGATCACCAGGGCTACACGGGAGGGGTCAAGGACGCGCTCCCCGCCGAGCTCCCGAAAGGCGCCTATGGCCAGGGGCGAGGTGCCATCCTGTCCCATCATGAAATCCACCTGCGTGACGACGAGCTCTCCCGCCCGCACCTCTCGCCCGCAGTGTTTAGAGAATATCTTCTCGGCTATGGTCATCCCCATCTGCGCTCTCCTCGCAAGGGTTCAGTTATCACCGTATCATCGCTGCTAGAAACGCTTTTCAACCTGCCATACACGCGCTCCCTCGTTTCACCGGCTTTCATTATTCACCACAAACGGCGATTTCGCAAAGCCCCATTTTCGCGACACGTTCAGAGCTCACTTCCCGAGATATCAGCGGGGCGAGACCACACCCCCAGCCCCGGGCCGATAAAGCACCCATTTGAGCTCCCACCTGCCCGGGGACCTACCGGGTCGGTCGCAGCGAGCTCGCAAGCATGCGTGCATTTAAAGTGGCCGGGAAAAGATGATCCCGCCCGGGTATCGCCTGTATAGAAACCACTGCCCGGGGACTGCGGGGTCGGTGCGAAGCGACCGTCGCGAGC
>CAZGWK010000042.1:0-23616 GCA_964529285.1 uncultured Actinomycetota bacterium
CCGATGGAATCGTGGGCCCAGGTGCGGGAGTTGCCGTACATGGAGCGCTCGGCCACCACGTTCCCTCCCAGCGCGGTGACCACGGTGGAAACGTCGTAGGTATGCACGTAGTTGTGCAGGGGGAAGGTCATACGCGACCGGGCCGGTATGACAATCCCGGTGAGCGCGGGCGGAATCTTCTGCCCCTGGTCGGTCTGGAGGGTGATGTCCACCGTAACCGGGTCATCGCCGGGGTTCTGCACCAGGATGAAGGTCTCCATGCCCCCGGCGGTGCAGCCCTCGGCCAGGTACCAGGTGGAGATGATCTCGGCGAAGGTCACCACCACGTCGTGGTCCGCGGTGACACTCGGGATGACGTATGGATCGGCTACGGGCATGCGGATCCCGTTGTCTGTGATGCTCGCCACGTGGTATCCCTCGTCCGGGATAATATCGACTGCCGCGGCGCCGCCGTAGTCAACGCTCTGTGACGCCGGGTCCACGCTGCCGTGGCCCCCGGAGACGGAGGCGTCGACGGTATGCGTATCGATGGCAAAAGTTACCACCACGTCGTGGTCCGCGGTGACACTCGGGATGACGTATGGCTCGGCTACGGGCACGGGTGCCCCGTTGTCGGTGATGCTCTCCACGTGGTATCCCTCTTCCGGGATAATATCGACTGCCGCGGCGCCGCCGTAGTCAACGCTCTGTGACGCCGGGTCCACGCTGCCGTGGCCGCCGGAGACGGAGGCGTCTACGGTGAAGGTGTCGATGGCGAAGAAAGCGACCACGTAGTGGTCCGAGGCCACGTCGCTTATCACGTAGGGGTCTGCTATCTCCACGGGGACCATGTTGTCCAGGATATAAGACACGTGGTAGCCCTCGTCGGGCACCATGTCTATGCTGGCCGTGCCCCCCCACTCCACGCTCTGCGACGGCGGGTCCACGCTGCCGTGTCCGGTGAAAAACACCGCAGCCGTGATGTCGTAAACGTTCAACGCGAAGTGGGCCACCAGGGTGCGGTCGCAGGTGGCGGTGAAGGAGTAGTCGGGATCGGTGCTCACCTCCGTCCCGCCCTCGGTCCAGTTCACGAAGTGATAGCCGCTCCCCGTATCGGGGGTGGCGACCATGTTCACGGTGTAGCCGTGGGTGTAGGTGCCCGCCCCGCTCACGCTGCCCCCCGCCGGGGGCTCGGCCGAGGCGGTTATATCGTATGTGTTCAACGCGAAGTTAGCCGTAAGGTCGCGGTCGCAGGTGGCGGTGAAGGAATAAGTCTCGGAGGTGCTCACCTCCACACCGCCCTCGGTCCAGTTCACGAAATGGAAGCCGAGGTCAGTCCAGGTTGTGACCATAAGGTCCACGGTGTCGCCGTGGGTGTAGGTGCCCGCCCCGCTCACTATCCCACCGGTCGGAGGCCAGGGCGCTGCCTCGATATCGTATGTGTTCAACGCGAAGTGGGCCACCAGGTCGCGGTCGCAGGTGGCGGTGAAGGAATAGTCCGGGTCGGTGGAAACCTCCGTCCCGCCCTCGGTCCAGTTCACGAAGTGATAGCCGCTCCCCGTATCGGGGGTGGCGACCATGTTCACGGTATCGCCGTGGGTGTAGGTGCCCGCCCCGCTCACGCCGCCCCCCGCCGGGGGCTCGGCCGAGGCGGTTATATCGTACGTGTTCAACGCGAAGTGGGCCACCAGGGTGCGGTCGCAGGTGGCGGTGAAGGAGTAGTCGGGATCGGTGGATACCTCCACCCCGCCCTCGGTCCAGTTCACGAAGTGGTAGCCGCTCCCCGTATCGGGGGTGGCCACCAGGTTCACGGTTTCGTTGTATTCGAATGGGCCCCACCCGCTGGCTCCACCGCCATCCGGCGGGTCGGAAGTCGCGATGATATGGTATACGTCCGTATCGAAGTGAGCTACCAGGGTGCGGTCTGCCGTGGCGGTGAAGGAGTAGTCGGGGTCCGTGCTCACCTCCGTACCGCCCTCGGTCCAGCCGGTGAAATGGTAGTGATCGGCGGCGGTGGCCGTTAGGTCGATGTCTGCTCCATGGTCAGCGATGCCGCTGTAGCGGAAAACCCCCTGCCCTTCCGTACCCGCGTAGATGCCGCTCCCGTCCCGGGCCAGGGAGCGGAAGGCATATCCGCTCAACCCGCCCCCGGTGTCTTTCCAGGCATCGAGGGCCGGGTCGTAATGCCACACGCCGCTGGCGTCGGTCCCCGCGTAGAGACAGGAAGCGGTGCCGTCCCAAGCCAGGGACCACACGGTGAAGCCGCTCACGGCCGCCCCGGCGCTGCTCCAGGTACCATCACCGGGATCGTAGCGTAACACGCCGTTTTCGAAAGTCCCCGCGTAGAGGCCGCTCCCGTCCCAGGCCAGGGAGAGATAGCTGCAGCCTGCGGCCGCCCCGGTGTCGCTCCAGGTCCCCGTACCCGGGTCGTAGCGCCACACGCCGTTGGCGCTGGTGCCCGCGTAGAGGCCGCTCCCGTCCCAGGCCAGGGAGATGACGTAGAAGCCGCTCACGCTGCCCCCGGTATCGCTCCAGTTCCCCGTACCCGGGTCGTAGCGCCATACGCCCTGTCCGTAGGTACCCGCATATAGGCCCGAGCCGTCCCAGGCCAGGGAGAGGCCGGTGTAGGAGCTGACCGCGCCTCCGGTATCGCTCCAGTTCCCCGTACCCGGGTCGTAGCGCCACACGCCGTTGCCCCACGTGCCCGCATACAGGCCCGTTCCGTCCCAGGCCAGGGAGCGGACGGTATGGGAGCTCACACCGCCCCCGCTGTCGCTCCAGGTCCTCGCGGCCGGGTCGTAGCGCCACACGCCGTGGTAGCCGGTGCCCGCGTAGAGGCCGCTGCCGTCCCAGGCCAGGGAGAAGATGTCGTAAAGATTCACCCCTCCCGCCGTGTCCCTCCAGCTGCTGGCCCCGAAAACGCTGCCCCAGGCGGCGGGGTCGGCCGTCGCGCTGATGGTATATTCTGGAGTGACATGATACACGCCGTCGAGAGCGGTCCCCGCGTAAAGGCCCGTGCCGTCCCAGGTCAGGGAGAGGATGACCTTGCTGCCGGGGTCGCCACCGGTGGCGGACCAGGTTCCGCTATCGGGGGTATATTGCCACACGCCCGTGCTCGTCCCCGCGAAGAGGCCGCTGCCGTCCCAGGCCAGGTCGAAGGCGTCGTAGCCGCTCACGCCTCCCCCGGTATCGCTCCATACCCAGGTGCCCGGGTCGTAGCGCCACACCCCTTGGCCCGCCAGCCCCGCGTAGAGGCCGCTGCCGTCCCAGGCCAGGGATTCGACGGTGTGGCTGGAATACCAGGTGTCGACCCAGGATGCGGTGTAAGGGTCGTAATGCCACACGCCGCCGAATTCCGTTCCCGCATACAGGCTGGAGCCGTCCCAGGCCAGGGAGAGGACGGTGTAGCCGGAGATATAACCCCCGAAATCCGTCCATGCACCCGTCCCCGGGTCGTAGTGCCACACGCCGTGGCTATCGGTGCCCGCGTACAGGGAAGCGCCGTTCCAGACCAGGGAATGGACGGTCCAGCCGCTGAGCGCACCCCCGGTGTCGGACCAGTTCCCCGAGCCCGGGTCGTAGTGCCACACGCCGTGGCCGTTGGTCCCCGCGTAGAGCCCGCCGCCGTCCCAGGCCAGGGAGAGGGCGCTCTGGGCGATGGAACCGCCCCCGCAATCCGTCCACAGCCCGGTCCCGGGATCGTAGCGCCGCACGCCGCTGCCGGAGGCGGCCGCGTATACACCGCTTCCGTCCCAGACCAGGGCGTGGATGTTATCTCCGCTCAGCCCCAGGTAATTCCAGGGATAATCTGCCGCCTGGGCGGGTTCTGAGATCATGGTGACCGCAAAAGGTAGGCTTACAAGCAGCACGCCAACGATCAGGTACGTCAGGATCGGCTTGGTTTTTCCGTCGATGTTGTCCCCGGCGCCGGCACCTCGGAACCGGCTTCCGGAAAGGTCTTCCACACTCCGCACGTGGTCTTCCCCTCTAAGGTCTTTGCAGGCATACTTCATGTTTCGCACTTATTATCGGCATGTCCCGAGAGTAGCTGAGGGGAAGCAGCGGAAGGTTTTGTCCCATGTCCGGGGCTGACCCCATAATCGGGACACATGGGGGTTAAGGGTTCTCGCGGCCGGTGACGAAAAATAAACAAACCACTGGCGGTGTCCGTAATACTCGCGGGGCGGCGGCGTTGTTACGCCTGAAGGAGGCAAAGTGAGCATCAGCAAGCGCATCTGGTCCAGGCCCATCTGTTTGATTCTGACTTTTTCGATCGTGGCGCTGTCCCTGCCGTACCTGGGTTTGTCGCCCGCCGCCGGCGAGCATACCGCCGCCGCGGAGGCCGCCGGCGTGCCGGCCGGCACCGCGGCCCTGACCTCCGCCCTTAAGTCCCTGCAGAAGGGGGCGGCGGAGGACATCATCCCCGGGAGCCCCCAGGGCAACCTGGGCACTTTCTACGAGTATTTCCTCTCCGGGGACGCCAGCCTGCAGCAGAACGCGGGCAACGTCATCGGCCCCGACCTGGACATGCTGCGCAGGCTGCTCGACTGGTACCAGGCGAACCTGGAACCCCTTTTCGAGAGCATCGGCGCGAACACGCCCGCCTACACTATCTCTGACCGCGGCAGCGGCTTCTACGCAGAGCGCGTGGAGCAGTACTACAATAAAGACCTTTATAACGCCTGGAGCACGCCTTTCAGCCCGCCGGAGACCTGGAACGAGCTGGAGCCGGACATCCCGCAGCTCATCCCTCCCGACAAGAACGACGGCGACAGCCTGGAAGACGACGGCGACAAGGTCACCCTGGACCAGTACGTCGGCTACTCCAAGGGCCTCATCGTCCCCGAGAGCGGTTACGGCCTGCTGGAGCAGGCCTTCCTGGACGTGCTCACTCCCCTGTGGTCGTCGCGCAGCGACGCACGGGCCGATTTCAGCACCTCCTACACGTCATCCCTGCCCATCGTGGCGGAACGGGCCATGTACGCCACCGGCGACCTGCGCGGGGCCACGGCCATGCGGCAGTCCCCCTCCTCCACCACCCATTATTTCGCCGAGGGTTACGTGGTGCGGGATCCCGGCCAGTCCTCCGACACCTTTATCCTGCTCCAGAACCGCGAGGACCAGGCGGCCCACGTCACGGTCACCTTCTTCGGCAACGACGGCGACCCCGTCCCGGTGGCGGTGGAGGTGCCCCCGCACGCGCGCCAGACGGTCATCGCCCTGGAGCACGTCTACGGCGAGGTCTCCGCTTTGGTGGAATCGGACGTGCCGGTGAGCGCCGAGCGTTCGGTTTACCTGCAGGGCCGCCTCTACGGCTCCACCTGCGAGCACGGGGCGGAGCCTGCGACGGAGCGTTTCTTCGCCGAGGGCTACGTGTCCCAGGACTTCGAGACCTATTTCACCCTCTTCAACCCCGGGGACGACCCCGCCGATATAGATTTCCATTTCATGCGCAGCGACGGGGCCGCCCGGAACTGCAGCATCACCGTACCCGCCCACAGCCGCCGCACCCTTACCGCCAGCGCGTACGTGAGCGGCGAGTTCTCCACCCGGGTTACCTCCTCGGCCGCCGTGGCCGTGGAGCGGCTGGTATATGCATACGGCCCCCGGGGAGACCTCATCGGCGCCACCTGCAGCCAGGGGCTGTCCGGCCTCTCGCGCAACCGCCACTTCGCGGAGGGTTACACCTCGCCGGGAGAGTTCTCCACCTACTACACCCTGGGCAACCAGGGCGGATCCGACGCCGAGGTGAAGCTCACCTTCCTCACCTCCGGGGGCGAGGAGAAGACCTGCCGCCTGACCGTGCCGGCCCACAGCCGCGGGACGGTCAACGCGGCCGATCACGTGAGCGGGGAGTTCTCCGTCGCCGTGGAGTCGGACACCGACATCATGGTGGAGAGGGCGCTCTACGCCACCGGGAAGAGCTCCAACGGCTACATGGGCGCCACCGTGGACCACGGGGTGGAGTCGCCCGCGACCGAGGGCAACTTCCCCGAGGGCTCACAGCGGGTGGAGATCGGCGCCACCACCTACCTCACCCTCGGCAACCCCGACCGGGAGAACGCCGCCGAGGTCGACATAACCTGCACCACCGCCGACGGGTTCGCCTACGTCCACCACGTCTCCGTCCCACCGCACAGCCGCAGTACCATCAACCTGGGGCAGAGCAACCACGACCGGCTCGTGCAGGACTGTTACGACTACCTCGAGGCGCTCTTCCTGCGCGAGATAGCCCAGCAGCTCGTGGCGGCGTCCATGTACGTGGACGTCACGCGCATCTACTACGACCGGGTGATCGGTGACGAGGCCAAGGGCAGGGACGTGGCAACGCAGTGGCTGCAGGGCTACGTGGACGATATGCTCCCATCCCAGGTGGAGGAGTTCCTCGCCGTGGTGGACGCGCTGGCCTGCAACCAGATCGACCTCTTCGACCCCGTGCACACCGGCGGTATCCAGTCCTGGGGCGTGATCCAGGCCTTCGAGGGCCGGGCGGCGTTCCTCGCCAACCAGCTCCTGCATCCCTGCGATTACTTCAACCCTGACTACGGCGACCAGCAGTGGGAGGCGGACCGCCGGGCGCAGTGCGCCCTCACCTACACCTGGATCACCGACCGCGCGGTGGTGCCGGCAGGCGCGAAGCTTACCCTGTCCACGCGCTACGGCGCGGGCGACTGGCAGCAGGTGCTCACCACCCCCGACTGCAGGAACGACTACCACGGGCCCAACGGCGAGGAGGTCCTCTTCACCACCCGCACCATCCGGCAGCACACCACCGACCTCACCGGCGGGAGGATAGCCACCATGTGGTTCGACCGCTGGTACTGGGAGGTGTACGGCGGCGCGGCCATGCACGCCGTCAGCCCCGACACGGACCTGCTGCTGGTCAAGTTCACGGTCCCCGGGGTGGACCTGAACGGCGTGGGCGAGGTGGGCTTCAAGCTCGACGTCGCGGGCACCACCTTCGATCCCAACGGGTATTACACCAACGAGGACGGGAAGGCCTCCGGCGGCAGCTGCACGGCCAAGGATGCGGACTACACCACCTTCACCGGCACCGTCGCGGGCGACCCGGGCTCCCAGGGGCCGATATGGTACGCCTCCTCCGCCCTTTACCTGCGCTCGGGAGGGCCGCGGGCCTTCGACCCGACCCGGACAAACAATCCCGTGTGGAACATCGGCGGGCAGTACTATGCCAACGCTTCGGCGTGGACCGCCAGCCACCACAAGGGCGGGGACTGGCACCACACCAGGCAGGATACCGGCCTCGGCCAGCAGGACTGGTGGCAGGACGTCTGGTGCGGCGACATGAGCGGTGCCCATGCCGCGCACACCTACGAGATAAAGGGCTACGTGCACCGGGATTTCCGCGTCGAGCTGCCGGATTACAGCGGCTACGCGGTGCCGCCGCCCAGCGAAGCGGTGATCGAGTATAACGGGGACTTCAAGGGCTTTTCCCCCAGCCACGCCAATCCCGCCTGCTGGTTCGCCTGCGACTGGGGCGCGGGAGACACCAAGGGCTACCAGTTCAACAAGTACGACGGCTCGGATATAAAACACTACAACGGCACGCTGGCCATACCCGGCACGAGAACCGGCTGGTTCCCCGAGGTGCCGCTGAACGACTCGGTGAAGGTGCATACCACCAGCACTGTCTACGCCTACGACCATACCCACCTCGACGGCAGCGGTTGGCCCTCGGGCCATAAGGCCGCGTTCTACTGCAGCGGGGTATTCGTCTACTTCCAGGGCTACGGGCGTCCCGACTCCTGGATGGGCGACCTGCGTGGCATCATCGGCCCCCACGGGCTCAACGAGATCTGCATCCCCGGCACCCACGATTCCGGCACCTCCCCCATCAACGCCAGCTCGCACGTGAACGGCGAGACCGGCTTCGACTGGCACGAGTACGCGGGCCTGATCGGGGGCTTCCTGGGCAGCGCCGAGATGGAGACCATCCTCCTGGCCATGGCCGAGTTCGGCCCGGTGGATTTCCTGCTGGCCATCCTCAGCGGCGTGGTCGCCGGCGAGCTCATCTACGATATGGACTCCAAGAGCGGGCTGGCGACGGTGCAGGCCGACTGGAGCAGGTCACAAGCCGTGAAGATCGGACAGCAGCTCAACGAGGGCATCCGCTATATCGACCTGCGGGTGGTCAAGGAGAAGGACGAGCACGGCGGGGAATACGTCCTCTCCCATTCCATGACCGGGGAGCACCTGGACGACGTCCTGGGAGATGTCAAGAACTTCCATATAAGCAATGCGAGCGAGTTCGTCCTCCTCGACGTGAACAAGGTCTTCAACGAGGGCTCGCAGACCGATTACCTCTTCGACCACGCGGCTTTCATCCAGTACGTGAAGAACAAGCTCGGCGCGGATTGCCTCATCCCCCGCAGCACGGGCAGCTTGAAGCTGGACGACCTGTGGCAGGGCAAGGGGCGCATCGTGCTCTTCTACTGCGACCACGACACCGTGAGCGCAGACGCGGACCTCTGGTACCACTGCGCGCGGGACTCCTTCGACCTGGGCGACTACAGCCAGGACCCCAACGCGAGCAATGCCTCCTGGGTCATCAACCCCTGGCCGGACACGGACAGCCCCGACTACCTCATCGACGTGTGGACGGGTTTCGCCCGGGACCACAGCTCGGACCTGGAGAAGCTCAGAAGCGAGGGCTGCTTCTTCGTCATGCAGTCGCAGATGACCGACCAGTCCAAGAGCGATCCGCCGCAGCGCAACCGCTCCATGGTCCTGGGGGGGCTGGCCTGGCTGGCACGCAAGCACAAGCACCAGTTCATCTTGGGGCCCATACTGTGGGCGGCCACCCAGAAGGCCGCCGGCAAGAGCCCCGACGACGTCCCCGTCAGCCTGGAGGGGCTGGCCCAGGAGAGCAACCCCATCTTCTTCGATGCGGTCCTCAAGGTCACCGCGCTGCACGATTTCGTCTTAAACGACCTCAACGTCGTCACCTGCGACTTCGCCACCGACCCGCTGCTGCCCACCGGCATCCCGGGGCAGGGGCAGACGCTCTTCGATTTCGCCTCGGCCGTGAACATGGACCGCTACGACCCGGGCCGGCAGCGGCAGGACGTGCAGACGGTGCGCAGGAGCGCCCACGACACCGTGGGTGCCACCGCGCCGGCGGCGGACTGGTACCTGGCCGAGGGTTGCACCGCCGGGGGCATGGAGACCTTCGTGCTGGTGCAGAACCCCGGGGCGGAGGCGGCCAAGGTCAGCGTGAGCTTTCAGACCGGCGCGGGAGAGGTGGCCCCGGAGCAGCTGCAGGGTGTGCCGGTGGAGGCCGGCTCGCGGCGCACCTTCAAGGTCAACGATTTCGTGCCGGACGCATACGACGTCTCCACCAGGGTGGAGGCTACGGTGGGCGAGGTCGTCTGCGAGCGCTCGATGTACGGCGCCGGGCGTTCCTGGGCCCACGACTCGGTGGGGGTCACCGCGCCGGCGGCGGTCTGGTACCTGGCCGAGGGCTGCACCGCCGGGGGCATGGAGACCTGGGTGCTGGCGCAGAACCCCGGGGAGGCGGCGGCGTCCGTGAACGTGAGCTTCCAGACCGGCGCGGGCGAGGTGGCCCCGGAGCAGCTGCAGGGTGTGCCGGTGGAGGCCGGCTCGCGGCGCACCTTCAAGGTCAACGATTTCGTGCCGGACGCATACGACGTCTCCACCAGGGTGGAGGCTACGGTGGGCGAGGTCGTCTGCGAGC
The DNA here is from genome assembly GCA_964529285.1 of uncultured Actinomycetota bacterium. Classification (GTDB taxonomy): domain Bacteria; phylum Actinomycetota; class Geothermincolia; order Geothermincolales; family RBG-13-55-18; genus SURF-21. Next base: position 9,695 of record CAZGWK010000042.1, read on the forward strand.
GCTCGATGTACGGCGCCGGGCGTTCCTGGGCCCACGACTCGGTGGGGGTCACCGCGCCGGCGGCGGTCTGGTACCTGGCCGAGGGCTGCACCGCCGGGGGCATGGAGACCTGGGTGCTGGCGCAGAACCCCGGGGAGGCGGCGGCGTCCGTGAACGTGAGCTTCCAGACCGGCGCGGGCGAGGTGGCCCCGGAGCAGCTGCAGGGTGTGCCGGTGGAGGCCGGCTCGCGGCGTACCTTCAAGGTGAACGACTTCGTGCCGGACGCATCCGGCGTCTCCACGCGGGTGGAGGCGGTCGCGGGAGAGGTGGTGTGCGAGCGCGCCGTGTACGGTGATGGGCGTTCCTGGGCTCACGACTCCGTGGGTGTGACCGCGCCGGCGACGGAGTGGTACCTGGCCGAGGGTTGCACGGCGGGGGGCTTCGAGACCTTCGTGCTGGTGCAGAACCCCGGAGACGCGGAAGCGATGGTCAGCGTGGAATACATGACCGACTTCGCTCGGCTCGATGCCGGCACCTTCGCCGTGCCTTCCGGGAGCAGGCTCACCCTGAGGGTGAACGACACCGTCGCTACCTTCGAAGTATCCGCCCTCGTCACCTCCGACAACCCGGTGGTGGTGGAACGCGCCGTATACTACCGCACCCCCCTCTAACGTGTCCCGATTATGGGGTCAGCCCCGGACATGGGACATTTTTGTCCCATTTGTGGGGTCAGCCCCGGACATGGGACATAGCGGTGAAAAAGCATAGTTATAGGCGGACGCCAGACTGCTAGCCGGGTGTTTTTCCTGTTCATTAGAATTTTTCTATTCCGAAAACCCCGAGGCATCCTTGCCATGCATGCATAAAATAATGTCCCGTTTCCGGGGCTGACCCCATCCTCGCCCTAGGTTTGGGTGGGGGCGGTGAAGAAGAAGGCGGCTCCCTCGCCGGGCGCGGATTCCAGCCATAACCTGCCGTCCCATCCCTCGACGGCGCGCTTCACTATGGAGAGTCCCAGGCCGAGACCTGGAGTCTCGCCCCCCCTGTTCATGCGCTTGAAGTCCCCGAAGATCTCGTCCTGCCACTCGCTCTCTATTCCCACCCCGTCGTCGCGCACGAAGAGCACGGCCGTGTCCCCCTCCATATATCCCCCTATCTCGATGCGCAGCGGCCCATTGCCCGCGCCATGCTTTATCGAGTTTGTGACCAGGTTCGAGAAGACCTGCTTCAGCTTCACCTCCTCGACCAGGACATCCGGCAGCTTTTCGTCAACGCTTACCTCGATGCGCCTGCCGGACATGAGCCCTCCCAGCTCCTCTATCACCTCTCCGGCAGCATAAGATGAGCTTACCGGCTCCGCTGGGCCTTCGTGCTTTCCCGCCCGCGCGTAATCCAGCAGCTCCCTGATATTGTTGGACATGCGCATGCCGATGCTCTCTATAGCATCGAGGCTTTCCGCCTCCAGGCCGCGGTTCTCGCCCGCCGCCGCGTCCTGGGCGACCTCCGCGTATCCGCGCAGCGTGGACAGGGAGCCTATGAGGTCGTGGGAGACCGTGCGCGAGAAGGCTTCGAGTTCCTCGTTGCTGGCCCGCAGCTCCGCGGTGCGCTCGGCGACTCTCTCCTCCAGGTTATCGATGAGCCCTTTCCTGCGAGCGCTCAGCTCGGCGATGACCACCGCGACCACGAGGAAGACCCCGGCACGGATCAGATCGTCCCACAACGGCTGCGTTCCCGAACTAAAGGCGCTCGAAATCACCAGGAAGGCGGCGAGGAAGGCCGCCACCGCGATCCCCTTGCGGTCCCACCACAGGCAGGCGAGGATGATGGGGATATAGTAGATATGCGGGAAAACATACCCGGTATCGCTTACATAATGGAACCATACCGTCGCAAAGATACACACCGCGACGAGCACGAAAATCGTTGCGACCTTCAGCCATTCGCGGCGCTTACGCTCGTCCAAACCGCCACTACCCCCTTGCAACCTTTATTGGATCTTTATGCCCGCAACCGCCCTTTTGCTTGTGCCCGTTTCTATATCAGATTATGCACCTTTTGCGCCTCTCTTGCCTATGCGGCAAAGTGGCCGGCAGGATACTTTCGCTGTCTTCATCAGCGACGTTTGCGGCAGCTCAAAACCTGCGCTGTTTCGTGGTCAGTTCCGACGGCGGTAGGCCTTCCTGCGTTCTTGTTGACGCAGCCCCTATTCTTTGAAAAAATCCCTTTTTGACGCGCGTAATGCGCGGGATCGCCGCAGAGCTGATGGATTTTCAATTTTCTGATGCAAACGACGGCGCCGGCTGCGTCTAAAGGGCTGGTACCGCGGGCGTGGAAGAAATGATAGGCGGCGTGGACTCATCCAGGTAGGGTCTGGCACCAGCGTTTTGCGCCGCAGGTGTGAAATGCCAATGCCTGACCCCCCAATGCGGAGGGCTGACCCCGGGTGTGTTGGTGCAAAATGGGGGTCTGGTGTCAACGCCTGGCACTGTGTGATTGAACGGGTGACCCCGGATGTGGAGGCCTGGCCCCCGATGTTGAAAATGGAGGGCTGACCCCGGGTTTGGGAGGAAAATGAAGCTGTTAAACGTGTTCTGGGGACGTTTCTTCGCCTTCCGGGAGAGGCATCCCCGCTTCAGCGCCTGGATGAGCCGCTACGGTATCTACATGGTAGTCCTCTTCTTCATCCTTCTCTACAGCATGATATCGCTGCTCAAGCACATGAACTTCCAGTCCCACGGGTGGGACCTGGGCATCTTCGACCAGCACGTGTGGCAGCTCTCCCACGGCGAATTCGGGTTCAATACCGTGCGCATGGTCCCCTCCCTGTGGGGCGACCACTTCCACCCCATCTTCTTCTTCGTGGTGCCGGCGTACTGGATATGGTCGGACGCGCGCATGCTCCTCATCTACCAGGCGGTCATCGTGGCCCTGGGCGCCCTGCCTGTCTACTACGTGGTGAGGCGTAACTTCCAGAGCAGTTCCTGCGCCCTGGCCCTGGCGCTCACCTACCTCATCTTCTGGGGGACCATGGAGCTTATCTTTTTCGACTTCCATACCGAGGCCTTCCTGGGGCCGGTGCTGGCCTTGTCCTACTTTTTCATAGACCGGGACAACTGGGTGGGTTACCTGCTCACGCTGCCGCTGCTGCTGTGGGTGAAGGAGACCACCGCCCTGCTCGTATTCTTCCTGGGCCTCTACGTGATCATCTTCCGCCGCAAGTGGTTCGTGGGCTCGGCCACGTGCGTAATATCCCTGGGATGGTTCCTGGCGGTGACGAAATGGATCATGCCCCCCCTCGCCGCCGGCGCCGATTACTTCTACTTCAAGTATTACTCACACCTGGGGGACGACTGGGGAGAGGTGATAAAGTACCTGATCACCCACCCCCATGTGGCGGTTAAGGAGCTCTTCGTGCCCTACCACAAGGCCAAGCTGCTCCTCTTCATACTGCTGCCCTTTCTCTTTCTGCCCCTCATCGGGGGTTTCTCCATCGTGGCCATACCCGCGCTGCTGGAGCGCCTGCTCTCCAACTACTATCCCCACTGGGAGATACTGCGCCACTACAACGCCGTCTTCGCGCCCATCTTTATCTTCGCCCTGCTGGACGCCGTACCGCGCCTGCACCGCTGGCTGGCGAAACGCGGCCGGCAGCTCGATTACCGCAAGTTCGTCTTCACCGTCTGCGTGCTCATCCTGCTGGTGAACGTGCCCTTCACCTTCGCCCGCTCGGCCAAGACGCTTTTCAATCCCTACTTCTACATGCTTGACCCCCAGATGGAGCAGACGGGTTACGATATCATCTCCATGATCCCGCCCGACGCCTCGGTGTGCGCCCAGGATCCTGTCGTGCCCCACATGTCGCAGCGGGAGCTCATCTTCCAGTTCGACGGCGATACCTACGGGGCGGAGTACGTCGTGCTCAACAAATTCCTGGACTGCTATCCCTTCACCAACCGCACCCTGGTGTGGGAGATAGCCAGGCTCTACCGCGACCCGCGCTACGAGGCCCACCGCTTCGGCTACGGCTGGGTGGTGTTCACCATCAAGCCCGAGTACGACACCGACGGCACCTTCCAACCCCTCCCCGTCTAAGGGAACATTTTTGTCCCGATTATGGGGTCAGCCCCGGACATGGGACATTTCCATCCCATCTAGGGGGTCAGCCCCGGACATGGGACATTTCCGGGTAAGCGATCGTCTCTCTTCTTGTTTCTATCCCTTATCTGAGATATCCGAGATGACCCAACGTGAATACCTGGCCCTATGTGTCGATTGAACGGCTGATCCCCCTGTGTTGGCCTGACCCCCGATGTGGAAAATGGAGGGCTGACCCCCGGCGTTGACCTGACCCCATCCGCTCCCTCAGTTATAATATAGGCGCTTGTCTTAGGCTGACTTAGGCGTAAGAAAGGGGTTAGATATGATCCAGACCAAACTCACCGATATGCTGGGTATCCGGCATCCCGTCATCCAGGCCGGCATGGGCCCCTGGAACACCGACAAGCTGTGCGTTGCAGCGGCCAACGCGGGCGCCCTGGGCATGATCAGCACCGTGGGCATCGGCTACTTATGGACCAGGCCCGAGGAGGGCACGCCCGCAACCCCTTACGACTTCCTGCGCGCAATCATCGCAAAGGCTGGGGATGCCACGAAGGAGAAGAAAGGCATCTTCGGGTGCAACATCCCCCTGGCCATCGAGTTCAAAGAGCAGATCGAAGGCATGATCAAGGCGACGGCAGACGCGCGCAAGGAGGACCCCGACCTGGAGGAGCGCCTCAAGGTCATCATCACCTCCGCCGGCAACCCCACCCCCTGGACCGAGGCTATAAAGGAGACGGGCTGCTACTGGTTCCACGTAGCCCCCTCCGTCTATCACGCCCTCAAGGGAGAGAAGGCGGGGGCGGACGTGATCATCGCCTCGGGACGTGAGGGCGGCGGCCACGTAGCCTTCGAACCCATCCATACCATGGTGCTCCTGCCCGCGGTGATCAAGGCCGTGAACGTCCCCGTGGTGGGGGCAGGCGGCTTCGCGGACGGCGCAAGCCTGGTGGCCGCCCTGTCCCTGGGGGCCATCGGCATACAGATGGGCACCCGCTTCATCGCCACCAAGGAGAGCGACTTCCACGACCTGTGGAAGAACAAAGTGGTGGAGACCTCCGAGATGGACTCCATGGTCGGGATATCCATCTTCGGCCCCGCACGCTACCTGAAGAACGACGTTGCGGTCAGGCTGCACCAGCTCCTCAAGGATGGTTTCGAGCAGGGGTATGAAGAGGGCGTGATGCTGGAGACCAAGGGCATCGCCCTCTCCATCGAGGGAGGGGACCCCGACTGGTCCATCTACTTCGGCGGCGAGGCCGCGGGCAGGATAGACAGCATCATCAGCGTGCAGGAGCTCCTGGATGGCATCGAGGAACAGGCCGAGGCCACCATCCGCGACCTGCAGCTGAACCTGGGCGGCTAGCGACGACTCACCCACATCAACCTTTTGGGGTCAGGTCTTAAATGTTGACGTTTCCCGTCTTCGCTTTGGCCCGACCTGGAATCGAGACGTCAGCCTGCCACCACAGCCTTGGCGTTATGTCCCGATTTTGGGTCCCCGGATATAGAAAAAAGAGGCTCCGGGAAACCGGGGCCTCTTCTGCGGCGCTGAACGGGGTTGATCGCAGTTGATCAGGGTTTTATGGCGACCTCGTAACTCCCTATGGAGGGGGTGCCGGTCATGAACTCCGCAAGCCTGCTCACGACGTCCTGCGTGACGCCGCTCTGCATAACGGCATCGGCGTCTTCCTTGCTGTCGTACAGGCCCACGTAAAGGGCCCTGCTCGCAGCGCGGTCAACGAGCAGATACGAACCCTCAAACCCCTTCAATTTGCTGACCGTCTCCTGAATGGCCCTGTCGACGGCCTCCACCCCGGCGTCCATCTTGGCGGTATCGACATCTACCTGGATCACTCGTGCGTACATCCTCAACACCTCACATCGACAGCCCGATGAGGGGCAGGGCCTCCTCGACCGTATATACGATCCGTGATACCACCTCATAGCCTTCGATTCCGAAGAAGTGCGTGTACCACTTGACTACCGCTTTGATGCCGTCAGCCTCATGTCCATCGTCGATATCGATGGGTGTGTACACGTTAATGCCCTTACCCCCGTACTCGGTGTAGATAGACACCATCCTCGCGTAATCCGGCAGCGGTTCTTCCTTCAGGACGTCCAGGAATTTTTTCGAAACCGCGTCCACGGCCGTAAGCGGGTATGTTGCGATCGTCATGAGATGCATAGCCGCTCCTCCTTCCTGTCCTGCAGCCCCGAGATGAACCCTCCACATCGCTGTGGAGGTGGAGCTGCCGCTGTTCCTACCTCGAAAATGAACCCCGGTTATCACCTCCCCCATCCGGAACGGCCGCGGCGAGTAGGCCCGCACCGCGCCTGCCGACCGTCCCCTGCCGGCCGTCCCCTGCCGGCCGTCCCCTGCCGCCCCCAAAGGCCTGATCCCTTGCTTCCGTCCTTCCGTCCTTCCGTCCCCGAATGATGGGCCGGGCACCCCTTGCTATAATTAGCAGCAGGGTACGCGTTTGCCTCAGACGGGGCGGTGTACCTAAAGATGGTAGTTGCCGCTACTCCCACCTCTCTTTCTCCCCTGGTTGCCTATATCCCCCCCCTTCCTACGCTCTTGCCGTATCTTCAGCAGACCTTTCCTCTGACTCCAGCCTGGACTATGACAATGAAACCGCAATGAATTTTCAGTAAAGAAAGCCCTCTCGCAGGGCATAGCGAGCAAAATGCCCCGGCCAGACCCTGCATGCTATCGTCAATCATAAAAACGTAAAAACCCGACCGCCTCACGCGATCGGGCCGGTTTCACCATCGGCTCCCCGCGTCCCTGGTGACCAGAAACTCGCGGGCGCGGTTCGCAGCCTCCCCATCACAGCAAGCAGCAAGCGATAGACGCTCGAGATGCCTGGTGCCCTGCAGAAGAAATCTGCAACAATAATTTTAACACCTGTAAGTATGAGTATAAATCATCCTTTTTAGCAATACTTGCCAATTCGCTGCCGGGCCAAGGGGGGGTCAGGTAGATGGTCGGGCCATGCTTCAGGCACGGAGCATATCCGGAGGAGGTCAGCTTGCAAGAGCTTGATGAGGGGCCCGGGATCTGGGGCTCTGTTTCCGCTCCTTACGCCGTTCGTTCAGACCGCCCTTATTATTATGTCCCATGTCCGGGGCTGACCCCATAATCGGGACATGCTCGCAAGCGCCGCGGGTGCAGAACGCGAATGCCGGGCCTTGAGTGTCGTTTGGACGTCTGAATCCGCTTGGACTGCGTGCCGGTTGAGGGTCTGACCTCAGGCATATTCTGTTGAGGCCTGACCCTCAGTGTTGATAATGGAGGGCTGACCCCAGGTTTATTCCAGGTAGTCGCGTAGCTTGGCCGAGCGGGTAGGGTGACGCAGCTTGGCCAGGGTCTTGTACTCGATCTGGCGGATGCGCTCCCGCGTGACCCCGAACTCCCGCCCTACCTCCTCCAGGGTGCGGGAGCGGCCGTCGGTCAGCCCGAAGCGCAAGCGGATGATCTCCCTTTCCCTTTCCTCCAGGGAGTTGAGGACACCGTCTATCTGCTCCTGCATGAGCACGAAGGACGCAGCGTCAATGGGTACTATGGCATCGATATCCTCGATGAAATCCTCCAGGTGGGAATCCCCTTCATCCCCTATAGGGGTCTCCAGGGAGACGGGATCCTGCGAGATCTTGATGACCTCGCGCACCTTCTCCGTAGTGAGCTCCATCCGCTCGGCGATCTCCTCGGGGGTCGCCTCCCGGCCCAGCTCCTGCAGCAGACTCCTCTGCGTGCGGGTGAGCTTATTGATGGTTTCCACCATGTGTACCGGTATGCGGATAGTGCGGGCCTGGTCGGCCAGGGCACGGGTGACCGCCTGCCTTATCCACCAGGTGGCGTAGGTGGAGAACTTGTAGCCGCGGCGAAAGTCGAACTTCTCCACGGCACGGATAAGCCCCAGGTTACCCTCCTGGATGAGGTCGAGAAAAAGCATGCCCCTGCCTACATAACGCTTGGCGATGGAGACCACCAGCCTCAAGTTGGACTCCACCAGCTTGCGCCTGGCCTCCTGGCCGGCGCGCTCCTTGCGCCGCAGCGTTCTCAGCTCCTCGCGGGTAAGCCCGTCGCCCTTTTCGCGCAGTATCGCGGTGGCTTTCTCGCCGGCCTCGGCCTTCTTGGCGAGGTCTACCTCCTCGTCCCTGGTGAGCAAAGGTACCTTGCCTATCTCCTTGAGGTACATGTGCACGGGGTCTCCTGCCGAGGTTTTTATCGCTTCTTTCATATCGTTTTCCTGTCTTTCATATAAGCCTCCTTAATACACATCTTACACCTTGGAGGAAAATGATGGTTGATTACTGTAGGCCCGATGCAACATCTTGGGGTCAGGTCTCAAATGTTGACCTTCTCTTATCCGCCTCCGGCCTCGAAGGGTTGAAAGGTCAACATTTGAGACCTGACCCCAATTATGTTGAACGTGAAGCGTGTTAGGCGAGACCGGCATCACCTGCACGCTGTTTATCCCGGGCGTTTGATGTCCAGAAGCATCTCCATGAAGGCGTCGATGCGGGCCTGGAACTGGGACATGGTGAACCTCTCCCCATCCATGTGATCGCCGTCGAACATCACGCTGGGCACGGAGAGCTTATCGGCCAGCGCCTTCTGGATGTCCATCTGCCCCATGGAGATGGGCTTGCAGCTGCGGTTGGAGTGCAGGATGGCGCCGTCTATGCCGTAATCCCTGACCGCGTTCTCGATGAGCTCGAGGCGCTTGTTCAGGGACACGCACGAAACCAGGGGATAGGAGACCAGCGTCTTGTAGGCGATGCTCTCCAGCGGCCGCTCCGGGTCCATGCGCATGGTCCAGGCCGCCGAATACGTCTCCGCCACCACCACAGCGTCCCAGGCCTCGAAGTAATTGAAGAGCTTCATGTTGTACCACAGGGGGATGTTGTCCCAGAACAGGCGCAGCCGCTCGTTGGGTATCACGCCCTCACCCCGCGCTACCTTGCCCTGCACCTCCTCCAGCACGCCGCGCAGGAAATCCACTGCTATGGAGGTTCCGTGGCGGGTCACCATCACGAACATGATGCCTATCTCCGCCGCGGAGAACGGGGCCGGCACCGCCCGTCGCGCATCCATGATCTCGTCCCATATCCTGCAGGCCTCGTCCGTCCAGGCGACCGCCTGGCTCAGGCGGTCCATGTCCAGCTTCCTGCCGGTGAGTTCCTCGAGGAAGGCGATGACCCGCTTCATCTGCGCCACTCCGTATTCGATGTGGTACTGCTTGATGTCCTCCATGGCCACCTGCGGCAGGTCGGCCCTGATGGTGGGGATCCCCTGGTAGTGGTCGCAAAGGACCTGGAAGGTCTTCATGGTGGGGACGCATCCCGCGCCGAAGGATATGAGGAAGTCCGGTTTGGGCAGGCCTCCCAGCGGCTGGTCCTCTTCCTCTATTCCGTCCAGGGCATAGCCGATGTTGTTGCGGAAATAGCCGCAGAGGTCGCCGGAGTAGCCCCGCGCCGCGGCGTGTTCGAAGTTCTTCACGTTGGAGCCGATGGCAGCGCATATGGGCGCCCAGTTCTCGGGGAAGATGGGATGGACGTCCATGGCGTAGAAGAGCTCGATGAGGCCGTTCATGGGCGGGATCCAGCCCACCGGGCGACCTTCATCCTTGGCCCTGTGTCCGTCAGCGTAGAACTCCGCGATTATCTGGCGCAGGGCCTTGTTGGCCTGCAGGCGTTTTTTCGTCTTCTCCGCCATCACTTCGCCCCCAGGGTCTCGAAGAAGCTCTCGATACGTGTCTGCATCTGGGCGTTGAAGCTGTCTCCCTCCAGCTCCAGCTGCAGGCTCGGTATGCCCTCAGCGGCCAGGACCTTTTTCAGGTAAGGATAGTCCGAGAGGTGCGGGTCGCAGAACTTCTGGTGTACGAAGACCACCGCATCTATACCTGATTCTTCCAGCATCTCCAGGAGATGGAACTTGCGCGAGGGGAAATCAGAACGCGAGGCGCAGGGCGTCCTGCGCAGGTAATAACGGATTAGGTCCTCCAGCGGATCGCCGCCGTCATCACGCGCGAAGGCATCCCTGACCAATCGGTAACCAAGGCAGGTATCGTCCGCCACGATGTCGCCGCCGCACTGCTCTATGTACGCCATGAGGACGGTATCGGAGATGACGCCCCCCGAGAGGAGTATCCTGGGCCCGCCGCGCCCCTGCGGACGCTGGTCCCCCACCGCATCCGGCCCGGCGGCGGTATACATCGCGTCCGCAGCGTCGAGGGCTTCCTCGAGCTTCGGCAGCGCTGTTTCTACGGGTAGCACCTGCAGGGACAGGTCCATGTAGTAGAGGTCCGCGTAGCTCAGAGCGGCGCCCCTCGCCTTGAGCCGGTAAGCCTCCCTCGTATACGACCTCCCTCGGTTGTAGAGGGCCAGCGACCGCAGCAGTGCATCTGCGGAGAAATCCCTGCCCGTGAAGGACTCCAGTTCCGCGATGAAACTCTCCATCTCGGCCCGCGCGTAGGTGATCGACTCGGGGATGTCCATGTAAGGAAGGCTGATGAGGCGGGAGAAACGCGGCTCCAGGTTCCGCACCCAGATGTTGTAGAGGCCGCAGGTCGCGTCGCAGGTATAGCAGTGTACGATGCCGTCCAGCCAGTCGTAGCCGCCCTCGAGGCCCAACGCCATCAGGTGGCGCACCGGCGGGCAGATATAGGGCTGCATGAGCACGTCCGCGGCCTGGATGTCCACCGACTGGCCCCAGATGCGCACCGGCAGGATGCCGAAGGAGTGCAGTATCTCCACCGGCACGTAGGAACATAGGGTCCCCAGGGCAAGGCGCCCGCTGCGCTCTTTTTCCTCGCGGGCGATGTCTCCGCTGCGCTCGCAGAGCTCGCTTAGCGCCACTCCCGGACCTCCCTGTATATATGCATATGCACTTATGTTAAGACCTGTGCTGCCACCGCTTACGAAATCATACGTTACATGATAGCTCAATGCCTTGCGGTGTGGCGTGAGGCTCGGCATTGGGTTTGTTATGGGTTTGTTGTAGGTCTGTTGTGGTGCATGGCGTGGTTCTGTTATGGGTCTGTTGTGGCGCATGGCGCATGGCGTGTGGTGTGGATTTGCGTTTTTGCGCCGCGCAAAATGACGAGGCCTGACCCTCGATGTTGAAAATGGAGGGCTGACCCCAGGTGTTGTCAAAGGATGAGGGATAAAAGGGCCGTCACGGCCGGCAGCAATATCGCCGCGGTCTTCCTCGTCTTGCGACGCCTTCTATATCTCCTCGCCGTCGCTGTAGCCGTCTTCGTAGCCCTCCTGGTAGCCTTCGAGTAAGCCCTCCACGTAGAATTCGTTGCTGTCGTCGTACTCCATAGGCTCTTCGTTGTAGACGCCCCGCATACCGTCGGCCAGGCCGGCCCAGTAGCCCGCCTCGTATCCCTCCCTCAGGCCCAGGTCGTAATCGGTGGTGGTGACCATCTCCCCCTCAATCGGGGTATAGGGATCGTACCTGGGGCCGGGCTCCAGTTCACCTCCTGTGGTGCCGGTGGTGGTCGTGTCCTCTTCCGCGGTCTCGGTCGTGCTCGCTTCCTCTTCGGTGGTCCAGGGTGTGGTGGTATCTTTTTCGTCCGCGCTCTTCTCCGTACCGCAGCCGCATGCCCACACGAACGTCAAAAGAAGCGCAATGAGAATTGAAATGGTGATGGTTTTTCTCATCTCTTACCCCCCAAGGTCCCGAGCCGGTGCAAGCCTTCTCGATGATATTATGGCATATCCGGCAGGATATGGCTTGGACATCTGGTGTATGCTCCCAGGCCGAAAGCCGGGCCTGACCCCTAGGCCTGACCTATAGGCCTGTATAATATGGAGAAGCGGGGCAGGCGATCGCGGCAAGAGACATCTTGGGAACACGATACCCTGAGGAGGTTTGAGGCATGGCCAGGACGAGGAGAAAAGATTTCGACAAGATGCCCACTTTTGCGGAGATGAGGGAGCGCGAGGTGACAAGGGACGGGGAGTTCTTCGGCGCTCTGAACCTGGGCGAGCTTGAATACGAGGGGTACCCCGCTGCCTTGCCCGTCCGCTACACCGAACAATCGGGTTACGTGGGGGTCTTCATGGCCAAGTATCACGCGCTCAAGAGATACCTGCCCAGGGACCCGACGCTGCGTCCCATCCAGATCGTCCCGGGAGTCACTCCCCTGATCATCGCGGCCGTTGAGAGCCGGGCCACCGATATCGGGCCCTACAATTCCGTCCTGGTCCTGATACCCATAAAGGACCCCGGTCATATCGGCTACTTCTCGCCTCTGAACCTCATACCGGGTTTCGAGCTGCTCAGGCAGTCCCTGTTGCAGAGAAAGAACCACGTATTCGTGTGGCGGATCCCGGACGATTCCTATATCTCCTACAAGCTTGGATACGCCTTCTTCGGCATGCCCAAGTTCGCCTCGGACATCGATTACGACGACCACGGAGACAAGATCGTCTGCTCGGTGCTGGGCGAGGAAGAGCTCATATTCCGCCTGCACTGCAAAAAGCTCGCTACCAGGTACGCCAACAAAGGATCCATTCCCGTACATGGGCTGGCCTATTTCTACCGGGATAAGCTGCCCATGACGGAGGAGACCAGGATGCTCGCCAGGGACTTCGGGGTCTCTATGAAGGCTAGCGACCTGGTGTTGGAGCTGGGCGAGGAACACCCCATGGCGCGGGAGCTGAGGGACGTGCTTTTCAGCACCAGGGCGCTCTGTTACGTCTACGCGCCCGTGAGCAATCTGCTGATCTACGAGCCCGGCCGTCTGGCCCCGGACGTATTGGAGGATTTCGTCAGGCTGTTCGGCGAGAAGAGTTAACGGGGGCCCCGGACCCCGGGGGCCCCGGACCCCAAAACCTCTAAGCAAAGCGCCCAGCGCAACTTCATGAGCGATGCAAAGCAGACCATGTTCTGGTTGGACATGAAATCGGGGGAGCATGAAGGAGTGTTGCTCTCAACTTTCCCGCTCTTCCTGGCCTGTCTGCGCGATACAGTAGCTCCGTACAAGGTAACGAAGGTCGTAGAGTTCTTCTGCGAGCTTCCCGCCGCCGGGGTCGGCAAGATCGTGAAGCGCGAGCTTAAAGCGATGATGATAAAAGAGTAGGATAAGGTCTGCGTGCACCCTGCCTAAAGCTTAGCCTGACCTTCATACCTATACCCTCAGACCTATACCCTCGGGCCTAGACGCCCGGGGCGAGCAGAGAAAGGAGGGAGAAGCCCAGGCACTCGATGCAGATCCCCCGCATGATGGCCTCGGCCTCGCGCATCAGGTAGCTGTCGTCGGAGAGCCGCTCCTCTTCCTCGGGGTTGGTTATGAAAGAGGCCTCGGTGAGCACGGCGGGCATGTAGGTGTACTTAAGCACGCCGAAATCTATTGTCGAATCTACAAGCGTCCTCTTCACGCCCCTGTCGGGGAGGCCCAGTTCGCCCACCATTTCCTCCTGCGCTGCTCCCGCGAGCTGGACGGCCTGCGGGCTGGCATCGAAATGTATCCAGGTCTCGGTCCCGTTCACCCCGGCGTCCGGCACCCCGTTGTGATGGATGCTGATGAAGCGGTCCGCCTCCCAGTCGTTCGCCGTCTGCCACCTCTGGTTGATGCTCACCGCGGAATCGTCCTCCCTGGTCATGAGGACGTCAGCCCCCTGCTCCAGCAACAGATCTCTAAGCATAAAGGCGACGTCGAGGTTTACGGTCTTTTCCTCCAGGCCGCCGGGCCCGATAGCGCCGCTATCACCGCCGCCGTGCCCGGGGTCTATGCAAAACCTCCATCCCGAAAGGAGGCTGGCACCGGACACCCCTACCGAGTCGTGGGCCCAGGTGCGGGAGTTGCCGTACATGGCGCGCTCGC
>CAZGWK010000042.1:23716-30790 GCA_964529285.1 uncultured Actinomycetota bacterium
CACCAGTATCCAGGTCTCCATGCCGCCCTCGGTGCAGCCCTCGGCGAGGTACCAGGTTCCTGCGGGCTCGGTGACCCCTACCGAGTCGTGGGCCCAGGTGCGGGAGTTGCCGTACATGGCGCGCTCGCAGATGACCTCGCCGCCTTTGGCCTGCACCCGGGTGGAGACGTCCCAGTCGGTGACGAAGAGCCCGGCGTCGAAGGAGACGCGGGAGTTCGGGGCTACGGCGAAGTCCTGGGGGCCGGGTACGGCTCCCTGTGAGGTCATGAAGGTGAGGTCCACGGTTACCGCTTCGGTGCCCGGGTTCTGCACCAGTATCCAGGTCTCCATGCCGCCCTCGGTGCAGCCCTCGGCGAGGTACCAGACGAATTTCTTCGGGGGTTCGTCCTCCGCGAAGGTCACTACCACGGTGCGGTCCTCCTGCACGTCCTCTATTACGTAGGGGTCGGCTATCGTGGCTTCCGCCCCGTTGTCGGTGATGGAAGCGATATGGTAGCCATCGTCGGGTTCTATGTATATGGCGGCGTCGGCTCCATGGAGCACCTCCTGGGTGGCCGGTTCAACCATGCCGTGTCCGCCGCATACCGAGGCGGTTACGGTGTACTCGGCCAGGACGTCGAAACCTGCCGCGTTTGAGTCCGTCCCGCTGACGTTCACCACGACCTGCACCTGTCCCGAGAGCCCGGCCGGCACCTCGCACTTGATCTGCGTGCCGTCGCTCTTCCAGTAGGTGTATTCGGCAGCCTCGACTCCCCCGAAGGACACGTAAGAGGAGTCCTGTGCCGGGCCGAAACCGGAGCCGTCTACGGTCACCGCGGTGCCTGCCGGACCCGAAGTGGGCGAGATGGATTCGATTTGCGGAGCGGTCAGTAACTCCCTGTTGGAGCCTGAAGCCCTGGCCTGCTGGGGCAGTGCCATTACCGGCAATAGGGAGAGCAGCATAGCTATGGACAATACCAAACCAGGCTTCGAGCGAGCGATATTCCCACTCATCTGCAGCCCTCTCTCCCTAAGGGGAAAAGAAAAAACGAACTAGAACCCTAAAACCAGTCTATGGTGATTATCCCACCACACCGCATGGTCTTAAAAGAGGGGTCGAGCGGGCCTAGGTGTAGTCGCCTTCGAAGTCGGTGTCCACCTCGCCCAGGGCGCCTACGAAGAGGTCGATGGCCCGCTTGTACTTCAGCAGGTTGGTCATGTTGCCCTTGAGGCGCAGCTTGCGGGTGACCATCGCCTTGGTGGCGCCTGTCTTCCCATGGAGTATGTCGACGAAAACCCCGTATGGACCCGACAGGGTATAGTCCACGTCCTTCCGGATTCCCTCCCAGACCTCGTCGCACCGCGGCGCGAAAAGGCCCACGGCGCGGCGTTCGTTAACTCCCCTGGCGGGCTCGGGCTCCACGATGAACTGGAACCTGGAGTCGAACCCCTCCGCCGCCTTCTGGTATTCCTGGTCGCTTTTCAGCCTCTCCGCCAGGGCCTCGATCCATTCCTTACTGAAAGCCAACACGAGATATGCCCCCTTTCCGGTTTCAAGCCATTCGCTTTTTTATCGCTCTTTACACGTACGGCTCCCTTGAAATCCTATGCCAAACCCAGGCCGTTTTCCGGGCCTGACCCCCCGGCCTGAGAGGCTTTCCTGCTAGAGTTCCCTTCCCAGCCATTCGCGGTAGAAGGTCTCCAGGTCGGGCTCGAAATCGAAGATCACGGGGTACCCCGCCGGCACAGCCTCAACCTCAAGCTGAACCTTACATCCGGGGCAGAAATACTCGCGCAGCGTCACCAGCTCCGGGTCCGAATGCATGAGAGGCGGGTAGACCTCCTGCATCTGCTCCTCGGTGTCCCGCACGTAGACGAGCGCCTGCATCTTCCAGTTATGGTGGTAGTCCCCGAACTCGAAGCCGCAGTCGCACTTGACCACCCGCGAGCCGTCCTCTTTCTCCACGATATAGAGGTGCGGTGACAGGGGCAGAAGGATGCGGTCCTTCCACGGGACCCGCCCCTGCAGGATCTGCACGACCTTGTCGAAGCGGTCCGGGTCCTTGAAGCTGCTCATTATCCCCTTGACCTCGTTCCAGGGGAGCTTCCCGTCTATCAACTGCTCCAGCGTGCTCGCATCGTATTCGGGCATTTCCACACTCCTTTCGCCTCGCCTGCGTTTTCCTCCCAAGGTGTGAGATCAAAAGGCCGGACCCTCAGCGTGGAAAATTGAGGGCTGACCCCAGGTATCACGGGTGTCATGGGAGCACCTCCGGGAAGCGGAAGTCGGCGGGGAGGTCCCAGAAGCCCAGGAACCACTGCCGCCAATCGCTGGAAAGTTCCAGCGACTGGTTGTACATGCGCGTCACCTCTTCGCGCAGGCCGGGTACGCCGTCGCCTGCCGGCTGGCCTTTTTCCCCGGCGCCCCCGGCTTCCCCAGCGGCTCCGGCCTCTCCGGCCGAGCCTTCTCGCCCACCGGCCGGCTCACCTTCCCGGACACTCCCGGCGGCGGCGAGCAGCCTCTCCCGCTCGCGGGCCAGGAACTCGGACACGGGCACGGCGCGCCTGCCCCGCTCCTCGCGCATCTCCTTGCGGCGCTTCTCCGTCGCCTCCCCGTCCACGTGCCAGAACCCCTCCCCGTCCTGCGAGACCGCCGCCCCGTATACCCGCTCCGCGAAGCGGGGCAGCACGAAGCTGCCGTCCAGGTCGGCCTCGATGAGCTCCGGCCGCCTCTCCAGCGGGTCGCCCAGGCCCCCGGCGCCGTTCATGGGAGAGTAATAGAGGTCGCCGTGCTTCATGCGGTAGGGGTAGTTCATCACCCGGGTGTCGAAGAGGTGGGTGCCGGAGCAGAACTCCTCTATCTCCGACGCCGCGGTATCGTCCTCCTTCACGGGATATTCCATGCCCTCGGAAAACCTCTCCAGCAGGTCGGTGCCCAATACGTTGTGGCGGTACAGCGACGCTCCCGGGTAGCCCCCGTACAGGCCCACGCTGCAGAAGCTCCCCCCGTCGTTTATGTTCTGCATCACCAGGTCGTCGGTCTTCCAGATGCAGTAGACGGACTGGAAGCCGGCGCCGCCCCGGTACTTCCCCATGCCCCCGGTGTTGGGCTTGACCCTGCGGCCCAGGTAGATGAGGGGCATGATCAGCTCCCATATCTCCATGTCCCCCATGTCCGCCTCCGGGTTCCACATGGCGGCCGCGTAGTCCAGGCCGTCCAGCACACCCCTGGCCCCGCCCCCCACGCTGGAGAACTCCAGGCTGAGCATGCCGATGTCGTTTCCGAACTGGTCCTTTCCCCCGCCCTGCAGGCCGTTGGCGGTCATGGCGTAGCTGGCCATGACCTCCTCCACGTAACCGCGCGAGAACATCCCCCGCGACAGCCCGCGCA
The DNA here is from genome assembly GCA_964529285.1 of uncultured Actinomycetota bacterium. Lineage (GTDB taxonomy): Bacteria > Actinomycetota > Geothermincolia > Geothermincolales > RBG-13-55-18 > SURF-21. The sequence goes on from CAZGWK010000042.1 coordinate 27,087, forward strand.
CCAGCCCGGTGAAGGCGGGGATGAGGAAGACCCACGCGGCCCCGGTGGCCGCCTCCTTCTCCACCGGGTTGGCCAGACTGTAGGGTGGGAAATACTGGGAGGTGGCGTAGTAGGCCCCGTCGTTTATCTTGTCGTTGGGGATGATCATCTGCGACAGCAGCACCCATACCGCCCCCTGCATGGCGCTGGGCGGGCAGTTGAAGGAGTGGTATCCCCAGCGGCTGGTGCCGTCGAAGGAGATGCCTATCTCCCCCTCCGCCTTCACCTCGAGCTCCAGGGGGGCGTGGAAGAGAGTGTCCACCGCCGCGTAGTCGGGCAGCCCCTTCTCCCCCGCCAGGGGGAACACGCCGAAGGTGGGGGCGAAGTAGCGCCCGGGTATCATCAACTCCTTTATGCGGTTGATGAATGACTCGCGCCCCTCCTCGATGACCTCGCGCACGAAATCCTTGTAGACCTCTATGCCCTCCTCGCAGATGATCTGCTCCACCGCCTCCCTGATCATGTGGCATCCCGCGATGCGGCAGCGCTCGTCCAGCTTCCAGAACTTGGGAGTGCGCGTGCCCAGCTCGCAGCGGATCTCGTGGTCCCTGTACAGGGTGTCGTTCTCCCCCACCTTGTTGGCGGTGAGGTCCAGGCCGTCCTCGTAGGAGGAGATGGGGCCCACCGGCACGTTGCCCGGGGTGGAGGCCCCGATGTCCATGACGTGGGTGACTCCCCCCGCCCATCCCACCAGCTCTCCCTCCCAGAATATGGGAACGATGGTCTGCACGTCGGCGTTGTGCACGTCCCCTATCTTGGGGATGTTGTTGCTGAAGATGTCCCCGGGCATGATGCGCGGGTTGAGCTCGTAATCGTTGCGGATCATGAACTTGATGGCGTCGCTCATGGTGTGCACGTGCACGATGATGCCGGTGGAGAGCGCCACCGAGTCCCCCTCCGGGGTGTAGAGGGTGAAGCACAGCTCCCCCAGCTCCTGCACGATGGGCGAGGCCGATATGTTCATGGCCGTCTCGCGGGCGTTGACCAGCCCGCCCCTTATCTTGGCGAATATCTTCTCGTAGCCGATAGGGTCCCGCCGCTTGAGGCGCAGCTCCTGCAGCCCGCAGTAGCGGCCGGTATCGGCCAGCAGCCGCTCGGACTCCTCCAGCATCTCCTTCACGCTCATGCCGTTCCAGCCTATGGGCCGGTACTCTTCCTCCGCGCGCCCCGCCTTTATCAGAAACTCCGTCATCCTGCTGCCTCCTTCCCTCTCACGCCCACACCATGCGGAAGATGCGGTGCTCGTCCAGGCGCGCCGCCGCCCCCGGGGGCACCACGAAGGTGGTGGCGGGGTCCTCCACGATGGCCAGTCCCTGCAGCACGTTCCCCGCCCGCAGGTCCGCCATCTCGTAAACGTCCGCCTCCGTCCAGGAGCCCCGCCAGTAAACGTCCCGGCGCCCCTTCAAGGCTTCCCCGGGAGGCTGCACCGAAGCCGGCTCTTCCCTGGGCAGCGCTGGCTTTTCCACCTCGCCCTTGCCCGAGAGCACGATCTGGGTGATGAGGTATCCCAGCTCCGGCGAGCGGGCGGAGCGGGCGTAAACCTTGCCGTAGAGCTCCTCGAAGGATGCCAGCACCTCGTCCATGGACTCCGCGCCGTCCAGCCACTCGCAGTCGGTTTTCACCTCGATGTCCCTGAGCTGTCCCATGTACTGGATGCGGAAGCCTATGCGGAACTCGATCATTTCCTCGCCCACGCCGCTCTTGGCGAACTCGTCGATTATCTTTTCCCGCAAGTAGGCGCACTGGGCGTTGGCCATCTCCACCACCGCCTCCTTTTCGTCCGTGCTGATGTCCGGCGCCACCGGCAGGTCCACCGAGACGTTGAAGCTGTACTCGAAGTCGGCGCAGGAACAGCCGAAGGCCGAGAAACCGGCCGCCCAGGTGGGGACCAGCACGCCGTCGAAGTCCAGTCCCTCGGTGTAGCCGCCGACGTGCAGGGGCCCGCCCCCGCCGTAGGAGAGCAGGGTGTAGTTGGGCGGGGAGTACCCCTTGGCCAGGATCCTCGCCCGCACCTCGTTCTTGAGGCCGGACTCGAACAGCTCGACCACGCCGTCGGCCGCCTCGTAGATGCCTATCCCCAGGGGCTTGGCGATACGCTCCTCTATGGAGGCCAGCGCCCGCTCCCTGTCCAGTTTTATATCCCCGCCCAGGAAGTAGTCGGGGTCCAGCAGGCCCAGCACCAGGTCGCAGTCGGTGATGGTGGGGGTCTCGACCCCTCCCTCGGGCCAGGACACCCCGATGCGGTACCCCGCCGAGTCGGGGCCTATCTCCACGCGCCGCGAGGTGGGGTTGATCCTGATGTAGGACCCGGTGCCCGCCCCCACGGAATCGATCTCCACCAGGGGGAGCACCAGCAGCATGCGCGCCATGTCAGGGTAGGGTTTGATCTCGTAGTGGCCCCTGGTGATCATGGCGATGTCGAAGGAGGTGCCCCCGATGTCCGTGCACACCACGTTGTCGAAGCCCAGCCGGTCCGAGAGCCACTTGGCCCCGATGACCCCCCCGATGGGCCCCGAGACCAGGGTGCGCGCCAGCTCCTTGGTCTCCAGGGAGACCGAGCCCCCGTGGGAGGCCATGACCCGCAGGTCCAGCCGGCCCCCGTTCTCCTTTATCCTGCCGTCGATCTGCCTGAGCTGGCCGCGCGAGGGCTCGGCGGCGAAGGCCTCCGCCACCAGGGTGTTGGTGCGGGGGAAGTCGCCGCGCACGGAATAGTAGTCGGAGGCGACGAACAGCGGGGTGTCCGTCCCCCTGGCGGCTATCACCTCCTCGGCTATGTCCCGCATCTCCAGTTCGTGGTTGGGGTTGCGGTAGCTGAAGAGGAAGTTCACGCAGATGCAGTCCACCTCCTTGTCCAGCAGCTCCTCCACGGCGCGGCGGGCCTCGCCCTCGTTTAAGGGGATGGCCTCGTCGCCCACCACGTCCATCCTCTCCCCCACTCCCCTGATGAGATGGAAGGGGACCAGCGGCTGGTTGTGCTGGTGGGTGCAGACGTGCAGGCGGTCGGAGTAGGAGTATCCCAGGTAGGTCTGGCTGGCCCTCTCCAGGCGGAAGTAGTCCTCGCATCCCTTGGTGACGATGAGCCCCACCTTGCTGCCCTTGCGCTCCAGCAGGCGGTTGAGCATGATGGTTCCCGAATAGATGGCGGTGGCCAGGGACGGGAAGCCCTCGGCCGGTTCTGTCTCCCAGTAGTTGAGGGCGTCGGCGCAGGAGTGCATGAAGCCCAGCGATTCGTCCTCCGGCGTGGTCTGGGCCTTGCCCACCACGAACTCGCCCTCGCGGTCGATGAAGAAGGTGTCGGTCATGGTGCCGCCGGTATCTATGGCCAGTATCCTCGGAGCCCTATCCATACCTTTCTCTCCTTTCCTTCGCTTCTCAAGCCTAGGGGTCTCAGGCCTGGGGGTCAGGCCCGGCTTTCGGCCAGGCCTGGGGGTCAGGCCCGGCTTTCGGCCTGACCTTTACCCTTACGGATCTATCCCTGCGTGTTTATCGTGTTTACCTCTACAAATGTCCCATGTCCGGGGCTGACCCCATCGGCGGGACCCCCTCGGCAGAAATGTCCCATGTCCGGGGCTGACCCCCAGTGTGGAGGCCTGACCCCCAGTGTTGAAAATGGAGGGCTGACCCCAGGCCTTAGTACGAGCTGGGTTCCCGGGATATGCCAAGCA
>CAZGWK010000043.1:0-30781 GCA_964529285.1 uncultured Actinomycetota bacterium
CCTGACCCCAAAATGTTGATTTGGCTCTTTCAAAGAGCCCGGACCACCGCGTCAGACATGAAACCCGCCGGCTCATAAGGTAAAATCAAGCAGGAAGCAAAACACCGGGACCGACCTTGCGGGGAGGGGCACGATCTCATGGCCGTAAGAAACAGAAAAGACCAGGAAGACAAGCGCCGCAGGATTCTCAAGGAAGCGGCCCGCGAGTTCGTCAGTAAAGGTTACAAGGGCGCCAACATCAACTTCATCGCGGAGAGGAGCGGCATCGGCAAAGGGACCATCTACCTTTATTTTCCAAGCAAGGCGGAACTCTTCGCCGAAGCCCTGCGGGTCAGCAACGAGCTCTGGATGGAGAAGGCCAGGGAGGTCGTCGCATCGCACGACGATCCCCTGCAGTCTCTCAAGAAATTGCTCAAGCTGGACGTGGTCCTGGGGGTGGAGCACAAGGAGCTCGCGCAACTCTGGCTTTCCTCTTTCTTCGGGGACAACCGCCAGTTCGTGGGGACGGCAGTGGAGGTCATGGAAGAATATGCCAGCCTGGTGGAGGACCTGATCGGGCAGTGCATCGAGAGGGGGGTCATCAGGGACGTCGATAAGGGCCTTGCTTCGTTTCTGCTGCTCGGTATAAACGAGATGACCATCGCTTTCTACGACAACCTGCTGCGGGGATGGGGGAGCGCCGGCGAGGTATACGAATCCCTGCAGGACATGATAATGGGGGGCCTGCTGAAGAAAGACTGACGGGTCCGGAAAGGACCATGCCCCGGCAAGCGTGGATGCGGCGATACGCCGGCTTGATCTCATAACCCCAGGCGTTGTTAAAAAAATGCCCTTGCGCGGGGGGCGCGGAAGGTATTATCATTATGGGTGACCGGTCACCCATTTCAAGCTGGCTTTCCGGGTAAGGGGCGGAGAGTAAGAATGAGGGTGACGGCCGGGGAAGGGCGGCTCCAGCTGGAGCTTGTCGAAGCGCAATGTTGGAGAGCGGTCGGGCTGCAGCGGCCCGGCCGCTGCAATCGCGGCAGTGAAAGAAGCAGGGAGTCTCCCCCGGAGCAACAGGTGAGGGCCTATGATCGTAGATGTATGCGTTACGCCCCCACATCGTGAGGTTCTGCTCGGGATGCTGGAGCCCATGCCCCACCTCGCAGGCTATTACGACATCTATACCATGAGCCCGGAGATGGAGGAGTACCTGACGGACTTCACCCCCGAGGACTTCATCGCCATGATGGACGCCGCCGGGATAGACATCGCCGTCCTGCAGGGCGAGGACCAGGAGACCACCTTCAACAAGAGGATACCCACCGAGATCGTGGCGGAACTGGTGGAGGCATATCCCGAACGCTTCCTGGGCTTCGCGGGGGTGGACCCCCACAAGGGAGCGGAGGCGGCCGCCTTCCTGCGCAGGGCGGTAACGGAGATGGGCCTGGTGGGTGCGATGATCTCCCCCTGGGAACACCTGATGTTCTCCGACGACGAGAGTTACTACCCTATCTACGAGACCTGCGTGGAGTTCGATATCCCCATCTGGATACACACCTCGTTCAACTTCTCGCGCCAGATACCTATGGAGTACGGCCATCCCCTCCACCTGGACCGGGTGGCGGTCAGGTACCCCGACCTCAAGATAATAGCCGGCCACGCGGGCTGGCCCTGGGTGACGGAGATGGTCGCGGTGGCCTGGAGGCACCCCCACGTCTACCTGGATATATCCGGCATAAGGCAGAAGTACATGGGCATGCCGGGCACCGGCTGGGAGCCGCTCATCCACTACGGCAACAGCGTGCTGCAGGACAAGGTGCTCTTCTCCACCGCCTGGCCGCTGCTGCAGCTGGAACAGGCGGTGCGGGACGTGAAGGACCTTCCCCTCAAGGAAGAGGTCAAGGTCAAGTGGCTGGGCGAGAACGCCAGGAAGCTGCTGCGCCTGTGAGGTGCCTGAACGCGTAAGGAGGTAAGGAGCATGAACCCCTCGCACAGAAAATACTGGAACGAGGAGATGGAGACCATGCCCCCAGGCAAGCTGGCCGAGCTGGAATCGGGGCTGCTGCGCAGGCAGCTCGCTTACGCATGCGACAATTCCCCCTTCTACAGGCGCAGGTTCGAAGAGGCCGGCGTGAATATGGATGAGGTGCGCACGACGCGCGACATCACCATGCTGCCCTTCATGGTCAAGGACGACATCCGCAGGACCCAGGCCGAGGACGGCGGCCTGGGAGGCCACCTGTGCGCGCCCTCCACCTCGCTGGTGCGCGTGCAGGGCACCTCCGGCACCACCGGCAGGCCCATCTACGTGGGGCTGACCGCGCGGGACGCCGACAACTGGAAGGAGCTCTTCGCCCGCCATGCCTGGTGCGGGGGCATACGCCCGGGCGATTCCTTCATCAACCCGGCCAACTTCACCCTCTTCGTGGGCGGCCTCTCCGAGGCGGTGTCCGCCGAGGCCATGGGCTTCTGCGTCATCCCCGCTCCCCTGGCCACCACCGGGGTGGAGAAGCTCATGCAGCTGATACGGGACTTAAGGCCCACGGTGCTCTTCGCCACCCCCTCGGCCACCGTCTTCCTGGCCGAATACGTGCGCTCCGAGCTGAAGATGGACCCGCGCGACCTGGGCTTCAAGAAGGGTTTCATGGCGGGGGAAGCCATGGCCGAGGAGGACCGCCGCCGCATCGAGGAGGAATGGGGCGTGGTGGCCCGCAGCTACTACGGCATGGCCGACGTGGCGGCCGATATGGCCAGCGAGTGCGGCGAGGGGGAGGGCATGCACTTCTGCGGCCAGGGCCTCGTCCTGGCCGAACTGGTGGACCCTGCAAGCCTGGAGCCGGTGGAGATGGCGGACGGCGCGGAGGGCGAGATCGTCTACACCCACATCGACCGCGAGGCCACCCCGGTGATCCGCTACCGCTGCCGGGACTGGGTGAGGGTGTTCACCTCGCCCTGCCCCTGCGGGCGCACTTCCTTCCGCTTCACCGTCCTGGGGCGCACCGACGACATGCTCAAGGTGAAAGCGGTGAACGTCTTCCCCTCCGCCGTTAAGGACGTCATCTGCTCCTTCATGCCCGAGACCACGGGCGAGTTCCGCATCGTGCTGCGCAAGCCCGGCCCGTACATAAACACCAACCTGGAGCTGAAGATAGAGCACGGCGAGGACTTCCCTGCCGGGAGGCGGGAGGAGCTGGCGGCGCGCCTGCGGCAGACCATGCGCGAGAAGCTGGCCTTCACCCCGGTGGTGGAGATGATCCCGCCGGGCACCCTGCCCCGCTCGGAATACAAGATCGAGTACTTCGAGAGGGCCTACGAGGAGGAATAACGGGGGGCAGTAGCGGGTGAGCGATTTTTTATGCCCTCCCGCACTGTGAGCGTTGGAGAAGCGGGCCGCTGGTGATAAAAAGAAGGCGGCATGACCGCGGACGGGCGTTCCGCGAGATGAGTCGAGGCGAAACGCGAGAGAATCCAGGGGGTAATGACCATGGCCGAGACGGAAAAGATGGGCCCGGGGCGGATACTGGAGCAGTTCTCCCTGTACGAGCTGGCGGGCTGGAAGGACTACTTCAAGCAGGCGCCCGCGGTGCTGCTGGTGATCGACCCCCAGAACGACGTCCTGGACGAGAAGGGTACGCTCTCGTTCTGGAACGTATGGAAGCACGCGCGCGAGAACGGTGCCGTGGGCAACATGAAGCGGGTCATCGCCGCCTGCCGCGCCAGGGGCATACCCGTGATCTGGGCCAAGCAGTACCGGCTGGCGGGGGGCAGGGACGTCTTCCCCGGCACCTTCGACGGCGACCTGCTCTCCCTCATCCGCACCATCATCCCCGACGCCTTCATGCAGGACACCTGGGAGACGGAGATCTACGGCGAGCTGCTGGAGGCCATGGACGAGAGGGACATCGTCCTGGGCAAGCACGGCTCCTGCATGTTCGAGGGCACCAACCTGGACAAGCTGCTCAAGAGCCTGGGCACCCGCGCGCTCATCGTCACCGGAGTGCTCACCGACTTCTGCGTGGAGGCCACGGTACGTTCGGCCTGCGACCGCGGGCTGCTGGCCGCGACCGTCTCCGACGCCTGCGCCACCGAGAACCAGGAGATCCACGACAAGGCCCTCAAGCGCCTGGAGAGACTTATCGGCCCGGTGATCGACACGGGCGGCATGCTCGCTTTGCTGGACGAGTACGAGGTGCCGCCGCTGCCGGAGGAGCCGCGCTCCTTCGACCTGCAGAAGGTGGGCGAGAGCCTGGGCCAGGGGCTGTCCCTCAACGACATCGTGGAATGGGCGGATTACATCTCGGCGGAGAAGACCGCTTTCCTGGTGGTCGACGCTCAGAACGACAACCTGCACGAGGAGGGAAGCCTGAACTTCGTGGGGGCCTGGAAGCACGCCCGGGAGACCGGCGCGGTTCAGAACGTGAGGAAGCTCGCAGAGGCCTGCCGCTCAAAGGGTATCCGCGTCTTCTGGATCAAGCAGAACCGCCTGGCGGAGGGCAGGGACATCTTCCCCGGCACCTTCGACTCCAGGCTCATGGGGCTCATCCGCGGGGTGCTCCCCGGGGCCTTCCTCGGCGGTACCTGGGACACCGACATCTACGACGAGCTCAAGCCGGCCGTCGGCGAGGGCGAGCTGGTGATCGAGAAGCCGGGCTGGAGCGCCTTCGAGGGGACGGCCCTGATGCGCTATCTCAATGACCTGGGCGTCGATACCCTCATCGTCTGCGGTTTCCTCACCGACTTCTGCGTGGAGAGCACGGTGCGCCAGGCATCCGACCTGGGATTCTTTACCATCGTGGCCTCCGACGCCTGCGCCACCTCCAACCAGGAGGAACACGACCTGGCCCTGGCGCGCTTCGACCGCCTGATAGGCCCGGTCATCTCCACCGAGGTGCTCGTAAAGACCATCGCAGGGCTGTAGGCCTTCTCGCGGGAGGGAGAGGCGGTAGCATGGGATGCATATTCTGCGATTACGAGGATAAGCTCCTGGAGAACGACCTGGCCTACGCCGCCTACGACAAGCATCCGGTCAGCCCCGGCCACGTCCTGGTCATCCCCAAGAGGCACACGGCCTCCTTCTTCGAGACCACGCAAGAGGAGAGGAAGGCCCTGCTGGAGATGCTGGAGAAGGCGCGGGAGCACCTGATCGACGAATACTCGCCGCAGGGTTTCAATATCGGTATCAACGAGGGCAAGGCGGCGGGGCAGACCATCGCCCACCTGCACATCCACCTCATCCCCAGGTACGAGGGGGATATGGACGATCCCCGGGGAGGCATCAGGGGCGCCATCCCCGGCAAGAGGATGTACTGAGCCTGCAGTCATAGCTACCTCCTACCCGAAGTAATCCTCCATCCTGTCGAAGGCCTTGTTTATCTCCTCCTCGGAGACGCAGAAGGAGAGGCGCATGTGGCCCTCACCGCTGGGCCCGAAGGCCACCCCCGGCGTGGCCGATACCCTTCCCTCCTTCAGCAGCCGCTTGCAGAAAGCCGTGGAGTCCCTGCCCTCCTCCGTAAGTATGCGCGGGAACATGAGGTAGGAGCCCCCCGGCTTGTAATAGCTGAATACCGAGGGCAGCCTGTCCAGGCGCTCGCACATGAGGTCGCGGGTGGCGAGGTAGTGCTCCCTGAAGCCGGCTACGCAGTCCTGGGGCCCTTGCAGCGCGGCGAGGGCCGCGTACTGCGAGACAACCGGGGCACAGATGGCACAGGGGATGTGCACCTTGCCTATCTCGGGGACCAGTTCGCTCGCGGCATGCAGGTAGCCGATCCTCCAGCCGGTCATGGCATAGGTCTTGGTGAAGGTGAAACAGCTGATGACGCTCCCGCTCATCTCGGGGATGGAGGCGATGCTGAAATGCTCCTCGCCGCCGAAGACGAAGTACTCGTAGGCCTCGTCGGTGATGACCACCAGGTTGTTATCCAGGGCGATCTCGGCCAGCTGCCGCAGCTGCTCGCGGGTGTAGACGGTACCCGTGGGGTTGCAGGGCGAGCAGTACATGATCGCCCTGGTCCTGGGGGTCACCGCCTTCCTTATGCCCTCGATGTCCAGCGCGAAGCCCTCCTCCTCGCTGCTGGGGACCAGCACCGGACTGCCCGAGGCCGTCACCACCTGGCGGATGTGGGTGGAGTAGGTGGGGGAGGGCAGTATCACCTCGTCCCCGGGGTCGATCACCGCCATCACCGCGTCGAAGAGACCCTCGACGGCCCCGACCGTAACAATCATCTCGGCGGGGTCGGCGGCGATGGCGTTGTCCCGCTGCAGTTTCTTCGCTATCTCCTCGCGCAGCTCCGGCAGGCCGGCGTTCTCGGAATAGCCCCCGACTTTGCCCTCCCTGATGGCCGCTACGGCGGCTTCCTTGATGTGCTCGGGGGTATCGGAGGTGGGCTTGGCCCAGGAGAGGAAGGCCACGTCTTCCACTTGCCTGGAAAGCCTGGTCATCTCGTGGATGGCCGACTTCTTGATGTTTGCAACCCTGCTGGATACTCTGCGCCTGTCCTGCATCTCGCCTGTCTCCTCTCTTACGGCTTCAAGCTGCTTATGGCATTACCCATATATGTTAGTCCATTCCCCGCCTTCAGGCAGGATAAGGGGAATGTCGTACGCGGGAACGCGGAACTGTAACCGGGAGCGGCCCCCGAAGGCAGAGGAAGGATCGGGCCGAAAGCGGGGCGTGACCCACGGGATTTAAGATAATATATTTGCAGGTAGACGGCATAAACGAAGGGGGATGATCGCGAGGCGGATACGCTGAAGATGAAGGACAGGCTGCTGTCCCTGACCCCGGAGCTCTTCGCCAGCCTCCTGCGCACCTACTTCGAGCTGGGGGGAATGCACTTCCACTGCAACCTGGTGGGAAAAGAGACCCTCATAGAGGCCATGGAGAAGCCGCAGCTGCACCAGGACCTGCTGGTGAGGCCGGCCGGTTATTCCACCCGCTTCGTCAACTTGAACCCGCTGGCACAGAGCGAGATCATCGCGCGCACGGAATACGCCCGCTGAGAAGAGGGGAAGCACCAGCCATCCCTGCCGGTGCGCCTCCCCGCGCACTCCAACAACTTGCCTCCTGAAGCGATCAGCTCATGCATGCCTGAGCGAACCTTTAAAAATAGCCATGCGAAGCCGATATCTTGAAGGAAGGTACGGGGCAAGTGGGGCGGCTGGCGTTCCTTCCTGGGTAGGATCGAAATAGAAACGCTGGCACGGACAGGTAAGGGGTCTTTCTTGACGGAATCGATCGCGACGAGCAGAAAGGCCGCAGCGCTTGACGCGGCCGCTGCCTCCCCCGGCCTCTTTCTGAGGGCGGTGGAAGGTTTTCTTCTCGCTCTCTTCCATCTTACCAGGCTTCTCGCTCGCTTCATCCCTCCCGGTCTGCTGCGGGCGCTGTATATGTCCGTCGGCATGGCTGCATATTACGTATTGCCGGCAATCCGGGTACGCCTGCGCGAAAAGATCGCGGAAGCGATGCCGGATATCTCCGGCAAGCGGGAGATAGACCGCATAGGCCGCCGCTCCTGCTGCGCCCTGGTCATGCCCTCGCTGGAAATGCTCCTGCTGTGGAGACACGGGGATCGCTTCATGCTCAACCTGCAGGTGCAGGGGATGGAACACCTCGAGAAAGCGGACGCTCTGGGCAGGGGGGTTATCCTGGCGGGCCTGCACCAGGGCGCGAACGCGCTGCGTATCGCGGTGATGTCCCGCCTCGGCAGACCATATACGCCTATCTTCCTGGATCCCGCCGCATCGCCCGTGGCGCGCTATTACGTCACGCTTGCTAAATTCGGGAGAGACCTCGGCTGCGACAGGGAGGCCCCGGTATTCTGGACGGGACAGGACACCGTGCGCAGGGTGCGCGAACACCTGGAAAAGGGGAAGCGCGTGGGCATAGACATAGACGTACCCGGCCGCTGCAGGGTTGACTTCTTCGGGCGCCCCGCCGGCCTGGCCGAGGGCATAGCCCGCTTCTCCGTGGACACGGGCGCTCCCATCGTCCCCTTTCAGCTGCTGCAGGGAAAGCGGGCCCTGGAACACGTGTTGATAATACATCCTCCTATCGCATATGAGGTCAGCGGCGACCCGAAAAAGGACGTCGAGACCATCATGGGAGAGGTCGCCGGCGCGGCGGAGATGATGATCAGGGGAAACCCCGGTCAATGGATGAGCTGGTTCGGTATCCGCGGCATGTGGGAATGCGCGGGGCCGCCCGCGGAGGGAGATCGTTGATCGGTCTTACGGTGCAGACGGCACCATCGACCTCTCACTCAGGCTCGCCTGGACGGCTTGCGAGGGCTTCGGGCCGGTAGAGCATGGCCTTGGCCGCTTTCTTGAACGTCTCGAGGGAGTATGCGAAGTCGGTGGTATCTGGGTCCAGGATATAGTGCAGGGTCATGCCCTCGATCACCCACAGGATGATGGACACTACCGCCTGGACGTCCTTGTGCGAGACGGAAGCGGGAAGGTCCCGGCTGGCGAGGATGGTCTCCTCCAGTTGTTCGGCCACCCTGCGGTAAAACTCGGTCATTTTCTCGAGTATGGCGGGGTTTCTCCTGCCGTTGATGGTGGCCTCGTAGATGGCTATCATGATGCCGGGGTCGGCCTTGAAGCCCTCCCAGAAATCGCTGAGGCCCTTATCGATCCTCTCCTCGTTGCTGGGATAATTATCCATGACTCCTGCGACGGCCGCCAGCAGGCTCTCGAGCACCGTCCTTATGACCTCGACGACGAGCGTTTCCTTGTTCTCGAAATAGTAGTGGATGAGGCCCTTGGAGGCCTCCGCTCTCTGCGAGATCATCTTGGTGGTCATATCGCAAAGACCGCGCTCGACGATGGTCTCGTAGGTGGCCTGGATTATGTTCTGCCCCTTTTTAGTGTTCAGAGGCCCCGCTTCTTCCACCATGTCCACTCCCCTGGGGCTGTACCGGTTCCTTCGACTTGCAGGGTCAATTCTATGCAAGGCTCCATCGGGGCGCAATCGCCCGTTAGTAGACGTACACGTGCCAGGTCTCGACCTTCGGAAAGCTCAAGACGCAGGCACCGTCGCGCCGAAGACGGCGCTGTCGCTTACGCGACAAAAACGGTCGAAACGTCTTTCCTGATTCTAGCCGTATTCGATTACAACGCCAGTGCCCCCGGCGGGGTAGGAGAAGTCTATGGCCCCCGGTTCGCACACCTCCCAGCAGGCGGCGCACTCCAGGCACAGCTCCTGGTACCTGACGGCCAGCTTGGCCTTGCCCTGTTTCACGGCCCACAGGTTGAAGGAGCAGACCAGTGCGCACATGCCGCAGCCGTTGCACTTATCCCGGTCGTAGGAGATGAAGTCCCCCATCTTGTCCGTGTCCACCCGCTTGACCAGCTCGAAGAAGTCCACTTCCATATTTTCCATCTCTCTCTCCTCCCTACAGGCTTCCCCGCGGCAGGGGCGCGTTCTGTTTTGCCCCCGGGTCAAGGTAGGGCGCCAGCCCCCTGGAGAGCCTGGCCACCACCTTGAAGAACCTCTCGTCCGAGAGCCTGTTGAAAAGCGGTATCCGGGGCTTGACCATGGACAGTATCCTCTTCACGTTCTGCGGCCAGATGCCGCGTCCCAGGGGTGCGATGTATTTCGCGCCGAATTCCCCGAACTCGGGGATCAGGTCCAGCATGTGGCCAAGGTGCTGGTTGAAGCAGTCCATGTGGGCGTCCCCCCAGTCGAAGACGATGGAGAAGGGGTGCAGCATGGAAAACTCCAGCATGATCTGGATCTGCTTGACCATGGACTCCGGGTCGAAGATGGAGTTGTACCACAGGTCCACGAACTCCTGCCCGAACTCGTGCTCCTTGCCCAGGTCTGAGGCCTTCCATCTTCTCTCGTACTCCCTCAGGGCGGACTCGGAGGCATCCCCCCTGGAGATGGCCCAGGCCGCCGTCTCCGCCGCGATCCTGCCGGACATCATGGCGTGCCATATCCCCTCGCCCTCCAGGGGGCAGGGGAACCCGGCCGCGTCGCCCACCAGCATCATGCCTCCCGTATAGGTCTTGGGGGGCTTCCTCAGCCACGGCAGCATGTGGGCCTGGAACTCCCTGGGTTTGGCGTCCACAGCCCGGCACATGGCCTGGAAGGCCGGGAAGTTGAAGACCTTCCTCACGATGTCCTTGGGGTTGGTGTCCCAGTGCTCGTCCACCCAGGTGCCAGCCCCGAGGTGGAACCCGTCCCTGAAGTTCACCTGGTAGGCGCCGTAGAAAGGCCCGAACCACACCCACTCGGCGTCGCCTATGACGTCGTCCAGCTTCTGCTCGTCGCAGGAGAAGTCCAGCTGGGGTGCGAGAGTGACTGCACCTTCCCAGCGGTTGCGCACTCCCGACGACCTGGCCATGGTGGACATGGCGCCGTCGGCGGCGATGACCACCTCGGCCGCTATCTTCTCCCCCTTCTCGGTCTTCACCCCGGTGACCTTGCCGCCTTCCATTATCGCCTCGGTCACCAGGATGGAGTTGCGGAGCTCGGCCCCGGCGCCGGTGGCCAGCCCGGCCAGGTAGGGGTCGAGGTCCTTGCGGTAGACGCTGGCCCCGATCATCCCCCGCCCCTGGGGGAAGCGGGCCGCGCAGAGGTCCGAGCCGGTGGTGCCGGAGCGGTACCTGAGGCGATCATGCTCGTCGACGAGGTTGATGACCACCATCTCGCACTTGCGGTAGGAGGGCATTCCGGTGACCGCCTCCATCTCCACCGGGAAGTCCTTCCACCACCGCTGCCCCAGGCCGCAGCCGGAGGAGTTCTTCTCCCCGGGCTTGCGCCCCCGCTCGAAGAAGACCGTCTTCAGCCCTTTCTCCGCTGCCGTTTTGGCGGCATAGGACCCTCCCGGGCCTCCGCCCACGACAACGACATCCCATTTCTCCATAAGTTCCTACCCCCTTACGCTCTCTGGCTGCCGTCTATTACCAACAGGCGTGCATCACGAGCCCGCCTGCGACTTGTCGAGAAAAGCCGCTCTCCTGCAGCGCCCCCTGGGCTCCTGCGGCCCTGCCGCAGGCGGCGGTCTTACTTGCTATCCCGGCGGTCCTTCCTCCGTCCAGGTCCTCTCGGCCAACAGCCGGTCCATCCTGGCCTTCAGGTCGGGCCCGATCTTGGAGTAGTCGTAGTCTTCCTCGTCGCAGTACATGCCGGAATCCGCGGCCCGGTTGCCGTCGAAGGCCTCGGATATGCTTTTCTGCCAGCGGTTGAAGTGGCCGGCCAGGGGGCTGAGCACCTTGCGCTGGCGCGCGTCGCATACCGAAAGCTGTTCCTGGCACATCTCCACTGCGTTGATCATCGCCTCTATCTGCATGGGCTCGACGGACTTGAACTGCTCGATGTCGCGGGGATCGTACTGAAAGATGACCTCGCAGTGGGAGAAGGCGTTGTTGTCGAACAGGGCCATGAAGGGATTGTCGTTGAGGTCGTCGAGGATACTGCCGGAGGCGATGTAATCCTTCTTTATCTCCTCTCCCTTCTCTAACCAGTCGAGCTGCATGTCCCAGGTCTCGTTCCTGCCCAGGAAGGAACAGAAAAGCCCCCCCATGCGGAAGGCCATGGGGATGGCGGTCACCCGGAAGAAGTTCATGAACACCATGGGGCCTATGACCGGCGTCTGCATGGCCTCGATGGACATGCCGCCGTAGTCGGCCAGGATCTCTTTGAGAACCGCCTCCTGGTACGCGATCTCCTGCGGCGTGTGGCCGGCGAGCATGATGACGAAGGTCCACCTCAGGGCCCCGCTCAATATGCCCCGCAGTGCGGTGGTGCGCGTTATCTTGCGCAGCAGGTGGGGGGCGAAGGTATACATGAAGGCCGCCGTGGACGTCTTGGTGGCGAGATAGCCTATCTCGGCTTCCCCGATCTTGTAGACTACCTCGGCCGAACTGTTGCGGTCCGGGAAGAAGCAGAGATGGAACCTCACGTGTTCGGGGACCTCCGCCTGGGCGTCGAGGAGCATGCCTTGCACTTCTACCCGGGGCTTCCCCGGCCAGCTGTAGAGCTTCAGGGCCCCCCGGGTGAAGACGCCCAGCCCGCCGAGGGCCCCGGTGGATCCCCGCACCAGGCCTCTCAGGGAGGGACCGGGACCGTCGCCCGAATACCAGCCCGACTCCGAGCCCAAAGTCCCCAACCTCACTATCTCCCCGTCGGGAAGCACCCATTCCAGGCCCAGGACGTTGCGGGGACTGTAGCCCATGTAGATGCCGTCCCACCCCACGCCCCATCCCGAGGTGGCGCTGGCCAGGGGAGAGCACACGGGCCCGGCCCCGATGATGTGGGTGTTGAGCCCCAGTTTCATGGCCTCGGCCTGCAGCTGGGCCCCGGTGACGTAGGGCTCGACCACCGCGAACATGTTCTTCTCGTCGATATCCAGGATGCGGTTCATGCGCCTGAGCTCGATCTGGACCACGTTGTCGTAGGTCGGCCCGCCGTAAATGCCCCATCCCGTGGCGAAGGCCTTGAACCTCAAGCCGTGACGGTTGCAGGTCCTCACCACCTCCTGTACCTCCTCAGTGGAGGCGGGGAGCACCACCGCCGCCGGCCGCTTGATCCATTTCGCGGGGTCGTCGTTGATCATGGGCTGCCAGGCATAGCCGTCCAGGACGGCCGGTTCCCTGGAGGCGTTCTCGGGACCGACGACCTTCTCGAGTTCCTCGTAAGCTTCATCAGAGATCATCTCTTCACCCCCCAGTCGTCTATATATAGGAAAGGCTTATATTGCTACTCGCCGACGAATTGCCGGAAAACCGGTTCTAGTGCGAAGGATGCTGCTGCTGATAGCGTAACCCCTGGTATTTGACTGGCTGGCCAGTTATTTTAATATTAATGAACATATAATAATTAGAATGTATTGTCAAGCTGGTGCCACACCTGCACCGACCTGATATTTTTTTACGACAAGCCCGTTCCCTCCTGCCAACTTCCCCACGCTTTGTTTCCAGGTCAGCCGTACCATATATAATAAATATATTTAATATAGTTATTTTGAATATGTTATTAGTTTTAGCTGTAGAGCGTATGTGCTCACAACAGCATATTTAAGTGTAATACGTATTGTAATACAATTATGGGGAGAGGAGATGAAGTATGCGGTATATGAGCTTCAATGGGATGAAGGGATCGAGGAACATATCTGAAACACAGAGTTAATGCGTGGGAGGTAGAGGACGTGGTCTTTGATGATCCTGAAAGAAAAGCATCGCTTGTATGGAGCAGCAGACACGGTGAGAGTTTGATAATAAAAGGACGAACGAGAAGTGGAAGGCCATTGATTGTCAGCTTGAAGCCGATCGATCCTGAGGCCGGAGTCTGGAGATGTGCAACGGCGATGGAGACCAAGGGAAGATGAGATGAAAGAGGGAGAAGAGAATAAGGAAGAAGACCTCGAGGAGATGTTCGATGAAGGCCAGCAAGTTGAGATAGTGACCCACCCGAAAAAGCGGAGGAAGAGCATTCTCTCACTAAGACTGGATCCCGATACGTTGCGCGAGCTCGAGCTCTACGCCCGCGACATTAACGAAAAGCCCACGGTCGTGGCAAGAGAGTTTATTAGAGAAGGCCTGGCGAGAAAAGGAATGACCCTGTCTCCGGAGGCCCTACTGGAGATGTTGAAAGAACGTTTGGCAAACCCCGGCTAACGGTTGAGCCTTCCGTTAGTTCCGGGTCATCGGCATGCTTCATAATCCTATATAGAGAAAAATTCGTTGATCTTGAAGACCATCTCTCAAAGGTTCTTGAAGCAAAGGTAGACCTGGTATTCGGGAAGGCCCTGAAGCCACACATCGGGAAGAACATCATGGGGGAATTGGTGAAGGTATGAAGGGAAGATACACTGCCGATTACCTGCAGGATATCCTTAATTCCATAGATGAAATCGGAGACTTTGTGAAGGATATGTCCTTCGATGGACAGTAAGAAAGGACGGCTGGCTATTCGACGGGCTCGACGCCGATGGCATCCAGGAATTTCAGGGCCCTTTGCCTGTCTTTCTCTTTTTTCAGCGCGAACCAGCGGTCCGTAGCTTCCGGATATTCCCAGATGACTTTTCTGAAGCGGGAGAAAGCGCCCTTGCCGTCGATAGCGACGAGGAGGAGCTTCTTCAGCTGCTCGTCCTTTACGGTGGAGATGAATTCCTCCATGTCGCGGTAGGCATCCCAGGATTCGACTTCGTCTATGTAAACATATCGCTCCGATTCGTCTTCGATTGCCGCCAGGATCTCCTTATATTCCTCCATGTACTCGCTATCCTCGAATATAGTAATAACTTCACCCGTCTCCATGTCCAGGTAGTACTCCGTATCGTAACTGCCATCGTTCATCGCCATAACCAGCTCGCTCATTTCTACTTTGAGTGTCTTCTTCTTGCCCACTTCAAAGACCCCCAATCTACAAGTTCCGGCTCTCCATTGCCAGTCATTGCCGCTCTTAGCTATGTATTTAACAATTAATCGTAGAATTATAAACCCCAATTCAGGAGTGGCAGTCTCTTTACCGAATAATGTGACTGTTGCTTCAGGCCTCTAAGATAACCTTTGCCTGCTCAAGGGTGCTCTGATGCACTCCGCCGATAACGCGCTTTGGGGCCTCCCGCTCTCCTCCTCCAGGTAAGCGCTGCAGGCTGCGATCTCGTTCTCCCTGGGCCTGCGGAACTTGGGCAGCAGGCACTTCACCAGGTTGGTCATGTAAATCTCGTCCCGCTTAACGCCGGCCGCATCCAGGAGCTCGTCCAGCACTTTTCCCGAAGGGCCGATGAACATGCGCCCTTCCAAGTCCTCTTTCTTGCCTGGCGCCTGCGCGATGAGCAGCAGCCTCGTCTCCAGGCTGCCCTCGCCGCACAGGGAGTTATGCCTGGTCTGCGAAAGGCGGCACCTGGTGCAGCACCTTATCTCGTCGTTGAGGCGTTTCATTCTGGGCGAGATCACATGCATGGCCTTTCCTGCCTTGCTCCAGTCACGTTATCTCTAATAATGATAGTGGATTCAGTCGGGTCCAGGTCGTCAGCCATCCATATGGCGGCCGCGCACGAAGATATCCCACCGCCAGGCAACACATAAAGCACCAATAGAACCCGGTGGAGTCCAGGTCAGCAGCATAGGATATAATTCATCGTGTAGTATGCATGTTGTTAGATTGCTTATGAAGGCGGAAAAACATGCGGCCCAAGAGGTACATAGTATGGTCGACAGACGAGGTAGACCTGAATGATCCTTTTCAGAAGATCTGGTACGTAAAGCAGGTCTTGACTCATGGCAGGTCTGAGGATATCGCGGCTTTGGACTGGGATGAAGTCAGAGCTCTCATGCCGGAACTAGGGCTTCCCGGAGAGATTGCCGCACTGTGGGAAGATTACTTCAATGCTGTGGAGTAAAGGTATCGTTACAGGGCTTCAAAGAGAGATCCTGCACGTTTTTACAACAGTTCCGGACGCAAGTTCGTATTATTTAAGCGGCGGAACGGCCTTGGCTGATTTCTTCCTGGCTCACCGCAAATCTTTCGACCTCGACCTCTTCACCGCCGAAGAAGGTCTTACGCTGCCTTTTTCACGCATCCTCGAAGACGTTTTGCAGCGGAGTCTATCGGTACATGTGGTTCGGCGCCTTGAATCATGCGTGGAATTGGAGGTAGGAACGGGAGGGGATAGTACCCGGGTTCAACTGGCCTACGACTCTCCTTTTCGTTTCGGGGAACCGCTCGACTCCGACCTTGGGATAAAGGTCAACGATTACCAAGACCTCATCGTCGATAAACTGCTCGCGTTCTTTGGGAGGGCTGAGCCGAGGGATGCCGTCGACCTGTTTTTCATCCTGCAGACAGAGGATATGTGGGAGCTCATACGGTCCGCCGAGGTGAAGGACCCCGGATTTGATACTTATTGGCTTGCGGTGGCCTTCGGCAAAACCAGGGGCTTTCCGGACGATATCTCGCGATGGCCTGTGGAGATGATCAAGGAGGTTGATCCGAGACAACTCAAAGAGCAGTTCTCGAGCCTTGCCGAGGAAATAATGGTAAGGATCCGCGCCAGCGGAGAAAGTGAATAGCGTGAGGAATCGGTAGCGGCATGAGAAAGAGAGAAATCGCCGATTATATGCAAGATATCATCGATTCCCTAAGCTACAGATACCCCGCCACTTGAAGATATGATTCAGGAAATATATATAGGGAAAGCCAACCGACCCTATAGGCGTCTCAACAGGCCTTTAGGTCTTACTATCTTGATGCCTTCATATTTACTTAGATCCAGAAGGTGATGGTCGCCGCTGACGATGAAGTCGGCACTTCCTGCCAAGGCGCATTCGAGGATGCGGTTATCGGCGTCATCATCGCAGACCACCTCCAGCTTCTGCGTGGGTCTGACCAGTTCTGACGAGTAGCCGATGGCCTTTATCGCTTCAGCGATGTCGTCCTCCGCCCACGCGAACTTCTCCTGCAAAACGAACGCGAATTCCATCAGGATCTCAGGTGATACAATGAGCTGCAATTCCCCATAGCGGGCAAGGTCGAAGAGCCTCGGATCTGAGGGCACGGGTGGTGTGGTTGCGCGAACGGCTCTTCCTGCCTTCCGGCCTGAAGGGGATATATAATCAAGTCTTGATCGCAGGTATTCGACCGCAGGACCGGGGGACCGCGCCTTAACCGCGTGGGTGCGCTGCCGGTAAAATAACCGAGGAAGGGGGCGACCGCCTTGGACTACGAGAAAGACAGGTTGGAGAGGCTGAACGAAATAATTGTCGGGCTGAAGTCGGGGAAATTGAAGGCGGAGGACTGCACGGAGGAGATCGAAAAACTGGCGGGCCCCCGCTTTGGGTCCCTTTCCGCCCTGGTCGGCGCGGATAACCTGCACGACAGGTACGACGCGGGCGAGATAAGCGCCGCCGATGCCCTGGCTGCGGCGCAGGGATACGCGGACGATTACCCCACCGTCCCCATCCTATTCCTTTATTGTTCCTTCTACGCACACGAGCTCGAAGATACCCTTGAATCCCTGGGGTACCTGGCCCTCTACCGCTTGAAGAGCGCGCAGATAGAGGAGTTCTCCGATTTCGGGCGCCAGCCCGAATGGGAGGACATGATGCAGCCGCTCTTCGCCAGGCTGGGGAAGGACGAAGAGCTGCTGACCGTCTGGCCCTACCTCGAAGAGGGCTGCGACCACCTGGTGAACCATTTCCTGGTGCAGGAGATAACCGCGGGCATTCTCGATCCTGGCCGGGACTGGATAGACGTTATCCTGGACCGCTTCAAAGAGCTGGAGCCGCTTCTCGTAAGCATGCTGGAGGACCAGTTGAGACTGGCCGATATTACCGCCTGCGATGCTCCCGCCGGGCTGCATACCCTCATCGCCCTGGTCGGATGCCTTAAGTCACCGGAGGCCCTGCCGGTGCTCGCGCATGCGCTGACCATGTGCGTGGGCGACCCCCTGAACGAGGCCCTGCTCGCCCTGGCCAAGCTGGGTTCGGTGTATGCGGAAGATGTCTCGGGCGAATTGCGCGAGATAGCGGGGGGCGAGGAATACGGCGAGATAAGGATGGCGGCCGTGGATGCGCTGGGCCTGCTGCACGACGCCTCCGGGAACCAGGATTTCCTGCGGGGGATGCTGGCCGCATGGAGGCTGGGTGACATGGACGACGACCACATCTTCCGGTTCCTCGCCCACGCCCTGCTTGCGACCCGCGAGGAGGCGGCGGTGCAGGCGGTGGCCTCGGCGCTGGAAAGATACCGCCGGGAACTCGACGACGACACGGTGTTCTTCACCGAGGATTACCTGGAGCATTACCGGGACATGCAGCTCGGCCCCCGCCTGGCCGATATCCTGCCGGAGGGGCCTGAGGACTTCCTGCGCTGGCCCCCCTCGGATCTGTACAGGGAGCGGCGCTGCACCCTGACCCTGCAGCGGGAGGACGCGCTGGCGGCGGAGGAAGAGGAGCGGGATTACTATTATGACCTCGATACGGTCGAGATGTTCATGCACAAGGGAAGGAACGAGCCTTGCGTCTGCGGCAGCGGCCTGAAGTTCAAGAAGTGCTGCCTGCCCCACTACGAGGAACTGCGCGAACGCCTGCGCAGGGGTGAGGAGGTTCAGGCGGAGAGGACTCCTTACGCTGCCCTGATAAGGGACCTGGAGCGCTTCGCGACGCTGCCGTCCATCCGGGCGGAGAGGGGAAACGCTATAGAGGATTTCCTGCACACGGAGGAGCGCACCTGGTTTGAGAAGGAAGAGGCTGATATTGGAATAAGCGAGGAATCGTTCTTCGATGACTGGTTCCTGCTGGCGAGGCCGCTTCGCAGGAGCGGAAAGACGGTGGCGCAGGAGATGCTAGAGGCAAACGGGGATGCCCTCGAGCCGCCCGCCGCAACCCTGCTGCGCGGACTGGCCGCGTCGCGCTTCTCTTTATGCGAGGTATGGGAGACCGTACCGGGCTCGGAGATCCTGCTGCGCGACCTGTTCCGCGGCGAAGATATGAGGGTGCGGGAGAGGACGGCAAGCAAACACGTGGTGAAATGGGACCTGCTGGCCACGCGCGTGGGGGAGGTGGGGGACCACTATGAACTGATGGGGGTTTCCTTCTTCGTGCCGCGCAAACTCCTGGGGGCGGTCGAGACCTTCGTCTCGCGCACGAGCGAGGAGATGATCAAGAGCAAAACAGTCGAGGACCTGGAAGATTTTCTGCAGCGCAAGGGACACCTCGTCTTCCACCAGGTAATGCGGCTCGTGAAGAGCGAGCCCCGTCCGGTGACCATCACCGCCGAGGGCGACGAATTCACGCTGTGCACCGCCGTTTTCGACATCGCCGAAGGCGCGGAGGCAAGGCGCCTCCTTTCCTCGCACCCCTTCATCGAAGACGAGGGCATGGAGGCGGGAGCGCGCAGGTTTATCTGGCACATGAGCCGCGGGATGGAGGACGAGCTGCGCGGAGGAGAACACACGGGGCCGCAGGACAAGGCCAGGACGTTCTCCGCGAGCCCCAAGGGCATGACGAAAGAGGAGATCGAAGGGGAGATAAAACGGGGCAACGTGATGCGGAGCCTGGGTTTTTTGGCACTAAAGGGAAATAGGCTCACCTTCGAGACCCAATCGCATCAGAGGCTGGAGGCGGGCAAGCGCGAACTGATGTCCGTGCTTGCCGGTATCGCCAAGCACCGCGCGGACAGCATACAGGACCAGGAAGCGCTGCTGGGGGAGGCCGGGCGCAACCGTGCCGGGATGGAGGGCAGCAGGAGGGGCGCGGTGCAGCCCGCCGCACCGGCGGCGGGGAACGATATCCCGCCCGAGGTGTTGGAGAAGGCCTTCGGCGAACTGACGCAGAGGGCCTACGGCAACTGGCTGGACGAGCCCATCCCCTACCTGGAGGGCAAGACGCCGCGGCAGGCGGCGAAGACGGCCAAGGGGCGCAAGCTGATAAACCGCCTCCTGCAGGAGTACGAAAACCAGGCGGAGCGCGAGAAGAGGGCAGGCAGGACCACCTACGATTTCAGCCGTTTCCGCCGCGAGCTGGATATCTGGCCGGAATAAGACGGAGCAGGCCGGGGGGTCAGCCCCGGCTTTCGGCCTGAAGCATCAGGCCCAGGGGTCACGGAGATAGTCGGCGACACGACCTGATATTACCAGCCACCTATCCGGCAGAGATGTTCCATGGCAGAAGGCATGACCATGAGTATATTAACATGATCATGATGCGGGTAAGTGCCGGATGATAGAAGACGGTTTCCCTCCCTCGCAATTGGGTTCGCGCAATCCCCAATCTCGGAAATATGCCCTTCAATAGGTTAATATGCACATGATGGCCAACGGTAAACATATGTCCATAAGGAGATACCGATGAGATACAGGCGCCCCGTGGTTACTAGCCTCGATGAGGCCTGGGTGGAAAAGGAGGAGCCCTTCGTCTATATCCATTACCGGGATCCCCGCATAAGATCGGTACGCATAGACGTAGGCTCGGGCGTCGAAGAGATGGCAGACGTGGATATCATCGCTCTCCATAACCGCATGATAGAGGCAGGGCAGGAGATGAGGGAAGGCATAAGGTATACGGCGGTGGAGGTGCCGGAAGGAGAGCCCCAGATCGAATACCATGCCCCTTCCGATCAATGGACATTTCGTGGTGATGTATTGAGGTGCGAAATAGGCAGCTCTGAACTCGATTCGCCCATCTTCTACATAGACGACCACGAATTGACCCTGCGGGAGTTCGGTCGCATGATGACCGTATACTCCGGCTGGGGTGTACGTATAATCATCGTGCCCGACGACGAGCTGACCGGGGAACCCGAGATCATCGTCGCCGATCCCGGGAAGCATGAATCCTTCGAGGTAAAAGCGGACCAAAAGCATGTGTGGCTCGACAAGTTTTTGACGGTTGAACTCCCCCGCCTCGATACCCCCAGCATAGAACAGATCCTTGACGAGTACCTGACCGCTGAAAAGAACCGTGTAAGCCCCGCGACATCGAGGAATTACGCGGAAGTGGTGGAGCTGCTACGCCTCTTCCTAAACAACTCGGGCCCCGCATCCCTGTACGGGGGCGAGAAGGCCAGGTTCAGCGCCATCTCCGGCCGAAAAGGGGTAAAGCCGATTACCTTCTGTGACCTCTACGGCCCGGAGGTGATGTGTGCAAACCTGGGAGTATTCCTCTTTCATTTCATGCCCGGCAAGGTGACCGCAGACGAGCAAATGCTGCGCCGGGCGGGAACGGTTGCCCAAAGGCTATGCGGATGGTTGGGCGAGAAGGCTTACATACCGCCAGACTTGGCGGATGAGGGGGTGATGCTGGGAAGGCAGGCATACCGTGCGCTTCCCAGGGCCGAAAGAGCCGCCAGCATGCTTTCAGGTCATGCATCCCACTGTCCCCTGGACCCCGACGATCTCGATGAGAAGGACTACCTCGAGTTCGACCACTACATCGTGCAAAGGGTGGAACCCGGCAGGATATGGCTCAATCCGTATGATGAAGAGCTGGGCATAATAGGCCCCGTCCCAGTGCCTGATAAAGCGAGCAAGTTAATCGAGAAAGACTGGGAGATAGGATGCACCCTGGGCCGCCACGAAGGAAAGTGGACGTTGATGGAGGTGGGCAATCTTCACATCTACCCCGAATAGCGTGCGAGAAGAACAAGCCCCAACATGTGGCAGAACTCAGTCGGTCACATGTTTGCCCTGAGAAGAAAAGGCATTACCATTTCAGCGATGGATGTCTTGATCGGCACCGAAAAGAGTTATTTTCATGTTCAAACGGCCCGAAGCATACCCGGGGTTGAAAGTCACTGCCAGGCGGTAATCTTGAGATAGAAGGAAGGTGGTGGAGTAAATGGCGATATATTCTCATTCCCGGCTGGAGGCTTTCCGGAACTGCCCTCTCGGCTACAAATACCAGTACATCGACGGCATCAAATCGGACCGCGACGGCATAGAAGCGTTCATGGGGAGCCGCGCGCACGAGACCCTGGAGAAGCTCTACCGCGATCTCAAGCTGTCCAAGATTAACTCAGAAGACGGGCTGGTGGGTTACTACAACCGCATCTGGGAGCAGAACTGGCACGACAACGTCTTCATCGTGAGGAAGGACTACACCGCGGAGAATTATCGCGAGACGGGGGAGCGGGGGATACGTGACTACTACAGGCGCTACGCGCCCTTCGCTCAGGGCAAGACGGTATGGATCGAACAGAGGATCAACATAGATCTCGACAGCGCCGGCAAGTATTCCCTGAACGGGTTCGTAGACCGCCTGGTGGACCTGGGGAATGGGACTTACGAGGTGCACGACTACAAGACGTCAAACGCGCTGCCCAGCCAGGAACAGCTGGACAGGGACGGGCAGCTGGCCCTCTACCAGCTGGCGGTGCCCGAGTATTTCTCGGATGTGGAAAAGGTGGAGCTGGTCTGGCACTACCTCGCATTCGATAAGGAGCTGCGCTCGCTGAGGACCGAGGAGCAGCTGGCCAGCCTCAAGAGAGATGTGATTGCCCTCATCAACGTGATAGAGAGAACGGAGGAGTTCGAGGCGAACGAGAGCGCCCTATGCGAGTGGTGCGATTACCAGGATATATGCCCCAAGAGGAAGCACCTCTTCGCAGTGGAAGCCCTCCCGCCCAGGGAATTCAAGCAAGACGACGGGGTAAAGCTTGCGGACAGGTATGTTGCGTTGAAAGAGGAGGAGAATAGGGTTGCGGAGGAAATAGAGGAAGTAAGGCAGGAGCTGGGGGAATACGCTGAACAGATGGGTGTGGAGAATGTAAGGGGGTCCGATGCCGTCCTGTCGGTTAAGAAAGCGGAGAAGCTATGCTTCCCCCCATCGAAGTCTCCGGACCGGGCCCTGCTGGAGCGTGCCTGCAAAGACCTGGGGCGCTTCGAGGAGGTGAGCATATTGAGCACCCCCAGACTCTCCAAGATAGTAGCCGGGTGCCTCTGGGAGAAAGAGGAGCTCAAGGAACTGGAGCCCTACATAACCAGGGAGGAAGCTGTCTATATAAGGAAGAAGAAAGCGAGCAAGATCGAGGAACCCGACTGATTCCCATGATGATGAAAGCAAAGGTTTATTCAGGACGGGAACAATCCTGACGAAGCCCTTGCCTCTCCAAGTTCTCTATCGCGGCCTGTGTTTGCGAATCCATAACCATGATAAGGGCCTTGGGTTACTCCGCCCCTCCTGTAGCTGCTCCATACAGTCATTCTCTTCGTCATTGAAAACGTCACTCTACAAATGTATAATTACTGATACAAGTGTATAATAAGTAATACGGGTGATCTGATGAGGGTAAACAATCCATTAGATGATATTTTTCACAACAAGAACAATGTGCGCATTCTCAGGCACCTGGTTCTATTCCCCTCCAAGGTTATCACTGGCAGGGGGATAGCGAGAGAGCTCGGCATGAATCACGCAACCTGTATCAGGGCACTGGATTCTCTGGCGGATATGGGCGCAATATCACGCAAGACAGTCGGAAGAAGCTCTGTCTATGAGATACCCGATGATACCGTTCTCTACAAGGACTTATTGAAGCCGCTTTTCGAGAAGGAAGCCAGCTTGCTCGATGATCTCGTTGGGATTGTGAGCAAAGGAATCAAACAGCTTATTATCAGCGTTTATGTTTTTGGCAGTGCGGCACGTGGTGAAGATACACCAGCAAGTGATATCGACCTGGCGCTGATCCTGAAGGCTGAAGCAGACAAGGAGAAGGTAGAGGAAGTCATCGCAGAAAACGAGAGGGAGGCGTACAGGCTCTACCGCATCGGAACGAACACGCTCTTGTATACCTCCGATGAGTTCGAACGAATGAAGAAAAGAAAGCACCCATTGGCCAGAGAAATACTTTCTGAAGGGAAGCTCTTATATGGAGAGGAGCAATAGCCTTGGTGAGGAAGCAGAGAACAGCTAAGGCTACGCAAGCTGAGGCCAAAAAGTTCAAGGCAAAGGCATTTCAATATCGCAAGGCAATGGAATTATCACATGATGCCAGCCTATGGGATGCAGCTGTATCAAATGCTGTTCATGCGGTTATCCTGATGGCAAATGCGGTGACTATAAGGTACGCCGGAGAATTCTTTATCGGCCAGGATCACAACCAGGCTCATGGCTATTTGGAAGAGACCGTAGATTCTGCTGAAGCCTCAAAGGCTGCCAGGCAGATGCAGGCGATACTCAGGCTCAAGGGTCTGGTTGAATATGAGGCACGTAGTTGTACCGTAAAAGAGTCGACTGAGACAGTGAAACGGGTTGAACGATTCTTCTCCTGGGCGGAGAAACAAATACCAGCATCCTAATACACCAGGAGACATGTTAACTCCGATCTTTCTAATGAGAGCTTTGTTCACCACCCCACCGCCCTTCCTGTGGTCCCCCCTTCCAAATGGGGGTCAGCCGGTTGCATGGCGGGGTTGAAAAACCACTACCATAGGCGTTCCTCTTAAAGCCCCGACCTCATTGCGAGCACTCCATCAACATCATTGCGAGCGGAACAAGCGAAGCAAACGCAGCAACCTCTACCAACGTCTCACGTCAACGTCATTACGAGTTGATGAAACATGGTCATGATCATGTTAATATGATCATGTATTGTTATCATGATCATGTTAGGTGATAACTGAAAAACATTAATATAAGCCTGACAACGAGTGATGCAGCAAGCTGTTCGGTCATTATAGGAGGAAGAAATGAAGTCCTTTGAAGAAGGTTTCATTGAAAGACAGCCAATAAGCCAGACATTGTTGAAAACTATCAGGGTGATCGGGGAATACAAAGGCAAACAGGAATTGTTCAAGGAGCAGGCGCCACAGGTTCTCGAGACATTGCGGCAAGCGGCGATAATCCAGAGCACGGAATCCTCAAATAGAATAGAAGGAATTACCGCGCCCCATCAAAGAATAGCGGAGTTAGTCAAGAAAAAGACCGAGCCCAGGAATCGCTCCGAGCAGGAAATAGCGGGATATAGGGATGTACTAAACACCATTCATGTTAACTGGGAGAACATGCCCATCACCCCTGGTGTTGTCCTACAGCTTCATCGCGACCTGTATCGGTTCGTTCCCGGGGAAGGCGGTAAATGGAAGCCGGTTGACAATGAGATCGCGGAGACCCTACCCACCGGCGAGAGGGCAATCAGATTCAAACCTGTTCCAGCTCATATGACTAGCGAAGCTATGAATATGCTGCACAAGCAGTTCAATGGCATGTGGGAAAAAGGGGCGATAGAGCCGCTATTGCTTATACCGACTTATGTTCTAGACTTCCTGTGCATACATCCGTTCCTGGATGGAAATGGCAGAATGGCGCGACTCCTTACTCTGCTTCTTCTATATAAAGCCGGATACGAAGTTGGGCGCTATATAAGCTTGGAGCAGGTTGTCGAGGATAATCGGGACGGGTACTATGAGTCTTTGCAGAAATCCGATCAAGGTTGGCACAAAGAAAAACATTCCCTTGTGCCCTGGTGGGAATATTTCCTGGGCGTAATGCTAATGAGTTCGTATACAGAATTCGAACGGCGTGTTGGCGTCGTTACAACGGCCAGAGGAGCCAAGCGGGAAATGGTCATCGACGTCGTCGATCGCCTACCTGATGAGTTCCGAATTGCGGATATAGAAAAGGCCTGTCCGGGGGTTAGCAGGCCAACAATTAACCGCACCCTGTCTGAGCTTCGAAAGGACGGCAGAATTCGTTGCATCAAACCCGGCAGGGATGCTCGATGGGAAAAACATGATCATGAGCATATTAATATAGTCATAGACTAGATAAGTGATCATATTTAATATTGCAGTCCCCCCCGAACTACCCCGCCTCCGACAGCGACCTTCCCATCTCCACCGCCCCATCATACGAGCAAGGCAGCAGGTGCACATGCAGAGCTGCGGTTATTTCAATATAGGCGCACCCGGCGCTTATATAGACGAATAATTGTCACCCCCCCGTGCTATATTTAAACACTTGCCCGAGGGGCGGGAGCCTTACAAAGGCAAGCTGCGCGAGACGGCAGGGGGTGGCAAATAAATGTTCAGCAAGGAATTCGCGAGCAAAGACATCGATGAGCAGCTAAGGTACATGGAGACCTTCTTCTTTCTGCTATGTTTGAAGGACTTGAGAAAGAGGGGCCGCGCGGGCAGGGACGACATAGAGGCAGCGATCTTCGATAACGCGGAATGGCTGGTGCTGGAGGGCAGAAAACCCTCTTCCCTGACGGATGAAGACATGCGCGAGCTGGAGGACCGCAAGCGGGAGTTCGAGGCCAGGCTCAAGGAGAGCCCGAAGCGCTACCCGCTGGGCGCATTCTGCAAGGCCTACCGCCTCAACGCCCTGGAGAGGTACATGGTGACCGCCGTCGCCAGCACCATCCTCTTCGGCGATGACTTCGGTAAAGGGATCAGCGAGATAGACCTGCGCAGGCTGGCCAGGCTATATCACGACTCCCCGCGCAAGAGGCTGGAGGCCGAGTTCTACTTCACGGGGGACTGCAAGCTGCTGCAGAGGAGGATCCTGCGCATAGAGGACGGCAAGCATGCCGGGATGCATGCTCCCGCCGCTGTCAAGCTGGACATGCACCCCAGGGCCTATAGGGCGGTCATGGGACGCAGCGAACCTGCTGCAGACTGCAGCCCCAGGCATCGTCCCCGCCGCCTTTCCAGAGACGAAGAAGAGCGCAACCCGGGGGAGCTCACAGAGCCCCGCATCGGGCTGGAGCGGGTCGTCCTTCCCCATGAAACCTTGGAGGAGATACGTTCGGCCCTCATCCTGGAGAGTAACCGGGGTGTCCTCTTCGACTCCTGGGGCCTGGGGGACCAGATGACCAAGGGCAAAGGAGTATCCATGCTCTTTTCGGGGCCTCCCGGTACGGGGAAAACGCTGGCCGCGGAGGCAATAGCGTACGAGCTGGGGAGGAAGCTGCTCTGCGTCGCGGGCTCCGATCTAGTCTGCAAATGGCACGGGGAGGAGGAGCGCAATGCCGCCGCCGTGTTCAGGCGCGCGGAAAAAGAGGACGCGGTCCTGTTCTTCGATGAGGCAGACTCTTTCTTTTACGCCCGCCACGACGTGAGCCACTCCACCGACGTCTCCGACAACCGCACCGTGAACATCATCCTCACCTGCCTGGAGAACCATGCCCTCCCAGTCATACTTGCAACCAACCGTGCGGATGCTCTTGAGCCGGCGCTTGAACGCAGGCTGTCCTTGAAGATCCACTTCACCATGCCGGGCCCCGAGGAGAGGGAGCGTATCTGGCGGCTGCACCTACCCGAGAGTATGCCGTTGGCGGATGATGTGGATATAAGGGAGCTTGCGGAAAGATACGAGCTTGCCGGCGGGCACATAAAGAACGCCGTCATGGCGGCCGCGAGGCGCGCTGTCGCCAGGGCCTCGGATGCGACGCAAGCGCTGATCACCATGCAGGACCTGGAACGATCATGCCGGGAAGAGCATGATGGCAGCGGCTTCTCTGGCAGTCAGAACAGAAAGGTAGGATTCCTGGTATAAGAGAGTCTATGCCTGCGTGCGGAGGGCCGCCATTCCTTTCACTGCCCCGTCGCAGGGAACTGTTAGAATGAATCCATAAAAAGGGATAAGCATATATCGGCAGCAGTGCTGTTCATGTGATCTTCGTGAAGGGTGAATACTATTGTCTGACCACGATATAGAAGCACGGCGTGGATGGGATTCCAACTTTGAGGAATTCAGCGATACCCCTTCACGCCTGGTGCGCATAAGGTTGGAGGATTTCCTGGGAGAAGTAAGCGGTTCGCAGATCAAAGCCTGGGACGAGTCGATACCAGAACTGCAGGATGAAGTGCGGGAAGTGATCCAAAGTGACGCTCAAGCCAAGGAGTATTGGGCAGTACTGGAATATGAACTGCCCATGGAATCGAGGCGCGTCGACGTCATCTTCTTGGCCAAGGGTGCAATCCTAGTACTAGAGTTAAAAGGAAAGGAAATACCGGCACAGGCGGATATCGATCAGGCGGCAGCGTATGCTCGTGACCTCAGGTGCTATCACTCCGAATGTTCCGAGCGTATGGTCATGGCCATCGTTGTACCAACCAGGGCAAAGGGATACCTGGGAGAACAGGCGGGTGTCCATATTGCAGGGCCCGATGCCCTTGATACTCTGATCACAGATATCGAGAAGAATGCGAGCACTCCACCCCTTTCCCCAACGCATTTTCTGGCGGAATCCGCGTATTGCCCACTTCCAACCCTCGTACAAGCAGCCCGGGAGCTCTTTCAAACGGGCAGGATCAGGCCTATCTTCCGGGCCAGGGCGGCGACCGACCCGGCGGTTAAATATATCTCGAACGTTATTCACGAAGCTGCCGTGAAAAAGGAGCGGAGGCTCGTGCTCGTGACGGGGGTTCCCGGTTCGGGCAAGACCCTGGTCGGGCTGAGGATAGCGCACGCTCATTTCCTTGATGATCTTGCCGTGCCGCGCGAGAACGGTAAAATCGCAGTGCCGGCGGTCTTCCTATCGGGGAATGGGCCCCTGGTAGAAGTTCTGCAATACGAATTGCAGGAGGCAGGTGGAGGCGGGAAGACTTTTGTGCGCGGCGTGAGGAATTACGTGAGAAGATATTCCGGAAAAAGAGACTTGGTTCCTCCGGAACACGTGCTGATTTTCGATGAGGCGCAGCGCGCGTTTGACGCAGATAAGGTGGACATGACTCACAGCAAGATGCCCGGCTTTGAACGAGGCAAATCGGAACCTGAGCACTTCATAGAATTCGCGGAAAGGATTCCGGAATGGTGCGTTGTGGTCGGCCTTATCGGTGGCGGACAGGAGATACACGTTGGCGAGGAAGCCGGACTAATCCAGTGGCGGCAAGCGATCGAGGGCTGTAAAATCCCAGAGGATTGGGAGGTGCATTGTCCCCCAGAGGTTGCTGCCATCTTCGCGGGGAGCGAGATCAGGAGAGAGGTATCCCCCGAGCTATCACTAGACACGGAAATACGCTTCCATCTTGCCACAGATATCCACTATTTCGTTAGCTCCATCCTGGAGAGGAATGCTAAAGAAGCGTCAGAGACCGCAAGACTGCTGGAGCGCCAGGGATATCATCTACGCATCACGCGTGACCTCGAGACCGCAAAGGGATATTTAAGTGAAAGGTATGCAGAGCACCCAGAGGCTCGCTACGGATTGCTTGCATCCGCAAAAGATAAGGACTTGATACGTTTTGGAATCACTAACGATTTCCAGTCCACTAAAAGGGTGAGGTTCGGACCCTGGTATGGGGACCCTGAGGAAAGCGTTAGGTCATGCAGGAGGCTTCATGAAGTGGTGACGGAGTTCGGTGCGCAAGGCCTTGAGTTAGATGCGGTCTTGCTGGCATGGGGAACCGATCTGATGATCGAGAATGGTAAATGGAGCAATCGGAGGGCAAAAGGCTATGCGAGGGGCGCTAGAGTGAAAGATCCATTCAAGTTGAGGATCAACGCCTATAGAGTTCTTTTAACCAGAGGCAGGGATGTGACTGTAGTATATGTCCCGCCGCTTGATGAACTGGACGCGACGTTTGGCTATCTTGTCGAAGCAGGTTTCCGTCAGTTAGAACATCTGAGATCTCCCGGGGAAGTATTCTTCTGAAAAGACACAAAGTTGAGTGGAAAGGCCAGCATGAAGAAGGTAACAGCGGCGGTCATCGAAAAAGACGGCAAGATACTCATCGCAAAGAGGCGTAAGGGTGATCACCTGGAGGATAAGTGGGAATTTCCTGGCGGCAAGATCGAGCCAGAGGAAACGCCGGAAGAATGCCTGCGGAGAGAGCTGAATGAGGAATTCGGAATAGAAACCGAGATACACGAATATATTTGTTCGAGTAAATATGAGTACGACCATATAGCGATTGAGCTTATGGCGTATAGGGTAACGCATATTTCTGGCGATTTAGAGCTGAACAGCCATGAAGAGATACTGTGGATCGAACTTTGTGAGTTAACCTCCTATGATTTTGCCGAAGCAGATAAGCGCATAATCGATAAGTTGATGGATGGTATGAGCAATTACGACGTTTAGAGTAATAACGAAATCGCACTAAGAGATTTAAATGTACCAAAGAAATGCTGTAAATATTGTTTGAGTTTGAGGGAGAATTGATGCAGAATCAGCCAGTTGGTAGACTTCTTAGATTAGGGGCTTCTATAGGATTGGAATACCTATATCATGTCTGCAATCTCACAGGGTGAGCTAAAGGAAAAGATTGTCCAGATCAATATCTGGAAGAGAGGTGACGAAAGAGCACCCCACAAACCGCTGCTTTTATTGCTGGCCTTGGCGAGAATAGAACAAGAAGAAGAACGTCTCATTCCTTTCTCTCAGATAGAAGGACCATTAACGGAGCTATTGAATAGATATGGTCCGAAAAGGAAATCGCAACATCCCGAACAACCATTCTGGAGACTGCAGAACGACGGTATATGGGAAGTTGCCCACGAGGGCGATATTGTCTTTCGGAAAGGGAGCAGCAATCCTACAAAACCGGAGCTCCTGGAAAAAGAGGCATTGGGAGGCTTCACTGAAGAAATCTTTAATATGTTAAAAGACGATCAGGGCTTGCGTGACGAAATCGCACTTTCGCTTTTAGATGCCCATTTTCCTCCATCGCTCCAGGAAGACATCATCAATGATATTGGCCTTTCTCTGGAGGTAGTCATCTCCAGCAACAGGGATCCTAAATTCCGTGATGAGGTCATCCGAGCTTACGAACATAGATGTGCGATTTGTGGGTCTGACCTGAGATTGGGAAACATCGACCTGGGCTTAGAAGCTGCACATATCAAGTGGCATCAAGCCGGGGGGCCGGATATAGTTCAAAATGGTTTGGCATTATGCGTGTTGCACCACAAAGCTCTCGATCGTGGAGCCATCAGTTTCGATGACAATCTCCAACTCCTCGTATCTGCAGAACTCTACGGATATAGCCATTTCAAGGAATGGTTCCTACAATTCAAGGATAAGCCCATCAGGGAGCCCTATAGTATGGAATTAAGCCCCGATGTCCAATATATTAAATGGCACCGTTACCAGGTCTTTATCCCTCCGATCAGGAGCTAGATGATTCCTCAGAGGCGCTCTGCCAAAGAGCCGTATTCCTTATCTAATGTTTAGAAAATTCTGCTGAGGCGAAGTATTCATATTCCTTCCCATGGCGGCCATAATATTGACCAGTAGCATTATTAGGAAGAAAAGATCAGTACTAGCCGGCATGTCACTGCCAGATACTAACATTAGCTTAAACGGATAAGATAAGGTTTTGTTCCCTCAAATAAGAGCAGACAGGAGGTACGAAGTGGATACGCAGGTAGTAACGTGTCCCCAGTGCGGGTACGAGATACCTTTGAC
>CAZGWK010000044.1:0-30633 GCA_964529285.1 uncultured Actinomycetota bacterium
CGCCCGGTCCCGTGGTGCTGACCCTCAATAACGTCGCCCTGTCGGCGGAAACGGTTTACACCGTGTTCGCCGAGGGACTGCTGGGTGGCGGGCCCCCGGCCCTGCAGGCGGTATTCGCTGCTTTTGCTCCCGAGGGCCATATCTGGTATCTGGCCGAAGGGTGCACGGAAGCCGACTTCGAGACCTGGGTACTGGTGCAGAACCCCAACGACGAACCGGCCACAGTGGGCCTCACCTTCATGACCGATAGCGGAGCCGTGGCAGGACCCAGCGCGGTGCTGCCTCCGAACTCGCGGCAGACATGGAAGGCCAACGACTACGTCACGTCCTGGAACGTCTCCACCCAGGTCCAGTCGGACAAGCTGGTGGCGGCGGAGCGGGCCATGTACAACACCGCCCGCACCTGGGCGCACGACTCCATCGGGGTTACCTACACCGCCGACCGCTGGCTCCTGCCCGAGGGCGCGACTGCCGGCGGCTTCGAGACCTTCGTGCTGGTGCAGAACCCGGGTGCCGACCCGGTGACCCTGGACATCACCTTCATGACCTCAGGCGGTCCCGTACCCGGTCCTACCGGCTACAACCTGGCCGGACATTCCCGTATTACCTTCTACGTGAACGATTGGGTCACTGACTTCAACGTCTCCACGGAGGTTATGTCGAGCGGCGGAGTTATCTGCGAGCGGGCCATGTACGGTAACAACCGCACCTGGGCGCACGACTCCATAGGATACGCACCTTAAGTCATCGTAACAGTAGATAAAAAGGGGGAGGCAACGGCCATGCCGGGGCCTCTCCCCTTTTATGCCGGCAGCTTTGGGGTCACATCTTTATTTTTGAATTGTCTGCCAATTTATGGTTGTGTATTCAAAAATAAAGATGTGACCCCCAGCTTTAGAAAGGGCGGCTAGTGGGTAGAATATGTTTTGTAAGCTCCGCTTACCAGAGGATGTGGATGGGTGAAAGTATGGATATGAACGTCGATCTTCCCGTGCAGGCTGAAGCCGGAAAAAAGACCCGTAGTAGAGTACTCTGGCTGCTCTACCAGCCTTACAAGTGGCTTATATTCCTTCCCCTCCTGATCCTCTCGACCTGCTTCTTCGTCGGGCTGGGCGTGATCATCATCCTTTTCTCCGATGACTATGCCGCCAACCGCATCGCCGGCGTATGGTGGACCCGCTTCAACAGCTTCATAACGCCAATGCGCGTTAACGTTATCGGCAGAGAGAACATCGCGAAGGGCCAATCTTACAT
The DNA here is from genome assembly GCA_964529285.1 of uncultured Actinomycetota bacterium. Lineage (GTDB taxonomy): Bacteria > Actinomycetota > Geothermincolia > Geothermincolales > RBG-13-55-18 > SURF-21. The sequence continues at coordinate 1,255 of CAZGWK010000044.1, forward strand.
AGTAGCTTGCAACCACCAGAGTTCCTACGATATCTTCGTGCTCTATGGGTGGCTAGGCATAGACCTCAAGTGGGTGATCAAGACCGAGCTGAGTAAATATCCCGTCTTCGGCTACGCGGTGAAGGCGGGAGGGAACATCGTCATTGACAGGTCGAACCCCAAGGAGGCATACAAGTCGCTCGAGAAAGCGCGGCAGAAGGTCTCCGGCGGTACTTCCATCATCATGCTGCCTGAAGGTACGCGCAGCCGCACCGGGCAGCTGGGCCAGTTCAAGAAGGGCGCCTTCACTCTGGCGCGGGACCTGGACCTCCCCATCCTGCCGATAAGCATTACCGACACGAGGAAGATCCTGCCGCCCAAGACCCTCGACCTCTTTCCGGGGCGAGCCACGATGCAGATCCACGCGCCGGTCGATACGCACGCATACGACGGCGCGCCGCTCGAAAAGTTTATCGATGATGTCAGGGAGATAGTCCGCAAGGGCGTCGAGGAACGTCAGGGATAGAGGAGGAGTGTATTTATGAACATCCCGGAAACCATACTCTACGCGGCGATAACCGCCTTCGCCTACTTCACCATCCTCTTCGTCATCGCCACCATCATCAAGGACAGCAGCATCCTGGACATCGCCTGGGGGCCGAGCTTCATCGTCACGGCCTGGGTGGTGCTCCTCGTCAATATCATCTCGGATCCCGCGGGCACGGCTTTCGGCACGCGCCAGTTCCTGGTCGCGGGGCTGGTCACCGTCTGGGGCTTGCGCCTGGGGATACGTATATTCCGCCGCAACAAGGGCAAGGGGGAGGACCCGCGCTACGTGAAATTCCGCGAGGAATGGGGGAAGTGGTTTACCCTTCGCAGTTACTTCCAACTCTTCCTCTTCCAGGGCCTCATCCTCATGCTCAACGTCACCCCCGTGCTGCTAATCATGTCGGGTATAAGGGAAACCCTGGTGTGGTCGGATTATATCGGCCTCGCAATCTGGGTGATCGGCTTTCTCTTCGAGACCGTCGGCGATTACCAGCTCGATTCCTTCCTCAAGGACCCGGACAACCGCGGAACCATCATAGACAGGGGATTGTGGCAGTACACGCGCCACCCCAATTACTTCGGTGAAGCGACCATGTGGTGGGGCATCTTCATCATCGCCCTCAACCAGCCTTGGGGATGGATAGGGGTCATCGGGCCCCTGGTCATCACCGGCATGCTGCTCTTCGTCTCCGGGATACCCATGACCGAGAGGATGATGGAGAAGACGCCGGGATGGGATGAATACAAGCGGCGCACCAGCATCTTCATACCCTGGTTCAAGAAGTCAAGATGAGAGATTACGGGAGAGTAATACTATGAAAAGATACGTCATCGCCTATTTCTGTTTCCTCGTCCCTATGCTCGCCATCGACTCCGTCTGGCTGTTCACCATGTCCAAGCGGTTCTATTCGCAGCGCATAGGCAGCCTCCTGGCGGAATCGCCGAGGCTGGCGCCGGCCGCCGTTTTCTATCTCATCTACGCCCTCGGGGCTTCGGTACTCGTGGTGGTAAGGGCCGTGGACGGCGGCTCCGGCTATCTCGAGGTCTTCCTGTGGGGTGCCCTCCTGGGGCTCTTCGCCTACGCGACCTACGATCTCACCAACCAGGCGACCATGAAGGAATGGCCGGTGATCGTGACCGTCATCGATCTAACATGGGGCGCCCTACTGACAGGTGTGGTGAGCATCATCTCGGTCGCGCTCACCCGTGTCTTCACTTAAGAAGCCTAGGGGTCAGGCCCGGCTTTCGGCCTGAAGCCTTCATCTGATGACATAGCTCTGTCTCCATAGGTGTAATCGCGAAGGGTCCGTGGGTCAAACGATCTTTTTTGAACTTAGCCTGGGTCTGGCTGCATGGGAGATCGCTTTGCTTATGCTCTCGATGACTGTGATTCCAGAGGCCGAAAGCCGGGCCTGACCCCCCGGCCTGTATAATTAGCTGTATCGGGAAGAATGACGGCGACTCACTCTATGAATCTCTATCGTCGCACGGCCGGGAAAACGATGTGGCATAATATTCCAGAGTAAAGGAAGGGTATCGTGAGTTCGGACGACAACATGCACCTGCCCCGCGGCGGCGAGGAAGAGGACGTCCTGGAGAGGCAGCATTTTGTAGAGGATGCGGGGACGGGTATCGACTGGATCAAAAAAGACCCCTATCCTGCCGACACGGTCAGGAACAATATCGAGAACTACATCGGCACGGCCAGGCTGCCCATAGGGCTGGCGGGGCCCCTGCTCATCCAGGGAGACCATGCCCGGGGCGAGTTCTACGTGCCCCTCGCCACCACGGAGGGATCACTCGTGGCGTCCTATAACCGGGGCATGAGGGTGATCAGGGAGTGCGGGGGATGCCGGGTAAAGATCTTCGAGGACCACATGCAGCGTGCGCCGGTATTCCGCTTCGACTCCCTTGCAGCGGCTGGCAAGTTCACTGGGTGGTTACAGGACAACCTCGAGATCATGCATGCAGCGGTGAGCAAGACGACCTCGCACGGGAGATTGAGCGACGTCGACATCTTCAACCTGGGACGTAACGTATTCGTGCGCTTCGGGTTCCACACCGGCGATGCGGCGGGCCAGAACATGGTGAACCTGGCGACCAGCCAGATATGCCGCGATATACGGGAGGCCTACCCGGACCGGGATGACGTCGAGTCGTTCAACCTGGCCTCGAAATTCTGCTCGGACAAGAAGTACTCACAGGTGAACGTGCTCAAGAGCCGGGGCAAGAAGGTATCGGCCGAGGTGGATATCCCCGAAGGGGTACTGGTGGAGCGGCTCAGGACCACGGCCGAGATCGTGCTGGACAATTTTCTCAGCGGCACCTTGAGCGCCATCTACGCCGGGTGCGTGAGCAACGGCTTCCACGCTGCGAACGGCATCGCAGCGATGTTCATCGCCTGCGGCAACGACCCGGCGAACGTCGCGGAATCGCACGTCGATATCCTGGATATACGCCCGGCCGGGGACGGCATCTACTTCGGCGTCACCCTGCCCTCGCTCATCGTGGGCACCGTAGGCGGCGGCACCGGCCTGCCCACGCAGAGAGAATGCCTCGAGATCATGGGCTGCAGGGGCGGTGGGAACGCGGGCAAATTCGCCGAGATAGTGGCGGGCGTCGTGCTCGCCGGTGAGATATCCCTTATCGGGGCCATAACCTCGGACGAATGGGTGCGCGCCCACGAGAGGCTAGGCCGCAACCGGCCGGCTCAAGGGGGTTAACCCTCCAGCGGGATATCGCGCTTCAGGACCTTGCCCGCGGAGTTCCTGGGCAGCTCGTTTAGGAACTTTATCACCCTGGGGTATTTATATGGCGCGACCCTTTCCTTCACGAACTCCCGCAGTTCCTGCTCCGATACTTCCGCGTCCGGCCTCAGGACTACCGCGGCCGCCACCTCCTCCCCCAGGTCGGCGTGGGGAAGGCCAAGCACCGCCGCCTCCAGCACGCCGGGGTGCCCGTAGAGGACCTCCTCGACTTCCCGCGGATAGACGTTGTAGCCCCCTCTTATGATCAGTTCCTTCTTGCGGTCCACGATAAAGAAGTAGCCGTCCTCGTCCTGGCGGGCGAGGTCGCCGGTATGCAGCCAACCGCCCTTGAGGGCGGCCTCCGTCGCCTCGGGCTGGTTGAGGTACTCCTTCATCACCCCCGGCCCGGATATGACCAGCTCTCCCACCTCGCCGGGAGGCACGTCGTTGTCGTCGTCGTCGACGACGCGTGCGCGGAAACCGGGCACGGGGAACCCTATGGAGCCGATACGGGTGCGGCCCGGCGGGTTCTCCAGGCATGTAGGCGAGCACTCGGTGAGCCCGTACCCCTCCATGATCCAGGTAGCGAAGATGTCCTCGAAACGCCTGAAGACCTCCAGGGGCAGCGAGGCCCCTCCGGACACGCAGAAGCGCAGGCTGGACCTCCTGGGCGGGGAAGCGCTCGCCTGTTCCACCAGGCGGTTGATCATCGTGGGCACCGCGTAGAGGATGGTGCTCTCCTCCTCCTCTATCGCCGCGATCATCTCAGCGGGGTCGAAATGGCCCCACATGCGCAGGGTCAGCCCGCTGAAGATAGAGAGATTGAGGGCGTGGGTCTGTCCATAGATGTGAAAGAGCGGCAGCGCAGAAAGCACGACATCGCCCGGCTCGGATGCCCGCAGCCCCGATACCGCGAGGACGTCGCCCATGAGGTTGCCGTGGGTGAGCACCGCACCCTTGGGCAGGCCGGTGGTCCCGCTGGTATAGATGATTGCGAAGGGGTCGTCCGCGGCGGTCGCGGCATAGGTCACGCTGTCCCGCGTGTGGTCGAAGATCTCGGACATGGCTATGTACCCGTCGGGTACTCCCCTGCCGTTGACGACCCGGACACTCATAGCGGGCAGCGATGCGACCACCGGCACCGCCTCGGCGAGGTAATCTGCGTGGCCGATGAACGCCTTGGCTCCCGAGTCGCCGAATATGTGTTGCAGCTCACCTTTGCGGTATACGGGGTTTACGGGCACCACCACGGCGCCGAGCCTGGCCATGGCATAATATACCAGCGCCCACTCGATGGAATTGGGCATCATCAGGACGCATCTGTCCCCAGGCCCCAGGCCCCGGGCGCTCAGCCCGCGCACCAGGGCGTCGACACGGCGGTCCATCTCCAGGAAGGACAGCGCCTCTCCGCCGAACCTCAAGGCGGTTTGGTCGGGCATGCGTCCGGTCGCTTCGATGAGAAAATCGGCCAGGTTCATCTTCTCTAACCCCCCAGGTTTCCATGCATGCTCACAACCATAGACTAATAGCAGGACCCGCTGGCCGCAACGGGCGGGCATAGGCTATTTCCTGACAACGGGCCCAGGGTCAACAGCCAGGGGGTCATACCTGGTCTCGCAGCTGGGACCTGGGGTTACGCCTGCCCTTGGGCCCGGGGATTCGCCCGGGTAATCGTTCAATACGTGAAGCCCAGGACGGCCGCGAGCACGTTCATGAATATGGGGACGGCGTATATGACGCCGACGAAGACGAGCTTGCTCTTCATGGTCTTCATGTTCAGCATCGCGATGATGGCGACGAACCAGTAGAAGTACCCCAGGAAGAAGATGATCCAGACGCCGCCGAAGGAGAGGTACCACCAGGGGTATTCCCAGATCAGGAGGTCCCCGATGTTCAGCACTATCTCGATGAAAACCGCAAAGGCCGCGAAGAGGACGGCGAAGAACCAGCGGTTGGGCAGGCCGAGGATCTTCTGCCTCTTGTCGGGGAGAAGCATGTGGTAATAGACCAGGCCGAAAAGAGCGAAGGTGAAGATTATCTCGATGTTCCACCCTACCATCACCCTCAAGGCGGTGTCTCCGGGAGTGGTCCACACCGCCGACCTCTCGGAGAGGTGGAAGACCCAGCCGTTCCAGGTCTCGTTGAAGAAATCGCAGCCGAAGAGTACGAGCGCAGCCAGAATGGGGTTCCAATCTCCCGTATCGCGCGAGTTCTTGATCTCCTTGGCGTAGATGTAGATCACCAGGCCGAGAAGTGGCACGATATACCACTTGAGCATGGAGAGGTCTCTCAGCCCCTCCAGCGCCTGCTGGGAAGCCTCGGTATAAGCGAAGAACATGCCCGCCTCCTTTTCGCGAGGTCCTACTGGCCTAGACTTCTTCCTCTGCTTCCTTTTTCCTTCTTCTCCTTTCTTTCACGCTCCGGCGCGGACGGCCGGCTAGCCCGAGCTTATTGCAAAACCCGGTCGTTCATGCCGGACCTGGGCATAGGGGTATTGAATGCCTGTACGGAGAGGCAAGAAGATTATCCCTCGAAATGTGTCATGTCAATAAGCGACGCCGTGCGGTCGTCCTCCGCCCTGTCCAGTGCCACTATGAGCTCCGCCGCCCCGGTGACCGAGGTGCCGGGGAGGCCGAACCCCTCGGCCACTCCGCTCCAGTCGAAGGGCTCGCCCACCACGCAGACGATGACGTTTATACCCTCGCGCCGGGCGGTATCCAGTTCCTGCACGTGGTGCAGGAGTGATTCCGTATCGCACAGCGCGAAGACCCGCTCGCGGGGGCGGGCCACTTTTATTCCCATGGCCATGGGCAGTCCGTACCCGATGCCTTTAAGCCCGCGGGCATGATAGCGCGTATCATTTTTCCCGGCCGGGCAGAGCAGGGACCCCCAGTATAAGGACTCGCGCCCGTCCAGCACCATCAGGTCCTGCTTGCGCAGGGCCTCCCCTAAGGCGTTCACCGCGGCCCCCGGGCTCTTTCCCCGGGCATCCGAGCGCACGCTCTCCAGGTCGCTCTCGAAGCCCTTGCGGCATGCCTTCACCCAGTGTGCGCGCTCGCTGGATTCACCGCTCATGCCTTTCTCCAACACCCCGGCTATGGAGGCGGCGTCGCCCGCCAGGACACCGTCCGCCTGCCCCAACGACCCCAGCAGTTCCGGTTCGGGGGAGGTCTGGATGACCTTCGTGCGTGAGCGGTCGATCATATCCACCACTTCCTCCTGCTCGCTCAGCACCGTTCCCGCCATCAAGAGCAGGTCGGCCCGTTCCAATGCCCCGGGAAGGCTCTCCAGGGCTGGATGTCCCAGCACACCGATATAGTCGGGATCGTCTCCGTTGAGAGCGGAAAGCGCCGCGGACGTGAGCGCGACGGGGGCGGGAATGCGCGCGGCCAGGGAGGCCAGCGCCTCCCATGCGCCCTCCCTGAGCACGCTCAACCCCGCGACCACCAGCGGTTTTCTTGCCCCCTCCAGCATGCTCACCGCCTCGGCAGCAGCTCCGCCATCCGGCAGATAGCTGCCCGAGAAGCGGCTGCTGCCCGGCGGGGGCATGAGCTTTTTCAACTTCTTTTGAGAGACCGCGTGGTATTCGAAGAGGATATCCACGGGGATATCCATATGCACCGGGCCCCTCTCCCCGGATAGGGCCTCGCGCAGCGCTCTCTGCACCAGGCTGGGAATGCGCTTCCAGTTATAGGCAATGCAGTTCCAGCGGGTCACGCCGGCGAGCATGTCCGCCTGGTAGCATCCCTGCAGTGATTCCTGCGCGGGATACATCTTCCAGCTCTGTACCTGCGGCGAGATGGAGAATACAGGTACGTGGTCTCCCCAGGCGTTGGCCGTGCCCGCCACCGAGTAGATGGCGCCCGCTCCCACGGTGGATATAACAACCGCCGGTTTGCCCGCCCCCCGGGCATAGCCGTCGGCCATCATGGCCGCAGCCGCCTCGTTGCGCGGGTTCACCAGTTTCAAGGCCGGGTCCCTGCCTATGGCGTCGAAGAGGGGCGTGATCTGCCCCCCGAGTATGCCGATGTAATGGTCGATCCCCTCCTGGGCCAGTGTCATCGCCACCAGGTCTCCTCCGGTAAGTATCTGCATCTCCCCCACCCCCTACCTCAGGTCCTTGTCTAAAATGATGTTGAGGGTGTACTTGGCCCGGTTCCAGAGGCGCCTGTCGAGCTTTATCTTGGGGACCCCCAGGGCCCGGAGGGGGTTGAAGCGGACGCCGCCGAACTCCCCCAGCGCGAAGCTGGCCAGGGGCTCGGGGAAGGTGTCCGGGTCGACCAGGACATCCAGGACCGCGGGCAGGCCTGAAGCCTGTGCCTCGCGGAAGGCCGGCTCTATATCCGCGGCCTTCTCCACCCGCCTGCCGTAGCAGCCGAAACCGCGCGCTATCCGGGCGTAGTCGATGTCGCCCAGGAAAGCGCCCACGTAGCGGCCCCCGAAAAAGGCATCCTGGCATCCCTTGATCATGTTCCAGCAGCCGTCGTTGAAGATGACCACTACGAACTCCATTCCCAGGCGGCGGGCCGTCTCCAGCTCCTGAACGTTATACAGGAAAGAGCCGTCGCCCTGGACGAGCACCAGCGGCCTACCGGGGTCGGCGGTCTTTATACCTATGGCCATGGGTATGCCCGAGCCCAGGGTCCCCATGCCCGCCGGGAAAACGGCGTTGCGCGGCCGGTGGGACATGCAGAACATGCCCGCCCAGAGAGCCGTGTTGCCCCCGTCTATGGCGAAAAAGGTGCCCGGGTCGGCGGTCTCCTTTATGGTCCTGGCCAGGTAACCCTGGTGGAGGATAGGCCAGGAGGCGTCGGCCTCTCCCTCTATCCGGGCCCGCCAGCGCCGTCCCACCTCCTTAAGGTGGTCTACCCACGGCTTGTGGGCAAGGTTGGGCTTGACTATCCCCGCTTCGATCATCTCCAGCATGCGGCCGAGTACGGCTTTGGCGTCCCCCAGGATAGATATGTCCACCGGGACGTTCAGGCAGATGTTGATGGGGTCTATATCCACCTGCACGAAGCGGGCGTCCGGGTTCCAGAAGGGAGGCTGGCCGAAACCCTCCAGCCCCCCCATGGCGCTGCCCACGATCAGCACGCAGTCGGTTCTTTTTATCGCGCGGTGAAACGCCTCACCTCCCACGTAGCTGGGACCGCCGATGTAGAAGTGGTTATCTCCCAGCACCGTCCCTTCGCCCGCCATGGAAGTGGACGCAGGGATCTCCAGGGCCCGCACGAGCCTGTCCATCTCATCCCACGCTCGGGCATGGGCCACGCCTCCTCCCGAAAAGATGAGGGGCCGCTGCGAGGTGACCAGGGCCGTCAGGGCCTTCTCTATTAGCTCGGGATCACCCTCGATGGGTGGCGCGGGCTGCGCGGTAGCCTCTTTTGAGATGATCTCCTCCAGCTCCTCTTCCGGCACGTCCCACTCGCCCTTCAGTAATCCGCTCGGGATATCTATATGTACCGGTCCGTGGCACCCGCTCATGGCCTCGCGGTAGGCCTGCCCGACAACGCGGGGGATATCCTTGCCGCGAGACACCGTGGCGCTCCACTTGCAGAACGGCGAGAAGAACTCTCTCTGGGTGCTTCCCGGCAGGCTCACGGCCGCCCGGTTGTCGGGACGGGCGGAGACGACGATGATGGGGAGCTTCTCCCCCCAGGCGGTGCCCACGCCGCTAAGCGCGTTCACGGCATCCGCAGGAGTGGAAGTGAGTATGACGGCGGGTTTCATATTGTAATAGGCGCTTCCGTAGGCCATGAAGGCCCCGGCGATATCGCCGAGCGGCTTTATCGCCGTTACCCCCTCCCGCGCCTGCAGGTCTTTGAAGACCGGCCCCAGCGCTCCTTCCTCCTTTCCGGTAACGAAGGAGATGCCCGTCTGGAGTAGAGAGCGGGCGAGCAGGTCGCAACCAGATACTTTCACGGTCCTCACTCCTTTTCCGCATCGCTTCTCGGGCGAATCGCCCCATCTATAATGCGATAATATCCTATCTCCTCTTCCGGATGTTTTCGGACCGGGAAAGCCAGGGTTTTTACGGGGCTTCAAGCATCAGAAAACCCTTCAAGCTGTATATACTGGCGACCTGCCCGGTTAATCGCCGCTCCTGGTAGGATGGACCTAACAAACAGGCACCGGATGGAAAAGGAGCGTGAGGTCTAACATGAGCTATCTCAAGACCAGACAGGTAGGCTACACCCTCTGGGTGGAAGTGCACAATCCCCACGTCAACTTCCTCACCGTGGATATCCTGGAGGAGCTGTGGGACGTGGTCAAGCGGGCAGAGAAAGACGCCTCGGTGCGCGTGCTGGTGCTCACGGGAGGCATCGAGGACATCTATATCATGCACTTCTCTATCCTGGAGCTGGCGCGCGTATGCGAGGAGAACAGGACCTCTCCCATCGCCAGGCTCGCCCGCAATCCAGCTGGGCGCGCGCTGCTGGACGGCACTCTGACCCTGAACAACCTCCTCATGGACCGCTTCCCCGCCATCGAGGATAGCAACCTGAGATCCGCAAAGGCGCTGAGAAACCGCATGTTCACCCTAATCCTGTCCCTGCAGATGCACCGCCTCTACCGCGCCGTGGAGCGCCTCAACAAGGTGACCATCGCCGCCATCAACGGCCCCTGCAACGGCGGGGGAACGGAGTTCGGCGCCTGCTTCGATTTCCGTTTCATGGTGGGCGACCAGGGCTTCACCATCGGCCAGCCCGAGGTACTGGTGGGCATCATCGCCGGCGGGGGCGGCACCCAGAGATGGCCCCGCCACCTCGGCAAGGCCAAAGCCCTGGAATGGATGCTCAAGGGCAATCAGCTCGATGCCGCCGAGGCCAAGGAATGGGGCATTATCACCGACTTCTTCGACAAGGCGGAGTTCTACGACCGGGTGCAGCAGTTCGCCGATCTCATGGCCAGCCGCCCCCCGGTCGCAGTCCACGCCATAAAGCGCGCCGTGCACGGCGGCATGGATACCTTCCTCGCCCGCGGCCTCGTCCTCGAGCAGTTGCAGAGCCTGCGGGTTTTCGATACCCGCGACGTGGAGGTTGCTATGGAGGACTACGGCCGTCTGCTGCAGGATAGGGTAGACGTCCCTGGGGAGGACAGGATGGAGACCCGGGAACTCATGGATCTCATGTACGAGGAGGGCTTCACCGGCGAGTTCGAAGGCAAATAAACAAGACCTGACCCCCTCAACATGCTTGCACTCACGCAGAAAATAAAGGATAAATGTATATGCAATTGCGTGAACAACATTGTTGGTACTTGTCTAGTAACTATAGAGTCGGGAGCCCGCTGGGCGGCGTCACCGAGCCCGGAAAGGAGACGAAAAATGTCTGAGGTCCTCGCAACACTGCTGGCTGAACTCAAGGAAGACGAGACTCTCGCGGAGGTACGCAAGGCTTTGATCAACGGAAATTATCCCCTCAAACTGGTAGAGGGATTGCGAGAGGGCATGTCCGTTGTGGGTAAGCGATTCGAGGACAAGGAGTACTTCCTCTCCGAGCTGATCATGTCCGCGGAGATCTTCAAGGAGGCCATTGCCCTCATCGAACCGCATCTCGATAAGGAAGAGGGGCCTTCTATGGGAAGCGTGGTCATCGGCACGGTCAAGGGCGACATCCACGATATAGGCAAGAACATCGTGGCGACCCTGCTGCGCTGCGAGGGATACGAAGTGCACGACCTGGGCGTGGACACCCCGCCTGACGCCTTTATCGGCAAGCTCAAGGAGACGGGGGCTTCGCTGCTCGCCCTCTCTGGCCTCTTGACGCTGGCCTTCGATTCCATGAAGGAGACGGTCGAGATCCTGGCCGAGTCGGGACTGCGGGACAAGGTCAAGGTGATCATCGGCGGCGGACCTGTGAACGACAAAGTGGTCGAATACTCCGGCGCCGACGCCTTCGGGAAGGACGCCGCACATGCGGTCAGGCTTGCCTGCGAATACCTCGGCGCTTAAACGGCGAGCCGCGCCTGATATCCGGAATCAAGTCAACCCGTGCAAGAAGAAGAGAGGCGTCGCCGCCTCTCTTCCTTTTTTCTTCGGCCTTTTGATGGATCGTCCTCGCGACACCTATTTCTCCGTTTTGTACTGATCGTTGAAGACCTCGCGGTCGCCGCCGCTCATCCCGGCCAGATAGCGCACCAGCTTTTTCCTGGCCTCGATATCGTACTGGGTGGTGATGGCGATCTGCTCCATGATAGGGGAACCGCCGCCGTGGTAATTCCCGACGTTCATGATCCCGCCCGTGGCCGAACAGAGGAGGTCGCCCAGGTTCCTCCAGAACTGTGCCTGGTCCTCTACAGGGATATCCGGATTCCGCTGGGTGTATTTCATGAGTAGCTCGCCGGTCTCCGAATTCGCGAAATCCTTCTCGTGTGGAAAGGTGGCGGCTACCCCGCCCGAGATGTCGCAGAGTATCTCCGACTCGCGAAAGACTGCCTCGCCCGTGAGGCACCTGCCTACGTTGCAGTAGATGGAGTGCGGTATGTAGGAACCGGGGCCATAGGGCATGAACCCTACTCCCGGTATATATACCTCGGGTTTTCCGAGGTCCGACGCCGTATAACCCGCGGCGTAACCGAGCTCGCTGGTCTGGATGATCTCCGCGAGTTTTTCCCTCACGTGGGGTGTCTTGTGGATGTTGTTCATCTCCGCCGCCAGGGCCGCCGTTCCCAGGATGACGTCGCCGATGGCCGGCTTGCAACCCGAATAGGAGTGGCGGTGGAAGAGCGCGAAGAGAAGGGCAAGGACTCCGCCGTGCAGGTTTTCACCTGCCAGGAAGACCCTTTCCCAGGGGACAAAGCAATCCTCGAAGACAAGGTAGGAGTCAGTAGCACCCGGGGTGAAGCCCCGCTTGTAGATCTCCCTCGGTCTCAGATTGTGGATGGTCACCACCTGCTTCATACCTTCCCAGTCACCCGGAACCGCAAAGGAGACGGCATAATCCTTGTCCTCGACACGCAGGGCTCGGGTCGGCACCACGAGTACTTCGTCGGCGACCGAGGCCTCCGAGATGTGCAGTTTACACCCTTCGACCACGATACCGTCCTGCAGCCTCTCCTTTATATAGACGTAGGCTCCGGGGTTGGGCTGGTCGGCCGGTCGGCGCATGCGGTCTCCCTTCACGTCCGTCTGCGCGCAGCAGCCCACCAGGTCTTCGTCCTGGAAGCGTATTAGCCACTTCTTGAAGTTCTCGTGATAATTGGTGGCTCCCTCGTTTTGCTTATCCGCCTCGTAGGAGACGTTATAGATCGCGTTGACCGCATCGATGCCCATGCAGCGCTGGATACAGCCCCCGACCTTCTGGCAGAGGAAACGGGTCATGTCCTGCTTCCTGTGCAGGTCTTCGCTGTTCTGGTGAATATGAGTAAAGCGGTTGATCTTGTTTCCGGTGAGATGGGAGGTTGCGGTCATCAGGCCTTCGTTTTCTGGTTTATGCGCCTCGTCGAAGGTGGTCCCCATGACGTTTAGGCAGTCCATCTGGAGTTCGCTGTCGCGGTCAATCAACTGTCCGTTGAAATAGACGTTCCGCCGCATCTTCGACAGGCCCTTGATATACTCTTCCTTCGTCCTCATGATCGCACTCCTCTCTTGACTTCCGGTGATACCGCCAAGTTTGCATCTCAAGACACTGTAGATTTATTCTACACCCTCCAAATAGATGGATATATGCGAAGTCTCAAGCCTGGCCGGAGGGACGCCTTATGGTTGCGCCGAAGGGCAAGAAGCGAGCGAGGAGGCCGTGGGAGGTTGCGATGCAGAATTGCAGGGGTAATTGTCTTTAAAGGGTGCATCCGGCAACCAGGAGAGATAACAATACGGTGAGATATATGAGGATTAGAAACGGCGGTCTTCTCGACATCGGATCACCCCCACACATCGTAACATATCGAGGGGTCAGGAGCCTGCTGCAACCCCTACACTTGCGCTCAGCGATATTGACCATTTGCTGATGTAGGTTGGCATATTATGATCGCAGCGTCACCGTTAACTGCGGAGGCAAGCGTATGCCACGGGGATCACCTGTGATCCGGGCATTTATCGAAGAACGACCTGTCCTTGCCGGTCGTCCTCACTATCCAGTCCACCTGGGCTTCCGGGATGTAAGGGGTACCGCAGACGCTGCATCTGAGCATGTTGAAATCCTTGCCCCATATGCGGCGCACGCCGTCCTTCTCCGTCATGGTAATGGCTCCGGTGGGGCAGGCATAGGCACAGGCGCCGCAGCCGATGCACACATCCGACGCCTTATGGTAAGGGGTGGCGGGTTTTTTATCCGCTCCGCGGTCGACCATGCCTATGGCGTAAACGCCCACCACTTCGGCACAGACGTTGGTGCACATCGCGCAGGCGATACACTTGTAGCGGTCGTTCTCGCCCTCATCTAAGCGGAAGCGGACATCAGTCAGCCCTTCAGCGGCGGCCATCTCCCGTATGACTTCCGAATCCGGCACTCGCGCCATCAGCAGTTCCAGCACGCCCCTGCGGATCCTGTGCACCAGGGGGGTGTCCGTCTTTATCTCCAAGCCCTCGCGCACCGGGTAGTTGCAAGAAGTGACCAATCTCATCCTGCTTCCCTGATGGGCTTCCACCAGGCAGACGCGGCAGGAGCCGCCGCTGCTCGCCACCTCGCTGTTGTAGCACAACGAAGGGATGTAGATACCGTTCTCGTGCGCCACTTCCAGCACGCACTGGTCTTTCACGGCCTCAAATGTCCTGCCGTCGATGATCACGCTTATCTTTTCCATGCTATGAGATCCTCACTGCATCGAAAGTGCAAACATCCCTGCAGATACCGCACTTAATACACTTGCTCGTATCGATCTCGTGGGCTTCCTTGCGCTCGCCCGTGATGCATTCCTGCGGGCATTTCTTGATACACAGGCCGCACCCGGTACATGCTTCCGGGTCTATCGAGTAGGTGATGAGCGCCTTGCACACCCCGGCCGGGCACTTCTTTTCCCTGATATGGGCGTCGTATTCATCACGGAAATATTTTATGGTGGAGAGCACCGGGTTGGCGGCCGAGGTCCCCAGGCCGCACAACGCTCCCCAGTTCAGCAGGTCGCACAGCTCCTCCAGCATGGCCACGTGCTCTTCCCCGCCGCGTCCCTCGGTGATGTCTGTGAGCAGGTCCAGCATGCGCGGCAGGCCGTCCCGGCAGGGGGTGCACTTGCCGCAGGACTCCTCCACCAGGAAGTTGATGAAGTACTTGGCCACGTCCACCATGCACGTGTCCTCGTCCATGACGATTATGCCGCCCGATCCCATCATGGACCCGGCCTCGCTCAGGCTGTCGAAGTCAACCGGCAGGTCCGCCATGCGCTCAGGGATACAGCCGCCCGAAGGGCCGCCGGTCTGGACCGCCTTGAACTTCTTGCCGTTCAGGATGCCGCCGCCGATGTTCTCGACCAGCTCGCGTATGGAGATGCCCATGGGCACTTCCACCAGGCCGGTGTTGTTGACCTTGCCCACCAGGGAGAAGACCTTGGTGCCCTTGGAGCCTTCGGTTCCCATGCCGGCGTACCATTCCGCGCCCTTGACGATGATCTCGGGCACGTTGGCCCAGGTCTCGACGTTGTTGAGGACCGTCGGCTTGTCGTAGAGGCCCCTTTCGACCGAACGGATGTATTTGGCGCGGGGTTCGCCCACCTCGCCTCCCACGGAGCGCATCAGGGCCGAAGACTCGCCGCACACGAAGGCGCCGCCACCGCGGCTGATCCTGATGTCGAAGTCGAAACCGCTGCCCAGGATGTCATCGCCCAGCAAGCCCTTCTCGCGCGCCGCCTCGAGGGCGGAACTCAGGTTTTTGACCGCCAGGGGATACTCGTCACGCACGTAGACGTAACCCGTGTGAGAGCCCAGGGCGACGGCGCCGATGATCATGCCCTCGATAACCGCATGCGGGTCGCCTTCCATGATCGAGCGGTCCATGAAAGCGCCCGGGTCGCCTTCGTCGCAGTTGCACATCACGTAGCGGACATCGCTCTCCACGGCCACGCAGGAGCGCCACTTTCTCCCAGTGGGGAAGCCACCGCCCCCGCGGCCGCGCAGGCCCGAATCCTCGATCTCGGTGATGATGTCGTCCGGTTTCATTCCCAGCGCCTTGACCAGCCCGACATAGCCGCCCGCCAGGAAGTAATCGTCGATGTTGGTCGGGTCGACCGCACCGATGTTCCTCAGCGCGATGCGGTGCTGGTGCTTGTAGAACGGGATCTCGCTGTACTCGGCTATCATCTCCGACGTGGTCTTGTCCTTGTAGACGAGCCGCTCCACTATGCGGCCGCCCTTGATGGATTCTTCAACGATCTCCGGCACGTCATCTGGCTTGACCTTGAGGTAGAGGATGCCCTGCGGCTGGAGCGCCACCAGCGGCCCGTTCTCGCAGTAGCCGTGGCAGCCCGTTGTCTTGATACCGATGTTCACGTTCAGCTCGAGCCCTTGTTCTGCAATGATATCGGTAAAGGCCTCGGCCACGGGCCTGGCGCCATTGGCCTGGCATCCGGTGCCGAAGCACACCAGTACGGTGGGAAGATCGGCCTTGACCTCGGCCGCGATCTCTTGCCGGTAAGCTTCCAGCTGCTCGATGGAGTTGATGGCTCCCATGTCCCTAACTCTCCACTTGCTTCTTGACGATGTCCATGACCTTAGAGGCACGCGTCTGCCCGTGATATTCCTCGTCGATCAGGGTCAACGGCGCCATGGCGCAGGCTCCCACGCAGTTGACGCATTCCAGCGTGAACTCTCCATCCGTCGTGGTGCCGTTGCGTTTCACCTTGAGCTCCCGCTCCAATTCCTCCAGGATCTGCGGCGCTCCCTTGAGATGGCAGGCCGTCCCCGTGCAGACCTTGATGATGTGCCTGCCGCGCGGGGTGAGCGAAAGGGCCTTGTAGAAGGTGCCCATGGCATAGATCTTGCTCTCCGGGACCTGCATGACCTCGCTCATGCGGCGTATGCCCTCCTCGGGGACATAGTGGAACTCGCGCTGGAAGTCCTGCAGGATGGCCAGCAGCGATTCCTCCGTCTTTTCGTAACGGTCTATGATGTGGTCGAACTGCTTCACGTCCGTCATGCGATCAATCCTCTTCGCTCAGCTTCACCAGCTTCTCGTATTCCGCCATGGTGCGTTCCTGTATGGCCTCGATGTCCTCGGGCGTCAGGTGCCGGAAGCGGCCTTGTCCCCCGATATATTCCCGCACGGGCAGGATAGGTGACGGCCTGTAGGTGAGTCGGTATTTTTCGTATTCGTATTCGTAGAGAGGGAACACGCAGGTGTTCACGGCAAGACGTCCATATTTGATGGCCTCTTCCGGCGGGATACGCCAGCCCGTGGGGCATACCGAAAGTATATGCAGATATGCCGGGCCCTCGATGGCGGCGGCCTTCTGGACTTTCTCCATGAGGTCGAAGGGAAAGCTGGGGCAGGCCGTGGCTATGTAGGGGATATTATGGGCGATGGCGATCTTGGGCAGGTCCTTCTTCTGGGTATGCTGGCCCTTGGATATCTTGCCGGCCGGGCTGGTAGTGGTGCTGGCACCCCAGGGAGTGGAGCTGGAGCGCTGGATGCCGGTATTCATGTAGGCCTCGTTGTCATAGCACACGTAGATCATGTCGTGCCCGCGCTCCAGGGCTCCGGAGAGCTGGCCCATGCCGATATCGGCCGTGGCGCCGTCACCGCCCATGGCCACGAAGTTGATATTCTTGGGGGGCAGCTTCCCCTTGCGCATCATGGCCTTCATGCCGGACTCGCAACCACTGACGACGGCCGACGCGTTCTCGAAGGCCACGTGGATCCAGGGAACCTCCCAGGCCGTTGTGGGCAGCGGTGAGGAGACGATCTCCATGCAGCCCGTGGCCATGGCCACTATGGTATTGCGCCCCAGGGCCTTCATGACCAGGCGTACGGCCAGCGCTTCGGCGCAGCCCTGGCAGGCGCGGTGGCCAGAGGTGAAATATTCGGCCTTTTCAACCAGTCTCGCCGAGAAAACCGAGAAATTGTTCATGTCCTGCTCCTCACTCCCGCAGGCCGTAAAGCGTGAACCCGCAAGCGTCGCCCTCGGCGGCCTTGGCCTTTCCTCCCAGGATGATCGCTTTGAAATCTTCCACGGTCACGTCCCTGCTCGCCAGTCCCGCTACATAATCCACGATAACCGGCGGCTGCGGCCTGCAGGACATGGCGCTTCTGAGCTCCAGGGCCACCGGACCGCCGGGGCCGCCGAAACTGATGGCGCGGTCCAGCACGATCAAGGTATCCTTGCCGGCCGCCGCCCTGTAGATATCATCGAACGGGAACGGACGCCACAGCCGGATCTTGATGACCCCGACCTTCTCTCCCTGCTCCCTCAGTTCGTCCACGGCCGCCATGGCCGTCTCGCCCAGCGAACCCATGGTCACGATGCAGTATTCGGCATCTTCGGACCGGTAGGTCTCGACCGGATGGTACCGCCGTCCGGTAAGGGCTTCCCATTCCTCCCATGCCCTGACGCAGGTGGCATAGGAGTCCACCAGGGCCTGTTCGCGGGCCATCTGCACTTCCGTGTATATCTCGGGCATGCCGAAACAGCCCATGGAAACCGGGTTGTCCGGGTGCAGGGGCTTCTCCATAATGTATTCGGGTATGTAACGTTTGATGAGCTCGTCGTCCTCGAAGTCGATGGGCTCGATCATGTGGGTCATTATGAAGCCGTCGATGTTCAAGGCCACCGGCAGCCGCACCGCGGGGTCCTCGGCCACGCGGAAGGCCCAGAACGCGTGGTCGTAGGCCTCCTGTCCGTTCTCGACGAATACGTGTAACCAGCCGCCGTCGCGCACCATCATGACGTCGGTATGATCGTTCCAGATGGACAGCGGCCCGGAGAGGGAGCGGTTGGCGAGGGCCATTACCACGGGCAGCCGCGAGGACGAGGCGATGAAGAATATCTCAGCCATCAAGGCCAGTCCCTGCGAGGCGGTGGCGGTGAAAGTGCGGGCGCCCACGGCGGCCGCGCCGCAGCATACGCTCATGGCCGAATGCTCGCTCTCCACCGGCACGAATTCCGCGTCCAGATGGCCGTCGGCCACCAGTTCGGAGAGGTGCTCTACGATATGGGTCTGCGGGGTGATGGGATAGGCGGCTATGACATCGCAATCCGCCTGTGCTACCGCCTCCGCTAAGGCCAGCGATACCTCTATTCCCTTGCGTTCCTTTGCCATATCACTCTTCCTCGATCACCATGGTTATGCAGCCTACCGGGCATTCCCTGGCGCAGATGCCGCAGCCCTTACAGTACTCTTCGTCAGTCTGGAAATGCCCGTCCTCCGACTGGTTGATGGCCGCGTCCGGACAATACAGCCAGCAGACTCCGCAGCGGATGCACAGGTCCTTGTCGACCACCGGCCGGAGCGAACGCCAGGTGCCGGTCTTATACTCCCGGGAGCTGCCGTGTTCGCTGCATGTCCCCCCTATTTCCAGGTCCTGCCATCTTATCTCGTCCATCGGTCTGGCCATGCCCGCCTACTCCTTTATAACCAGTTCGTTATAGGCTCTTTCCAGGGCCTTCATGTTCTTCTCTCCCAGCTTGGGCCCAAAGCGGTCCAGCATGGGCTCACGGATATCGTCTATCCCTAAGAGGCCGGTCGCCTTCATGACCGCGCCCATCATGGTGGTGTTCACGATGTCCCGTCCGAGTTCTTCCCGGGCGATCTCGCCAGCGTTGACGATACCGACACGACAGGAGAAGTGGCACGAATCCATTATCTCCTCGTAGGTTTTACCCGAATTTATTATGAGTATCCCGTTCGGCTTCAGACCCTCGACCGGATCGATCAGAGTCAAGAGCCCCGAGTCGAGAACGACTACCACGTCGGGCTCGTATACCTTAGTGCGGGCGAGGATCCTCTTGTCGTCCACCCTGCAAAACGCCACGACCGGTGCGCCCCTGCGTTCGGGCCCGAAACTCGGGAAGGCCTGAGCGTATTTACCCTTGCCGATAGCCGCTACGGCGATCAGCTCGGCCGAGGTGACCGCTCCCTGTCCGCCTCTCCCGTGAATCCTCATCTCCAGCATGCAAGCTCCCGTTCGGCTTATGCTTGTATGTCCTTTTCTTAATCTCACTTTCCTAGCGAGATTTTTTCTATTATATATGAATCACCTACAGGTTCAAGTGATATGTCCAGGTACTGCTTATTATTCCCACAAATGAGGTAGCCGCTCGAGGAATATAGTGTATACGTTGATTTACGCGCCTGGAAAAGAACGGACAGGTCACTATACCCATCCAACCACTCCTCGAGTCCCATGTGAATCGAGTTGTGACTGTAAACCAAGGGCGCCGCTCAGTCTCCCCAGAACTGCGGCTCAGTTTCTGTCCGCAAGTGCATTACCTGGGGATTGCCGAATCTGCTCCGGTAAGCACCGATGATGTCGGCGACGGCTTGCTCACTAGGCTGGTTTCCATCGTGCACCAGCAGCACTACCCTGGTCTCCTGTCGAACGATGCTACCGTCGGCTTTCTCCATCTGACCGTAGGCATCGAAGGCTGTCATGCCCCCTGGGAAGGCCTTGGTCACTGCATCCTCCAGGAAGGACAAGAACTGCTCCTCGCTGACCTCTCCCCCCGATGGTATACTCATGCCGAAGTATATCTCGCTCCGCACCCACTTGACCGCTCCATGATCCTTCTCCATTCCCTGCCCCCTTTTCTCCACTCACTTGACCAGGTCGGCATCTCGTATTGATCCGTACACGATAGTTACCTTCATTATAGATATATTAACCGGGTTATATTCTTATAGGGGTGTGGGCTGACCCCAGGCGCGCTAAGTCATGCGCTCAGCCATATTGACCATTCGTTGACCAGAGATAAATGTGAGAGCCGCCTGTGGGTTCCTGCTCCCGGAATACACGGATTATTATTCAGAAAACGTCGGGGTCTCGAGCAACCATGAACTGGCAAGGGAGACTTGAACATTCTTGGGAATCTCTATCCTTGGCGGCTTCTCCAAGATAATCAGCAACACCGTTGCCCTCGGATATTCCTTTTTTGACTCAAGAAGCGCCCTCACCTCACGGTCGTAAACGCCACCATCGGCCATATCCATACATACCTGCACCAAGGCGGTAGACCCCCCGGGGAACCTTGCATGGAAATCCACCTCATAGCCGCTGGCCGTTCGTACATATCCAACCTCAGCCCCACGGCGCTCCAATTCCAGCAGCACACAGGTTTCAAGCGCGTGCCCCAATTTGGGTTCCCCCGAACGGTCATATATGGGAATGAGCCCGGGGTCTATCGGATATACCTTGCGTGGGTTGACCATGCGTCGCCGCTCTGACCTGGTCTCGAGGGAGGTTATTCGCAACAGGAATGCATCCTCGAGATAGCTCAGGTATTCGTGTAGCGTGTCTTTCGCAATCGGGATCCCCTGCGCTTTCAGATCATTATAGAACTTGTTTATGCTGAATGAACCGGCTGGATTGCCCAGCAATTGCCTCACGAGATAGCGAAGCGCAACCGGATTTGAGACCGCGTGCCGCTCTATCACATCCCGGAGCACGGCCACATCAACGTAGGATCTCAGCAGTTCCTGCCTCGCACGCACATCTGTACCCACGGCTTCCGGAAAGCCCCCACATGCCAAGAAATCACGAAGATCCCGCTCAATCCGCGAACGCTGCGTTGTTGGAAGGCGATCAACATCTCCCTTCGGCTCCCGTCCCAAGTGGCGCAGGAATTCCCTGAAGCTGAACGGATATATAGGTACTTCAAGTGCGCGTCCCCTCATGCCGCTCGCAAGCTCTCGTGAGAGCAGGCGGGATGATGATCCAGAGATAAATAACCCGACCTGATGGGTGTCCAGCAGTCTGCGCGCAAAAGCCTCCCATCCGTCTATATTTTGGATCTCGTCCAGAAAGAACACCACCCGCCTCCCATGTGATTCGGGGTACAGGTTGTAGTATTCTTCCGCCACCAGTCCAAGCTCGCTTTGTGTAAGTTCGGACAGCCTCTCGTCCTCGAAGTTGAAATATACCAAGTCCTCGCGGGGCGTCCCCAGCTTCAATTCACCGTCAAGCTCCTGCCACAGGAAAGTGGTCTTTCCCGAACGGCGCATGCCTATCACGGCATATGCCTTCTTGCCACTCAGCCGAGGGAGGTAAACATCTCTTTTGGTGAATTCGGGAACCTGCACTGAGAGGCTATCTATTATTTTCTGTCTTATCAGATCTCTCATTTATCTTCCCCACGATGATCTAATTGTTCATCATTATCCTTATAATAAGGATATAATACTATTTACATGTCCTTCTGTAAAGGATATAAATAACGGGGCGGCGCTGGGCGTAGCCGATGATATTCCTATGGTTAAAATGCGTATCGGATGTGAACCAGATGTTGCCCTTCATCTCAATCCCTATTCTCCAGAGCTCTGATAACTGCCTACCTACTATTTTAATGAGGATACTGACATCGCTATCCAAAGGAACGACGAGAGCACTTGTCCACGGCAGATGAGGGAAGTTGACAAAGGTCCGGTCATGGAGTTGTGAGATATATGTGTACAAAATGCGTTTCAGGCCGGAGAAAACGCTCTCCGGCCTGCGTCTTTATCCTGGTGGGGGAGGGAGGATTTGAACCTCATGGTGCCCCGGTTCATGGATACGGCGATGCACCGAGAGTGCCGATGCGCCTCGCCTGCAAGGCGCACGACCGAGGCGTACTCTGCGAGTACGTCGCAGGGAGCGGAACGCAGCAGGCGGGGATGCAGCGGTGATCGAATGCCGGCGTATTCATGGATCGGGGCACTGAGGCTGAGCCAACGGATTTACAGTCCGGAAAATACGGTTGCTATCGGTTTTCGACAGTTGCTCTCAGTTGCTCTGAGTTACATCTATCCAGCGGTTTTCTTCGAATCCAGTTGTTCTCAGTTGCTCTCAGTTTTCCTCGCTTGCGCACAGCTATATTGACCATTTGTTGACCGCAATTAGCAATATATGGTAATCTTATAGGATTCGAATTGGCCCCTGAACGCCTTAGAATGCGATATCAGTGGTCTATGCCTGCCGTTGTTGTCCGTACACAAGCGTCAAGCAATCGGGAGCCTCCTGCGCCTAATCCTCTCTCGCTCGATAACGATGATGCTGCTTGCCAGCTCATCGAAGGGGATCAAATCCAAGACTCTGCTCAACAACATCAGGGTCTGTTCCTTGCTGTAATCGCCGCCCCTGAACAGGATAGTGCCCGGACCTTCTTCTTGCGTGAGGGCTAACAGTCGCGGGTAATCCAGATCCGCGGTAATCACAGTCATATTGTTGGTTTTGGCATAGCCTAAGAGCGTTTCATCCGTGGCCTTAGACATCTCGATCTCAGAGGCATGAACGGCTTTGAATCCTTGATCTCGCAGCCAGACAGCCAGCCCCGGGGAGAGGGGCATGTCGACAAGAAAGCTCACTTGGCGATCTCCAGGGTTTCCTCTTCGGCGAGAAAGGCGGCGTATCGCAAGGTCTCATCGATGTCCTCAGATTCCAGGTAGGGGTATTCCTTCAGGATCTCCTCCCTTGTCTCACCCGAGGCGAGCAAGCCCAGCAGGCGGGAAACGGGAAACCTCAGCCCCCTTATGCAGGGCTTCCCGGTACATATTTCCGGGTCTATCGTTATCCGCTCGAACCTCATCATCACCACCTTCTCTCTTCGTTTATAATACCTCTTGTCATAGACCGTGTCATTTGGCCTATTACCTCTTCTTACCACTTCGTGGTGCCGATCTGACTTCCTCTGTCAGACGCAGACCACCAACCCTATAATCTTCTTATGAACCAGAGGAAAGGCTCTTCAGATAAAAGCTATGATGAAATCGCAGATAAGATCGCTTCCCTTGAGAAACGCCTATCTATGATCGACAGGGAGCGGGATTCCCTTGTAATGGATGTCGCCCGTCTTAAGGACGAGCTTGAATCGCTTCGTGATGAAGACAACGCAATCGGCAGCATTACCTTTCCCACCTCTTGCGAGCATGTCCCGGTTAAAGAAGGCAAAAAAATTGCCCTTACATCTCCCGAGGAGTATTTAACACCCGAGAGGATCCGGTTCTTCCTTGGCCTTTTCAAGGGCAGGGATGACGTCTATGCAAGGCTATGGTCCAGCAAGCGAAGCGGCAAAGAGGGCTATAGCCCGGCCTGCAAGAACGAATGGGTCCAGGATATCTGCGACAAGAAGAAGACAAGATGCGCCAGTTGCCCCAGCCGGGAATTCATCCCATTGACGGATGAAACCATCAGAAACCATCTCCAAGGATTGCAAACCATAGGCATCTATCCCCTGCTTCCTGAGGGAAGATGCCACTTTCTCGCCATCGACTTCGACAAGGATTCCTGGCGGGAAGATGCCGCAGCTTTACTCGGGACCAGCAGGCTCAAAGGCATCCCCGCGGCTCTCGAAAGGTCCAGGTCGGGAAACGGGGCGCATATCTGGATGTTCTTCTCGGAGGCCGTTTCCGCACGCGATGCACGCAATCTCGGGTGTTACCTGATAACCGAGACCATGTCTTCCAACTGCGGTCTCCCGATGAGCTCCTATGACAGGCTATTCCCCAACCAGAACTCCGTTCCCAAGGGCGGCTTCGGTAACCTCATCGCCCTTCCCTTCCAGAGGGAGGCAGTGGACAAAGGGAACGCCCTTTTCCTGGATGATGACCTGCGACCGCTTCCTGATCAATGGGGATTCCTTGCGTGCGTTGAGAGGATAACGCCCGGACAACTCGAGGGATTACTGCGTGAGGCGAACAAATACGGCCAGGTTTTAGGAGTCGGCACCGGGTTCGCGGACATGGATGAGCGGCCTTGGGCCGCGAAGCCATCCTGGCGTTTTAAGCCGCCGCCCCTGCAAGGTCCCCTGCCGGATAGCATCAATGCTGTACTTGGCAATCAGCTCTTTGTTGAGAAGGACGGCCTCTCGCAGCCCCTCCTCTACCGTATAAGCAGGATTGCCGCATTTCAGAATCCGGAGTTTTACAAGAAGCAGAATCTCAGGCTCTCAACCGCGCTCACGCCCCGTATGATCTGCTGTTCGGAAGACTTTCCCCTCCATGTCGGGCTCCCCCGGGGCTGCCTTGACGAGCTTATCGAGCTTTTTGAAGGCCTGGGAATCGATATTGATCTGCGTGATGAGCGTCCCCTGGGGAAAGATATCGACGTTTCCTTCCGGGGGGAACTAACCCCTATACAGAAAGCGGCGGTTTCCGATCTGATGTCTTACGACATGGGTATTCTGGTTGCGCCCCCCGGTTCCGGCAAGACGGTCATCGGCGCCTATATGATGGCGGCACGAGGCATTAACACCCTGGTGCTCGTTCACAGGCGCCCCTTACTGGAGCAGTGGCAGCAGCGCTTGGGGGAATTCCTCAATAACGATGATTTATTTCTCGGACAGACTGGAGGACAGAAGGATACGCGCACCGGGATAATTGACATCGCCACCATGCAGTCACTGGTCCGCAAGGGCGTAGTGGCGGATGTCGTTTCCGAATATGGACACGTCATAGTCGATGAATGTCATCACGTTCCGGCTGTATCTTTCGAGCAAATTTTGCGCGGCGCGAAACCCCGCCACGTGCTCGGACTCACCGCAACCCCCAAGAGGCGCGATGGACTGCATCCGATTATCCTGATGCAATGCGGGGCGATACGGCATATCTCCGGTCAGGGAAATGCGGACGAGAGAGAAGCTTTGGGTCGCCTCCTGATAAGGCGGGATACCGATTTCACCTATGAAACGGAGGAAACCGACCCGTTCATCCACGATATCTACGACAGGATGATCAACCATGAGAAGCGCAACCGCCTCATACTCGGCGACATCCTCGAGGCCCTGAAGGCAGGCCGGTCCCCCATCCTACTTACCGGAAGGAGGGAGCATCTCCAGTTCTTCTCCACCCAACTCGGCGCGACGGTTAGAAACACAATCGTGCTGCATGGCGGGATGGGCGCGAAGGCACGCCGCCTGGCCATGCAGCAACTCGACACCATCCCGGATACGGAGGAGCGCATAATAATCTCAACAGGCAGTTACATCGGCGAGGGATTCGATGACCCTCGCCTGGACACACTGTTTCTAGCCATGCCGGTTTCATTCGATGGCACGATAACCCAATATTCCGGGAGGCTTGAGCGCCCATTCCCCGGCAAGCAGGAAGTACGGATCTATGACTATGTCGACGCAAAGGTGCCGATGCTGCTGCGCATGTTCAAGAAGCGATTACGTGCATATAAGGAAAGAGGCTACACGGAAGCGTGATCTTTTCCTCTAACGGGGAGAGGATTCCTATTTGTACAATTGCACTTCAGCCTTGCTGTCATCAAGGGTCGTGCTCAACCGTATTGACCATTTGTTGATCGGGATTCTCGGAATCTCGGTAAGAATACTGACTGCTTTCCTCGCAACAGCCGGTTGGCTTGTTTGTTCCGCCGGTTGGTACACCCAGAGGCTTTTCCGGCAAACGGATTGGTAATCCGTTGCATGGTGTTCGGGGTAATCTTCTTTCGGAGAAATATCTTCCTTGAGCTGGTCTTTTGGTTCGAATACTCGGCGGAACTACGACGGATTGATAATCCGTTACCCCAGTTAACAAACTTCCCGTACAAGCAACCAGGCCAGAGGAAAAACCCTCTGACCTGCATCTTTATCCTGGTGGGGGAGGGAGGATTTGAACCTCATGGTGCCCCGGTTCATGGATACGGCGATGCACCGAGAGTGCCGATGCGCCTCGCCTGCAAGGCGCACGACCGAGGCGTACTCTGCGAGTACGTCGCAGGGAGCGGAACGCAGCAGGCGGGGATGCAGCGGTGATCGAATGCCGGCGTATTCATGGATCGGGGCACTGAGGCTGAGCCAACGGATTTACAGTCCGGAAAATACGGTTGCTATCGGTTTTCGACAGTTGCTCTCAGTTGCTCTGAGTTACATCTATCCAGCGGTTTTCTTCGAATCCAGTTGTTCTCAGTTGCTCTCAGTTTTCCTCGCTTGCGCACAGCTATATTGACCATTTGTTGATTGAATATGCTGCTGTGACTGGATATCCACTCCGAATCCTTGTCTCTGAAATAGGCTATAATCCTAATAAGTCTCCAGGTGGAAGGAGGACAGGGATGATGGATTTGGGAGATATCAAGCAAGTCCTTTCCAGTCAGAAGCAAATACTCACAGAAAAGTATAAGGTCAAAGAGATAGGCGTCTTTGGCTCATACGTAAGAGAGGAACAAGAAGAGCTTAGCGATATTGATATCCTCGTGGAATTCACTGAGCCCGTAGGCTGGGAGTTCATCGACCTTCTTGAATATCTGGAGGATGTTTTGGGGCGAAAAGTCGACCTGGTAACACCCGATGCGCTGAGGCCGCAATTCAAGGAAAGAATCCTGAGAGAGGTAGCTTACGTATGAAAGACCGACCCTACCTGCTCTTCATTGAAGATATCTTGGGCTCTATCCGGAAGGTTGGGGATTATACTGGCGGCATGTCCTTCGAGGATTTCCAGGCTGATAGCAGGACCGTGGACGCGGTTATCAGAAACCTTGAGATAATCGGCGAGGCCGCGAAGAATGTTCCACTTGAAATCCGCGAGGGACATCCCGACATACCCTGGGGAAGAATGACTGGCCTGAGGAACATAGTCTCGCACGAGTATTTCGGCATCGACCACTCTATAATATGGCGGATCATCACCACCAACCTGCCGGAAACCGAACCATTGATAGAGGATTTGATCAAAGGCATTAATCAAGACTGATCAGCCTTTTCTTTATTAATATCTCGTTCGTTTCATGCGTCGATGACCTCATTCTTCACGAAATGCAATCTCACGGCTTTCGGAAGGTTATCATCATCGAAATGGCAACGAACGGCGTCTTTGACAGGAGTTTAAGAGATAAACGGCTTCCTCTCCGTAAAATGCCTGCTAAACATGGTGATTAGGACCCCAGAAGCTGTAAGACCCCACGCTTGTCGACCTTGTATCCCAGGGCCTTTAGGACTTCTGCTTGGGTCTTCGAAGGGATCTCCAGGCGGCGGAGGGGCGTTCTTCCCCGATCGGTTATGGAGAGCACCGAATGCAGGTAGCGCATGTCCTCCATGACGTCTTTGGCCGTGCGCTTCACCCCGGCACCGGAAAGCCTCTTCTCGAGCCTTCTTAGATAGGTGAGGGCGACCACGCAGCAGAAGAGATGGCAGCGGATCTTGGAATCGGTGAAGTGCCGGAGGGGCTGCACCCCGACTAAGTCCTCGTCCTTTGACTGACGAAAGGCATCCTCAACTTCCCAGCGGGAAAGGGAGGCGGAGATAATCTCCTCTGTGGTCCAGTCACGGTTGTCAGAGACGATCATGTTCTTGCCGAAGAGCTGCTGTCTTTTCTCTGCCGCGTATTGGTTCTTGCGGAACTCCATGGCCAGGCCGCCCTTGCTCTTCTTTATGGAGAGCTCGTAGAGGCCGGCAGAGATGTGCAGCCTCTCGCAGAGCCTGGTGTATCTCTCCCGCACCCGCTCCTCGTCCCGCCAGTGGGGGGCGCCCTCCCTCACCAGGGCCCGCATGGAGAGGAGTTCCTCTCTCACCTGGGCCAGTTTCTCGGAGAAGATGTATTCTTGCTTTCTCGCCGTCTGGGGGTTGTAGGTAAGAACCACCGCCCGCTCGGCTCCCCAGAAGACTCCGCTGGTGCGGTAGGCGGAAAGCCTCTGCTCGGGAGCCCCCTCCCGGAAGAGCTTCTTGTTCTTCTCCGTATCCACAGGGGAGTAGCGGGAGAGGGGGACGGAGGCGAGATCGGGGGCGTAATGCAGAGAATATGTGGTTATGAAGTGTATCCTTCTGTGCTCGTCCACAACCGCGTAATTGCCCTCTGAGTTCATGCCCTTGCCTGTGACCAAGGTGAGCCTCTCCTTGGTGCCCGCGAGGCCCCCGGCCACATGCGCGAACTCCGCAAGCACCTGGGCGAAGAGACGGGAGTCGTGCAGGTTGCCGGGGTAGGCGCACCACCACAGGGGGAGCCTGTCCTCCCTCTCCACCATAAGTCCCAGGCCCACCTGCCTGAGGTGATGTTTGCCCTCCTTGTTGTGACCACGGCGGGCCAGCTCGGAGGGGGTCTGGGTGGCCATGTAGGTGTAGTAGTTGGTGGTATCGAAGAGCAGGCAGTCGGCCGCCGGATCCTCGGCCTCCGCGATCTTGGCAAAGAAGCGCCGGCCGATCTCTTCTAGATCCTTCTCCCTCACCCGATCCCACTTCTCCCAGTAGCGCTGACTCGAAAGAGACGATACATCCACAGTACGGATCTGCTGCACGGCGGTCCGCCCGTACCACTCCGGGAGAGCGCACTTGCTCTTGGCTTCCACCATGCGGTTTAAGACCGCGTAGAGGAAGTACTCGCCCACTGTGGGCCCTTCCTCTTTATCTCCTCTGGGTATCACGGAGTCGACTATCCCCGCCAGGTTTATGTCTTTGTCCATGAGGTTGGCCGCCCACAGGGCTCCGAACTCCTCCACCCGGAGCTTTGTCTCCTCTCCGGTTTCGCCTTTGGCCATGGCGGCCACCCGCTCGGGTGAGCCTACGTAGACCTGGGAGACCACCTTGGGTTTTCCATCTACCCGGGCTATCTCCCGCACGTACAGATAGGGTCTTCCCCGTTTCTTCTTTACATGGAAGTGAGCCATGTACACAATATATCATGTAGGGTCTTACATGTCAAGCACAATATGTGCCCTGCTTGCCTTTCTAGATGGTCTTTTATCACGGCTTACTTGCACTATCCGTGGGGTCTTACGCTTTTTAGCGCCTGAAAACGGTAATTATGCTGGGATTTTATGGGCGAGAGGGGCGGTTATCTCTTAAACTCCTGTTTGAACCTCATGGTGCCCCGGTTCATGAATACGGTGAAGCACCGAGAGTGCCGATGCGCCGCGCCCGCAAGGCGCGCGACCGAGGCGTACTCTATGAGTACGTCGCAGGGAGCGGAACGCAGCGGGCGGGGATGCAGCGGTGATCGAATGCCGACGTATTTATGAATCGGGGCACTGAGGCTGAGCCAACGGATTTACAGTCCGGAAAATACGGTTGTTCTCGGTTGTCCTGGGTTGCTCTAAGTTGTTCTGAGTTA
>CAZGWK010000045.1:0-7736 GCA_964529285.1 uncultured Actinomycetota bacterium
GTCCGAGAAAACCGCGTACCTCAATGCACCACCCCCGTTCCGTATTCTAAATTATATACGAAATATGCGACGGCGCCGCACAGCATCCCGCTCCAGGTGATCAGCCGGCGGAGCGTGCACGGGTATTTGTGCGGCGAAGCTGCACATCGCTAGTCGGACGGCGCCGCTTAGCTTATTATTGGGGGGAAAGAAGGGAGAAGAATATGAGGCGTATAGCTGCCGCAGTGTTGATAGTGATGCTGGCCGCTGGTCTGGCCGGATGCGGAGGAGGATCGGAAGCTGGAGAAAAGTCGCGTACGTCTGATACCTTGTCTCTGCTCACGGCCTCAACCCAGGCCATGTCACAGCTCGAGGGCTATCGTATGAGCGGAAACATATCCATCGCTTCGGGGACCGAAACGGGGGGCGGGCAAGGGCAGCCCGTCAGCATGGATATCGAGGCGGACGTGCAGAACTCGGGCGGCGAGATGCGTCAGCACATGTTCGCTACCATCGGCGGATACGAGGTCGAGGCCTATATAATCGGGGGAGTGTATTACCAGAACATACCGGGCCAGGGGTGGCAGAAGAGCAGCGTTGCCGCAAACCAGATCCACATGAACATAGGTCTCGTGGACGCGGAGCAGATGCAGATGATGGCGGATATGGCCAGGGATGCGGAGATCATCGAAGAGGACGAAGATACCAAGGCCCTTTCCCTCCACCTCGACCAGGAGTATTTCAAAGCCTCCATGGAAATCTACCGCGATTACGTGGAAGAGGCGCAAGAGCAGCTGAGCGAGGAATGGCTGGAAATGGTCGAGAATATCAGCGGTTTTCAGGCGGAGCTGCTCATCTGGGTGAGAAAGGCTGACAACCTCTTCCAGCGTATGGAAATGAGCTATGAGATGTCCGGGCTGCCGGATATCGGAACGATTACGAGCTCCATGTACATGGACTTCTTCGATTACGGTGAGGACATCGTCGTCGAGCTCCCTGAGGCGGCCGCCCAGGCACCGGAGATCGAACTTACGCCCTAGCCAGGCGTGAGGGTCAAGCCTCGCCTCGTGCCTTAGGCATGGGGGTAAGATCGCAGGGGAGCATCCTCGCGCAAAGGGTTGCTTGCACTCCTGCATTTACGATCCTGAAATAAGCCGAGTGTTCTCTGCCGGCATGCAGTTTTGCTGCTAGAATTATGTTGTCGTGTCAAGCCTGCGTTCCGGGAGGTTGAGGATATGTCGGATTTAGTGGAGGGAAAGAGCCGCTGGTGGGGCTGGGGTGACCTCGACCAGAGATTCGATGCGGAGAACCGCGAAAACATCATGCCTTTCATGAAGGAGAACCTGGGGATGAAACTGGACCGGGACAGGTTCACCGATCCCACCCTGGATGAGATCGACCTGGCGGCGCCACGCATCGGGGACGACGTTATAAAAACCCTCAAGGAGATATGCAGTGATGAGAACGTCTCCGTCGACAGATTCCAGCGGGTCAGCCACAGCATGGGACAAAGCTACAGGGACACGCTGCGCTTTCGTATGCGCCGGGTGGACAGGCCGGTTGATGTCGTGATATGGCCGCGTGAGGAGGACGAGATCGTCAGGATTCTGCGCCTGGGCGAGGAGAAGAACCTGTCGGTGATACCTTTCGGAGGAGGATCCAGCGTGACCGGCGGCGTAGAGCCCATGGCGGAGAACAAAGCCGGAGCTATCAGTATGGACATGGCGCGGTTGAACCGGGTCCTGCGCGTGGATGCCACTTCGCAGACGGCCGTGATCCAGGCGGGAGCGCTTGGGCCCGAGATCGAAGAACAGCTCAACGCTCAGGGTTATACCCTGGGCCATTTCCCGGAGAGCTTCGACCATTCCACCCTCGGGGGATGGCTGGCCACCCGTGCCTCGGGGCGCCAGTCCACGGGTTACGGAGACATAGCCGATATGATCCTGGCCATGCGCATGGTCACGCCCAGGGGAATTGTCGATACCCGCAGGGTCCCCTCTACTTCGGCCGGGCCTTCCGTGCTCCAGCTGTGCGTGGGCTCGGAGGGATATATGGGGGTTATCACCGAGGCCACCATGAAGATCCGCCCGTACCCGGAGGTGTTCGACTACCGCGGTTTGATCTTCAGGAATTTCGCGGCCGGGGTTTCGGCCATACGCGAGATGCTGCAGCAGGGCATGGTACCCACGTGTGTACGCCTGTCGGACCGTACGGAAACCGCTCTTGCCCAGGCGTTCCGTTCGACTACCGGCAACAAGTGGAAAAGGAAGGCGGAAGACGTTGCCCTCAAGGTCCTCGCCAGCAGGGGATATTCCTTTGAAGACGGAGCCTTCATGGTCCTGGGCCTCGAGGGAGAGCGGGAAGAGGTCGAATACCTCCGCGCCGGGATGCTGCGTCTGTGCCGCAAACTGGGCGGATTTCACCTGGGGACGAGTCCGGGGAAACAGTGGTACAACAGCCGTCATGCCACGGCTTATTTCCGCGAGCAGCTCATCAACTGGGGAGTTCTCGTGGATACCATCGAAACCGCGACGACCTGGGACAACCTGCTCCATCTCTACGGCGAGGTACGCAGCGCGCTGCGCAGCGCCCTGGAGGAGGGCGGCGGCAAGAGCATGGTGGGCTGTCACGTATCCCACTCCTACCGCGAAGGCTCCTCGCTCTACTACACTTTCTTCGCCCCCATGGCCCAGGAGGGCAAGGAGGAGGAGCAGTGGGAAAGGGTAAAACGAGCCGCCTCCGAGGCTATCATGGAATACGGTGGGACCATCAGCCACCACCACGGCGTCGGATACGAACATGCTCCATGGATGCGCCAGGAAGTCGGAGATATCTCGTTGCAGGCCTTAGGGGCGGTAAAGGAGGTCATGGATCCTGTGGATATCATGAACCCCGGCAAACTCCTGCCGCCCCGCTGATTACCTTTATGTCCGCATGTGGAAGAAGGTACGGCGGTGACAGCCCGCTCATCAGTTCCACGGCCGTGGCGGTGGGGCCCCGGTGCCGGCCTCGAAGAGAGCGAGCATTCCAGGCAAGTGATGTATACTGAAAAAAACCGTTGAGTCATCGGCATGGATATGTTACCTGTTTTCGTTTACGGCACGCTCAAACCGGGCGAGAAGATGTTCCGGCACATCAGCCACACGGTACGGGACGCTGTGCCGGCTGCGGTAACCGGACGCCTCTACGACACCCCCTTTGGTTATCCCCTTCTGGTGGAGCCCGGCTGCGATGAAGAAAACACCGTAAACGGCGTGCTGCTCGTCCCCCTGGATGAACAGCACGAGGAGATGGTGCGTATCATCGACGTCATCGAGGGCGAGGCCGGGTTTGAGAAGGGCGAGGCGCAAGTAACGCTGGAGAGCGGGCGGAAGGTCACGGCCATCATCTATTTCTACAGCGAAGCGCCTGCCTACGCCCGTCCTTTCCACGGTACGGATTGGCCTTGAGAAAGCACAAGAAATAATCCCGCCCGGGTATGACCGCCGCTCTCAGGTTTTTGGGAAATCCCTGGGCCGCACCATAAAGACGATGCTGGAGGCCTCGGGTGAAGTCCACTCCACCTCGGCTTCCCTGCCCTCCGCGATCTCGAAGAGGGCCGCCATCTGGCCGGCGAGCAGGTGTTCGTTATAGGGATTTTCCACGGTGACCGCCAACCCCTCGTAACTGTAGTGGTAGTCGACGGGGTTCCCATGGCCGCGCAGCGGCAGCGTCGCAAGGGCGTTCTCGTAGATGCTCTCCCTTTCCCGGCGGGGAAGCACTCCCTTCTCGGCGCCGGCTATACCCAGGTCGCGCATGCGCCGGTGGGTGTAGTCTTTCTCGGCCTGGATTATAAGTGGAAAGATGTCCTCACCGAGCTCCCTCTCCAGCTCCCGGAAGACACTGCTCGGTACGTAACCGTCCAGAAAGGTCAGCCTGGTATCACGCCGGTTGTCGATGATCGTCCCCGCTTCTTCGTTCCAGTGCAGGTAGGCGAGTTCGCGGGGAGTGCCGCAGGAGGGGCAGCGCGGCATATAGAAGTGGCCTGCCTTCGGTACGGGATATTCCAGCTCGAGGCGCTCGGATATCTCCGGCCTCCGCGCGGCAGGTTTGATGGAGATGATGTCTTCCCCATCTCTTTTCATCCATGAGTGTTCGAAGGGTTTTCTTTCCAGGCTTTCGAACGCTCCCAGGATGATAGCGGCCATGAGTTCGCGATTGTAGGGATTGCGCACGATCGCTTCTCCCCCCCTACCGGGATTATACGAGAGAGCCCTGGCGTAGGCTTGCCCGAGCCATACGGCCAGGCGGCAGAAGGCATGCACCACGATGCGTTTGTTCGGCCCCCAGCGTCCAGCCGAATACGGGAACTTGTTCAGCTGATAGTCGATGGTATGAACGGATGCATTGCGCTGCGCCTCGAAGACGAGGTGAGAAATGGACAGCCCCAGCTTCTCCTCGATGCGGGAAAATATATGCGTCAGGAAGTCCGATTCGATGATCACCACCCTGTAATCCGGGTTTACCGCCATGGTGATGGTGCCGTTCTCGTTCCAGCGGATGAGCTTGCTCAGCCAGTAGGGAAACCCGCATTCTCTGCATCTCCTGATGGCCATGGCGGCTCGTCCTCTCTTTGTGTTCCCTGCCCGGCGTTCTCTCATATATATGACGTTTTTACGTTACGCACAAGTCCGATAAGAATATCATTTTAAAGCGGGCCTTCCGCTTCGAGCCGGAATGAGCCCGGCTTGTACGACCCGTGTCCTTGTCTCCCGCGTTTTAGGGTGGGCTGAGTTGCGGGGGGCTGACCTGGGTCTCTACGCCGATAAGCTGCCCCTCGCGATAGAGAAGGATGACTTTTTCATAGACGACTATGGTGTTCTCGGGCATGAGGCTGTCCCTCACTTCCTGGGTGTAAAGAGGCTCGCCCAGGAGCTGGGAGGCCTCCCCGGGCGTCATTAATGCGTCGAAGTCCTGAGGCCGCAGGTCGGTAGGCGGGTATTGCGAGGATTGGTCCGGGGTGGGCTCCTCTCCGAAGATACGGCCGTTGTTGAAGTCGATGGCCTTACCGCAGGTGAAGTAAGACCATCTCTCCACGCGGTCGGAGGTGGCGGGGTCGATAGAGATAAAGAAATGATCTGGATACCCCAGCTCTGCGACGGTCCTGCTCTGGTCCGCGGAAAGGCCTTCTATCCTATCGACTGCCTCCTCTGGCTCCTGCGGCAGGGCAGGAGGTTCCGCCTCACCGCATCCCCAGAAGGAAAGGAACAGAAATAACGCGATGATCAGAGCCGCTATCGGCAGCACCCTGCCGGCAGCCGCGTCGCGCCAGCCAGCATCGTAGCGAAATCGCTTCATGCCATGATTATATATCCGGGAGCACATCGGGTGCCTTTTACGATGACGTTGATCTCGAGTGCCGGTCCGCGCCGGAACCCGGCGGATGCGCCGCGGGTCAGATATGGCGGGATGGTCCGCTGCATGGTATAAAGCAGGTACTATCGGGCGTAAACCGGTGTGGAAAAAGCGGAGAGGTCGTGACCTTGCATAAGAGGAGCCTGGCAGCCGTCTTGTTCGCCGCCGCGTTGACCTTGTCGGCGGCACTGCCGGCGGGCTGCGGCGGGGGAGGCGAGGGCAGGATAAGCGAGGTCTCCCTGCCCGGCACAACTCCGCAGGATTCCTTCGCCCTTTATTATCCCGTATCTTCAACCGCCGCTCCCGGCGTTCCCGCATACACGGTCAGCCCGGATCTCGCAGGCGTGGCCGGAGTTAATGTTGCGACCCTCCCGGAACAGGTTAAACGGACTCTGGGCTTGCAGGGCTTTGCGGCCGTCAGGGGCGGGGGAGACAGTATATACCAGGCTTACCTGGACGCCGCGGAAGCTAAATTCGTGACCGTAGACGCCCTTTTGAGTGCCTTTCATTCGCTCTGTGCGTACGCTCTGCGCGACGCGGAGGAGGGGTCCCTCGCCGCGGACCTGGAAGGGCTGGCAGGATCCCTTTACGATACCGCCGCGCGCATGTACCGGGGCAGTGGGGGAGAGGTGCGGGAAGCTGCGCGCATGGACCTTGCCTACCTGGCGGTGGCCGCAGGATTGCTGGGCGTTGAGGTGGATGTTCCGTCCGAGGTAGCGGGCCTGGTGGAGGACGAACTGGCATTGATCGCCGCCCATACAGGTACCGCGGTCTCGCCCATCTTCGCTTACAGCGAGGATTACAGCTCCTACGAGCCGCACGGCTATTACGCGGACGGAGGGGAGCTCCGGGGTTATTACCAGGCCATGACCTGGATGGGAAGGATGGCGTTCTACCCGGAACCGGGGGCGGGTCCTGGTGACATCGTGGCCGGAAGGGATATGACCCGCCGGGCTTTGCTCCTGGTATGCGCGCTGCATACCGCGGAGGTCGATGGTGAGTCCGCCTACCTGGTCTGGGACCGCGTCTATCAGACGGCATCTTACCTGGGCTCGTTCGCGCATGATCTCAACGCACATACCTATACTACCCTCGCGCGGGAGCTCTATGGTGACGAATTCCCCTTGAGCCGCCTGGAGGATGACGTGCTCCTGGACGAGTTCATCTCGCGGGCCCTGCAGGAACGGCCGCCTCTGGTCTCGTCGATGACCGGAGAGGACGTTTACTCCAGCTCACCCGCCTTCCGGCTGTTCGGTGAGGCCGGCTTCCCGGAGGATTATATTATCCAGGAATTGGTAGAACCACGCGTGGCGGACAGGTCCATGCCCCGGGGGTTGGACGTTCCAGCAGCCCTGGGCTCGGATCGTGCCCTGCAGGTCCTGGACCAGGTTTACGCTGAGACGCTATACGAGGGATATGACGAGAACATGCAGGCCTTGCGCGCCCTGTTCAGGGGCGTAGATCCCGCGCAGGCGCATTCCAACGCTTACTGGAGCTGCCTGGACGTCATGCGGCTGATGCTCAAACCCTGCGGCGAGGGATACCCCTCCTTCATGCGCGCGGCAGCGTGGCAGGACCGTTCCCTGTACGATTTCCTGGGTTCGTGGGCGGGTATGCGCCACTGCGACGTCGACTATTCCGCTTCAGAAAGCGCGGTCCCGGGAGGCGGGCAGGCCGCGGCCGATTTGGGATACGTGGAGCCCTGTCCGGAGGCATTCGCGCGCCTGGCGGCCGCGACGGACGTGGTCAGGCGTGGACTCGGCGAACGCAGCCTGGCCTCCGCGGCGGTGAGTGAACGGCTCGACGGGCTGTACGATCTGCTGCTCGCCCTCAAGACTATGGCGGAGAAGGAGCTGCGGGGCGAATCTCTGAGTGAGGGAGAGTACGCCGCTATCGCGGATATCGGCTGGACCCTGCGCTACCTGTTGACCTTCCCGCGGGGAGCGGAAGGAGAGACGGCCGTGCGGGGGGACGACTGCATGCCGCTGGTGAACGACGTGTATTTCGAGGAGACCTACGGCGAGGTGCTCCAGACTGCGGTGGGCAAGCCGGTGATCTATTACGTCATAGCGCCGGTGGCGGGGAGACCCACCCTTACCGTAGGGGCGGGTTATTCCTACTACGAGTTCATAAAGCCGGCGGATGGGAGTATGACGGACGAAACGTGGCGGCAGGCGGTTGACGCGGGACAGCTGCCGGAGTTACCCGCCTGGACCTCCTCCTTCCTCCCATAAGGGGTCAGCCCTCCATTTTCAACACGATCTACCAAAGGTTCGTCTGGCAATGCCGGGCACATGATTGCGTGGATAATGGAGGGCTGACCCCCGGCGTGGAGGGGCGGCTCTAAAGGTAAAGGCCCCGGT
>CAZGWK010000045.1:7836-26745 GCA_964529285.1 uncultured Actinomycetota bacterium
AATGGAGGGCTGACCCCCGGCGTGGAGGGGCGGCTCTAAAGGTAAAGGCCCCGGTTTCCCCGGGGATGGGCTTTTTTGATAATATTAAGTCCTGATTCACACTATTTCTAAAAGGATCGTGCTGGCAAAAGGGTTATAACGCAAGGCCACCGGGAGGGACGCCCCGGGCCGGCGTCTTCACGGGGAAAAGCAGGCGACATATTGGTGCCGTAGGGTCGTTTCGCCTACGGTCAGCGGTGATAGGGGGACAATGGATAGCAACGGAGATGGCTTGGGGCTGCCCCTGTTCTACGACTACGACGGCTGCCAGGAATGCGGGGACTGCCTCTACCGCTGCCAGGTCATGGGGCTTACCAGGGAGGAAGCGCGGGACGAGATACGCCGACTGCGCGCCGGCGAAAAAGCGCGATTCGTAGATTCCCGCTGTGCCAGCTGCTTTTCCTGCAACCTCTTCTGCCCCAACGGTTGCTCTCCCTACGGCCTTATCCTCTACCGCTGGTACCAGCGGTACCGGGAGAAGGGGTTGCCGGTAAGAGCGCAGTTGGCCATGCCCCTCGAGGACATCAACTTCAACACTATCGCGCGCGAGCACCATACCCCGCGGGAGCGAGAGCTGGTGGCGCGCTGGGAGGAGAACGCGTCCTCTCCGCAGGCCGTAGCCGCTGCCGGCGGCACCGTCCTCTATGCCGGCTGTAATGCCCAGATATTCCCTTGCCTGCTGGACTCATCCATCGCGGGAGACTTCACGGTCATCGGAGCGCAGGAGCTGTGCTGCGGGGAACTCTATTTCCGCCTCGGGATCATGGACGTAGTGGAGAGGCAGGCGCGGGTGCTGGAGGAGCGCTTCAGGCGCCTGGGGATCAAGCGCATGTACGTCTTCTGCACGGCCGGATTCAACATACTGTCGAACATCCTGCCTCGCATCTTCGGGGCCCGTTTCGATTTCGAGATACTCTACTTCTACGATTGGCTGCTGGAGAACGTGCAGGAGGGCAGGACGGTTTTCGGCCACCCCTGGAAGGGCTCGGCCGTGGTGCAGGAATCGTGCCACGCCAAGGTTCTGGGCAGGCGCTACGCGGATGTGCCGCGCGAGATCATGCGCTGCGCCGGCCTGGAGGTCCTGGAGATGGCCCATGCCCGGGAGCTCTCCGTATGCTGCGGGGCGGCATGCGGGGCACGGGCCTACAACCCCATCGACATGGGGATGCAGGCCCTGCGGCAATGGAAGGAGGCGAGGGAGAGCGGGGCTGACCGCATGGTCGCCTATTGCGCAACCTGCCTGCTGCTGCTGCATATGGGCAGGCTTATCCGGCCTACCCGCACGCCTCTGTATCACCTCATGGAGGTGCTCATGCAGGCGGCGGGAGAGGAGGCTCACCACGACCTTGTGGCCTCGCGCGCAAGGTATATATTCACCCACGTAATAGCCAGGGGAGCGCCGCGCATGCTCTCGCCCAAGAGGGTGAGGCTGTAGTCGCGGGAAACGGATGCGGGGGTCGGGAGAGACGGCAAATGCTTGCGAGGGCGCAGCCGGAACTATCACTACGGGAGGAGATCGACGCTTCGTAAGACGCGAACGGAAGCGGGCTTCCGTGCGGCCCGCTGTGCGACAATGGCGGGTGAGAACGGTTTCCGTCAGCAGGGAGGTGCGAAATGCTTGCCTTTGAGTACCTGGAGAAATGGGCGAGGGAAAGGCCCGACCGAGAAGCCATAATCTACCATGACCGGCGCATAACCTATGCCGAGTACGAACGCGAGGTCAACCGCGTCGCCCGCGGCTTGCTCGCGCTGGGAGTACAGCGGGGTGACAAGGTAGGGTTGTATATACCCAATCATCCCGAGTTCGTCTTCGGCTACCTAGCCTGCATGAAGCTGGGAGCGGCGGCGGTGCCGGTCACCTGGCGCTTCTCCGCGAGCGAGGTCAAGTACGTGCTGGGGCACTCCGATGCGTCGGCGGTGATCATGGAGACGGGGTTCATGGGCTCCGACTTCGTCGCCAAGCTGAACGAGATACGTGGAGACCTGCCGCAGCTGCGCGACGTTGTGGTGATAGGGTCGGTCGAGGACGCGGCCGGGGTCCCCGGGGCCATGACCTACGACGATCTCCTCTCCGACGACCCGGAACTGGACAGGGAGCTGCAGGCGAGGAAGCAGGAGGTAGAGGAAGACGACGTCGCCCTGGTCCTTTTCACCTCGGGTACCACGGGACAGCCCAAGGCCCCCATGCTCACCCAGCGCAACCTCGTGCATTACGTGGCGGGCCAGATAGAATCCTCGGGCATCGGCGAGGACGAGCGGTTGCTCATGGATATCCCCAACAACCACGTAGGGGGAGCGGTGATGGCGATCTTCAGCGTTCTTTACACCGGCAATACCCTGGTGATGCTGGACACTTTCATCCCCCAGCAGGTGCTGCAGACCGTACAGGATGAGCGCATCACGGTGATGGGGCAGGTCCCCGCGCAGTACATCCTGCTCTTCATGCAGCCTGACTACGATACCTACGACCTCTCCAGCGTGCGTTTCGCGGTGATATCGGGCGCTCCCGTCCCGCCGGAGCTCGTAGACCAGATAGAGGATAAGCTGGGCGTCATACCCTTTATCGGCTACGGACTCACGGAGACCTCGGGCGCGATCACCTTCACCCGCCAGGAGCATCCCCGCGAGAAGATCTCGAGCACCATAGGCATTCCCAACGAGGGGATAGAGGTGCGCATCATGAGCCCGGAGCGCGAGGAGATGCCGCGCGGCGAGGCGGGAGAGATCACGGTACGCGGCGGCGCGGTGATGAAGGGCTATTACAGGCAGGAAGAGGCGACGGCGGAGGCCTTCGACTCAGACGGCTTCTTCTACACCGGCGACATGGGGTTCATAGACGAGGACGGTTTCGTGCATATCATGGGCAGGAAGAAAGAGATGTACATCCGGGGAGGGGAGAACGTCTATCCGCCGGAGGTGGAGGACGTGCTCCTGCAGCATCCCAAGGTCCTCTTCGCCGCCGTGCTGGGATATCCCGACCCGGTGATGGGAGAGAAGGGAAGGGCCTACGTGGTCCCCCAGCCGGGGACCGAGGTCAGCGAGGACGAGATAAAGGAATTCTGCCGCGAGCACCTCGCCAAGTACAAGGTACCGGACCAGGTGGTGTTCAGGGAGGCGCTTCCTCTCACCCCCCTGGGCAAGGTACACAAGTTCGCGCTCTATGAGGAGATGGAGAAGTAAGCCTGAGAGGATATCTCGAGGCCCGGTCCTCGTGCGGGCCCGGCCCTGCAAACAGCGCCGCTCAGACCTGAGCGCGGCGGCTTTTATCACCCGCCTCCTACGGGCGCGATAGCGCCGGGCGGGACTTCCACCGAGGTCTGAGAGCCCAGGGAGTGAAAATCGTAGCGGTAGTGAGACCTCCCCAGATTTGGTATCTCGATTACGTAGTCCACGGCAACGAGCAGGTCAGTCGCGTTGTCCACGAACATCTCTCCCTGGTAGTGATAAACGATCTCGTAACCGCCGAACATCGAATCCTCGCCGGCCTCGAGGTTCTCGTCGAAGGAGAGGACCTTGCACATCTTGCCATCTACCTCGCGCAGCACCTCCCCTTCGCTCACGGACAGTTCCTCTATGAAGGTGGTGTCCCAGACGGGGTTCATGTCCATGTATTCTGCGCATGCCGTTCCCAGGTTCCTCCACGACCTTGAGTAGCTGTCCCACTCGTATATGGTGCCCTCGATAACGCGCAGCCCGTAGGAATCTCCGCCCTGCAGGGACTTGGCGGAGAGCGAGAAGCGGTCGGGTCCCTGGAAAACCAGCGTGCCGCTCCAGCTGTTTCCCAGGTAGAAGTACAATGCGTCCACGGGATATTCGCTGGAATCCACGCGGATATCGGCCTCCCAGCCCGCAAGCCCCTCCATGTTCTCGAAAACCCCCTCAAGATAGGAGCCGGAGCCGGAGCCGGAGCCGCGGGTGATCAGCCATGCTGCCGCAAAGATGACGACCACGAGCAGTACCGCAAGCGCTATCCACAAGGCCAGCGGTATCTTGCGTATGGGGCGTATTGCGAGCACCTGGGCGGGCCGTCCCGACAGGGGGTCGTGGACCGCGGCCTGCACTCCCGGTGCATTCTGCCGGGGCGGGGGAGGTGCGAGAGGCGGTCCTGTGTCGCCGAGCACCTTCTCCATGCCGAAGGGATGGTAGCACTCCCTGCAGTTACGAAAACCGTCGGGATTCATCGCTCCGCATTTCGGGCACTGGATCACGCCGTTGTCTCCCTCTACCGCAGGACCCGCCGCATCAAGGCGCCAGGCCTCACATCCGAATAGAAATATGACTACCTTGACTATCGTCCGTTACCGGCCCGCGATTTATACCTCAGTCAGGGTGTTGCGGGAGGGATACGGTACGTGTAAGAAAGCAGGCACGCAGCCGTTTTAGGAGATAGGAGCGGAAATGCCCCTGGTGCCCATGGACCGGGCAAAGGAGAAGGAGCTCGTAGAAGAGGCAAAGACATGCATGGATGCCTTCGCCGAGTTGTACGGGCATTACGTGGACGGTATCTACGGTTACGTGCTCAGAAGGGTCGGTAACGAGAGCGATGCCGAGGACATCACGGCACGCACCTTCGAGAAAGCACTGGGGGGGATCGGTGATTTCAAGTGGAAAGGAGCGTCCCTCTGTTCCTGGCTGGTACGCATAGCCTCCAACTCCGTTGTGGATCATTACCGGCGGGAGGGGAAGGCCAGGATGGTGGATCTCGAGGAGGTCCTGCCGCGCC
This sequence comes from uncultured Actinomycetota bacterium, assembly GCA_964529285.1. GTDB lineage: Bacteria > Actinomycetota > Geothermincolia > Geothermincolales > RBG-13-55-18 > SURF-21. The sequence continues at coordinate 12,599 of CAZGWK010000045.1, forward strand.
TGGTGGGGGAAGACGATCCCACGGGGGGCGTAGAACGCGAGGAGGAACGGCGCCTCCTGCTGAAAGCCATGGGCGGCCTCCCGGATAAATATCGTGTGGTGATAGAGCTGAAGTTCGTAGACGAACTGGACAATCAGGTGATAGCGGAAATGATCGGGTGCAGTAAGGGCAACCTGGCGGTGCGCCTGCACCGGGCGCTCAAAGCCCTCAGGCGGGAAGTGGAGAACTTGGAGAGGGGGGAATTGCAGTGAACGGCAAGTTTTACTCGCAATACCTCCTGCGGGTCCTGGACGGCGAGGAACTGCGCCTGGACGAGGAGTTGAGCGGCCTGGTCAAACTGGGGGAGAGGGTGCGCAGCATCGTGCCGCCCGTCCCTCCCCTGCGCGAGGATGCCCGCCGCAGGATATGGGCCAGGACACTTTCCGAAAGGCAAGATACCGGGGACGTTGCCGGCGAACGGCGCGGCAGGCGCGTTCCGCGGCTGGCATGGGCGGGTGTGGCGGCGCTGACCCTGGCCGTCATCGCCGTTCTCGCCGTAGTGTTCCTGCGCGCGGGCGGCCCCACGCCGCGGGAACCCGTTGAGTTGGCTTCACTCTACCTGGAACGCGGTGAAGTGACGGTGAGGAACGCACAGGGCGAGGAACGCGAGGCTCGCGACGGCGAGTCCATAGCGGAGGGAGACGTGATATACGCGGCCGAAGACGCCCGGGGCATAGTCGAGTTCACTTCGGGATGCTTCCTGCGTCTGCACGGTGAGGCGGAGATCGGACTGGGCGGCGGGGAAGACGGCATCGCCGTCGAGGTATTCGCAGGGAAGAGCTATCACCGCGTAGTGGACGGGACGCCTTACGTCGCCCGTTCGGGGAACGTAGAGGTCACCGCAAGGGGAACGGCCTTCACCTTCGACGTGGAAGAGACCTCCGGAAAGGTGGTCTCCCTGCACTCGTCGGTGCGCGTGGCCGTGGACGGCGAGGATCCCGTGGATCGGGCCTCCCGGCTGGAGGAGGGGGACGTCTTCCTTTACGGGGAGGGGATCGAGGCACAGGTCCTGGCCGTCACGCGCGAGGAACTGGATAACGAATGGTTGAGATGGAATAAGGCCCTGGACGAGGCGTTGGGACTTCCCATCGGGGTACTGTCCCTCCTGGAGGAGGAGGCGGCAGCCGAGCGGGAAGATCAGCCCGGGCAAACGCAGGAACCTCCCGCGAGCGGGGAGGAGTCCCAGCCCGAACCTCAACCGCAGCCGCAGCCCGAACCTCAACCGCAACCCCAGCCAGAACCCCAGCCCGACCCGCAGCCGCCGGCGGAAAAGAGCCTGGTGCTCTCGGCGTCGGCCAGGGAGGGAGCGGTTGACTTCAGCTGGACGCTGAGCGGTTATGCGGATTTCCAGGGCTTCAAGCTGTGCCGCTCCGAGAGCAGCCAGTCACCTTCCTATCCGGGCGACTGGTGGATGTACGTAGACGGCGAGAACGCCCGTTCCACCACGGACTCCAGTGTAGAGGCGGGACATACCTATTACTACCGCCTGGCGGTATACGACGGGGGCAGCGTGCTTGGATACAGCAATACCGTGACAGCCACCATACCAGGCGGGCAGCAGGAGCTCTCCATCAGCCTGAGCGGAAAGGTGGAAGGCGGGAAAGCCGTACTGAGCTGGAGCGTGAGCGGTGACGGCGCCTACGACGGCTTCAAGGTATGCCGCTCGGAGACCAACCCCAACCCTTCCTATCCCGGCGATACCTGTACTTTCGTGGACGCTGCCAAAAGGTCTCATACCGATACCGGCGTGGTATCCGGAAAGACCTACTATTACCGCGTGGGCATCTACAAGGGCGGAGCCATCGTGAAGTACAGCAACGCGGTCAAGCTCACCATCCCATAACCCCGGGCATGGGGGTCAAGCCTGCCTCATGCCTGGTCGATATCCGGCCTCGGCGAGCATAAACGTCAACATTTGAGACCTGACCCCAAAATGTTGATCTCACGGTTAGTCTTCTTCGTCATTGCCGAGTTGCCTCTCCAGGAAGCCCGGTTTGCGCGGGCGCATGGTGTAGGGTTCGAGGATGAAGGGGACGATGAAGACCACCAGCACGGCGACTATTATGATTATCCAGTCGGAAGTTGACGTATCCGTATCCGGTGTGCTGATGGGCAGGTTGGATTCGCCCGGTTCTACGATGTTCAGGGAGGAGAAAGCCGAGGCGGGAATCTCCCCGGTGCCGTCTATATAGTCCCTGAAGAAAGCGGACCAGTCGCGGCCGGTGAGTTCGGTCAGGGCGGAGCGGATAGCGTCATTTGTTACCGGGTCCAGGGCACCGCTCGTATCCGAGATGTTGCGCAGAAAGACGGGCAGGTCCATGGAATAGGGCTGCAGGGAGCGCAGCTCAGAGTCGAAGGAGGCACAGGCCGCGGCGCCGCCGCAAGTGAGGACGACGGCCCCCTCGCGGGATTCGTAGCCGAGCGTCCCCGCTTCGACCAGCGAGCCCGTGAATTCCTGCCTGGCCTGGCGGTAAGCATCGTAATGGCCGTTGAAACGGTCCCAGAACAGGCTGGCGCCCCAGAGGCCGGTCTCGTATGGGATGAGGTCCTGGAGGTACCAGGCGGACCCCTCCCTCAACCAGAGGGTGTCGCTGTCCACATCCATCTCCCGCGAGAGCAAGAGTGAGACCATGCCGCGTGCCGTTGCCTCTATGGTGGAATCCGACAGTGGGTCGTTGCCCGACCCGGCGGGGATGACCACGCTGCCGCTGAAAGAAGAGCCGGGGTAGTAGAGTTTTCCTTCCTGGGCCCCTTCGCCGCGGAAGAGCAGTGCCAGGAGCAGTCTGCTGTTCCCGGACAGGTCGAGGCCGCCCAGCCGGCTTTCGCTCTTCTCGAGCATGGCCTGCGCCTTGCCGGCGTATTCCTGCACGCCGCCTCCGGCGGCCGCGGGAGAATCCGCGGGAACGGCGACGAGGAGCGCACCCCCTTCGTAGAGGGAGAGCTCGCCGGCGTAGATGGGATTGTTGAGCAGCTCGTCCATATCCGCCGGCTGCTCCTGCCACGGCAGGGCTTCCTCCCAGCCCGGAGGCAGGTCCAGTTCCAGGCGGGGCTGGACAACCTGCTCGCGGGGGCGAACGAATATCGCATAGCCGGGCAGGTAAGCAAGGTCCGTATCCAAGAGGGGGAAATAGGGCCAGGGGGCGTCCTCTTGCGCCAGGGAATCGAGGTATGCGGTACCCGCCGCATAGTCTTCGGCGCGGACGCTGTAACTGAAGGTAACTATGCCCCGGCCTTCGAGATACCAGGCATCGCCGTCCTTGCGTAAGGGAAGTACGTTGCCCGAGGCATCCACCGCCATCTCGTCCTTTATATGGGAGGAGAGGTCGGCCGCAAGCCCGTTCCCGTAAGTATCCGGCATCTCCAGTACGAGAGGTTGCGAGGCGGCATCGACCTCGAGGACCACCGCCACTTCGCCCGTAGCGGGACGGCTCAGATCAACCCGGTAGGTGATCTCCCGCTGCTCTGCCGCGCGGGCTCCCGTGCACGGCGCGAGAAGAGGGACGAGGAGAAAGACCAGGGGCAATATAAGAATGATTCTCTTCATTTACAACACCAGGCATCATTATCCCAGAAAGGAGGCACCATATGAAGCATCGGCTCCGGCTGTCGCCGCGCGGAGCCGGTCTCCGCCACATACAACCGACCCCCACGCGAAGGGAAACCCATGATCGGATTATCCGCCATCCCCGCCCGGGGGTCAGGATGGAAAGCGGCGAAATGCCGAGGACTATTTATTCCTTCTCTGCCAGCGCGTACGCTTAAGCAGCTTCTTGTGCTTCTTCTTGCGCATTTTCTTGCGGCGCTTCTTCACTACCGAACTCAATTATCACCACCTCTTTGCTCGCTTTGCTATGGCAAATCTCATTAATTATACAATATACGCCGCGGGTAAAGGAAAGATGCTTTTCACCGGGTTTATCATCGCTCGTGTGGGCGGCCTCCCGTCATGCGCGCGCGGCACGATCGCGGATGGGAACGGTCTCCGCAAGCCGCAATCGCGCCCTGTCGTCACCCGAGGAAACGAAAAGAGTTAAAATGGCAGTGATAGAGGTATCCGTGAGGGAGATCGAATTGAGAGAATTCGTCAGTGGAAAATTGGTGAGCGGCGGCGGTATCTGCGAGGGATGCGGAAAGCGGCTGCACGGCGGCGAAATGGTATTCGCCCTGGCGGTAGAGGTGGACGACGTAAAGGAATATCTGTATTGCCAGGGGTGCCGGCCCGACGAGGGCGAACTTCCCGCGGGCGTATTGAGCCTGGAGCCCGCCCTGGCCGTGGACGAAGTGGGCCAGGACGAGCGCCGCATGGGTTTCGAGGTCATGGCGGGTTCGTCGTGCTCGCTCTGCGGACACTATTTCGAGGTGGACGAATGGCTGTTCGTGGGAGTGGCAGAGGGCCTCTCCAGCGGTGTCGTCTACTGCAGCGAGTGCTATGAATGCGAGGCCGCTCTGGAGGAATAGACCAGCATGCCTCGACGAGGGGGGCGTTCCGCCGAAACGGCATCTTTGAACGGTGCCCTCCATTATCTTGCCTGGGGTCAGCCCTCCATTATCAACATCCGGGGTCAGGCCTCAACAAACAACACGATCACGGGCGTAAGGCAGCAGACGATATCTTTGCAGATCGTGTGGAATGTCTGGAAAAATAAATTGAGACCCCGACTGGATTGCGGGCTGATGCATCAAACGTGTCGGTTCTTGCCTGGGGTCAGCCCTCCATATTCAACGTAATCGCCTATGAATGTGGGCAGATGAGACCTGGCCGGATTAAGTTGAATATGGAGGGCTGACCCCTTACAGCGAACGTCGCTTGGTGGATTCGGCGAGGTCGAGATGGTGTATGTGCCGCAGCGACGGGAACTCCGAGAGCACCATGAGTGCGATCACGAGCACCCCGGTGATGACGAAAGTCCAAACCGATATCGCGGGCGTGAAGGCGAACAGGTCGGTCTCGTAGAGCTTCATGGCCTGGACCATGACGATGCGGGCGGCGATATACCCCGGGATAAGGCCCAACAGTCCCATCATCACGTTCTCCAGCGTAAGGGAGAGCGACGCCTTCCACTGCGGTACCCCCAGGGTGAGCATGGTGGCGACCTCCTGCTCGCGCTCCATGATGTTGATGGTGGAGGTGTTGAAGACCAGGGAGAAAGCCATGATGATGCCGAATACCAGCATCACAGCGATGACGATATACATCAGGGACATGTAGGAGTTTATCTCTTTCTTGATCTGGCTCAGGTCAACGAGCGTCAGCACCTCGGGCATATCGTAGAGGGAATCTCGTACCTGCTCGTAATAACCCTCGTCCACCTGTATGTAGAAGGCGGACGACTTGGTGCCGTAACCCAGCAGCTCGCGCGCCTCGTCCACGGGCACGTACACGAAGGACCCCATGGGCTCCATGATGAAGTCAGAGACCACGAAGGAGCGGGAGCGGTTCAGCGAGGAGATCTCGACCATCTCGCCGACAGAGATGCCCAGTTCGTCCCGGTAGTTCCTGCTCAACAGGCAGTGGTTTGGCGTTATCTCCACCTCCCGGTTCTTCTCGTCCAGAAAGCCGCGCATAACCGTGTCGGTGAGCGCGCCCATGAGTATGCTCTCCACGTCTTCTTCTCCGCCGTTGCTGATGGTGCAGGGTGAGCCGATGGTCGGTTCGACCTCGGTGACGCCCGGGATCCTCTCTATGTTCTTCTGGGTCACGCGCGTCTGCGGGTCCAGGAAGAGAACGGCGATGTCGAAGGTGAAGAGGTGGTTGAAAGCCTGGTCCATGTTGGCGTTGACGGTGTCGTTTATCCCCAGGTTGAGCATGATGAGGATGATGGCGAACATGATGCCGATGACGGTAAAGGCGGTGCGCCGCCGGTTGCGGAAGATATTGCGCAGGGGCAGCCGCCAGAAGACGCGCAGCCGGGAGATACGCGGCAGGAGCCTTTCCACCCAGGAGACTTTGCCATACTTGGCGGGATCAACCACGCCGCGCAGAGCCTCGGTAGGCTGTACCGCAGCCGACCTGCGCGCCGGCACGATACCCGAGATAGCGCAGAAACCCATGGCCAGGAAGAAGCCGTAGATGAACACCTCGGGGTACACCCCGTACCTGACGAAGGGTATCTTCATGGTACTGGAATACACACTGGATACTATGCCGGTGGCGGCCCAGCCCAGGAGGCTGCCCAACACGACTCCTACCAGTCCCACCACGAGCGCGAAAGACATGTAGTGGAGCAGCACCGTGCGGGAGGAATAACCGACGGCGCGCATGAGGCCGATGATGGGTCTCTGGGTGCGCACCAGCCGTGAGAGGATCATGTAGATACTGAAGGAGGCGATGGAGAAGAAGAGGATGGGGAAAAAGAGGGCGAAATCGTGGAACGACCTCAGGTCCATCTCCAGCAGCTGCTTGGATATCTGGTTATCCCGGGTGGTTACCTCCTCGATGCCGTAGGGCTTCAGGACCTCTCGCACCTGGATCTCGGTGGTCTCCAGCAGGGCGTAGTCCTTCAAGGTGAAGGCGAACTCGTTGTATGAGTTGGAGGGGTAGCCGGTAAGGGCGCGGGCCTGCTCCATGTTGAAGTAGAAGACGCCGTACACGGTCGCCGAGGTCATGGGAAACTGGCGGTTGCGGAATACCATCATGTACTCGGGGCTCGAGACCACGCCCGCTATGCGCACGGGTATCCTCTCGCCGCGTTTAACCGCGTAGATGGTGTCGCCCTCGTGCAGGTCGTTGAAGGAGGCAAAGTGGTTCTCGACCAGGCAGGTCAGCTCACGTTCACGCCCGGTGAGGGAATTCCCCTCCCGCACGTAGAGCATGTTGACGTAGGGCTCGCTGGGGGGCGTGCTTATCACCTGCCCGGTGATGCGAGTACCGTCCTCGAGCTCCATGCCCAGGGGATCGCTGACCCGGGGAGTGATGAGTTCGATATTGGGCAGGGAACTCAAGCGTTCTACCGCGCGTTCGGGAGCGCGGCCCACTCGCACCAGGAGGTCCTCGAAATTAAGCCTGTCGTATGTGTACTGGTAGGACTCGGAGAGGTTCAGGAAGGACATGTACGAGGCCGTGAACAGGATTATCCCGATGCCCACCACGGAAGCGATGGCAAAGAAACGGAACTTGGATTCCATTATCTCCCGCCATAGCTTCTTGCGCAGCAACTTCATGCTTCACCCATCTCTCACCCAGGCCGAGGGGTCAGGCCCGGCTTTCGGCCTGAGAGGGTAGATCGACTTGGTGGTCGACAGAACTTCTATCATTGCGTTAGCCGTACAAACCCAAATCGATTTACTACTCCCACGATCCATACGCAGGCCTGCGATCCAGGCATGATTCTCGGCCTGTGACCAATAGGCCCGAGATGACTCAGGCCGAAAGCCGGGCCTGACCCCTCGGCCTCGGCCTGAAGGTATCGGTTCCTGCGAACATTATGTACTAAACGGAGCTCACGTCAAATGGCGGATCGCATTCTGATTAGTGACGTGATGTTATAAGGGGGAAGGGGTGAGACTCACTTGGGGCGCGTGAAAAAGGAAGCCCGCGTAACGGTTTCACCGTCCATCTTCAGCTCCCAGCTGTAGCGCAGGGACGGGCCCAGGGGCAGGCGGTGAAAGTTGATGGCCTGCATGAAGCGGAGGGGCATGCCGGCGGGATGTCCCGCAGGCCGGCCCACCTCGAAGCTGCCCTGCATGCGTATCTCCCGCGGTGGGTCTCCCGCGCTCACCATGTTGCCGTCCTCATCCAGAAGAAGCAGCTCCATTTCGTGGCGGCGGTTGGCCTGGTCCCAGGGGACGTCCAGGAGCACGACCACGGCCATGTTGGGCATGCGCGGGCTGCGGCCGACCCACCCTCCGCCGAGTACGAAGACCCTGTCGCCCACGACTTCCGCCGCATCGCTGAGGAGCAGATATGCTTCCATGACATCACCTAAGGGTAGTCTATAAGACGCGCGGACGGCCGTCCATTCTGCGGTGGGTTTGAGGTGCGCGCCGAGTGTACGGGAGGCCGATAAGATATAATCGAAGCCGAAAATGGTAGGCAGGGTCTATTATGCGTGAAGCGGGAAAGGAGGCACTCCATTGCTGCCCTATGACAGTTTCCTCATCGATCCCCCCTGGCTCGTGTCCCTGGGGTTCCTTTACGGAAAGATCACGGACAGGATCGAGGATGCCGAGATGCGAGCCAGGGTAAGGAAGTTCCTGGACATCTCCACCATCGGCACTTTCTACATAACCAGCATCAGCCTGTACTTCGACCGGGAATGGACGCGCTGGATATGGGAGATGTGCAAGGCGGAGTCGGGACGCGACTGGATGATCAATTCCGGGGTCTTCCATTTCGATTACGAGAACGTAAGCAACAAGGGCCACGCCGCATGCGCGGCCATGTTCGCCATCTACCCGCTGGCGTTGAAGTTGGGATATAAACTAGCCGCGCGTAAAGGTCGTGAGCCCGCGGAATAAACAAGCGGGCGATCCGCAGGCCGGCCGGGCAGGTCGGCCTTATTGGTGCGAGCGGAGGTACCGGATCGGAGCGGCGCATGCCTGCCAAATGGAGATATCACCTGTCCCTTTTTACCGTGTGTTGGATATGGGGGCTCGCTTACATCGCGGTAAAGATAGTACTGGATGAAGCATCCTTCATCTCGGTGAACCTGATCCGCTTCTTCCTGGCGTCACTGGCGCTCCTCCCCGTCCTCCTGATCTACCGCAGACACAGGCCGAGCCTGTCCAACCAGGACCGGGCCCGCATCCTGCTGGCCGGCATATGCGCCGTTTACGGGTACCATCTAGCGGTGAATTACGGGGAGACGCTCATACCGGCGGGCACCGCGGGCCTGCTGGCCAATACCACGCCCATCTACGCCGCCGTGCTCGCCCGGGTCTTCCTGGGTGAAAGGCTGGGGATCTGGAGGGTGGGCGGCATCCTCTTCGCCCTCGCGGGCGTGGCGGTGATCACCGTCTACGGGGTGGGGGAGAACGTCGCGGCGGGTCGCCTGCAGGGCATAGCCTTCGTCGTCCTGGCCGCATTCTCCTGGGCGGTATACACCGTGGTGCTGCGACCCCTCACCAGGGCGCACGGCGTTATCTATGTGACCTCGTACAGCATCATCGTGGGCACCCTCCTGCAGCTTCCCCTGCTTGCCGGCGGGGGATGCCGGCAGGACCTGCGCGTTCTCTCCGCGGCCAGCTGGGGCTGGCTTATCTTCCTGGGCGTGGGGAGCACCGTGATAGGATATTTCCTCTATGCCGCGGGAGTGAAAGGGCTGGGGGCGACGGTGGCGGCCTATTATACGTACCTGATAGCACCCATATCCCTCTTCTGGGGCTGGATAATACTGGGAGAAGCCATCAACCTGGGCATCGTCCTGGGCGCAGCCATGATCATACTGGGGCTGCTGGCGGTGAGCCGGGACGGAGGCCTGCTTCAGGGTACCGCGGAACCCGGGGGTTGAGGGCATCCCATGACCGAGAGGCAGGGCCTCGCAGGGGGTTGCTGAATACTATTCCGGTTCGGGTTTCTGCGAGTAAAGGCGCTGGGCCTCCTGCAGCGTAAGCTCCGAAGAGCTCTCACGGTAACGCGGAGGAAGGGACTGGTAGAAGCGGTGTCCCAGCCACAGCATGGTATCCCTGACCTCGTCCACCTCTCCCTTTATCACTGCCGGCACTCCCGCCACCATGGTGCGCGCCGGTACGTGCATCCCGGCCATGACCACCGCACCCGAAGCCACGATACAGCCGTCCTCCAGGACGGCCCCGTCGTTTATGACCGCGTTCATGCCCACCAGGACGTGCCCCTCCAGGCGGCAGCCGTGCAGTACGGCGCCGTGCCCCACGTGGGAGTTGGGGCCGAGGTAGGTGGTCTCCTCGGGGCGGGCGTGGATTACCGCGTTGTCCTGCAGGTTGGACCCCTCCATCATCACCACCGCGCCCCAGTCGCCGCGCATCACTGCGCCGGGGCCCACGTAGCAGCCCTCCCCTACGTAGACCTGGCCGATGATCACCGCGGAGGGGTCTAGGTATGCCGTGGGGGATATGCGGGGCTTCCTGCCCTCGAAATCGTATATGGGCATGTCTTCCTCCTGTAATCGGATCCTGCGCTTGATTCTACCCGATATGTGAGGGGAGCGTCCGGGGAAGCGGGCTTCTCCGACCGAAAGGCTCCGGTGATTCTGATAAAATGTATGGGTGCCTGGGAGGGGCAGACGGCAAAGGAGGAATAACGTGCGCGCACTGGTCATGGGAGGAGGACTCGCGGGTCTTTCCGCGGCGGTTCACCTTACGGACAACGGTTTCGATGTCACCCTCCTGGAGCTGGAGGAGGAACTGGGCGGCCGGGCCATGTCCTGGGTGGACTCAGGCGGGGACACCATGGACAACGCCCTGCACGTGTTCTTTCCCCATTACGTGAACATCCTGGGGTTTTTCGAGAAGGTCGGGGCCCCGGACGTGATCCGCTGGACGGATACGCTCACCTATTTCAAGGCGGACGGGGAAGCGGCGCACTTCACGCCCTTCGACCTGCCCGCGCCGCTGCACGGTATGTCCATGGTGAAGTTCCAGCATATAGGCCCCATGGACCTGCTGCGTTTCGGCCCGGCGGCGATGCGCGCCCTGTCCATGGGCGAGGCCGCCGTGGCCTCGTACGACCGGGTGACGGTGGAGGACTTCATGCACCGCTACGGCGTATCACAGCACCTCATCGACAACCTGCTGCGCGCCATGGTCAACGGCCTGACCTTCCTCGAGCCCTACGAGGTCTCGGCGAAGGCGGCGGCTTACTGGATACGCAACCTCACCACCACCAAGGACGCGGTGAAGGTAGGGTTCGCCAGGGGCGGCCTGGGAGAGATCTACGTGCGCAGGGCGGTGGAATATATAGAAGAGCGCGGCGGTAAGGTCGTGAGTGGGGTGGGGGTAAAGTCCATCGGCTTGAAGGGAAAGGCGGTGCTCAACGTCACCCCCACCAAAGGGCGGAACATGCGGGCGGACGTTTTTGTCTCCGCCCTGCCCTACGGCGTGCTGCGCCGCGTGCTGCCGGAGGAGGTCTACCGCTACCAGTACTTCCGCAACCTGTGGCGATTCGATGAGGCGCCCTCCCTCTCGGCCATGTTCTGGTTCGACCGCAAGGTGATGGAGCTCTCCAATATAGCGACTGGGATAGGAACCGTCTTCAACTGGTTCGCGGACCTCACCCAGGTGGTGCCGGAAGCGTTCCCGCAGGAGGGCTCGGTGCTGGAGCTGGTCATCACGCCTTGCGGACACATCATGCCCCTGAGCGACGAACGCATCCTGGACATGGTCCTTGCGGACATCCGCAAGCTGCTGCCCGGAGCCAGGGACGCGCAGGTGCTCAAATCGCGCCTGGTACGCGAGAGGCAGGGGATATTCGCCCAGCGGCCGCACATGGACCGCTACCGCCCCGTGCAGCGTACCCCCTTGCATAACCTCTACCTCTGCGGGGACTACACCATGGCGGGCCACTCGGCGGGAATGGAGGGAGCGGTGGTCTCGGGCAAGCTCGCCACGTCGGCCATACTGCTGGACAAGATGGGCGTGGTGAAGGACTACGTGGAGCACCCCCATTTTTCGACCGGGCTCATCCCCTTCATCAAGTACGGGCAGCCGGCGCTGCTCGCATTGCTTGCCTTACGAGCTCTAAAGAAGAAGCTATGACCCCTTAAGAGAGACGTTTGAGTACCGCTGCGACCAGGCCCATGGGACCGGTCATCATCATGTCGCCGCCCGGAGAAGGGTAGTGGAAATCCAGCCCGCTGCCCTCCAGGAGTTCGCGGTTGGGGCCGGTTATCGCGATCATATCCACCGCCTCCATCCCCGGCGGCTCGCCGATATAGAAAAGGCCGTGCCCCGAGGCCATGTACTCGTCGCCGTCCCGCGCTTCGCCGTTGCAGAAAGAGCGCAGGTACGAGCCGAAGGGGACTGGCTGCAGGCGCTTGGTGTGGTGCTCGAGCAAGCCTGTGACCTCTCCCGCTTTCAGCAGGCAGGCGAGGGTATGGCCGTTTCCGGCGTTGATGGCCAGAAGGTTTCCTTCCGCCCTGGAGGCTACCAGGGGGTCGGACAGGCAGCCCGCCGCCGCGGCCGGGGCCGTGTCCATGATCAGCATGAGCTCGCAGGAGAGCTGCTCGCGCAGGCGGCTCGCTGCGCTGGCCATGCGCGGGAAGGCCTCCGGTATTTCATCCGCGAGGTAAGAAAGGGCAAGCGGGTCGGCGTTCTCCTCGAGCCGCCTTTGCATATGTGAGAGGCGGGTCTTGCGGTTGCTCTCTCCCGAGGCGTATGAGCCGTGATCCTGCACCGCCACCGCAGCCGCCGCGATCCCGTCCAGGTCCTCCCCCAGCGGCTCCATCAAGGCCTTGAGTGGAGACAGGTCCAGTTCGTCGGCGTAGAGCACGGCCCCGTCGAACCCCGGGGGAGGTTCCTCCCTTATCTCCACTCCCAACGCGGCAACGTCCTCGAGGTTGTTGCGCACGGTATAGACGGCGGGGGTGGACATGTACACGCGCCGCCCAGAGGAGATGTGTTTCTTGATGGCGCGCGCCAGGGAGCCTCCTCCCACGGTGTGGCCGCCCATGAAAAGGTCTCTACCCGTGTCGCGCAGGGAGGCAACGCGTGCCGCCAGCAGCGGGCTTGGGCTGGGCAGCACCATCTTTATGCAGTTCTCCAGCTGCTTCTCGGAGTCGAAAAGCAGGATATCCTGGGTTCCAGCTCCTATATCTATGGCCAGTATCTTCATGGGAATAACCTTTATCCTGTTTACCTGCCCCCGCAGCTTTCCGGCGACCTTGCGCTGCCATTATATAGAAAAAGAGCAACATTTGAGACCTGACCCCAAAATGTTGAGAATTCCCCGTGCCGTTTATCGGCGTTTTGCTGCCGCTCGCCCCCTGAAAAGCTCCGCTCGCCCTGAAAAACGAATCGCTGACCCCCCGTAGGCCGTTAAATTAATTAGGTGAAATGAAATGCCCATACGAGAAAGAAAGCCGGTCAAGACATAAGCGGAAAATGCCGAGAATATTCCTGAAATAGTTTCAAAAGTCCGGCAGACGACGAGGGGAGGTGGGAGCGAAGGACGCGAGGTGTGACGAAAGGATTTAGAGGTTTTTCAACATTTCAGGAAGGGAGGTGAAGAGAAAGATGGCGAAGAGAATACACAGGCAGGAAGGCTTCACCCTGATCGAGTTGATGATCGTTATTCTTATCATCGGTATCCTTGTTGGTATTGCGGTACCGGTCTTCCTGGCCGCACGCGGAAGCGCAGACGAGAAGACCTGCATGGCCAACCGCAGGACCATAATCAGCGCCGCCAACGTCTATTGCTCTGACGCAAATGGCGGAGATGGGGAATATCCTACAGCGATCGGCGATCTCCAGACCGATTACATAGACACAGCTTATGAGGCTGATGGCACTGGTGTCTGCCCGGCTGGAGGAGGCGTGGACTACGGTTTTGCCGCTGATGCACCCCCTAACCCGACATGCGATTACCCGCATCCGGATGTGTAGGTGATGTGACGGGTACGTTGAACCGTCGATTAGAGGTTGAAGAGCGAGGGAGAGAGATCTCCCTCGCTCTCTCTATTACTATAAAGAAATAACATTACGGACCCCTAATTCTCTTCAAGCCTCCCGAGAAAAAAGTGCTCATGGGTTCGCGTTCACATTTCACGGACTCAAATGTCACTATTGCGCGTTAACGGAAAGCCGGAGAGGCCAATATTAATCGGTCTTCCGAGAAACCCAGCAATATGCACTCTCCCACAAGTATGACAAGACGCGTTAGCTCCGCCTTCCTCGCATGATAATTGGGCATCTCTCTATGTACGGAGGATATTTTACAGTCTACATTCCCACCTGCGCATCAACTTCGATGTAGTAGATGGATTTCCTCAGCCTGTAGTCCCTGCAAGAGGCTTCGATGATTGTGCGCCCCCCTCACCACATCTTTCTCATCAGCAGAAGTTATATCGGGCCTTTCGGCGGCGTAAGTTCGGACCCAATCTGTAAGGACATTAGAGCCTCGGCCTTGATCGATAGTCCTCTATCAGAAAAGCCCGGTGTAGGCGTCCCAGAGGGCATGGCCCCAGAAGAGGGCGACG
>CAZGWK010000045.1:26845-30237 GCA_964529285.1 uncultured Actinomycetota bacterium
TCAGAAAAGCCCGGTGTAGGCGTCCCAGAGGGCATGGCCCCAGAAGAGGGCGACGAGGGCGCCCGCGGCCAGGAAGGGGCCAAAGGGTATGCGGGACTTCCTGCCTTTCTTTCCCACCGCCATCAGTATCACGCCGACCAACGCCCCCAGCAGTATGCCGATGAAGAAGCCCACCAGCTCGCTCCTCCAGCCCAGGATGGTGCCGGTGAAGGCGGCCAGCTTGGCGTCTCCCATGCCGAAGCCACGCGGAAAGACCATGGCGAGCAGGGCCCAGGGTACCGCGACGACGGCGAAGCCGATGAGGCTGTCGGTGAATATGCGATAATCTCCCCTCGCCAGCGCTACGGCGCCCATGGCCGCAAGGGCCACTACGATGGAGGGGTACATGATCTTGTTGGGGATGATCTGCAGCTCGAGGTCGATGGCGGAGACGATGATGAGCACCGTGACCATGAACAGGTAGGGCAGCAGTTCGGCCGTCCAGTGGAAGCCCACCTTCGCGAAGACGGCCAGGAAGAGCAGCCCGCTCGCCAGCTCCACCAGGGGATAGCGCAATGATATGGGCTCGGCGCAGTGGCGGCAGCGCCCGCGCAGGAACAGATAGCTGAAGACGGGTATGTTATCGTACCAGGCGATGGTGGTCCCGCATTTGGGACAGAAGGAGCGCGGCGCCCACAGGGACTTCCCCTCCGGTATGCGGTAGATGGCCACGTTGTCGAAACTGCCGACTACCAGGCCGAAAAGGAAGATCACCACCGAGTAATAGGCCTCTCCCAGCATCTTATACCCGCTTTCCTCGTGCCCCTCTAGACTCCTGCAGCCGGCGCCCGCCTATCTATCACTCGCTGTCCCGCAGGTCTTCCCTTATATGCTTCACCAGCGGCCCGTCCTCGCGCCAGACGTAGCAACCGCCCATCAACCCCATCTCGAGGCCTTGCTTCCGCAGCATGCGCAGGCCTTCCTCGCCCCCGCCGGACGCGGACATCGCGAAGGCGCCGCGTCCCTGCACGCTCGCGTGGCCCAGGTTGGTCACCAGGACCGAGAGATGCGTACAGCCCTGCGAGGACCCGACTACGTCCCGCACCTTCTGGGTGAAGCCGGGGACGATGCGCTCGCCCACCAGCTGCTCGAGGGTCCGCAGGCCGTACCGGCACTCCTCGTTGGGGATATGGGACATCTCCCCCTCCAATCCGTAGATGCGGCCGTCCTCTAGCCCTACCTCCGCGCGTATCTCTATCTCGTGTATGGGTTGGTCCAGCCTGGTGTCCTTAAGGGTACCCCGGATGCGGAGCTTCCCTCCCTCGCCTTCATCCATGTCGAAGGTTATCTGCCTGCGAAAAAGACTCATACCGAACTGCCTCCCTCTCACGTTTGCACGCGGCCCGTGATGCCCGGGACGACCGCGCTCATCAGCGCAATATCCGCTTGCCGGACTGGATCTCCGCTTGCGGCACCCACTTCCTGGCTGGTGCCTATCTTTTAAAAACGGCCGCGAGGCTGCAATCCTTGAGTCAGCGGCGGCTGATATAGTTATTATTGCAGGTAAACAGCTACTTGCTTGTTTGTAACGTTAATAATATTATATTATTGTTAAAGAAAGTTGAAGTTTTATGTTAATGTTAGAATCCGTGATCGATGCGGAGGTGAAGGATATGAAGATGCAGATGATCGAGCCCGACTACTGGAAGGGCCGGGGAAGGTACTCGAAGAAGTCCCTCTCACGCAAGATCGTTGAAGAGAGCCCGCTGGTCCTGCCCGAAAGCCGCGCTTAGAGAGAAGATAGGGATCAGAGCGTCTCCGCCGCATTACGGCAGGCGCTGAAAGCAGGCCGTTCTTTGTTGGAGCCGCGCGGTAAAAGAGGAAAGACCGGTTCAGACCCGGCTCGCATGAACCTCCTCCATAGCACAGGAAATCGTTCCCTGGACCCCGGAGCGTAGATGATATGGCTTGCGAAGAAGAGCAGGAGCGCCGCCGCCTCACCATAAGGAAAGCCCTGGACGAGATCGCGGACCTGGACCTGGCCGAACAGGCGGAGGGGGGCGGCTTTTTCTGTGAGCCGGTCACGGGCGGCGGAAGCCTGATAACCGTCCCCTCATTCTCCGGCAACATCGAGGTTGTAATGCCGGGTGGGGAGATCACGGCGCCCCCTCTAATAGACAGTTTCTCCTTGCGCGTCCTCGCACTGCGTTACGTCAAGCTTTCCTGCGGCGTACCGGAGAGCGGGGATTGGATAGCCTACCGCGATCTTCCAGGCGGCCGCTTTTATGCAGCGACCCTGGTGCCCACCGTCGAGCAGCCCCTTGCCCGCTGCTTCGGAGACAAGAGGGAACTGTTTGCGCAAGCCTCGAAAAGCCTGGGCGGAACAGAGGCCGGGTACGGCGACGAATCCTTCATCTTTCATCCCTTTCCTCGTACGCCGCTTCTGCTCGTGCTGCACTGTGGCGATGAGGAGTTCCCGTCCGATTGCCGTATTCTCTTCGACCGCTGCTGCTCCAGCTACCTGAATACGGACGACCTCAAGATCCTCTCCACGCAGCTGGCCGCCTATCTGTTGAAAATAGCGGGGGAGGAGGAGGAAGTCGCAAATCTCCTCTGGATGGTGGAGTGAAAAAAGGGTAGAATAGGATAGCTAGGTTAACAGACATTAACCTATACTAACAAGTCAATATAGGTTGCGTATTTCAATGACCCGGATTATCATGTGAAATAGTGGCGTGGCGTGCATCCGCTTACGTTGCAGATTATCGGGCAGTGAACGGCAAGCTATCAGGAGATGCGGAGGCCCGGGTTGGATCGATCTATAGCTGGAGAGATGCGTGCCGGGCGGGACGGCAGAGGTTGACGAAGGCTATAGCCTCATGCCCCCCTATATTAATATGATTACTTGACATAGCACGTCTCAATCGCGTGGGAGGAAGAGAGATGATAAACGCGCTCGGTTCCGCCCTGGAGAGGGAGGTGGAGGAGCGGAGCGGCGAGAAGGTGCGGTTGTGCTACCAGTGCGGCAAGTGCAGTACCGGATGCCTCTTCAACTTCGCCATGGACATCCTTCCCCACCAGGTCATGAAGCTTATCCAGTACGGCCAGAAAGAGCGGCTTCTCGCCAGCCATACCATCTGGATATGTGCGGCCTGCGAGACCTGTACGGCGCGCTGCCCCAACGACATAGACGTAGCCAGGGTGATGGATACCCTGCGCGCCATGGCCCTTGAGGAAGGGGTTAAGCCGGCGGAAAAAAACATCCCCCTCTTCCACGCGTGTTTCCTCGGCAACATCCAGGCCACGGGACGCATCAGCGAGCCCATCCTCATGGGCTCTTACAAGACCATCTCCGGCGATCTCACGAGCGATATAGGGCTGGCGGTGGAGATGCTCAGGAAGGGCAAGATAAA
>CAZGWK010000046.1:0-29854 GCA_964529285.1 uncultured Actinomycetota bacterium
TCAGGTCTCAAATGTTGACTTTCCTGGGACCTGAAGGAGGCTGAGGGGCCGCGCCCAACATCCGGCGCAGGCAGTTCTATCGCAGTTATGTGAACGGCTGACCCCATGTTAACACGCCATTGAATGATGTGGAGGCCTGACCCCGTGTGTTGAAAATGGAGGGCTGACCCCAGGATCAGAAGATGTTGAAGGCTTTGATGTCCTTGACGCGCTCCAGTATCGGGGGCAGTATCTCGCCGGACTTCCCGACGATGCCCACGTCCACCATCCCCGAGAAGTATACGCCGGTCGCGTTGATCTCGATGAGCTTTGAGCCGGTCTTTTTTGCGTGTTCGGGGATATAGGCCGCGGGATAGACCATGCCCGATGTCCCCAGGATGAGCAAAGCGTCGGAGTCCCTGGCCTCGCTCATGGCCAGGCCCATGTCCTGCACGGGTTCTCCGAATCCCACCACGTCCAGCCTGCATGCGCCGCCGCAACTCGGGCACCTGGATACGAGCTTGATTATCGCCTCGAGGTCTCCTTTCATCATGAGCTCCACGAGTTCCCTGCCCAGGGTGAACAGCTCCTCGCGCGAGAGCAGCGTCTTGGCGCCGCAGGCCAGACAAGCGAGGCGGAAGAGGTTCCCGTGCACCTCGACGACTCTCGTGTTCCCGCCATCGCGGTGCAGGTTATCGATGTTCTGCGTTATGACCGACTTGAGTATCCCCATTTTTTCAAGTTCCCCCAGGACATAATGGCCGGGGTTGGGCTGCGCCCGCTCCAGGACGGCCACCATCTCCGCAACGAAATCCGCCGCCGCCTGTGGAATGCTCGCCCCGCTGAACATGGACGTGAAAATATCCCCCCCGCCCAACTCCAGCGGATCGAAGCGGTCCCAGAGTCCTCCCGGGTCGCGAAAAGTAGGGATGCCGCTCTCCTCCGACACCCCGGCGCCCGAAAAAGCTACCAGCCTTCTGGATCTGCCGATTATCGCGGCCGCTTCCGCTATCAGTTCTTCGTTGCTCACAATGATCCCCCTGGGAGTTTAAACCAAAGGTACAGATCAGCTTGAGTCACTAGATTTATGATAACACGCTGCATGCGAGTAAAGGCTGTGCGGCCTTCCGGCTGTTTCTCGTTATAATAGTGCTCACGGATAACCTTGGATATGTCAGGAAGGGTTGGAAGGGAAGTCGTCATCGCAAAGCATGCCGAGATTTCCTCTATGCAACTGTACGCTATATTATAGAAAAGTATTATAGAAAAAGCCCGATATGGCGTCGCCAAACGGAAAGGAGGGGAAATGCTGGAAGTGAGAAAGGCCACCATCGCGGACGAGCATGAGATCTTCAAGCTTATCCGGGAATTGGCGGATGCCGTGGGATTTGCGGAACAGGCACCCCTCATAGACATCGGGATCTGGTCGAAGACCCTCAAAAAGATGCTGGAGTCTCCCGATTGGGTCTTCCTCATCGCACTGGAGGAAGGCGATTCCCAGGGTCTGGTGCTCTTCTTCGTAAGGCCCACCCTCACGAGCGGAATGAACCGGGCTACCATCACGGAGATGATTGTAACCGAGGCGGCGAGGGGAAAGGGAGTGGGGCGCAGCCTGGTAGGGGAGGCAAAGAGGCAGGCGCTGCAGATGGGATGCTCCATCCTCGCGGTATCCACCGAACTGGATAACGCGGGCGCTACGGGCTTCTACAAGAAGATGGGCTTCAGCGAGGAACGTACCTATTATGAGGCACAATTGTGAGGGCTATCACCAGCGCTCCACCGCTTTGACGAGGACCACGGATGGTCAAGTGAGCATTATGCATTACACAAGGGAGATGCCCGTCTGTTGCGGACCCTATTGCGGGGACCGCATATTGTGATAAAGGGTTAGTGGCAGTAGCGTGGGCGTTAAGAGGGAGGGGGGCTGCATGGCGAACGACAGGTTTTCCAGGAAAGAGGCGATCAAGTTCGGCTGGGGGGCCATGAAGAACAACATCCTTTTCTTCGTACTGTTTCTCCTGCCAGCGCCTCCCGCAGCGTAAGCACGTACCGCCACCATGGCAGAAGCGCGAGAGGGCTACCATTGGGACGCGGCGGATTACCGTGTCTCCTCTTCCCAGCAGAAAAAGTGGGGGCGCGAACTGATCTCGAAACTGCGCTTGAGCGGAGGCGAGCGCGTCCTGGATATCGGCTGCGGAGACGGTAAGTTAACGGCCGCAATAGCAAAGTTGGTCCCCTCGGGACACGTAACCGGCACGGACAGCTCTCCAGAGATGATCGCGTTCGCCAGTAATGCCTTTCCACTGGAATCTCATCCCAATCTATCCTGGGAGGTGATGGACGCGCGTAACCTGCAATTCGAGCATGAGTTCGACGTCGCCTTCTCCAATGCCGCCCTGCACTGGGTCTCTGACCACTCCCTCGTCCTGCAAGGGGTCAACAGAAGCCTCAAAGGGGGCGGGAACATACTCTTTCAGATGGGCGGCAAAGGAAATGCGTCGCGCGTAGCACAGGTCCTGGTTTCCATGCTCATGCGCGATGAATGGGGCAGTTATTTCCGCGACTTCAGCGTTCCCTACCGCTTCTGCTCCCCCGAGGAATATATAGAGTGGCTGCGTGAGGCCGGCTTGAAGCCGGTCCGGGTCGAACTGGTCAACAAAGACATGACGCACGAAGGGGCCGCGGGTCTGGCTTCCTGGATACGGACCACCTGGCTGCCCTTTACGCAGCGTCTACCCGGCGAGATGCGTAATAGATTCATACAAGAGCTGGTAGATGGCTATATCCGTCTTTATCCGCCCGATGCCGAGGGCGTGGTTCACGTCGATGCCGTCCGTCTAGAGGTAGAGGCGGAGAAAACCGGCTGAACAGCCGAAGCGCCGGCGCTGCCGGCGCTTCGCCCTGATCGATATACTTCTTATCCTTAGCGGGGATCTCAAGGCTTTCGAATGACAAAGATAATGGATGAAATCAAAGTTTTGATATGCAAGCCTCAACATACCCCGCTGCTCACCAGTCTCGGTTCCTCCCTCTTCCACCAGCGGTTCTTTCCGCCCCCGGAATAAGGCCGCACTCCGAACTTCTGATCCTTGGGGGTGATCGCCGAACTGGAAAGACCGCTGAACTGCTCGGCCATGTACAGGTAGTCGTTCTCCGGCATTGCCTCCAGTTGATCGATCCTCTGCAATGCCTGCAGTGCACAGAGCTTCATCGGAGTATCCTTGAGAAAATTTGCGGCGGATTCCCAGCCGGTCTTATCGGCTTCGAGCCCCTGATAGATCTCCACCAGCATATCCGAGAAGATATGAAACAGCGCCTGCCCCTTGATCTTCTGTTCGTACATCTCCACGTATTCCGGCGTGAACTCGCCGAAGGGAGTATCGAACAGCGCGAAGATGCGGTCGGGGATGTTAATGCCTTTGTCGGCCATGTGCTGTTCCAACCGCTTCACGAAGAAGCTCTTGTAACCGCCTGGGTTGCGCTCGCATTTCTTGACTGCTTCCTCGATCGTCTCCATTTTCTCACCTCCTTCACGCGAAATAGAGTGCGTAGATCACGGCCACTACCAGCAGACTCGCCAGGTAGAGGAATCCCTCGCTTTCCGCTATGTCCTTCATCCTGAACACTGCCTCACCCCCTCTAAATTCCTTTGTTGGCCGCATGACCCGTTGCTGGCTGTATGCCTACAGGCTAATACATGCCATACAAAACACCTAGAATATTCTGGGAAACGCCGGATTACGCTTTAGAAGTCCGGGGTGAACGGAACCATACATGTGGCAAACGGTATCTTCGTGGAGATAGACGGAGCTCGGCGAGATTGAGCGTCAAGCGCTGCTGCGGGAAAGGATGACTGCGCGTCCGGACGCTCATCTAAACGGTTTTACGGAAAATGTACACGGACTTGCGCGGACGCAACCCGCCTCGCTCACGAACGGGCAAAGGCACGGGAACCACCGGGTAGGATAAGGGTGTATAGTGTTTATGCTCCAGCGTACGGAAGGCTGACACTTCAGGAGGATTGCCATGGGAGGTTCGATAATCATCATCGGGGCTGGTATAGCCGGGCTCTCCGCGGGATGCTACGGACAGATGAACGGCTACGACACGCGCATCTTCGAGCTGCACGACAAACCGGGCGGACTGTGCACGGGCTGGAAACGCAAGGACTACACGGTAGACGGATGCATCCACTGGCTGGTGGGCACCAACCCGGCCTCGAGCTTCAACCGCATATGGAGGGAACTGGGTGCCTTGAGGGGCAAGGAGATAATCGACCACGAGGAATTCTTCCACTTCGAGGGCACTGGCGGCAAGACCTTCGTGATGTACACAGACGTGGACCGCCTGGAGCGCCACATGAAGGAGCTGGCTCCCGAGGACTCCGGAGTCATAGAGGAATTCACGGCAGCGATAAGGACGCTCAGCCGGGTCGACATGCCTTTGCCGAAGCCGCGCGAGGTCTCATCCCCGCTCGAGGGGCTGAAGATGCTGCCCAGGATGCTCCCCATCATGCGCCCCATGATGAAGTACAGAAAGACCTCCATGGAATCCTTCGCGCAGCGTTTCACCGACCCCTTCCTGCATGAGGTTTTCACCAACGTCTTCAATCTTCCCGACTTTCCCCTCCTCGGCCTGCTGTTCACCCTGGCTTGGCTCAACAACCGCGATGCAGGCTATCCCATAGGCGGGTCGCTGGAATTCTCCCGCGCCATAGAGAAAAGGTACCTGGACCTGGGGGGGCAGGTAGACTACAAGTCCCGCGTGGAGAGGATACTGGTGGAGAACGACCGCGCCGTGGGCGTGCGCCTGCAGGGTGGGAGCGAGCACGAGGCCGACCTGGTCATCTCGGCCGCCGACGGGCACGCCACCATTTTCGACATGCTGGAAGGCGAGTATACAGACGATAAGATACGCGAGAGGTACGACAGCATGCCTATATTCGAACCCCTGGTCCAGGTGGCGGTGGGAGTGGCCGATGACCTGGCCGGAGAGGCGCACAGCGTGAGCTTCCCCCTCGCTTCTCCCATCGTTATCGGAGGAGAGGAACGCAAACGTATCGATGTGGTCAACCAGTGCTTCGATCCCACCCTCGCCCCATCCGGGAAATGCGTACTGGTAAGCACCTTTATATCCAACTACCCCTACTGGGAGAAGCTCTACGAGAACCGCGAGGCATATAAGAAAGAGAAACAGCGCATAGCGGATGACGTGTTATTGGCCTTCGAAAGCCGTTTTCCGCAGATAAGGGGCAAGGTCGAGATGGTGGACGTGGCCACGCCTATAACCTACAAGCGCTATACCAATAACTGGCAGGGGTCCTTCGAGGGATGGCTGCTGACAACCGGGAACATGAGAGAGGGCATGATCAAGGGTATGGATATGAGACTTCCCGGCCTGCAGGGCTTCTATATGATCGGGCAATGGGTCAAGCCGGGAGGAGGCCTGCCGCCGGCGGCCCAATCCGGCCGCGAGGTCATACAGATCATCTGCCACCGGGATAACCGCACGTTTGCCACCACCGAATAAGCCAGTTGGCTATGCCTGCGATACTCGCTCCGTCCGATTGACGCGGACCATGCGCCTTACCTCGTTCGCGGCATAGTGCAGAAAGAGAATCGTGAATCTGCCCCTACGCTTTTTTAATGCGCTTGCCGCGGAAGATATCTTTCTTCAGATTGCCGAAGTCGTCGAAGCTGACCCCGATGGTGAAGAGAACGGACAGGGTCACAGCCAGGGTCACGCAGACTAAGATGGCGATGACGATGGCGATCTGATAGCGCACCGCAAGCAGGGGCGGCTCCCCGCTGAGTATCTGACCGGTCATCATCCCCGGCAGGAAGACCAGGCCCATGGTGGCCATGTTGGCAAGGGACGGCTTGAGGGCCATGGTCATGCCGCTGCGCAGGTAAGGAGAAAGGGCCTCGAAACGGGTAGCCCCCAGGGACAGGCTGTACTGGTACCTGCTCTCGTCCCGTTTGACGCTCTTGTAGAAATCGCCGATGCCGATGATGGCTCCGCCCAGCGAGTTTCCCAGCAGCATGCCGGTGATGGCTATGGCATAGCGGGCCTCCAGCAGGTTATCCAGGCCTATGACCAGGCCGTTGAAGTAGAGCAGGACCAGCGAGGCGGATACGAAAAAGGCCAGGAACACCAGCCCTGTGTACCTTCTGTATCTCAGACCGCTGCTTCCTGCCACCGAAAAAGCTGCGAAGACCACCATCACCAACAGCCAGGCGGCGGTGATGAGGTTGTTGTTCCACTCGAAGACATAGACCAGGAAGAGTCCCACCAGCAGGAGCTGCGCCGACATCCTGGCCGCGGACCAGATAAGGGTCTTTGCCAGCCTCACCTTGAGCAGCAAGAATATCGCCAGGGGTACCAGCAGGAGGAGGAAGGACAGCCCCAATGCCAGCCAGGATATGTCCTGGGCGCCCATCTCAACCTCCCAGCCTTATCACTCTCATACTTTCCCCGCGCAGCCAGGTTACGTCGTGCGATACGGCGAGCACCGTAGCCTCCTCCAGGGCGGCGAAGTAATCCACTATCCTGCCTTTCATCTCCGGATCGACGGCGGAGGTCACCTCGTCGAGCAGAAAAACGTCCCTGTCCAGGAGCAGGGACACGGCGACGGCGATGCGCTGTTTCTCCCCGCCGGACAGGTCGCTTAAGTCTTTGTCCAGCAGCTTGGCGTCAAGTTCCAGCCACCCCATAGCCTCCCGCAGTTTTTCCTCCCACCCTTCACGTGCGGCGTTCGCCTTGATGTCGAAGACACCGTCGATGAAGTCGCGGACCATCCCCCCTCCGAAATCCAGGTCCTGGCTTACGTATGCAACCCTCTTCCTCACGTCCCAGACACTCTTCCTGTTCAGCTCCTCGCCGTCGAAATAAAGGGCGCCCTCATCCGGGCGGGCGAACCCGAGCAGCAGCTTTAAAATGGTGGACTTGCCCATGCCCGATTTGCCGTAGATGAGGACCTTCTCTCCCCTGGAAACTTCCAGGGAGAAATCCTTGAGCACATCCGCCCCGTCGTATGTAACCGTGATGTTATCGTACCGGATCACAGTTTCTTTTTCCCTCCGGATCGGCCTGGTTTCACAGCCCTTGTGATTTCGTCGTTCAGCACCTCGTCCACCAGCTCAAGGATCTTCTTCCTGGACGCTGCCAGCGCCTTCTTTCCCTTCGTTGTCGCCGCATAATACCTCCTCGTCCTGCCCCCCACCACCTCTCGATAGGATTCAAGATATCCTTGTTCCTCCATGGAATGAAGAAGAGGGTAGACTGTGCCTGGGCTCAAGTCATATCCGTGGCGCGACAGTTCCTCGATCAACCACAAACCGTAAAGAGGTTCTCCGGCGGCATGGTGAAGGATATGTATCTTTATGAAGCCCAGAAAGAACTGCCTCTCCATGGATTGCATATTATCGCCTTTCGATATCGGAAACCGATAACATATTTTATAGCGGGGGTTCCGTCTTGTCAAAGGCCTGATTCATCATCGGTCATCGTCTTTGATCCGGAGTTCAGTGCCTACCTATCCAGGTCCCTGGCGTTATAGTAACTGTACGTGAACAGTGCAGCTATGGCAGCCTGGTTCACAAAAAGGGGCACCATCCTCCCCGGGCTCACGAGGTCGGTCCGAGCCATGTTTAGGGCGCCGGAGAGCGCGATCCCTAAGATGACCGGGAACACGGTCAACGGCAGCACGCCTTTTCTTTCCACAGGTTTGCGGTCGGCCCAGAGTAAGAGAAAGGTCCATCCCGCCATCAGTGACGCCCCCAATCCCATGGCATAGTTGTATTCCACCGGTGGGTCGAAATCCTCGATGCCGAACATGGCCCCACCCGCCCGGGGCGAGAGCATGGGGATAAGCGTGAGTGCGTCCGCAAGCGCTCCCACCCGGTAACTCCTTCGCAGCCAGCGTATCTTCTCCTCTCTGGTCATGTCCTCTCCTCTAAACGGTTTCAGGGATATTATTCCCCCTGGCCCATCTTTCCCAATATGAGGTCCGCGCACTGCATGCCCGAGAGGGCGGCCCCATTCATGGCCAGCCCCCGTCCTATATAGGTGTCCCCGGCGAAGAACAGGTTATCGATACCGGGAGCTTGCAGCTTGGGCTTGAACTCCCCCACCAGCCCCGGTTTACGGGCCAGGCCGTCGCATCCCACCACGTGGTAGGGTATCTTCCACTCTACTGCGTCTTCGATGCCGGGGAACATCTCCAGCAGGTCCTCCCACAGGCGCTCGAGTATACGCCGGCGCTCGAAGGGGTCGGAGGCCTCGGGATATTCGCACACCACGTCGGTATGCAGGAGCTGCTTGCCCGCGGGGGCTACGGCGGGGTCGAAGTTGGACGCCGGGAAGGCCTGGAACGGAAGCCCGGCGTGGGGAGTGCGCAGGGTGGTGAAGAAGCAGAGTTTATCCGTCACCGGCTCGGAGAGGCCGAGCATGAAACCCACCAGGCAGGTAACCTCGTGCATGATGCCGGTGATCCTCTTCGTCCACCAGGAGGGCATAGGGGAAGTCGCCGCAGCGAAATCTATGACGGACGGGAGCTGGTATATGGGCAGAGCGCATACCACCTTCCCGGCCTCTATCTCCTGCGGTTCGGGCATGGCGTAGTAACGCGGGTAAGGGCCTCCGCTACCCTGTCTCTCGACCTTTACGCCGCTTACCCTGCCGCCCCTGAAAGTCACCTCCGTCACCTCGCGACCCGTCTCCACCATTCCCCAGTTTTCCTCTATGACCTTTACCAGGCCGCTGGTCAAGCCCTCCATACCCCCGATGGGGTAGCTGGAGGTGAGGAGCTGGCTCTTCTTGCGCAGGTTGTCCCGGCCGATGTACAGCACCTCCCCCGCCGCCATGTCTATGGCGTCGGGTATGGTGGTCATGATCATGCCCATGTCCGCGAAGAGGTCCCGCACCGCCTCGCTTGCGATGTTCTCCGCCAGCCATTCGGCCAGGGAGCGGTCGTCCCATGCCGCTATTTCGGAGTCCTCCAATTCGGCGATGACCCGCAAGGTGGAACCGAATGCGCGCCGATCTTCACCGCTCATGGGGACGAGCTCAGCGATATTTATGAACCTGCCCTCGTGGTAGAACTGCACCGTTTCCGAGAAAGGAGCCCAGGCCACCTGTTCCCCGACCCTCTCGTTAAGGGCATGGATGGAGGATGCATCGCCCAGCTCGGTCATGTGCAGGCCTATGTCGACCTTCCAACCCTTGCCTGGGGTATCCGGATAGCTCATGAGGCGGCCGCCCGGGCGGTCGTAACGGTCCAGCACCAGAACCTTCTCCCCGGCCTCGGCCGCGAGTATGGAAGCCACTCCCAGCCCGGCTATCCCTGCCCCCACGACCACAGTATCGTAGCTCTCCCGCATGATCGAGATCCCTCCCCGCGATTAAGTACAGCGGTTACACTGCTTTTTATGCTGCGATCCCTCCAGCAAGGCTCCATGCTGGAGGGCATAGCCCTCATTTTATAGCATACACCGCTTCAGCAGGGTCCTCATGCCGGCGAGTGCCCGGGTACTGAATAATACGCGCTGGCACAACCAGGCTTCAGTACCTTATCAACTTGCCGTGTTTTTCCCGCAGCTCCGTCTTGAGCACCTTGCCCATGGCGTTCCTGGGAAGGGCCTCCAAGAACTCGATCACGCGTGGGCGTTTGTATCCCGCCAGTCTCTCGGAGAGAAAGTCCTTCAGTTCGTCCTCGTCCATGGTCTCTTCTGGTTTCAGTACCACGATGGCCTTGACTATCTCGCCCCATTTCTCGTCCGCCACGCCGATAACCGCGCACTCCATTACCTTGTCGTTGGCCAGGATGGCGTTCTCCACCTCGACCGGATAGACGTTCTCGGCGCCCGTCACGATCATGTCCTTCTTGCGGTCAACGATATAGTAGAAACCCTCCTCGTCCTTGCGCAGAAGATCGCCGCCGTGGAACCACCCGCCTTTCATGCTCTCCTCGGTGGCCTCGGGCTTCCCGTAGTATTCCTTCATCACCGTGGGGCCCCTGTAAGCACCCTCTCCGACCTGGCCGATGGGAACCTCCCTGTCGTCGTCGCCAACAAGCATCATCTCCACGAAGGGGAATTCCCTGCCGACGGATTCCGGTTTATCCAGCAGATCGTTGGGGGAGAGAAAGGTCATCAACGGGCACATCTCCGTCATGCCGAAGAAATCGTATATGCGCATCTCAGGCCATTGTTCGAGTATTCTCTTTTTCAACCCGACAGGGAAAACGCCACCCGTGCTCAGCCAGGTCTTCCATGCAGACGTATCGTATTTATCCAGATCCGGCAGCATGAAGATGGCATTGCCCATTGCCGCGACCAGAAAAGCGCCGGAGATCTTCTCCCCCTCTATGAGCTCCATGGCCGCCTTGGGATCAAAAGCCAGGAAGTGCGGGATGACCATGGTGGCGTTCATCAGGGGATATACTATTCCAAGGGTCACCCCTCCCTGGTGAAACAGCGGCGGTATAAAAAGAAAGCGGTCGTCCCTGGTAACCTGCATAGCGATAATGGAGTTTATGGCGCCGATCAACTGCTGCTTGTGGGTGGACACGGCTCCCTTCGGCTTGCCGGTAGTACCCGAAGTATAGACGATGAACGCCTCATCGTCTTCTTCGACGTCCACTAGCGGCTCCCCGTCATCACCGGATTTCACCAACTCGTCGTAGGAGCGGGCGTAGTCCGGAACCTCCTCTCCAGAGCATATGTAATGCTCGATGCCCGGAACCTCTCCCTTGACCTTCTCTACCGCCTCGCGGAAAGCCCCTCCGAATACGAGTGCCCGCGAGTCTGAATCATTCAGGATATATATCATCTCAGGTGGAGCGAGGCGGAAATTGAGTGGGACTGCTATTGCACCGATCTTTGCGCATGCATAGTAAACCTCTATTATCTGGTTACAGTTGAAGAAGAGCGCCCCTACCTTGTCTCCCTTGCGCAGGCCCGATGTAGTGAGATAGTTGGCGAGGCGATTGACCCGCCGGTTCAGTTCCCCATATGTGAGACGCATTTCACCGTATACCAGCACCTCCTTATCGGGGGTTTTTCTCGAGCTTCTCGCCAGCTGTTCTCCGATTATCAACCTTCTCGCAAGTCTCTCCTCCATACTCATCTCTCTTTTGGCCATGATCTACTCCTTCCGATCGTTTCAAAGCGTTTTCCCGCATGCCATGCCGGACCCCTGGTCCGTTCCGCCGCAAACCAAAGACTGCTCCGAGGTTAGCCATGCCGGCGATGCCTGACATCGCCTAGAACAGTGCGTCGGCCACGTCCTTCATCCCCAATGATTCAAGGCGCTGGCGACTGGGGCGGCCCTTATCATCTATGTCACGCAGGCGGTAGTACTCTTCGATCATCTCCTCGAAGGGCACCGTGCGGCGCTCTATCTCCTCCGGCTTTCCCGATGCGAGCGCCCTCTGCTTGCCCCAAAGGCCGGGCATGAACCTCATGGCCCTCATGACCTTGTTCATGTTGGGGAAGAGGACGTTGTTGGCGAATTTGCGGTTCATGTCCATGATCTTTTCGTTGCGCATCTTGCCCATCGGGCCCATCGACATATAGGTGGGGTAGATCATGCTGGTCAGACTGGAGGTAGTGCCCTCGATGTGGGGCTCGAGTATCCTGCGCGGGAGCCGGTCATGGTCCCGGGTCGCGCCGCAGAGGTTACCGATGGCCCGTTTTATATACCAGATGCGGTGGCCCGTATCGACGAGCTCGCCCGCGCTGTAGGAGAAGCCCGTAACCGGGTTGAGCATCTCGACCATCTCGGGTATACCGCCCGTGATCACCCAGATATAGATGCACATAACGGCCGAGTTGGCGATTACCCCTTTCACCTGTGATCCTATAGTCTGCTCCGCTTTGCCCTTTGCCCGGTAGGGCCAGGACCTCTTCAATCCCAGGTCCTTATGGCTGGTAACCCCCATATCCGTGTAGAGGTTGGCGTCGGCACAGTGGCAGGCCCCCCTTATCGAGGTGGCGTAAGTCAGGGCCATGCCCCAGAGGGAACGAGGGTCATGCATGGGGCACTCCATGCCCTTGACGTGGACGGCGAACTCCTCGCCGCCATATTTCGCGGACATGGCCCGGGTGCCCTCCGCCAGGTCGTCCCCGAAACCATCGCGACGGGCGGTCTTCTCTATCAGCTCGATGAGGATACCCGGCCGGTTCCATCCCAGCTCGATGCCGCCGGTATCGGCCTTGCTGATGAGGCCCTCCTCGAAGGCCTCGGTGGCGTAGGCGATGGTGCTGCCGGCGGATATGACATCCATTCCGTAACGGTTGCAGA
The DNA here is from genome assembly GCA_964529285.1 of uncultured Actinomycetota bacterium. Lineage (GTDB taxonomy): Bacteria > Actinomycetota > Geothermincolia > Geothermincolales > RBG-13-55-18 > SURF-21. Next base: position 12,283 of record CAZGWK010000046.1, read on the forward strand.
GCTCGTTCGCCTTGTGGTTGGCATCACGGTCGTCCATCCTCTGCAGGGTACCGAGGGCCGCGGCGGCCTCATACTCGCTTCCCGGGCCCTCCGCCAGGGCGAAGGGGCCCGTCTTGACCTCGACTATCCTCTTGCAGCCGACCGGACAGCCGTAGCAGGAGTGGGTCTTGGTCAGGATGGACTCCGCGACGGCGGTGCCGCCCAGCTTGTCCGGACCGGCCTCCCAGTAGGCCTCGCGCCAGTTCTTGGTTGGAACGTCGCCTATGGCCATGCCGTATTCCATGTGCACGTTGGAACCGAAGGACGAGAGTCCCTCCGCGACCAGGTTGAACTTGATGGTCTCGTTCATCTTCTTGCGGGTCTCCTTGAGGCCCTCCTCGTCGGCGATAGGAGGTCTTTTCTTACCCCTGGCCACAACCGCCTTGAGCCTCTTGGAGCCCATCACGGCCCCCATGCCGCCCCTGCCGGAGGTGGAACCCTTGTCGTTCATCACGCTAGCGTATTTGACCAGGTTCTCTCCGGCTTGCCCTATGCATATCACTTGAGCCCGCTTGTCCCCGAGCTCCTCCTTGAGGGCGTCCTCCGTATCGTAGGTATCTTTACCCCAGAGGTGGTCGGCATCGCGTATCTCCGCCCCCTCGTCCGTGATCACAAGGTATACCGGTCTATCCGAGGCCCCGCTCACGATGATGCCGTCGTAGCCGGTGCCCTTGAGCTGGGGGGCGAAGTGGCCGCCCATGCACGACTCGCCCCAGATGCCGGTCAGGGGCGATCGTGCGCATATCTCCAGCCTGGAGGCCCCGGGCAGGTTCATCCCCGACAGGGGGCCGAGCATGATCATAAGTGGGTTTGCGGGAGACAGGGGGTCCTCCTCCCAACCTCTCCGTTCGAAGAAGATCCTCGCGGCCAGGCCGCTTCCACCCAGGTAATCCCGGTAGATCTTCTCGTCCAGCTCCAGATCCTCGATCGTGCCGGCCCCCAGGTCCACCTCCAGTATCTTGCCCCAGTTTCCTCCCATCATGGTTAACGTCCCTCCTTCTGGCTCAGCAGCCCGCGGAATTCGTTTATCCTGCCAGTCTCGGCGGCGGAACATCAGGTCCCGCATGCGGCTATCTGCTCGTAGATCTTTCCCCCCCTCGCCGATACCGGGTCATAAACTAGCTTGACATGGCATAACTAACGGTAATATTATAACTCGCAGTATCCTTCCTGTATAGGCTGACTGTAGAAGGGGGCAGGGTGGCATCAAATCCGGAATTTTCATACAGAACCCCCAAAGGAAGTACAGTTTTTACAGCTGAAATGCTGAAATATGCATCAGAGCAGTGACCGTAGCGATACAGGAGGGAAACCGGCTGGCACAGTTAAAGAGCAACGTGACACTCATCGCCGTAAAGCATATGCAGGAACTGTTTACTAACATAATCGATCGAACGGAGCACAGTAGCGTTCCCTCTTCACAGCGAAGAAAGCAACACATCCATAGTACGCGGATGACCTGAACTTGAATCCGGCAAGCTTAAGTGGGTCGAGCGGGGAGGCATTGTTCTGAAGGGGGGATCGTGGCCCTGTGGAAACCGCCAATAAGGGAGGCAGCTATTTCAACGGCATGAGAAAGGGGCATCTCTATGCGCATGATGAGATCGGCCAATGCGGCGTAAGAAACACGAGGAAGGGATCTTAAAAGTCAAAGACCAGGCCTTTATATCAAGATCAGGAGAGGTCGGGAGATTTGTATAACAGCAGATACTAGAAGGCATATTCTGCCAGGAAGGGGGAACGATGGGTATGCAAGCTATTTCATTACGTCGGTCTATTCAACCAGGGTTTAGCGTAGTCAAACCGACTTCCGTAAAGGAGATTCAGCAGACGATGCGCTACGCCAACAGGCACCGGATTCCCGTTATGGCCAGGAGTTCATCAGTTGACCCTTATAAATATCCCACTTCTAAGCAGGGGCTCATATTGATCGATCTTTCAGAGATGAGAGCCATTCATAATATCGATACGAGGAACAGGGCGGTGAGATTCGAGCCGGGGGTAGGATGGGGACAGCTGCAGGACGAATTGAGAAAAAACGGGCTCAAGGCCTCGAACCCGTTGCTGCCCCACAAAGGAAAATCGGCTCTCATCAGTTACCTGGAGAAGGAGCCGATGCTCATCCCCATGTTCGAGTACGGAGAGCCGGTACTTACCATGGAGATGGTTCTCCCGAGCGGAGATGTGTTTCGCACGGGCTCTGCTTCAGGTCCTGCCAGCATGAAAAAGACCAAGGCCGACCTGGTGGGCCAAGAAGGTCCATCAGCAATGCACTTTTCAAGGTTGTTTCAAGGGGCTCGAGGAACCCTGGGGATCGTCACGTGGATCAACGTAAAGGCGGAGACCCTCCCAACAACGCAGGAGTTGTACTCCATACCCTGTAAGAACCCGGAAGAGGTCGTAAACCCCATATGCCGTATCCAGCGTCGCATGTTCGGCAAGGAGTGCTTCGCGCTGAACAACCACCATCTGGCGAGTATCCTTTGTGAGGACCGGCAGGACGATTTCGCAAAACTCAAAAGGGACCTGCCGCCCTGGACCATAATACTGTGCCTGGCGGCCGGGCCCCGCTTGCCCGAAAGAAAGATGGAGTACCAACGGAAGGCGCTTGCGGAAATCGTGAAGGAATCGGGGGTAACGTTGAAAGAAGACCTGGCGGGCCGGGGCTCGCAGCTCATCGAGCTGTTCCAGGGCCCCTGGACCAGGGATCCTTACTGGAAGCATGGACTGCTGGGTGATTCCCTGGACATCTTCTTCGTGACGACCCGCGACAAGGTCTCTCGATGCGAATCGGCATTTAACGGGGTGCTGCAGGAGTACGGCTATGCGACCGAAGACGTCGGCAAGTACATACAGCCCCTGGAGTACGGGAGGGTTTTCCACGTGGAGTACAGCATCCCGGTCAGCCCCGGTTCCCATCAGGACGGAGAGCTGAAGTCCCTTTCCAGAAAAGCGGTTACCGAGGTCTTCAAGCAGGGCGGGTTCTTCTCGAGGCCGCAGGGCATATGGGCGGAAGAAGTCTTCGAGCTATGCCCCTCGAGCACCGCTGCCCAAAAGACGATGAAGAAGATCCTCGATAAAAACAACATCATGCATCCGGAGGAGGGATTATGTCTATAGATCAGTTTGAGTGGGATACCATCAATTGCGCACGGTGCTCCCTCTGCAAATGGGTAGACCCCTGGGAGCTTACGAGCGAGAGATTCGCAAAAGTCTGCCCCGCAGTCGCCCGGTATCTTTTCGACGCCTACTCCTGCCAGGGAAAGATGGACGTAACGCTGGGATTGATGCGCGGCGAGCTGGAGATCACCGAAAGCCTCCTGGACATCGTCTACAAGTGCAACCTCTGCGGAGCATGCGATATCATGTGCAAGCGAAGCAGGGAGCTGGAGCCCCTGCTCATGTTCAAGGCGCTGCGGGCGAAGTGCGTGGAAGAAGGCCAGATCATCCCCGAGCACATGTTCATGATGGACTCCCTCAAGAGGGAGGATAACGTATTCGGGGAGCCCAAGTCGAAGAGGGGCGCCTGGGCCGAAGGGCTGGAGCTGAAGGACATAAACAGCGAAAAGGCCGAGGTGATCTTCCACGTGGGCTGCCGCTACTCCTACGACTCGGACCTCTGGGACGTACTGCGGGGCGTGGTGGAGATCCTCCAGGCATCCGGAGTCGATTTCGGGATCGCCGGCAACGAGGAAGCCTGCTGCGGGGGGCGCGCCTATGAACTGGGTTACCAGGGGGAGGCGGGGAACTTCGCGGAGGACGTTCAGGGCAGGGTAAAGGCCTCCGGCGCCACGACCCTGGTGACCGCATGCTCGGACTGCTACGCGGCGTTCAAATACACCTACCCTTCATTGGGCAAGGAACTGCCCGTGGAAGTCCTGCATATAACCGAATACCTGGAGCGCCTTTTAAAGGAGGGGCGGCTCGAGCTTACCCGGGACCTGGGCATGAAGGTGACCTACCACGACCCTTGCCATCTGGGAAGGCTCAGTGAGCCGTATATCCCCTGGGAAGGAAGCAGGGGGGCTTTTGGGAGGCATACCCCTGCCAAGGAGTTCCGGCGAGGGACCTTTGGCTGTTACGACACCCCTCGCAACGTGATCCGCCAGGTCCCCGGCGTTGAGCTGGCGGAGATGGAACGCATCCGGGAATACGCCTGGTGCTGCGGGTCCGGTGGCGGGGTATGGGAGGCCTACCCTGATTTTGCCTCCTGGACGGCCGCGGAAAGAATAGAGGAAGCCCTTTCCACCGGAGCCGAAGCCCTGGTCACTGCCTGCCCGTGGTGCGTAAGGGCGTTCAAGGACTCGGTAGAGGAATCCGGCGCGCCCATTAAGGTCTACGACATCACGGAGCTGGTGCGGCTGGCGGTCGGAGACGACAAGAAGAAATCCAAGAAGTGAGCCAGGAGGTGACCATGGGTTTATCAGAAAATGCGCTGCAGGCCCTTACCGAGCTATTGGGGGAAGAATACGTAAGCACCGACCCGGCCGTGACGCGTGCATATTCAAAGAACTTCACGTCCATAGGGATCAGGCCCCCGGCGGGTGTGGCCCTCCCGGGCAAGAGGGAGGACGTCCAGGAGATCTACCGCCTGGCCCACCGCTTTGATTTCAAGGTCATTCCCACCGGCACCCACATGTTCTTATCTTGTGAGCCGCAGATACCGATCTACGACTACCTGACCATAGACCCCAAGAGAATGGATGGGATATGGATAGATGAGGAGAACATGTATGCGGTAGTGGAACCTTATGCCACCTTCGGCCGCTTGCAGGTGGAGGCGATGAAGCGCGGCCTGAACTGCTATGTCCCTTCAGGAGGTTCCCAGATCTCGGTCGTGGCCAACCTGACCTTTCAGGGTAATCACATGGCCGCGCACCGGCTCGGTGTGGGATCCCGCTCCATGCTCGCCATGGAGTGGGTATTGCCGGACGGCGAGATCATGAACATAGGATCCACCTCATATCCGGGTGGCGAGTATTTCTGGGGTGAAGGCCCGGGGGTGGACCTGAGGGGCATGATAAAGGGGTTGTGGGGACTTTGCGGAGGCCTTGGCATGTGCACCAAGGCGGGGATAAAGCTCTTTCCCTGGCCCGGTCCTGAAAAACTGCCCTCAGGGGGAGACCCTCCGGACAAGAGGATTTACCTTCCTGAAGATAAGTTCAAGGTCTATGCCATCGGATTCCCCACTATGGATTCCATGATAGACGCCATGTACGAGATAGGCCGCTCTGAGATAGGCACGGTAAACCTCCACTTGCAGAGGGCTTGGTATGCTGCCCATACTTCACTTTCCCAGGAGGATTACTTCAGCATGTGGGAGAGCGAGGCCTACCAGGAAAACATGGAAAACATGCTGGTGGTGATGCTCACGGCCTATACCTCGAAAGAGCAGCTGGAGTACGAGGACGATGTGCTGAGGGCAATCGTGGACGAGAACGGCGGCAGGTACCTTCCCGATGAGTTCCAGGAAGGTGTAGCCCAGATAGTTGTTCCTGACCTTACGATCAGGCCCAACGTCATCTTTAGGGGCTTTCGCGTTTCCGGGGCCTTTTTTGATATCAAGGCGGTTATTGATTCCCTGGATCATTCGGCTCTGTGCCACAAGACAACCCTTCCCCTACTCAAAAGATTTATGAAGGATAAACCTGAGTTCGTGGATGAGGATGGTGCCACCCATTACATATGCTCCTCCGATTTTAGCCATATGGGTTGGGTTGAAATGCCGTTTATCTTCGAGCCTGACGTTGATTACAAGAACGTAAGGACTGGACTGAGGCTGCCGGTCATGGGGCTCTTTCACGATGTATGGCACAGGACCCATACCGCTTTTCTCCTCAACGTAGCGGCGGATATGATGGGGCCGTTTATGGGAGGGTTTCACAAAATAGTAAGAAAGGTAAAGGCCACTTTTGACCCCGATAATGTGGCAAACCCACCATTCCCCCAGATTGTGTACGGCAAGTTTTCTAAAGATCTCCTTAAATATGCCTTGAAGTCTTATCAAGATAAAAAAAGGACAAGAGAAAAGGGGGTAAAACAGGATGCATGATGTCATCGTGGTCGGAGGTGGAATCGGTGGTGCTGGTGTTGCCGCACTCCTGGCCAAGCAGGGGAGAAAGGTGCTGCTGCTTGAGCAGCATGACAAGGTGGGAGGAAGGTGTGCCTCGCACGAGAAAGAAGGGTTCAGAATCCCAGACTATGGCCATGCTTTTACCCGGGGCAGCAGAGGAAACTGCGCGCTTATATCCAGGATGGTGGGGGAAGAGATCGCCTGGGGCAGGAAAGTAGATGGGATACCTCTGTGGATCAGCGGGCAGTGGTATAAGCTCACTGTAGGTGAAGGGCTGAAACGCCCACCGAGGCTTCAAGGGTTTAAACTGCCGCTGAAGGATATTCTTCCTTTAGTGAAGCTGGTGTTTGTGGATACTCTACCGAAGCTTCTCACTAAAAGAGGGTGGGATGAATTAGACCGCATGGATTTGAGAAGCTGGCTGCTCAAGCGTACCGATAATGCCATGTTACATGCCCTTGTCGGTTACTGTTTTCCCGGATTCTACGTCGTCCCTTACTGGGAGGCCTCTGTAGGAGAAACACTCAGGATATTGTGGCTCATGTGGAAAGCTCGGGAGATCTCATATCCTATCGAGGGGTGCGCCGGCCTTACGGGAGCATTCTTGAAAGGATTCAAGAAGTATGGAGGTGAGTTCAAACAAGGGAAGGTTAAAAGGATCGTCGCATCAGGAGGAAAGGTGCAGGGAGTGGAGTTGGAGGACGGGGAGCTCCTGGAAGCACCCCTGGTAATAAGCAATGCCGGGATAAGAACAACCGTCCTGGACCTGGTCGGCGAGGAGCACTTTGATAAGAGTTATGTAAATTACATAAGAAACCTGAAACCCTCCTGGTCGTGCCTGCTGATACATGCAGCTCTCAAAGAGAAGATAAGCGATGTACCGGGGGTGTTCTCCGGGCCCATAGAGGATCCTGTGGAATATTGGAGGCGGGTTGAAAGAGGGGAGATACCCGATAAAGTCAGCATATGGTCAGTGAGCCCCTCAAACTGTACTCCAGAGGTCGCTCCCCCGGGCAAGCAGATGATGATTCTCGCTGCCCCACTTCCTACTGGAGAACACATTGATTGGAGTAAATGGGCTGACAAGATACTTGAGGCCGCGGAAGAGATATACCCAGGTCTGAACGAGAGCATAATGTGGAAGGAAGCAGTCGGCAAGGAACATATACAGGAAAATCTTGATAAAGAAGGGGTGCTGGTACAGACGGCCCAGACAAACTGGCAAGTTGGCGCAAACAGACCCTCTATGATCTCACCCATCAATGGACTCTTGTATGTGGGTGCTGATGTCGGTAATGCAGAGAAGAACAGAGGGGTAGGAGTGGATATGGCGGCAGAGTCAGCGCTGCGATGCGCTGAGATAGTCGCAAGCAAACTGGGACCGGTAGGATAAGAAGGGGCGAAGCGACGAAGCAATCCAAAGCACCGTGCTTCGTTGCTGACCAACGCGGTTTCGAATTGAGAGGTATTGCTGTATGAGATTCCCCCGCCCCGTTTTCGAGGGAAGCTCCGAGATCCTCAAAGAACACCTCATCGTCAACCAGAGGGAGGAGGAAGCTCACCAGAGGCGTTGCGACGACTTCAGCCTAGGCGAGTTCTTCCTCAACCTGCGTTCGAGGGAACGGGTCTCAAAGATAAGGGTGCGCAGGGCTATCCCGGCTCGTGATGACCGGGAGGTTGTGGAGCTGGTCGAGCGGTTGTTGGATGAGGCGGCCTCGGACTATCTGCGTCTGCGCGAGCAGTGGCAGCGTGAGGCGGTGGGATACCTGACCAGCCTGGGAGCGGAGGCCCTCTCCAACCAGGATAAAGGAGCTCTCAGGGTGCCTGACGACCTGGATTACGTGGGACTGGAGGCCCAGGGATCGTCCGAGAATAGGTTGGCCATAACCGCTCGCAGGATCGGTAACTTCGCCGGCGTAAATGCCAGATACCTGGACCTCGAGGCCGAGGCGGTGGGGGACTACTGCTTCCGGAGGGCCCACTCCTGCAAGGCCCGTGTGGACGAGGGTATGCTCATCCTGCAGGTGAAACCGCGCCCCATATTCGTTCCGGCCTGGAGGCAAATCAAGCTTGCCGTTTACCGCGTGCTGACTTCAGCGGCTTCAAGGCTCCCCCGGCCGGTACTGCGCCGGCTGGGGCGGCTACCGCGCAGGAGGCGGGCTTGATCAAGGGGGTAAACACCGTCTTGGGATTCCGCTCGGTATTCAGATCGAGGCTCTTACCCAGCTTGTCCAGGGCGATGGGCTCGGCGCAGTGGTCGGAGGTCAAGATGGCCGCCTCCATATTCCTGGAGGAGACGTGGTCTTGTCGTGATCGCCTTCATGTGAAGATCGGAGAAGGAAACGAGAGATGAAGAATAAAGAGGTCGTTGTGATCGGCAGTGGTATCGGGGGTGCCGGAGTCGCCGCATTGTTGGCGAAAGACGGCGCGAAACCCATCGTCTTTGAGCGCAATGCCTTTGTGGGAGGAAAAGCCGGAAGTATCGAGCATGAAGGATGCCTGTTCGACGTAGGAGTCCATATTTCAGCAAGAGGCGAAAAAGGGCCGCTGGCTCAACTTGCCAGAAAGGTTGGTGCCGATGTTTCATTCATAAACAAGAGCCCCTTGCTGAGATTGAACTATGGCGGAAGAGACGGCTTGATCTATCAGAAGATGACCCATCCCGTTTCTTTATACAACATATATCGCATAGTCAAACCTTCTGTTAAATCTCTTCTGGGCATGCTGCGTCTCGTTAAGCTGGTTTACAGCATTAAAACCAAAAAAGATGCAGAACCGTATTATCATATTCCGGCAAAATCCATAATCGAAAAATATATGAGCGATCCTGACATGCAAACGTTTTTGGATATCTGCTGCAATCTCATGTTCGGTATTTCGACAGACGAAGCTTCTGCCGGTGATTGGCTGCTCGCCTTCAACAATTGGATTACCAGTGGAGCAACCGCATATCCTAAAGGCGGTTACGGCGCAATTCCCAAGGCTTATATAAAGGCCTGCGAGGATGCAGGTGGAGAGCTGCATCTCAATGAAACAGTGAACAGGATCATTGCCGAGGATGGGACTGTTAAAGGTGTGGAAAGCGATAAAGGTTTCTACCCTGCCGATATCATTATCAGCAATGCGAGCGTGGTGAAAACCCTGGATATGACCGGTGATCAACACTTTCCTGACTCCTATGTCGAGAAAGCGAGGAATGCGATAGATTCCGTTGGAGGAGTCATGGTGAAATATATTCTCGACGCACCTGTAGCCGAGATACCCATGAGTCTTTATACCCCCAGACGATTCAACGTGCCAGATCTGATAAAAGGTATGGAACAAGGCCGCATGCCAGATGATATGGCATTGTTCATCGTCTCACCGACTGCTACCGAGCCAGGCCTTGCGCCTGAAGGATTACATCTTCTATACGGAGGAACGGTTACACCGGCCAGGTTTGATAAAGATCTGAGTAATGAAGTGATGGATCGCGTTGAAAACAGGTTGGAAAAACTGCATCCCGGATTAAAAGAACATATCGTATGGAAGGAACGAAGTGGCGTAGATGTTATAGCCGCGATCAGTGGCCGCGGACAAGGGGATGCAATCGGTATGGCACAACGATATGATCAGGATGCTGATAAACGCTTTTCACCCAGAACCCCGCTAAAAGGTCTATATATTGTCGGCGCCGATACAGGCAGTTTCGGTATAGGGACAGAATTGGCGGCTCAAAGCGCCATGGAAACCCACGCTCTGATCCTGGAAGATACCGCCGGTTTGCATCATGCGACATGAGACGCAGCCGAAACCGGACAAAGATACAAGGGAGGGATTTTCCAAAATCAAGGCGAGGGATTTTTACCCAGTTCAATAGTCAGGCGATTCTGAGGGGGCCTTTTTCATCTTGTCGCAAGGATGAGTCTGGGGTGAAAAATGCAGCCATCTGGAAGTGAGGTTAAAAAAGTCAGGCAATAGCCCGCAGCCACTAATGATTTGAGGGGGCGTGGAATGAGCGAAAAAAAGGTAATTGTTGTTGGTGCCGGATGTGCAGGTCTTATGGCAGCCCATACCCTTAGAAAACATGGTGTTGATGTCATTGTGCTGGAAGCGAACGAATTTATTGGCGGCCGTTGCCGGAACTACGTAAAAGGCGGGTACAACATCGCTTGTGGTGCCGGAGTGACTGAGCCGCAGTGCAAGACCACCTGCAAGATCTGCCAGGAGATGGGTATTGCGGATGAGATGATACATTCAAAAGACTCCAAGGTGGGATTTTACCGGAATGGCAAGGCCCACTATTTGCTTGTCAATGGCGGGATTAAGGATTATCTTAAGAGCCTTCCGGAGACCCTCCGGTTTCGCGGTTTTCCTTTTACTGCATATCCGCAGATTGCGAAACTCCTTTTTGCGCTTATGAAACGGGTACGCGGCTGCGATGCGGAAAACCTGAACTTTGATTCGCTGCTCGACCTTGGGAACACGAGCGCCTATGATTTTGCGATGCAGCATGGGGGGCCTGAGGCGGTGGCCAGTTTTACCGATATCTTTCTTAATTGCATGGTGCTGAGCCGTTCGGAAGACGTCACCATCTCGCATATCATAGCGCTTTTGGCCTGTATGGAAGGCGTATCAATAATGAAGCGGGGAATGGGCTCTTTGACCGAAGGGTTGTATGAAATGGTCAAAGACTCGGTCCGGCTCTCTACTCCCGTAAAGAGAATCGTGATAGAGGGTAAAAAAGTAAAGGGCGTGGAAACGCAAGAAGGCTTCATTGATGCCGATCAGGTGATCTGCGCAACCGACGCAGTAATAGCGCAGCAGATAATGCCAGGGCTGCCTGACACGATGAGGAAACCTTTGGAAGCCTGTAAATACAGTTCGACCTACTCCTATACTCTTTGCACCAGGGAACGGGTCACTCCAGACAACATTATCGGGCTGACTTTCAGGAGAAGCGATGATCCGAAGTTCTCAGCTGTTTATGAAGCATCCGGGTTTACAGAAGGCGTTCAGCCTCCGGGGTCAAGTGTTTTAGTGGCATTTACAGCGGGATGGCATGATGACTACTGGGGAGGATTTACCCCGGAAGGTCGAGAAAAGGCGGTGATCAAAGAGGTGCAGAAGTATTTCCCCAAGCTGCCCGACAGGCCTGATGTGGTTGAGGCCATCCGGTGGGACAGGGCAATCAATCTGGAATCTCCGGGACAATTCCCGGCCATACATGAGTTGCTCAAGAGCCACATGAGGGATGTCAAAGGTCTCTACCTTGCCGGCGAATACCTGTTTCTTATTGCCAGCACCGAGGGGGCTTTTGCGACTGGGGAGAAAGCAGCAAACATGGTAATAGAAGATGGGTCTTGAACAGCTGTGGGGTACATTTCTCAGTGTAAGGGTTTCATCAAATTCCAGGGTGTCTTTATTAAATAAAGCAAGGAGGTTGTTTTATGTTTCTGGATAAACGGATCATCTATGTAAAATTAGCCAAGCTTTCATACAAGTTGACCATCAGCACAGGGCTTGTGCGTTCACCACTCATGAAAAAATTCGAAAATCTAATCCGCAAGCACAAGGACAAGTTGATCAAGCCGGGCGATGGGGGCTTTTGCTTTCCCAAGGCCGGGGTTATACAGATAAAAGAGAGTGTAAAAAAACAAGACCTGGCTTTACCTGCCGAGGTGATCGATCACTTCATTGAAAAATCAAGTTACCGGGCTATCATGAATTTCTGCCTCTGCCGCGATGCCAATAAATGCAAGGACTATCCCATAGATTTCGGCTGCCTGTTCATGGGCGAGGCAGCCAGGGGTATCCATCCTGACCTCTGCCGGTCGGTTACCAAGGAAGAGGCCCGCGCGCATGTAAGAAAAAGCCAGGAACTGGGTATGATCAACCTCGCGGGCAAGGCATATGTTGACTGCCCGTGGCTTGCTATAGGCCCACACACAAAACTCTTTACCGTGTGTTCATGCTGTCCCTGCTGCTGCGTATCGCTCATAGCGCCTTATATGGCACCTGACCTGGTAGACCTCTTTCGTAAGATGCCTGGCATCAGTGTGCAGGTAGGCGATGAGTGCGTGGGGTGCGGGGACTGCGTGGATGCCTGTATCTATGGCGGCATAGTCATAGAGGATGATCGTGCGGTGATCACGGAACGTTGCCTTGCCTGCGGAAGATGCGCAGAAGCCTGCCCTCATGAGGCAATCACGGTGCAGATCGATGATCCGGACTATATCAAAAAAGCAATAGAAGACCTGGAAACCCGCGTTGACGTGACCTGAAGACGTATGCCGGAGATGGCGTACCTGAACACAGAGTTTACATATGAGGAGGACCCGATTTCGTGTAGTGGAGTTGGACAAAAAACGATTATCATTTGACATTACATTACTAAAGGTAATATTATTACTAATATTTAATTAACTTTACTGTAGGGGCTGCCTTAAGAAGGTGGAGAATGGGGATCGCCGAACGCAAGGAAAGGGAGAAGCTTCAGAGGCGCCGGGATATCCTCGAGGCGGCAAGAAGCGTGTTCTCCGAAAAGGGGTTCCAGCCCGCGACCATGGACGAGATCGCCGAGAGGGTCGAGCTCAGCAAGCCCACTATCTACCTGTATTTCGATTCCAAGGAAGACCTGTATACGTCGATAGCTCTAGAGGATTCCTATAAGGTGATGGAACGGCTGAAGGAGACCGTCGCCTCGGACGCAGGGATTGTCGAGAAGTGGCGGTCTGTGTGGCTCGCGTTCATAGAACACTGCATAGAGAACCCGGAGTATGTTTCCATCTCCCAGCACATACTGGCGCGGGAATCGCGGCAGAGAGTATCCGACCATATCCTCGAGGAGTTCGACAAACACACCCGTGAACTCATGGAGCAAGTTGATCAACTTGTGGAGGAAAGCATAGAAAAGGGGCTGGCGAGGGACGATCTGCCCCCACGGACGATCGTACTGATCACCTGGAGGTTGACCATCGGCCTCCTCGAGCTGTACTTGTCCGGGCGCGCCGCCGAGTTTGGCGTCGATGATCACCAGGAGTTCTTCGAGAACTCATTCGACGTGCTGGCAAACGGGCTACTCCGGCGAGGCAGTTAACGGGGTGACGAACATTGAGCCCGTTCAACGCCATCAGATCGGGCGAAGTTGCGCAAATCGCATGAAGAGCAGATAAGCGAATACGATACCTCGTGGGACACGATGTGGGGCAAGAGGAATCGGGAAACGACCACCGGGCCAGGACCATGGTAACGGACTGGATTACCGCACCGGAGATAAAGGAGATCGTATATGGCTGAGAAGGAAGGGATCCTGGTAATCGCGGAGCTTTCGCCCGCGGGAGCCCCCGATAAAGTGACCCTGGAACTGCTGGGCCTGGGCGCCAGGCTGGCCGCGTCATCGGGCAAGCAACTGCAGGTGGCGGTTGTGGGAAGCGACACCGCAAGCGCAGCCGCAACGTTGATAGCGTCGGGCGCGGCCGCCGTCTTCACGGTGGAAGGAAGCGCCTACGCCGCGTACGACCCCGACCTGCACGTGACCGCTCTGGAGAAAGTCATCGAGGAAGCCGGGCCCTCGGCGGTGCTCGTCGGTAACACCACCGTAGGGCAGGACCTGGGCCCCCGCCTGGCATTCGCGTTGAAGGCCGGCCTGACCACCGACGCCGTCTCCCTGGAGATGAAGGGCGGTGCCCTCGCCAGCACCAAGCCTATCTGCGGCGGCAACGCCATGGCCGTATTCGTCTCCAGGGGCAAGCCCGCGCTGGCTGCGGTGCGGCCGGGCGCCGGCGATGCGGCCGAGCCCGACGCCTCCCGCACGGGGGAGACGGTCAAGGTCGACGTGGAAGCCCCCTCGCCTCGCCTTTCCTTCGGAGGCAAGGTGCTGGAGGAGGGCGAGGACGTCCGCCTGGAGGAAGCCAGGGCCATCGTCTCCGGCGGCCGCGGCCTGGGCGGGGCCGAGGGCTTCGAGCAGCTGCGCGAGCTGGCCCGCCTGCTGGGCGGGGCGGTCGGTGCTTCCCGTCCCCCGGTGGACGCGGGCTGGTGGCCCTCCACCCAGCAGGTGGGGATCACCGGCAAGATCGTCTCGCCCGAGGTATACGTGGCGGTGGCCATCTCCGGCTCCAGCCAGCACCTCTCGGGCATATCCGACTCGCGGGTCATCGTGGCCATCAACAAGGACCCCGATGCCTACATCTTCAAGGTATCCGACTACGGCGTGGTTGGTGAATGGCAGCAGGTGCTGCCCGGACTCAGCTCCCGTATCAGAGAGATATTGGGGGGTTGATGGACATGGCGGAACTGAACATCCTGGTGTGTGTCAAGCAGGTCCCCGACCCTGAAGGACCCGCCTCCGCCTTCGAGGTGGACTCCGCGGCCAGGAAGGTCACCCCCAAGGGCATACCCCCGGTGCTGTCGCCATTCGACGAGAACGCGCTGGAGGCGGCCATCCGCGTCAAGGAGGCGGCGGGCGGCTCCATCACCATGCTCTCGGTGGGAAACAACCTCTCCAAGGCGGTCATGCTCAAGGCCCTGGCTTCCGGCGCCGACAGGCTGGTAACGGTGGACGACCCCTCCTGCGACCATGAAGGCCTGGACGCCTTCGCCACGGCATCGCTGCTGGCGGCGGCCGTCCGCAAGGCGGGCCCCTTCGACCTCATCCTCACCGGCCGCCAGGCGGCCGACACCAACGCCGGGCAGGTGGGCTTGGGGCTGGCGCAGCTCCTGGGTATCCCCGCCGTCTCGGTGGCCGGGAAGGTCGAAGTGAACGGCGGCACGGCGCGGGTGGAGACGATGCTCCCCGACGGCTACGAGGTGGTGGAGGCTTCCCTGCCCCTGCTGGTCACCGTCAGCCACGAGGTAGGCGACCTGCGTTACCCCAGCCTGATGGCCATCAAGAAGGCCAAGACCCTGCCCATGGAGACACTTAAGCCGGCCGACCTGGGAATAGAGCCGGGAAGCCTGGTAATCAACGAGATAACGGAGCTCACTGCTCCCAACCGCGAGCGGCGTTGCCGCCTGGTGGAGGGAGAAAGCCCCGAGGATGCCGGCGCGAAACTCGCCGCGCTGCTGAAAGAGGACAAGATAATCTGAGGCTTGGAACGCGGATAAAGCCCTCCAGGTTCGAGCACGCACGGATCAACGGTTTCCATTCATGTCCATGAGAAGAGAACGTGAGAACGGAGGGCTGGAATGAGCGATCAGGACCTTTTTGCCTATCCCCGCGGCCGGCTGCATGCGGCCGACAAGGACCTGGCGGCGAGCCTGCAGGCCATGGTGCAGAAGGAGATCATGGACAAGCGGCTGGAGCTCAAGGAGGATTACGAAGGTCTCCTCTCACCGTCCCTGGCCAGGCTGATGGCCGAGGTCGGCCTGCAGAAGATGTTCTGGCCGGAGAAGCTGGGAGGCGAGGAGCACAACGAGCCCGAGGCCGCCTACACCGTCGCCGCCGCCCTGGAGCAGATCGGCCGGGCCGATGTGGGCCTGGCCTTCCTTGCCGCCCACAGCCTCGCCCTGCAGGCGGCTATCGCCATGAAAGACGGCAACAAAGAGGAGTTGTGTTCGGCCGTGGCGCCCCTCTTCTGCGAGGGCGACCGCCCCATCATCGTCTCCTTCGTACTGCCCGCCATGACCCAGGACGATGGTGCCGCGGAGTGGAGGGGCAAGGGCATCCAGGTGAGGGCGAAAAGCAGCCCCGACGGCTGGACCCTCGAGGGCAGGGCGGTGAGGCCCACATGTTCCGGCGTGGACGCGGACCTTTTCGGCGTGCTCTGCGCGGTGGAGGGGGAGGAGCCCGCCTTCATCCTGGTGCCCGGAGACACCCCTGGGATCAGCCGCGGGGAGGAGTTCTTAAAGACCGGTCTGGCCGCCAGCCGCAACGCCGACCTCGATTTCAAAGGCGTCAGGGTGCCGCTGGTAAACTGCGCCTGGCGGGGGGAGGAAGGATTTCTCAACCTCCTTTCCTGGTTTTACCTGGGCTTGGCCGCAGCCGGGGTCGGCGCGCTGCTGGCGGACTACGAGATCATCAAGGAATGGGGCGACAACCGGGTCATCAAGGGGCGGGGGCAGATCTTCAAGGAGAACCCCCTCACCGCGGCGCTGATGGGCGAGATCGCCAAGGAGATCGCCGTGGACCGCCTGCTCGCCTACAACCTGGCGGATATCCTGTCAGATCCCCAGGCCTACGGCGATGACGGCCCGCTGGCCGTCTTCACCTCCGCGCTGATGCTCGTCCATCACATCTACGTCTCGGCGGACTACACCATCCACCGCACCATGGAGCTCATGGCCTCGGCCGGCTACGCCAAGGAGTGGCAGCTGGAGCGCTACTGGCGCGATGTGAAGACCGTGCAATGTTACCTGGGTGCATACGAGCTGGCCAAGCACGACTTCGCGCGCTGGTTCTATCAGACCAAGACGCTGTAGGAGGTTGCAGTATGAGGACCATCGACGATATCACCCGGCCCCTGGAATACCTGCCCCCTGCGGCACGGATCCTGTCACCAATCATAAGGAATTGGGCGGACAACGAGGTCATGCCATACCGCAGGCAGTACGACGAGGACTGGGAGCACCACAAGCTCATTCACGCGCCCGGCAAGAAGCTTCTCGGCGAGTACGGCATACAGAAGCTGCTCTTCCCGGTGGACCTGGGCGGGATGGGTTTCGGGGAATCGGACTACGCCTTCACCAGCATGTTCATCCTGGGCGAGGAGATGGCCCGCGCCGACTCGGGGCTTGCCGTGGGACTGGGCGTGACCCTGTGGCCCCTGATGTCCATCGCGCTCAAGCCCCACGTCAACCGGCGGCTCCTGGAGGAGTTCGCGCCTATGTACTGCAATACGACGGAGATGATAAGCGGCGCCCTGTGCATGACCGAACCCCAGGGCGGGGCAGACATAGAGAACGTGGAGCTGCTGAAAGGAAGCACCATCCGGACCACCGCGGTGCGGGACGGCGACGAGTGGGTGATCAACGGCCACAAGCTGTGGCCATCCAACACCGGCGGGATGGCCGACCTTCTCGCGGTAGTCTGCACCACCAACCCCGGCTCCACCGATCCCAAAGATGTCGCCCTTATCTTCGTCCCCAACGAAACGCCAGGCGTGACCCAGAGCGGCCCCTACGAGAAGGCGGGCATGGCGTGCGACAAGAACGGCGACGTCTGGCTGGAGAACGTGCGCGTGCCCCTCTGGTACCGGGCGCACGGACCCGGCGAGGATGCCAAGTTCTTCCTGGACCTGATGTCCATAGGAAATGGGGTGATCATCTCCTTTACGGTGGGAGTGATGATGAACATCTACGAGCGGCTCCTGGATTTCGTGAACGAGACGAAGTTGCATGGCCGTCCCCTGAAGGAGAACGACGCGGTGGCGGGAGTTCTCTCCGATTACACCGCTACCCTTGAGGTCATAAGGATAGTCGGCTATCAAGCGGCGCGCATGCTCGACCGCTCCGACCTCTACGGCGAGAGGTGGAGCCCGCAGA
>CAZGWK010000047.1:0-29110 GCA_964529285.1 uncultured Actinomycetota bacterium
TCCGGATATGCAGCCTGCGAGTGGGGAGCGAGGACCGTTACCCCCAGCCCCGGGCACACAAGAACACCACCGGCCGGTCTACAGAGCGGAGCGTGGACCAATACTGCCCACTCACGATGTGCTGCGTCAGTGCATGAGCCTGCATGGGGTGCTAATGTTGAATTAAGAGTGGAGAGAGGGTATATTTTGGACTGCGAGATTATGGCCCCATGATCCAGGACATTCTCAATAATCGAGAATGCGGGTCATACGGGAAGGTTATGAGAGGTTGCCAGTAATGCCGACATACGATTACAAGTGCATGAGCTGCGAGAACGAGTTCGAGACGATACATGGAGTCAACGACACGGTTGAATGTTGTCCCAAATGCGGCGGAAAGGTAAGACGCCTTTTCCACCCCGTGGGGATAATCTTCAAGGGCTCCGGTTTCTACAAAACCGATTCCCGGCCGGCCTCGGACAACGGGGGCGGCAAGAAGCGCCCGGAGAAGGTCGAAAAGGAGCCTGAGAAGGTCAAGGAAAAGAGCTCCGACGCAAAGGACGAATCCCCGCAAAAGGAGAAACCGGGGAACTGAACGGGCTGTGTTTATCGATGACGAGGGGGTACCATGCAACTGCCCCAGGTAAAGATCGGGATCTTCGGGGGTTCCGGATTCTATTCCCTTCTGGCCAGAGCTAACAGTTATGCCGTGCACACGCCGTACGGAGTCCCCAGCGACCGCTTCACCGTAGGCGAGTTGGGTGACGTTCCCGTCGTCTTTCTGCCGCGGCATGGAAGGCATCACCAGTATCCGCCTCACCGCATCAACTACCGTGCCAACATCTGGGGCATGCGTCAGTTCGGAGTGGAGCGTGTCGTCTCGCCCGGGGCATGCGGCTCGCTGCAGAAAGATTTACCGCCGGGTACTTTCGTGCTGTGCGACCAGTTCGTGGACCGCACCTCCCGCCAGGACTGTACTTTCTATGACGGTCCAGCCGCGGTTCATATCAGTTGCTCCGAACCCTACTGCCCAGCCATGCGTGACATCTGCTCCGAGACGGCGAGGACATTGCATATACCCCACCGCGGCCGTGGCACCGCGGTTATCATCAACGGACCTCGCTTCAGCACGCGCGCGGAGAGCAAATGGTACCACTCCCAGGGGTGGGACGTGATCAACATGACCCAATACCCCGAGGTGGTCCTCGCCAGGGAACTGGGCATGTGTTACCTGAACATATCCCTGGTCACCGATTGGGACGTGTGGATCGCCGACGAGGAAGGGATCAAATCCGTAACGGCTGACGAAGTGGGACGGGTGTTCAAGGAGAACAACGAGAAAATGCTGCTCCTGCTCACAGAGATGATACCAGCTCTCTCCGGCGACCTCTCCTGCGGGTGCTCCTCCATGCTCGAGGAGGCGAACATCAGCCCCCTCGAGATAATCGAGCATTTCTGAGATCGAGAAACTAGTGGTCCCCAGGAAAGGCTTCAGGATAGCGAGCTTCAGGGGGATATCCGTTTACCTGCACTGGAGCTGGTTCATCGTCTTCTTTCTCCTCCTCTGGGTGGTGGTGCAGTTCTTTCAGCTCAATACCTCATCTGCTCCGGCTTTCTACATCCCCATAGCCGTTGTAACGACTTTTCTATTCTTCGCATCCGTGCTCCTGCACGAGCTCTCGCATTCCATCGTCGCGAACCGCAACGGTATACCGATAAAGCGCATCACCCTCTTCGTCTTCGGCGGGGTCGCCCAGATGGGTCGCGACGTGCCCTCGCCGGGCGTGGAGTTCAAGATGGCCGTGGCGGGGCCGCTGTGCAGCTATGCACTGAGTATCCTGTTCGGGAGCGCAGCGTACCTGTCCGCCGTCCTGGGCGCGGGTACGGTGTCCTTCGGATTCATACTGCTGGCGTTTGTGAACTTCGGACTGGGGACCTTCAACCTCATACCAGGGTTCCCGCTGGACGGGGGCAGGATACTCAGGTCGCTCCTCTGGCATCACTGGGGCGACCTGGAGAAGAGCACCCGCATGGCCACCCGCCTCGGAGAGGGTTTCGGAGTACTGCTCATAGTGGGCGGCGTGGTCCTGCTGGTCCTGGACCTGTTTCAGGCCCAGAACGACTTTCTCTTCGCCAGCTTATGGTTCGTGCTCATCGGGACCTTTCTGATTCAGGCGGCCGTGGGCAGCTACCGCCAGGTCCGCCTGCGCGTATCCCTCGCCGACGCTACGGTGCGCGAGCTGACCCGCGCGGGGGTCCCCGCCGTAGATTCCTCGACGACCCTGGAGGAGGTCTACAGGCTTCACCTGGAGATGGCGCCGACGAGCACGGTCCCGGTACTGCGGCAGGGAAAGCTCGCTGCGGCCATCCGCCTCGCCGACCTGAGATCGACGGACCCGGCGTCGTGGCCCCACACGCCGGCCCAGCAGGTTGCGCGGCCCGTGACCATGGAAGAGACGGTGACTCCGGACACGCCTCTTTTTGACGCCATGCTGGTGATGGAGCGCGCGGGCAGGGAATTCCTCTGGGTCACAGAGGAAGACCGCCTGCTCGGAGTCCTCTTCAGGGATGATGCACGCCGCCTGGGGAAACGGTTGTGAGCATGAAGCGTAAATACGATGATTCACCTGGAATCGCAGGTACTCGTGCCAGGTTTAAGCCTGGCACCGTGGCACGAAAGGATCTGCTGTCGAAACGTGATCCTCGAGGTTGGCCGCTTCGCTTCGCTCCTCGCAATCTGACTTCTCGCCGCGCGAGCAGTCAGACTTACGCGAAGCAGGGTGCCGAGCCTTTTACTTCCGCAAAATGAATTGCGCCAGGGGTTGGGATATAATTATGCGTGGCTCGGGGGCGGACGCGGATCCTGCCCCGCGGCCGGGGAGGCGGAATCGATGTAAAAGTATCCGTAACACGAAACGGTATTGCTGACCTTCCCGCCGCGTCAGGGAGGGCCTGGAACCGGAATATGGATCAGAGGAAGGAGCTTCGTCATGAAAACGCGTATCACCGAGACCCTGGGGATAGAGCATCCCATCCTGTTATCCGGCATGAGCTGGGTGAGTGTACCCAAGATGGTGGCGGCGGTCTCCGAGGCCGGAGGCCTGGGGCTGCTCGCGACAGGCGTGCTGGACGCCGAGGAGACAAGGGCCGCCGTGAAGGAGATCCGCTCGCTTACGGATAAGCCCTTCGGTGCCAACGTCTCGCTCCTTTTCCCCGGCGCCGCCCAGAACGCTGCGGTACTGCTGGAGGAGAAGGTCCCGGTTATCAACTTCTCCCTCGGCAAGGGCGACTGGATCGTCCAGATGGCCCACGAATACGGCGGCAAGGTGCTCGCCACGGTGACCAACCTGCGCCACGCAAAGCGGGCCCAGGACTACGGCAGCGACGGCGTCATCGCCACCGGCAACGAGGCGGCGGCACACGGCGAGGAGGTCACGACCTTCTGCCTGGTACCCAGCCTTGCCTCGGGCCTGGACATCCCGGTTATAGCCGCGGGTGGAGTCGGTGACGGCAGGGGCCTGGCGGCCGCCCTTGCGCTGGGTGCCGAAGGGGTTGCCATGGGCACCCGGTTGATGACCACCATCGAAAGTCCCCTGCACGATAATTTCAAGCAGCTCTCCCTGGAGAAGGACGTCTACGATACCCTCTTCTCCAAGAACTTCGACGGACTGTGGTGCAGGGTGCTGGACACCCCCGCGGCGCGCAAAGCCATAAAGCACGGCCTGACTCCCATAGACATGTTGAGGGCCATCCCCAATTCGCGCTCCATCGCCCAGATGCTCAAGCTCCCTTATTACAAGCTGTTCGTGGGAGTACTGGCTTCAGGATTGGAGAATGCCCGCCAGCTCGCCTTCATGGCCAACGCCTTCAAGCAGCTCCGCATCGCCACGGAGAACGGGGACGTCGAGCGCGGCGTGCTCCCCGTGGGCCAGGTGACCGGCCTCATGCACGATATTCCCACCGTGAAGGAGGTCATCGACAGGACGGTCAGGGAAGCAGAGGAGGTCATGAAGGGACTGGCCGCTAAGGCCGAGGGTTAGTATAATACCTGGGGTCAGCCCTCCATTTTCAACATCGAGGGTCAGGCCTACACGCCTGGGGTCAGCCCCGGACATGGGACATTTTCAGCGAACGACCCGGATTGAAACCCAAGGTTATCTGAAAATGTCCCATGTCCGGGGCTGACCCCTTGTATATAAGTTAGCAATGTTATATAATTCAACGCATGTATGAGGAATTGCATGCTGCGGTAAGGTCGCTGGCGAAACCGGGCGGGGGTGGCGCGGCACCATCCATCGACCTGGCGGCCACGCGCCATATCGCCTCGGACATAGCCGTCTCTCCGCTGGAGGTCGAAGTCGCCGCACTAGTTTGCGGTATTGTCCCCACGCGCTACACGCGCAACATCGGTACCATTGGCCTGGAAGGCCAGATAAAGCTCCTGCGTTCCTGTATCGGAGTATGCGGCCTGGGAGGTCTCGGCGGTTTCATCGCCGTCAATCTCGCACGCTTCGGCGTGGGTCGCCTCATACTGGTGGACGGCGACGTTTTCGAGGAGGACAACCTCAACCGGCAGGAACTCTGCTACGAGTCCGACCTCGGCCGGCCTAAAGTTGCAGCGGCAGCCGAGAGGGTGTCAGCCATCAACTCCGCTCTGGAAGTGAGCTCCCACCACCGTTTCCTGGGCGAAAGCGACGTCCTTGATGTTTTCTCCCACGCCGACCTGGTCATCGATGCCCTCGACTCCGTATCCTCACGGCTGGCCCTGGAAGGGGGCTGCGCCCGGCTGGGCATCCCCATGGTGCACGGCGCCATCGCCGGGGATTCCGGACAGGTCATGACCATCTTCCCCGGCGATCCCGGACTGCGAGCCATATATACATCCGGTGAGGAGCGTGGAGCGGAGGCGTTAGTGGGCAATCCCCCCACTACGCCGGCCCTCGTTGCATCACTACAGGTCAGTGAGGCGGTTAAGATCATCTGCGGCGGCGGTGAGCCCCTGCGCCACGGTTTCCTCTTGGTGGATACCGCCTCCAACCTCTATCAGTTCATCCCCCTGAAGTAAAGCCGGCACGCCGAAGAAAGGACGCGTTGTCATGTCCAGATCCTCTCCGCGCTCCTCGCGCTTCTACCTGATTATCTCCCTGGCAGCGGCGGTCCTGGCCGCGATAACTCTCTTCGCTTACCTGCGCAGTCTTCAATCTCGCATCGCCGAGAGCGGAAACCTGGTCAAACTGGTGGTGGCGGCCAGGGACCTGGAGGCCGGAGAGGTGCTCGAGCCTTCCTGCCTCTCTCTCATGGATTTCCCAGACCGCTATCTGCCGGCCGGCACATGCACGGATCCATCACAACTGACCGGTGCCGCCATACGCCATGCGCTGGGGGCGGGGGAGCCACTGCTCGAGAGTACGCTGCTTGCTCCCGGAGGCGGCGGTACGGCCTCCGCATCCCTGGATAAGGGCTTTCGCGCTTACCCCCTCCCGTCATCAAGCGTCTCCTTCCCTGCCGGCGAACTTGCGGCAGGCAGCCGCATCGACGTCCTGGCCGCGGCTGAAGGAGGAGTGGACCTCTTGCTGGAGAACGTCGAGGTCCTGTCGGTATACGGTATATACGTTTACGCGCCCATGGACGACCAGACATTCACGGGAAACGACTCCGGCTCCTGCATACTTCTGCAGCTGACCTGCGAAGAGGCCTGCAATCTGGCAGCCGCCCGCCAGAGAGGTGAGGTCGAGGTGCTGCTGCGGCCGCGAGGAGCCGAATAGATAATCCTTCGCCGCATACAGCGCAAGCAGGGGCGCTGCCAGGGAAGCCCCCCTCAAAGCACCCCTGCGATTACCGCGAACACGCTTTTCCGAAACCCGGGGTTCAACCTCCCGAGCTTGTACGCCGATAAATCAAGCGCAAAACCTGTAGTTCAGGAGATAAAGCCATGGGTAAAAAAAGGCGCCTTCTCTTAGCCGACGACAACAAGCTGGTGGTCAAAGTCACCAGCTCTATACTGGAGCAGGCAGGCTATGAGGTCGATATAGCCTGGGACGGCATAGAGGCGGCAATCAAGGCTTTCTCTCTACTACCGGATCTGATCATCCTGGACATCGAGATGCCTAAAATAAAGGGCTACCAGGTATGCCGCCTGCTCAAGGAGGACCAGCTGACCTCCTGGATGCCCGTGATCATGCTCACTGGGAGGGAACATCAGAGCGACATGTTCTGGGGGCTCAAAACTGGAGCAGACGCTTATATCACCAAGGGTTTCAAGCCCGAGCACCTGCTGGAGAAGGTCGATGAACTGCTGTCCCGCGCAGGCGATTATGAAGAGGAAAAGGATCTTTCCCACAAGAGAAAAAAGGACGTCAGCGAGGATTACGTCATAGACAAGATAACGGATCTTCTGGACCGCAAGCTGTACGAAACCACCATCCTCAACGACATCGCCTCGCTCTCGGGCTCGCTGCAGGACTTTCCGGAGACCGTAAGCTCGGTCTTCGAAATCCTGGAGAAACTCTTCGGTTACAACTCCGGCAGTATGCTTTTCATAGCCGAGCAGGAGCTTTATCTGTACGCCAACCATCCCTGCTCCCGGGAAGCCCTGGAAGATCTGGCGGAGGAGACCATGCAGGTAGCAACGGGTTATGCATGGCAGGTAAGCGACTCGTCGCTTGTCGAGCGCGTGATCCTCAACGAAGACAGGGTGAAAGAAGAGACCCCGGAGATGCAGTCAAGGCCTGCGTACGTCCATATCCCTCTGAAGGCCCACAAAACGGTAATCGGGGTCCTGGTCATGGCCGGCCCTCCGACCCCAGCCTTCCGGCGGGATGCGCCCGCCATCCTGAACCTGGTCAGCAACGAGCTCACCATGATCCTGGACAACGCCCGACTCTACGAGGGCGCCAAGCGTATGGCCATCACCGACGGTCTCACCAAGATCTACAATCACCGCTTCTTCCAGGAACTCTTCGAAAAGGAATTCAAGCGCGCCAGCCGCTATAAGTCGATCTTCTCGCTGATCATGCTGGACATCGATCTTTTCAAGCGTATCAACGACACCTACGGCCACCTCTTTGGGGACGAGATACTGAAAGACATGTCCTCGCTGGTCAAGGGCTGCCTGAGGACCATGGATATACTTGCGCGTTACGGTGGCGAGGAATTCGCCGTCCTTCTACCCGAGACCGACCTCGAAGACGCCGTGCTCACGGCAGAGCGTATACGCATGGCGGTGGAGAACCACGATTTTCCCCAATCCAAGGGCAAGCCGGTAAGGGTGACGGTCAGCCAGGGAGTAACGGCATTCCCGTCATCCAATATCGAGAAGCGTTCCGACATCGTTGCCAAGGCGGATGCTGCCCTCTACGAAGCGAAGGAAGCGGGGCGCAACTGCGTCCGCTACAGGGAATAAGCGTTGCGCAACGTCCTCCAGAGATTCAGGGCACTGTCTGCGGCCATCTCGGTGCCGACGCCGCGCCCTCCCGCGTCCGCCCCAACGAGATAGAGACCCTGCACGGGGGTGACGCTGGACGGACGATTCTTACCTACCTGATGGCGATTCTGCGCGATGCCGATAACCTCTCCGCTCCACCGGCCGGATATCTCGGCGATATAGCGGGTATCGGTGCGGATCTTCCAGATAGCGTGTTCCTCGATTTCGGGATACAGGTCCCGCATGGTGTTCTCTATGCGATCGAGCATATCGTTGCAGATAACCTTGGCCTGTTCCGGCTCCTCGAGCCCGGGTGGAGCCAGAGAACCCGCGAGGACCAGCTGGCAGCCGGGAGGCGCCAGGCTTGCATCCGCCGCGGAGGGAACGGGCACGAAGATGGCAGCCTGCCGCTCAACCTTGTCTTTTTCCCTGAAATCAGGAAAGTAGCAGGAGAGGGGAGAACCCACCAACTCGGTGTCCAGGGCATATTTCACACTCACCGCGCCGAAAGAAAGGCGTAGATTATCCGCCACGTTCAGGTAATCGTCGGGAAAACTATGACGCCCGGCCAGGGCGATGGTCTCCTTAATGCCGTTATTACTAATCACGATATCCGCGGGGATAAAACCGCCTGCTTCTACACCCCGTACCTTTCCTCCCTCTATCACGATCTGCTCCACGGGAGCGGAATAACGCAGCTCACCTCCCATGTATTGCAGGGCATCCAGGTAGGCCATGGGCACCGAACGCATCCCGCCCACGGGATAGCAGAGGTTCTTCTCCCTGGCCTGGCCCGAGAAGCAGAGGATAAACTCTCCGGCGGAAGCAGCCCGGCGGGAGATACACATGTACATGCCCGTGAATCCGTCCAGTACCCTGTTCAGCTGCTCGTCGTCGACGAAGCGGGCGATATAATCCGAAAAAGACACCTCGTCCAGCTCCGCCAGTTCCTCGGGCGAACGTTCCCTGGCGAGATCCTTGAAGAGGGCATATGCACCCTCGCGGTTCTCGGGCAGCACTCCTATATCTTCGAAGAGCCTCTGCAGCGACTCTTCCTCGTCCATGTTCTGCGACAGCCGGGCGGTACGGCCTCCCGTCGTATACTGCATCGCGGTCTCCATGGAATTGAACTTTATCTCAGCGCCTACGATGTTTGCGATCTCCCCCATGGGGCCCCTGTCGCCACGCGCGAGCCAGTGCACTCCGGTATCGTAGATGAAACCTTCCCGCTCGAAGCTCGCCGCCTTGCCCCCCGGGAAGCTGTTTCTCTCCAGAACCGTTACCTCCATCCCCTCCTTGGCCAGAAGGGGTGCCACGCTCGAGCCGCCGATGCCCGTACCTATCACCACTACTTTCCTGCCTCTAATATCTCCAGCCATCAGGCACCTCCCTTAGCATAGGTCAAGCCAGATCTCCCACCGTGCACGCATAGTTAAACTACTCTCAAAGCCGGGGTTTTTACAAGACGGGACCTGGTACAAAGAAGTAGAAACCCAAGATACCTTTGGGACCGCCGAACAAGTGGCTCGACGTTTTCTACTCGGCATCCTGGGTTCCTACCTACGTTCCGGACGCGCAAGATAGAAAGCGCATTTTTTCAGGTTTTCCCCCGAGTTCAGCCGGAACGATTCAATAATATCATTCTCTTTTCGAGTGTCAATAGGAAAGTGGGTAATATTTGCGAAATCGGCCCTAAATTCCATAATATGCCATATTTCACACCGCCGTGTCGCCTAGCGGAGATGCGGGAGATCGTATGCCCGATGCCGGATAGGCGCAGCTGGAGCCCCCGGGGGGCGTTGGTGTGCGAATCAGCAGCGTAAGGTTTGCTACTCTCCCCCTTCTGCTATGATGTAGATATTGGACAGGGTGATGAGCGAGGAGGTTTTGATGGTGGCATGGAACGTTGAAGGATGCCTTATCCCACTGGTGACTCCCTTCGACGACAGGGGAAACCTGGACGAGCCGTCCTTGAGAAGCCTGGTCAACTATCTCGTCGAGGAGCAGGCGGCAGACGCGATCGTCCCCTGCGGAACGACCGGCGAATCCCCGACGCTCAGCCACTCCGAGCACATGAAGGTCATCGAGATCGTGCGCGAAGAGACCTCGGGGCGGGTGCCGGTGATAGCGGGCACCGGAAGCAACAGCACGGCGGAGGCCATCGAGATGACCCTGGCAGCCGAAAAGCTGGGCGTGGACGGAAGCCTCCAGGTAAGCCCCTATTACAACCGTCCAAGCCAGCAAGGGATCTACGAGCATTACAGGGCGATCGCCGAGAGTACATCGCTTCCCCTCATCGTCTACAACATCCCCTTCAGGACCGGCAGGAACATAGAGGTGGAGACCATGCTTCGCCTTTCCGAGATAGAGAACATCGTGGGCGTGAAGGAGGCCTCGGGAGACATCCTGCAGGTCGGCGCCATAATCGAGGAGACGCGCAAGGCGGGCCGTGATTTCTACGTATATTCCGGCGAGGATCCGGTGACCTTCCTGGTGCTCTGCCTGGGAGGGCAGGGATGCATAGCGGCGGTCGGCCACGTGCTGGGCGCGGAGTTCAGCCGCATGTGCAGGCTGGTATGGGAGGGCGAGATGGAAGGGGCGCGGGAGATCCACTTCCGGGTAATGCCGCTGGTGCGCGCTCTCTTCTGCGAGCCGAATCCCACCGCGATCAAGCAGGCCCTCAACTGGATGGGCGTGAAGGTGGGTGGGACGCGGCTCCCGCTGGCCGGCATGACCGAAAAAGGTAAGGATACCTTGCGCGAGGCGATGCTGAAACTGGGCAAGGCGAAGCCCGAGGATTGTGTCTGAACCGTTAGGACACGGGAGGTGAGGAAAATGTGCCGCGAAGGAATAGATCTTGTCACCTTGAAGGTAGCCCTCAAGCATAGCGCGGACCGGCTCGAACAGGAGGTCGACCATCTGCGCCAGTGGTCCGCCCTGGCAGGCAACGTAAACCTGGGTGACGTATCCAGCAGGCTCCGCGAGGCACTTGAACAGGTCACCGGCGGAGAGGAACTGATCGCTGGCTGTGTGCGCGCGCTGGCGGAACTACAGGTGCAGGGGCCGTCGAGCACGGGAACGGGAGTTACCATCACGCCGGTCTAGAATCCTGTCCTCAACCTGATGGCGGGATGTATCATCCACCCGCAGCGGGAGGAAAGAGGGAGACCTCGTCACCGGGAGCAAGCTTGGTCCTCTTACCCTTCAGATAGCTGATATTCTGCCCGTTGACCAATACGATGCATTTCTTCAGGTACCTGGAAGCCCCGTCGCCATATCTCTTCTCGACCTCTTTTAATACCGCGCCCACCGTGCGCTCGCAGCTCTCGTAGCCCGGTTCGCCCGTAGCTTTACGCAACATGGTGAAGAACTTTATCGTAGGCATCCGCGCTTCCTAATGCAGGGCATCCGCAACGTCCTCGAGGCCGAGCTCCTCCAGGCGCTTGCGGCTCGGGCGCCCCTGCGTGTCGATATCCCTCAAACGGTAGAATTCCTGGATCATCTCTTCGAAGGCGACGGTCTTCTTTTTTCTCTCCTCCAGGTCTCCGGATTCCAGCTTCTTGCGCTTGCCCGAGAATCCGGGCAACTTGTTCAAGGAAGTCAACACCTTATCCATGTTGGGATAAAGAAACCTGTTGAGGATGCTCGCCGTGGTGTTCTTCAACCCCTCCACCCTCAGCTTCTGCAAGGGTACCAGCGACATGAACTGCGGGTATACCGCCGAGTGCAGGCTGGAGGTAAGGCCCTCGGCGTGGGGCTCCAGCAAACGTTCTGGCAGTCGATCGTGCTCGCGCGTCGCGCCCATCAGGTTGCCCAGCGCCCGCTTTATGTACCATATGCGGTCGCCGACCTCTGCGAGTTCGTCCACGCTGTAGTTGAAGCCAGTCAGCGGGTTGAGCATCATGGCCATCTCGGAGAAATGTCCTCCCGCCGCATTCCAGGCGTATTCGCAGATTACCGCGGAGTTGGCTATAACCCCTTTCTTCTGCGCGGCGATGGTCTGAGCGGCCTTTCCCTTGGCCTTGTAAGGCCATGTCCTCCTGGCCCCCAATTCCTTGAGGTCGAGCAAGCCCAGTTCCACGTAGAGGTTGGCATCGGCACAGTGGCAGGCGCCGCGTATGGAGGTCGCGTAGGTCAAGGCCATCGCCCACAGCGCGCGGGGGTCGTGCATGGGGCATTCCAAACCCTTGACGTGGATGGCCATCTCCTTCCCGCCGTATTTCTCCGCCATCGCCCGTACGCCCTCCGCCAGGTCGTTTCCGATACCCTCACGGCGGGCGGTTTTCTCGATGAGGTCGATGAGTACCCGCGGTTGCCCCCAGCCGAGCTTCTGGCCACCGGTATCCTTCTCGGTGATGAGACCCGCCTCGAAGGCCTCGGTAGCGTAGGCCAGGCTGGAGCCGCAGGAGATGACGTCCATGCCCATGCGGTTGCAGAGCTCGTTGGCCTTCTGGTTGGCCTCGCGGTCGTCCATGAACTGCAGGGTGCCCAGGGCGGCAGCCGCCTCGTATTCCGCGCCGGGCCCCTCCTCCATGGCAAAGGGGCCCGACTTCACCTCGACGATCCTCTTACAGGAAATAGGGCAAGCGTAGCATGAGTGGGTCTTGGTGAGGATGCTCTCGGCTACGGCGGTGCCCCCGAGCTTCTCCGGGCCGGCTGCCCAGTAGGCCACGCGCCAGTTCTTGGTGGGAACATCGCTGATGGCCATGCCGTATTCCATGTGTACGTTGGAACCGAAATTATGCAATCCGTCGGCCACGAGGCTCCACTTCAGCAGCTCCGACATCTTCTCGCGAGCTTCCTTGTACTTGGCCTCGTCGGCAACAGGCACCTTCTTCTTGCCCCTGGCCACTATCGCCTTCAGCTTCTTGGAGCCCATCACCGCCCCCATCCCGCATCTCCCGGCGGTGGACCCGCGGTCGTTCATCACGCAGGCGAATTTCACCAGGTTCTCTCCGGCGGGGCCGATGGATATCACCTGGGCTCTCTTGTCCCCTGCCTCTTCCTTGAGCATTTCCTCCGTCTCGTAGTTATCCTTGCCCCAGAGGTGTGAAGCGTTCCTTATCTCCACGCTGTCTTCGGTCACGTAGATGTAGGCCGGCTCCTCGGAGGCACCGGTCACGATGATGCCATCATATCCGGTACCTTTGAGCTGCGGCGAGAAATGTCCTCCCATGGAGGCCTCGCCCCAGATACCGGTCAAGGGAGAGCGGGCACAGATCTCCAGGCGCGATACCCCGGGGAGCGTGGTCCCGGAAAGGGGCCCGTTCATGACGATCAGGGGATTCTCGGGCGAGAGGGGTTCCACCTTCCAGTATTCGTTGTCGAAGAACCACTTCGCGGCCAGCCCACTTCCGCCCAGGAAATCGCGGTAATCCTTCTGCGGGATCTCTACCTCTTGCGTGGTGCCGGAAGTGAGATCGACCTTCAACACCTTGCCCCAGTTTCCTCCCATCATAGTCAATTCTCCTCCCTTTCTTTCGGCCAGCTCTGTTCCACAAGAGCCGACCCTTGTTGAATCCTAAAGGGGTTATCCGCAGAACGAGCCCTCGGAGTGGACCCCGGGCCCATTTCAGACCCTCTCTTGTAAGGCATGATGATAGTCAAAAATATTATAGCAGAGCCTTTAAAACCGTTTGCCTTTTTCGCAAATAAGTCTTTGCAATGAATGTTACTTTGTGGTAGCATGAGCAGCTAACAGGTCTCCGTTCAAAGGGCATGTGCGCGGCACTTGCAGAGTTCAGGGTCTTTCCCTCCCTTAGGAAGCCTGAATGCAGGTACCGTATGAACAGACGCCCGAGTGTGACCTCATCCGTGCTCCGGTACCCAAACCGGAGCACCTCCCTCCCTGCTGACCCCGGTTTGCCGGAAACCGGGGTCCTATTATCTGATCGCTCTTTCGCGTAGCGCAGCTGGTCCTGGCGTCTTCGGGACGTCGGGACCAGACTCAATCCTTGCTGGAAAAAGACCGCTGGATGAATTCGTGCATGGTCCTCCACGTTTTTTCCAGCTGGATCTCGGCGTCACTCGAGAGGAGTACGGCGATGCTCTGACCCATGCCGACCAGGGCGTAAGAGATCGTCTTGAGGTCTTCGAAGGGGTATATATCGCCCATCTCGACTCCCTCCCGGAGATCCTCTTCTATACGGGCTGCCAGCTTTTCGTATACCTCCCTTGACTGCTTCATGAGGCGCGGGTTACCCACCGTCTCCCCCAGGAGCATGTACAGGAGCTCGCTCCTCTTGAGGTAGAGATCCAGCATCTCCTGGCCTTTGATCTCGAGGCGGGTTATGAAATCCCTTTCCTCTCTCTTCTCCAGCTCTGTATCAATTTTCTCCAGCGTGTCATCTATCAGCCTTTTGATCACCTCTACAAGAAGTTCCTCCTTGCTGTGGAAGTAGATGTAGAAAGTGCCCTTGGCGATTCCCGTGGCATGTACGATCTCGTCAACGGTGGTCCCATGATATCCCTTGGTGGCAAAGAGTTCGGTCGCGTTGTCTATTATGCGTTCCCGGCGGTCAACCGCAAGCTTTACCTCCTCCGGCTCCTCGCTGCCCTCTTCCGCGGCCGCACCGACTATCACGCCGAAGAGGCCCGATATGTCCCGCAGCGATATGCCGTAGCGGGAACGCAAGTGCTCTATCATGCGCAGCCTCTCCATGTGCTTTTCGCCGAAAAACTCCCCCTCTTCCGGCTGGGGCAGGAGGCCTTCCTTGAGATAGCGATTAACCTGGTTGCGGGTGAGGCTAGACCCCGTATCAACTTCAAAGGCCTTGACCAGGCCGTTCAAATCCCAAGTATTTGCATCATGCTTCATCCAACGACCGCCTTTGCCCGATGATATAAGCGAACTTCCCGCGAAACCTCTTTTATCGGATTGCGACTGGGTAGTCAGTCACATAATAATGTTCTCCGCCAAGCGCTGTCAACGGCCTCGAGGTCGGCGGGAGCATTGCGGCGATTGCAACCTTGCTGCGACGCAGATATCCTTTTGTTTATACTTGGAACGCAGCTGGTTTAGATATATTTATTGTTGGGAATATACAGCCTGAGGGGGTGGTCCGCCATGGCGGCAAGCGCCCTGGTGGTGGACGATGATCGGTTGCTTCTGCGCTTGATCGAGCTGAACCTCGGAAAGGCAGGCTTACAAGTCCTCCTCTCCGACAGCGGTAAGGAGGCTGTGAATCTTGCCCTGCGCGAAAAGCCCGATATTATCCTCCTAGACCTTATGATGCCGATGATGGACGGCTACGCGGTCATGAGGCGCCTCAAGGCCATGCAAGAGACCAGAGACATACCGGTGGTGGTGCTTACGGCAAAATCCAGCCAGAGCGACCGGATGAGATGCGAGGAGTTGGGAGCCGCGGCCTACGTCACCAAACCCTTCAATCTCGAGGAACTGCGCTTTACGGTCAAACGCATCATCCAGGCGGCCTCCGATCCCACGCTTTCCCCTTGAGGAAGCACTCTTCGGGCATATATCCTGGCTATGCGGCAGGGGTGAGGAACTTCTGGAAGAGAACCATCTGCCGGGCGTTCTTCACGGCCCCCCTGACCTTGAACCTGCCGCTCTTCACGGCGTCAACGACCTTCTTCCCATCCTCGCTCTTCAGCCACTGCAGTACCTGCTTGCCTTTTCCCGCTCCCGAGAGGCTGAGCAGCAGAGCCAGTTCAGTACCTACGTAGATATCCGCGCCGTCGGCCCCGTTCGAGACGGTCACGTCGCTGCCCTCGAATTTCATGGTCGCCGCCATCTCCGGGTGATCCAGGTCCTGGATGGCTACGGACACGTTCATGCCGTCGGCGAGCTTCTTTTTGGAAGGGTCTTGAAGGAAGCCTTTGACCATTTCGCTCATCATGAAAGCGAGTGGGCCCGGTTCCTCGTCCGCGAGTGTGACCTCCCCGTTCCCCGCTGTCTGCTCCTGTTTCCTGGATGCCAGCACCGCCATTATCCCGCCCCCGATGACGGCCAGGAGAAAAAGCCTCTTTCTGCGTCTCCTGGCCTTCTCTTTCTTCATCTCTTTCTCGAGACGCTTGGCTTCCCGTTCGGCCATCTTCTTCGTTTTTCTTTTGCCCACTTCTTCCTCCTTACGCCAGAACTCCACACCATCGTCTAACTCCCTGCCAGGCATCCGGGGAGGCGCAAAAACTCTTACGGCTACATACCAAAGCCCGACCATCATATTCTACCCAGTATTTACGTGTACGAATCGGCTGCAGATCCGGCCTCGCTGTTCTCGCGATCCGGTAATGACCCGCACGAGCGAGCCGGGAGAGACGTGGTCTCTCCCGGCATGATGTCTGGCGGAAGGGGTGGGATTTGAACCCACGGTGCGGTCTCCCGCACAATCGCTTAGCAGGCGATCACCTTAGGCCAGCTCGGTCACCCTTCCATGAAAAACCGTCCGCACCGACATAAGACCAATTATAAGGGGATCCGCAAGGGCTTGTCAGTCACCTGCACTCCGAGGATAAACGGAACCGTCGGTGGATCTCCCCAACCGGCCATACCGCTGTGATCACGCACCCCCATGCGCAAATCCTCATTATATGTCGGTACCCTCTACGGGAGGCAAGGTGACCAGGAATACACGGTCAACTGCCGCCGGGGCCGCCGCGATCGCAGATCAATTCACCTCCGACGCACACGTTTTCGGGCGCATTCTCCCTGATGATAATCACGTAGGCCTGGCGCGGGATACCGTACGCTTTTTCCAGTGCATCGGTTATCTCCCTGGTCAGCGTCCTCTTGACCTCCATGTCCTCGATACGTGGCCCGTCGATATAGACGTTAGGCATCTTCGCCCTCCTTTCCTCGACGTTTCCCGACCCGGACGAGACAGGCACTGCTTTAACCCACACTTATACTTATATCCTATCTCCGCTATTTGTCCGCGGCAAACGTTTCACTCCCCCTGTGCCGCGCTCAGGGCTTCTTCTCCAGCGAGCAGTCTTACGACCCCACATATCGTCAACCTGTAGGGTCTCATGGTATGCAGCCACCTTTCTACATGCCGCGACATCGCGTTGCGGGATGAGCTGCTTCGCAGGATTTGAGGCACCGGGACGCGAAAAATGGCATAGGGCGCCCGCATAAACGGCCGGCTCTATTCACGCGGGAACAGGCCGAGATCCGGGGGGCTCCTAAGGCGGGGGACTGGAAAGGAGGTGAACCGTGGAGAAGCAGGTCGGCAGGATCACTCACTTCTTCTCGAAGATAGGCGTTGCGGCCATCGAGCTCGAGGACGAAGTGAAGGTGGGCGATACCATTCACGTCAAGGGGCACACCTCTGATTGGACCCAGGACGTGTCATCCATGCAGATCGAGCACGACGAAGTGGAGAAAGCGGGTCCCGGCGATGAAATCGGCATCAAGGTAAAAGGGCATGCCCGTGAACACGACGTCGTGTACAAGGTCGTCGAAGACTGACCTTGACGGCATACGGATACGCTCCCAAAAAACCGCCTCAGCGCAGTTCGGTTTATTCGTCCGTGGGGCTCGAGATGCTGACGGGGATCGGATACTGTGTCCTGGCCGGCCGGAGCTTCCCGGAATGCACAAAGAGCGAGATCGCAACATCCGGTACGCGACCCCGTTCCTCCAACCGCGATCATCTGCGCTTCACGGTGACGGGCCATGGTTTATAATTGCTGCTGTAAAACCATTGTGAGCGCGAGTTCACTGACCGGGAGGGATAATGACCGAAGCGGCCGCGAGCGACAGCGAGATCATGGAGTTCGAGATCAGGGGAGGTCCCTGGGAGATCGTACATGTCCTTGTCTTCTATACCTCGTTCACCTTCGCCGTTCTGGCCGCACTGGGCGTCATGCGCATAGCACTGGGTATAGGCTGCGTCGTCCTCCTCTTTTACAGCATGTTCACCATCTTCTCTTCACCCACATACGCGATCGTCGATCCCGTGAAACGCGAGGTCACCGTGGAGAGATACCATTACTTCATACCCAGCCGGCGTCGTATCGGCCAGGAGGATCTGGCCGCGCTGGAGGTCGTCGAATCGCCCCGGGTGCCGGGCGCGATGGGAGAGAGGATCTCCAAGCGCGATCTGTCCTATTACGTGCGATTGTACCTGGTGCGGAAAGACGGCAAACGCCTGAAGCTCTTCCGATCCGGCATGACCGGTGCTCCGCCCGAGAACCGCAACAAGGCCTTTCTCATGGTCCAGAGCGTTACGGAGGCACTCGATATTCCGGTTATCTACACGAGACGCGGTAGCGAGGAAGATCGCGCGCTGGAAGGTGAAGGTGAATAGGCAGACATGAAAACGGGCTGCATGAGACCGGTTAAACCCCTCCTGACGCTTGCGGCATTGCTGCTCTTGTCCGTCACCATAGCCGCTTGCGGCGGGGGAGGGGAGGATCTGTCCGCCTGGGACCACGATCCCATGGTCCCCGGATATTCCGTGGCCGACGTCAATATCGGCGACCCCTTTTCGGCGGTGCAGGAGTTACACGGCGAGCCGGAGCAGAAGCTCAGGGACGGCGGTTATCACTACGCTTATTACTTCAGGACCCGGGAGGAAGGCAGGATCGACGACCCGGCCTCCTGGCGCCTGGTGGTCACCCTGTACGATGATGGAAACGGGTACCTCGACTCCGGAGATGAAGTGGGTGCCATCGAGGTCTCTTTCCCCTACCACGGCCTCACTTCCGGAGGAGTGGGGATAGGGAGCTCGCCTGGAGAAGTTGAGGGCGAGTTCGGACCCTGCGAGAACATCACCGAGACCCTGGGCCCGGACGGTAAAAGGATCATGCTTTATTCCTACAGCCAGAGGGGAATAGATTTCCTCATATCGCCGCCCGACGGCGTGATAACCGTGCTCGTAAACGCCTACGGCGGCCTGCGACCCCATGAGGAAGAGGGCTCCATGGACGAAGCCCAGGGAGGCCTCTTCGGGACATACTCTTCGGCCCCCATCATACCCGGACAGACAGCGGCGGGGATAAACATCGGTGACGACTTCCGGAGCGTCAAGGAAAAATACGGCGGCCCCGACAATACGGGTTTTACGACGGAAGGCCTGGTATATGCCGCCTATACCGGAGGATACGGCACATGGAAACTCAACGTTTACATGGAGGATATGGACCAGAACCACGCCCTGGGGGATTTCGACGCCGTCGTATCCATCAGCGTGCGGCATCCATACGAGGGCACGACGCCGCAGGGCGTGGGTATAGGTTCGCCTTCGTCCAACGTCCTGACGGAGTTTGGTCCGGCCGAGAGGCAGAGCATCGCGATGCACCAGGGCGAGGAGCTAACCATCATGGAGTACAACTCGAGGGGGATCGTCTTCGCGGTTAATGCAGCGTCTGGACAGATCGTCGAGATAGACGTCAACCGCCCCCTGACGACCTGACGAAGAGTCCGCGGGCTGAGGTGGTTTGAATACCGGAGACCACCCAGGGCTGGAAAGGCGAGGAGTATCTTGAGTTATTACGATGCCGTAGTCACGGGGGCGGGCCCGGGCGGCTGCATGGCGGCCAGGGCACTCAGCGATGCGGGCTTCACGGTAGCCCTGCTAGAGAAGGAGGTGCTGCCGCGCGATAAGACCTGCGGCGGCTTCTTATCGCCGCAGGCTGTCAGCCTTCTGGAGTCCAGCTTCGGCGCCGTCCCCGCCGACTGCCTTACGGCGCCGCACGGCGTAAAAGGCGCCCGCCTTCTCTGTGAGGGCGGCGGCGTCTACGAGCTGCCCTTCCCCGGGGAGGGTATCTCCGTACAACGTTCCCGCCTCGATGCCCACCTCGCCGCGGCCTGCGGCGCGAAGGTCATGGACGGTTGCGAAGTGACGGATTTGCAGTTGGAGCGTTTCCACGTCGTCGCCCGGTTCAGCACGGAGGGACAGGAGGACGTGGTGGAGGCGACATATCTGGTGGCCGCGGACGGAGCGGACTCCCTGGCGCTGCGCGTCCTGCGGCCCCGGTTCTACCGTGTCTACGCCGCGCCTCACCTGGAGCGGACCATGCTCGTACTCTCGCAAGGAGAGATGGATTGGGACCCGGAATGGATGGGTCTCGCTCTCATGCATAAAGGCATGGGTATCGCCCGCTTCTTCGTAAAAGAAAGCCTTGTAGGCCTGGCGGTCAATCACGACGCCGTGCGGGGCTGGAAAGACGAGCTGGAGCGCTTAACCGCTTTCCTGCACAAGAAGGTGGGCCTTATGCTGCGCGGTGAGGCCATGCGCCGGATATCCTCGTCGAACCGCATGGCGGCCGGCGGACATTACAACCTCGGCGCCGGCTGCTCGCTGCTGGCGGGAGAGGCTGCCGGGCTCCTGGACCCCTGGGGGTTCGGTATCGGGCTGGCGCTGCAGAGCGGACTGGTGGCCGCGGAATCCCTGGCGGAGAGCGCGGGAGAGAGGATCACGCCCCACATCCGCTATCGCTACCGCATGCAGGAGGTACTGGAGCGCGAGGTGAAGCAGCGGCGCGATCTCGCCGGCGAGGTGGGCGACCTGGACACCTCTTCCCTGACCACGGACAGGAGCCGTACCGCCCGCCGCGACCGGCGTGCACTGCGGCGGCGTTTCTCGCGTTAGGTATCACGGCCCACATACAGAACGTATGGTTTGCGGGGGTGAGCTTCCTATAGAGGCGTAACCTGTGCTGGTACCCCTCTCACCGCGAGTCACGGGGTGACCCCGAGGTCGAGGAACTTGACTGCGGGGCCGGTCTCTATAGTCAGGCGATACGGCTCCTCCAGCTCGAATATCTCCCCGTCCAGGCTGTACCCCTCGCGGCAGTCCATGACCACGCGCGACGCCCTCTGGTTGAAGAACTCCTCCTTCGGGTAAGGGGGTTCAGCTCCCCTGGCCCACAGCAGCCTGGGGAGTTTCCGCGCCATCCTGAAGATGGGCACGCTGGTAGCCAGAACATAGAAGTCGCCTTCACCCTCATCCCGGAAGGCGTCGAAGGTGATCACGACCACCTTGAAGATCACCGCCAGGACTATGGTGACCATGTCGGATGGCAACTCGAAGTCGTCTATGGTCACGCGGGCAGGGGTCAGCCCGAAGACGTCCTTGTAGCGGGTGCGCTTTGTCGCTCCCCCGAATGCGCACTTCGCAAAGAGCCCGGCCGCCGCCGCCGGCCCTCCCTTGGTCTCGCGGTAGTAGACGCGGTGGAAACGGTAGAGGGCGCCGTTGCCGTAAAAGAAGCCGTATTCTTTCTCGACCGCCCCGCCCACTTCCCGCGTCACCCTCAAGGTAGGCACCTCAACGTAAGGCAGATCCCCCCCGCGGCGGGCGGTAGCAGAGGCGGCCCTCAGCAGCTCGGGCGGGGTTCCCTTCACCTCGAGGTGGTCGGCCAGCAGGTTCATGGTCCCGCCCCGCAAGGGAAAAAGTATAGGTATACTCTCGGAGCCCTCCCCGTACTTGTTGACCATGTGGGTCACCGCCCGCTGCACGGTGCCGTCGCCGCCGTTGAGACAGATGAGGCGCTCTCCGCGGGAAAGGATGCGTTCGATGGCCCCGTCTATCTCCTCCATGGTCTCCGTTTCTTCCACCATGCCTCCGGTACCCAGGATGTCGGGGATGCCGTATTTCTTGTAGCGGCCGAAGCGGTTCTTGCCCGCCTCCACGTTGGTGAGTACGGCTATGCCGAGGAGGGAGAAAGGCAGGAGCGGAAACATGGCGTCGTCGCCGACGCCGCAGGAAAGGATAATCGCTGCCAGGGCCAGGCCGGCGAAAACGTACAAAATATTATAAAGCCATGCGCATTTGCGGCCGGCCCTGCCGCCTCTCGAGAACATATTCACCTGCGTGGGTCACGAACCGGATACGCTTAAGGTATCCTAGCACCCCGGAGCTTGACAGCCAAACCGCCGGGGCTTCATCCCGACATGGACATGCCGCCCCCCACCAGTCCCGCGAAGGAGAAGATGAGGAATATGTACATGCCGATTCCCATGGATATGCCCTCGGTGCGTACGATGGTGGTCAGGTTGGTTACGGCCATGCCCAGGGCAAAGATACAGAAGAGGATGGCGATGCCCCCCATCCCTTTGCTGCGGAAGACGAGCATGAGTATGGCCACCAGCGCTATCAGACCCCCGAGGATAAGCGTGCAGAGGCCGGTAAAGAGCGGGTAGCCGTCAGAGTAAACGAAGAACGCATTCACCACTTCTCCGGGCCCTCCACCCCCCGCCTTTCCGATGTCGAACCAATCCCATCCGGACAGGGACATGAAACCTCCCGGTCCGCTGCCCCATGACATCCAGGTGCTGACGAGTATGAGCACACCCGCTACCAGCACGACAAGAGAACCTATCCAGAACAGACCTCCCCTGGTCTTCTGGGCATAAGCCGGCGCCTGGGCGTAAGCCGCAGGATAGGGTGCGGCTGGCGGCGTGGTGTATGGCTGTTGCGCATAGGTGCCGGGCGGCTGTGCGTAAGGCGTGGGCTGCGCGGCTTGTGGCGGCTGAGCGGGCTGTGCCGGCGGCGTGATCCCTGGTGCTGCCTGTGGCGGCGGTGCCTCCGTCTGGGCCGGCGCCCCCAGCGAAGCGCCGCACTTCACGCAGAACTTCGCTCCTTCCTTGTTCTCCTGGCCACATTGCGGACATGCGCTCAATCCCCTCACCCCCTAGATCATACGTACCGGCTGTTATCCCGTTTAAGCTGTCTCCCGGAGAATTTCTGCGTCTTTCTCGCGAGCGATCCTGCATGCCGGTATTACCTGTTTCGTTATTTCATTTATTCCCCCGGCCAAACCTATTTCCTCCCTTACAGCAGTTCTATCATGCATTCATCCTCTGCTCCCCAGCACCTCACCCGGCCCTCGACCCCCAGCTTGTCAAGGTGACATTTGAGGATCTGAGGCCCTGGAAAGAAGGCGATCATGGGGTTTCTGAATACCCGGGAGGACAGCTCTCTGAAGGTCAGGGGGGCCTGCACCAGTTCCTCGATGATCTTTGCCTCGCGGCGCAGCAAGCGTTCCCTGGTCTTCTCCACCTCCGCAAGCGGCGTGGGGCTGATGTCTCCGTGCGAGGGCACGATGAACGATGCGGGCAGCGCCGCAAGGCGGTCCAATCCCTCGAGGAAGCCGGTAAGCCCGCCGGATGAAGGGGAATACCAGGCCACCACGTCGCCTACGGCATCGGCGCTGAACAGCATGCCGCTCTCGGGCTCGAAGAGCGAGACGAGACCGTTGGCGTGACCCGGCGTCACGACCACGCGGAAGGTGTAATTTCCGAGCTCGAGCTCGCCATCAGGATCTATGATATGCGTAGCGTCCGCCCTGGCCATGGGGCAGAGGTTGCTGAAGTATTCCAGTATGTCGGGCCTTTCCAGGTTGAACGGATTGATACCGTAGCGCAGGGGCAGGTCCATATCGAAAGTACGGTTCAAACCCGAGGGCTCCGCGGCCAGCGGCACCTCCACGGGATGGAGGAAGATGCGGGGCGAGATATCCTCCAGCAGGTAGCGCATGCACCCCATGTGGTCGGGGTGGGCGTGGGTGAGCACCACGGTATGGATATCCTGTATCGAGAGGCCCAGCCCGGAGACGAAACCCTTGAGGCGAATATATGTATCCTCGAGGCCGCAGCCTACGTCCACCAGAAAGGCGCCGTCATTATCCCTTATCAAGAGCACGTTAGCCGATGCCGGCCAGATCGTTTCCCCGTCTTTGTGCAGGTAGATATCCTCGGGAAGCAAAGCCGCTCCTTTCAATGGCACGATTGATATTCTACAGCATAGGTATGCAGGATTCCCACCTGGCTATTCGAGGGGACGAGGCCATGCTTTGGGATATCGAGTACCATGCCGAATAGTAGAACAGTGACGCCGGGAAGTATGTTTGCATGATCCTGGTCTATGGAGCGGTCTTTGTGCGGCCGGCTTACAACGGTTCGCAGTGTGTGGCCACGTAAAGGAGATCTCAGGAGGTGATCATGAGCGCTTCATGCAAGAGGTCGTTGATGTCAGTCCTGGTAGTGGGGGTATCAGTCTGCCTTTTCGCAGCCCTTTTAGGGTTAACGGGTTGCGGAGGCGACCAGTCCAAGCAGGACTTCGTGAACGGCTTGCTCTCTATCGTCGATGAGAACCAGTCCCAACAGGAGATCGCGGAAGAGGGTCGGGATGCTTTCCAGGCCTATTATGGATCCGGTTTCACCGACCTCGAAAGCGCTGCCATGGCGGCGGAGTCCTTCAACGAGAGCAACGAGAAGGACGAGTTGTCGCTGCAAGACCTGGAGGCACTGGAAAAACCGGATGCGGAAGCACAGGAGATCGCGGCCAAGCTTCGCTCGGGGATCGAGACCATGGACGACGGCAACGATATCTACGCCGAAGAACTCGAGAAGGCCCCGGAGCAGAACGTCGAGGAACGATCCCTGATATTCGTAGCTGCTGGAGAAGCCCTGGTCATCTATCTTAAGGGGATAAGCGATATAGTCGCGTCTTTCGAGCAGCTCCTAGACTATGCGAAGACAAACGGACTCGAGGGTCAGGAAGAGATAGAGAGCTGGTACGAGCGGTTCCAGGGCGAGAAGGAATCGATAGAGCAGACCATGGAGGCCATGTCCGGGGGCTAGGCGCATTCACCATTACCTCAGACCAACGCATTAATAAAAGGCGGCCCCGTGACCGGGGCTGCCTTTTATCTTTGCTGCCTCTAGACGTCGGGGTGGAACTTCTTTCCCTTCACCTTCTCGGAATAGCCGGCATAATCCAGGTAGCGTGTGAGCCCGCCCATGTAAAATGGGTATCCCGCGCCGAAGATCATGCATATGTCTATCTCCTCGGGCGCTCCCACCACGCCATCGTCCAGCATCCTCCAGCATTCGTCGGCCAGGGCCTCGCTGACGCGGTC
Organism: uncultured Actinomycetota bacterium; assembly: GCA_964529285.1. GTDB lineage: Bacteria > Actinomycetota > Geothermincolia > Geothermincolales > RBG-13-55-18 > SURF-21. The sequence continues at coordinate 24,230 of CAZGWK010000047.1, forward strand.
GCGCATCTCCTGGGCGCTTATCTTCCTGGGCGGGTCGGCCTGCTTCCAGAACTCGCGCACCTCGGGGTCCACCTCGCCGTCGGGCCCGTAGACACCGGGTTTCTTACGCGCGACCAATTCCTTGAAGTTATCGCTGATCTCGTAGCGGTCCGGGAAGGCGTCGGCCAGGGTCTCGCCGGTGTGCAGGGCGATGGCCGGACCCACCAGGGAAAGCAGGGCGAAGGGAGGCGTGGGGGTCCCCAGCGCCCACAGCGCCTCGTCTACTTCCTTGAAGTCGTTGCCCTCGTCCACCAGCTTCACCGTCTCCACCATGGAGCGCAGGAGCAGGCGGTTGACGATGAAGGCCGGGGCGTCCTCGCACAGCACGCAGCGCTTGCCCAGCTTCTTTCCGACATCGAAGGCGGTGACCAGCGTGGGGTCGTTGGTCTTCTCCGCCTTGATGATCTCCAGCAAGGGCATGGCCGCAACAGGGTTGAAGAAATGGAAACCCACCACGCGCTCGGGGTGCTTGAGGTCGGAGGCCATCTCGCTGATGGAGAGCGAGGAGGTGTTCGTTGCCAGGACCGCGGTCTCGGAGACATGTTCCTCCAGCTCGCCGAACACCTGTTTCTTGACGGGCATCTCCTCCAGCACGGCCTCGATTATGAAATCGCAGCCGGCCATGTCCGCGTAATCGAGGGTTGGCTCCACCAGGTTGAGCAGCCAGGGTACCTGGTCCTTGTCTATGCGCCCCTTCTCGGCCTGGCGCTTTATCTCCTGCTCTATGTAACCTACTCCCTTGTCCACGAACTCCTGCTTTATGTCCTTTATTACCACGGGTACCTTCATGCGGCGCAGGAAGAGCACCGCGAGCTGGCTGCCCATTAAACCAGCACCCAGTATGCCCACCTTGTTTACCGGCAGGGGCGCCCCCTCCGGTACTCCCACGGGCTTCTTGGCGCGCCGCTGGGTGAGGTCGAAGGCATAGGCGCCCGCCTGCATCTGGGGCGAGGGGATGAGAGCGGCCAGCGCCTCGTCCTCGAGTGCGAATCCCTCGCCCACGGTGTTGTCCCTGGCCGCGGCGATGTTGTCGATGGCCATGTAAGGCGCCCTGGAGACACCGTGCACCTTTGAGTCCGCGACTGCCTTCGCCTGCGCAACGAGTGCGTCGAGGTTCGACCAGTCGGGCTCGGGCCTCTCCACCTTCTCCGTGCCCTGCAGCAGACCCACCGTGAACTCGATGCTCTTGTCCAGAAAATCGACTGGCTCGAAGAGGCGGTCGGCGATGCCCATCTCGAAGGCGGTCTTGCCGTCTAACATGCGATTGTTGTTGAGGGCGTTGTGGATGATAATGCGCAGAGCCTTCTCGGGCCCGATGAGTTTAGGAAGCAGGGTGGTCCCGCCCCAACCCGGGATTAGGCCCAGGAAACACTCGGGGAAGCCGATGGCCGTCACGCCGCTGGACACGGTACGGTAATCGCACGCCAGGGCGATCTCCAACCCCCCTCCCAGGGCGACGCCGTTGATGGCCGCCGCAGTGGGGAAGGGCAGTTCGATGATGCGTTTGAAGCCCGCATGGCCTGTCTGCGCTATCTCCAGGGCCTGTTCCCTGGTCTTGACGAGCGGTACCTGGGTGAGGTCGGCACCCGCTCCAAAGATGTAGGGCTTGCCCGTCAGGATCATGGCCTTCACGCCGGGTTCCGCGAGCAAGCGGTCCAGGCACTCGTTCAGGCTTGCCAGGCCGCCCATGCCGAAGCTGTTGGGTTTGCGGTAATCCTCGCCGTTGTCCATGGTCACGATGGCGATCTTACCGGCCGGCGAGTCGAAATACGTCTCCTTGAACTCCGTTATCAGCTCCTCGGACATCTCAACCTCCTTTCCTTCTTCCGCTTCCTAACCCTGGACGTTTTCAAAGATCATGGCCGCTCCCTGCCCCAACCCCACGCACATGGTGGCGAGGCCGTACCTCGCCTCGGGGTGCTCGGCGAAGTAATAGGCCAGTTGGGCCATGAGACGGCATCCGGAGGAGGCCAGGGGATGTCCGAAGGCGATGGCCCCTCCCCAGGGATTGAGCCTGGGGTCGTCTAATAACTTCATCCCGAATTCCTCCATGAACACGATTGCCTGCACGGCGAAAGCCTCGTTGAGCTCGATGACGTCCATGTCGTCGAACTCCATCCCCACCCTCTCCAGCACCTTGTGCGTGGCGGGTACCGGACCCAGCCCCATGATCTCCGGCTTTACCGCCGCGAAGGAGTACTGTACCAGGCGCATCATTGGCTTGAGGCCGTATTCCTTGACCGCCTTCTCCGAGGCCAGCAGCACCCCGGCTGCGCCGTCGTTGAGACCGGAGGAATTGCCCGGAGTGACCCTGCCTTTCACCCTGAAGGGGTAACGCAGATCTTTCATCTCCTCGAGGGTGGTATCCGGCCTCGGCTGCTCGTCCTTATCGGCCACCTTCCAGCCCCCTCCGGTCCATACCGTCATGGGCGTTATTATGTCTTTGAATTTACCTTCGTCCAGTGCCTCCTTCGCCTTGCGCTGGCTGAGGATCGAGTACTCATCGCATTGTTCCTGTGTGATATGCGGGTACATGTCGTGCAGGTTCTCGGCGGTCATTCCCATGTTTAGCGCGCTCTGGTCCACGAGCTTCTCCGCCAGGAAGCGCGGGTTGGGATCGGCTCCCTGCCCCATGGGGTGGTGCCCCATGTGCTCCACGCCCCCCGCGACGATGAGGTCGGACGCTCCGACCTGGATCTCCGATGCCCCGAAACAGGCGGAGGTGGCTCCTCCCGCGCACATACGGTCGATCGCGCAACCCGGCGTGGTCACCGGCATTCCCGCGAGGATGGCGGTGGTGCGGCCGATGGTGAGGCCCTGGTCGCCCCATTGCGTGGAGGCGGCCCAGATGTTGTCGTCTATCTTGTCCCTGGGAACTTCCGCATTGCGCTCCAGTAGTGTCCTGATCACCTTGACAACCATGTCGTCCGCCCGCGTCTGGGCAAAAGCCCCGTTCGGCCTGGCTTTGCCGAAGGCCGTGCGGCAGCCGTCTATCACGTAAACTTCCTTTAAATCCCTGGCCATAGCTCCCCCTCCTTCTGAATATCAGGGCGCTGCCGTTCAGCGCCGTGGCTCAAGGGTTTTTGCGTTCTGATCGTTATGTGAAGGGGCTGCGCGCGAAACCGCTCCTTTGACGCACCGGCATGCGGCGTAATGTCTTGTTTGGAGGGTGTGGCGCTGATCCCCGGTTTTCATCACGGTTTCGGGCCCGAGGGATGGTCGGGGGAACTACTGCGTTCACTGCTGTGACCTCGTATTCCACTTTTACCTTCCACCGTCCATTATAGGTTTGCCGTTCCGCCCGGCGCAATACGATGCCCCTAGAGACGCACCCAAAAACCCAGACGAAAACCTAACAGGTACGCTAGCTCCGCGGGATATCGCATCTCGGCATCAAATACATATATACCCGCTCCCGGGCAAACCCCAACAACTCGCGGCAATACGCCTACTGTAGTGCGAATGAACGAAAAAAGCACGGCGGCTTGCACTGCGCAAGCGCGCCGTCCCGCGCGGTCGATGCGGCACGTTTGCCGGGAGTGAGAATGCCGCGCCGGGTAAACGTTCGACGGGCAATCCTGGTATGTGACGGTGACTGGTTTCAACCCGGTAAGCGCCAGGTTGGATTATCATACGGATATGAATACGATCATGCGCGAAAGGCGGTCGCCGACCCTGCACGATTTCCCCTACCGGGGCGAAAAACGCAAATGCTATCACAAGTGGATAATCAATGTGACTCCTCCGGGTAGGGGGAACTGCCTGCACGACTGCCTCTATTGCTATGCCAGGGACGCCTTTTATGCAAGCAGGAAGGAGGATGGTATGGTCGTCTATTCCAACCTCGCGTGCGCAATCGAAAAAGAGCTCTCGAGGCTGGAACTCTGCCCACCGATCTCCCTTTCCAACGTGACCGATCCCTGCCAGGAAGTCCCCGAACTGCAGCATGCGGTAAGGAAGCTGGTGGAAGTCCTCGTCGCCTGGGGAGTAAGTTTCCACGTTATCACGAAGGGAGACCCGTCTTTCCTCACGCGCGTAGATGGCTTTCCGGGCAGTGGGCACTTCTTCCTGGCCGTGACCATCGAGGGACCGCCCGAGGTCCTGGCCGCGCTCTCTCCCCGGGCGCCCGCTTACGATAACCGCCTCGATGCCCTGCGCTGGGCGGACTCGCTGGGTCTGCCCGCTCTAGTGCGCCTGGACCCGGTTGTCCCACCACTATGGCGCTCCCTTTATGGTGAGAACTGGACGCAAAAGGCCGCGGAGGTCCTGGCCGATTGCGCCGCGGCCGGTGCCGGACATGTCGTCAGCTCTACAGGGCGTTTCACTGCAGCCACCAGAAACAGCCTTGTCGCTTCGGTTCGTAACATCTGCGAACTCGAAGGCGCCGCCCTCGACAACGACTATATCTACGACCGCTCCTACACCTCCAGCGGATATATGCTCAGGCACGATCTACGTCTCTCTCTCCACCACACCCTGCGCAGGGCCGCGCAGGATCTCGGGATGACTTACGCGGTATGTCAGGAACTGGAAGCCGGTGAAGCCGACACGCCGGGGCTTCCCCATTGCGAGGCCTACACCATGCCCTTCTCCCGCCGCGTGGGAAGACGGGAGTTTTCCCCCATAGCCGGCTGTACCGCCAACTGCCACGCCGGCTGCGCCGGCCTTGCACATCCCCCTTGCGGAACACCCGAACTGGCCAAACCGCAGCCATACAAGGTATCCCTGCTCAAGAAGCCCAAGGCCTGGCGGGAGAAGGATCCATGGAGGTGCCGATAAAAAAGGAATGGTTCTAAGAATGCAAAGGTTGTTTGCATAAGTAATATTCCATAAGTATTACAA
>CAZGWK010000048.1:0-28008 GCA_964529285.1 uncultured Actinomycetota bacterium
ATTCCTAATCCTTGTGCGCGAGTTCGATTCTCGCCAGGGGCTCCATAATTTCAGCGATCAAAGATCGAGGAGGATTTTAATACTGTCTTCCACGGAGGATATCGTTTCAGAAGAGATAACGCCTCTTCTCTCGTATAGCCTGCTTTTGGATACTGATCTGATCTGTTCGCATATAGCATAGCTCCTGGTATCCAGACCGCCCTCCGGCGGTTCAACCGGCACCCGGTATGGTATCCCCGTTTTCCTTCTGGTGAAGGGGATCACTATAACGAGGTCAGCTTCGCTGTTGTTGAAGCGGTTGTCTGATATAACGAGAACCGGCCTGGACACCCTCTGTTCTCTACCCCTCACCGGATCGAGGTTGGCATCCCAGACCTCACCCCTGAAAACGTCGATCATATCTAATACTCCTCGAGCCCATCCGCAAGCGTCCCGTCCCGGGCCTCTCTCTCCTCCAGCTCTTCTTTCCAGGCTTTATCATCATGTTTCAGCTCCGCATATGCTGTGTCTGCAGCCTCGAATATTTTGTTCCTTCTGTATTGTTCCAGAGCGTCTGCAAGGACCTTCAGCTGCGGACGTCCTTCCTGTTCGGAGAGTTTTTTCAGGAGTCGCTTGTTTTTTGCATCGATCCTCACCGTGCTCGAATCCTTGGTCATCTCCGGACCCCCATTCAATTATATACATAATAATAGTACAATATATCTACAATAACATATACATTAAAATATCGTAAATTGAATACCAATCTACGGGCATTGCAGGCGTCAGGCCAGGCCCCGCTCATTCAGGATGCGCCGCAGGGTTTCCCTGGAATCCGGCGGGGGGACCGCGGCATCCTCTCTCTCCACGAACGAAATGGCGTCGCGTGGGCAGCTCGCAAGGCAGACCCCGCAGCCTATGCACCGCTTGGGGTCGATACTCATCGCTTTCACGTCGCCCGTGACCGCGTCCATGGGACAGCGTTCTACGCATATCCCGCATGCGTCGCATTTCCCAGGTTCGATAACGGACCTGTAATTGGAGTGCAGTAATTCGGCCGGGTTGGGGAGGACCTTCAGTATCTTCAGGCCCGAACAACAGCAGGTGCAGCAGGAACAGACGAACCTTATGTCCCGGGCGTTCTCGGCCATGAGCACCAGCCCCAGTTCCTCCGAGCGGTCCAGCAGAGAAAGCGCTTCTCCTACGTCGATATACCTGCCCGGCCAGCCGTTCTCCAGGTGATATTTCGCGAAATCTCCGAACATCAGGCAGATCTCCAGCGGGTACTCGCAGCGCTTGCCGAGCAGGCCTTGCTGCTTGCGGCAGATGCACTCCTTGACCCCCAGGATCTCCTGCTTCTTTACGTGGTCCCTTATGCGGTCGTGAGTGGCGATAACGTGGCTTGCCTCCACCGCAGAGCCCACGGGCACGAAGCGCGTCTGCAGGGTCTCGACCCCCGCCATCCCCATGCCTATGTAGGGTATGTACTCCTCCGTGAGCTCGCAGAACTCGCTGTCCATGCTGCCCAGCTGGTACTCGTAGATGCCGACGATGAACTGCTCCAGCCTGTAGAGCGCCTTGCCTCCCTCGCCGGTCCGGTAGATGAGTCCTCGCAAGGCCATCGACGCGAGCCTGTCCGCCGCCTCCTCCGCCGCGACCCCGCGGCGCTGTGCAATAAGGGCAGGAGGCTCGGGGTTCCGTGTCAATCCCAGGGCGAGATCAGCGTCCGCGGGAGCGAACAGCTTCTTCAGGATATTCATCTCCACGCCGCTCTCCGTAAGCGGAAATCCTCCCGGCATAGTATCCAGCAGCTCGCGCAGCCTTACGTATATCTCGTCACTCAATAACGGTCGTCTCCTTTCCCGTGCGGCTCATTGCATCCTTGCGCTGCATTCTATCATGGGTAAAATCCCTCTCGCATTGATACGGACAAGAGCGGGTTGAATAAGAGCCAATATGGGGAAAGCGAAGCCTGGGTGTTGGGCTTTCCCGTGAAGACCGTACCGCCTGTGCTGAAGGCGGCGAAGGGTTTGCGCGAGAAGCCATACTCGACGACGCTTCAGGCGTAGGGTTTGATCTTCCGCGTTGCCCCCGGGCAATACAAAAGCAGCCGAAAGCGAAACCCCCGTGTTCTTGACGGCTTTTAAGTTGGCGTTCCGGCCTTCAGATCAGATGCCCAGCTTCTCCCTCTTGGACTCGATGTGTGCGAGCATGCCTTGCGCAGCTTCTGACGCGTCCGTCTCCAGGCGCATGACCCCGCCGGTGACGTCCGCACAGTCCTCGGTGAGCAGCTTGACCAGGTCGGGCCCCCCGGTCACCGTGGGCACCGGGTTGACGTAGGTATAGAGGCCCAGGGCCAGGGCGAACACGGCGTCGATGGTGGCTTTCTGTTCCATGTACTCGGGGGCGGCCGCGACCACCGGCAGGTCCGGTATGGGTACGCCTCCCATGGCTCCCGATACCGCGGCCAGCAGGTCGGCGATGCGCCCGGTGTCGGTGCAGGTGCCATAGCTCAGCACGGGCGGTACGCCCAGCTGCTCGCATACGCCCTTGAGCCCCGAGCCGGCCATCTGCGCCGCCTCCGGCATGCACAGGCCCGCAACCTGCATGGCGCCGTTGCCGCAGCCCATGGAGAGGACGAGGATGTCCCGGGCGATGAGCTCCTTCGCCACCGCCACGCTGTGCACGTCCTGGCCGGTGTCCCTCAAGGTGGTGCAGGAGACCATGCCCGCGATGCCCCTTATGGCGCCTGCCTTGATGGCGTCGAGGAGAGGGTCGAGCGTGCCCCCCAGGGCGTCCAGGATGCTCTCGGTGGAGAAACCTACCACGGCCTCTCCGCTGCGCAGCCCGGCCAGGGGCTCGACCGCGGCGCGCCGTTCCTTGTAATTCGCGATGGCCATGTCGAGGAGCTGGGCAGCCTGGGATTCGGCCTCCTCGGGCACGTAGTCCAGGCGGTCGGTGACTCCCTCGAAGGCAACCACGTCGCTCACGGGGATGAGCTTGAACTTATAGCGCTCGGCGTACGCGGGGTCGATGGGCATGGAGCAGTTCATGTCGCAGGCGAAAAGGTCCACGCAGCCCGTGGCCAACACCGCCTCCTGCATGATCCAGTTGCCGGTGAAGCCGTAGAAGACATCGTCCATCTTCCAGCGCTGGATCATCTCCTGCCCTGTCTCGATGTTGGCGATCACGCGCATACCCTTCGCTCCTACGGCTCTTGCCTTCTCCTGCCACTCCGGCTGGCGCGCGAGCTGCACCATGGCGAAGCCCAGGAAAGGCTCGTGGCCGTTGGGCAGCACGTTGACGTAGTCGGGATCCAGCACCCCCAGATCGACGCGCATGGGATGGGGGCGGGGGAGGCCGAAGAGGATGTCCTGGGAGTATTCGTTGACGATCTGGCTCTGGTAGGCCATGGCCACCCCCATGCGCATAGCCTTGAGGGCGAGGCTCTGGTAATAGCCGTCAACGTTGGTGAGGCAGGAGCTGGTAACCCGCATCATCTCCCCGTAGATGCCGCCAGGGAAGATGTCCAGTTTCTTCCACGTCTCTTTGCGCTCAGGAGTGGCCAGAGCCTCCACGATGAGGCTGGGCTGGTCGGCCTTGCGGTTGAAGTCGGCCTCGGCGAAGTCGCACAGGCGCAGTGCCACGTCGGCGTCGGAGCCGGAGGTATCTGCGCCCAGGCGGCCGGCGAAATCGCGCAGCTTGCCCGGCTCCTTTATCTCGAAAAGGGTCTTGCCGTGCGCGGTGGCGCGCAGGGTCTTCATGGTCTGCTCGGTGTGGTAGTGGTAGGTCGAAGCTCCCATGACGTTGCGCAGGGCCATCATGCGCATGGCCATGCCGTCGGCGGTGATGCCGCACACGCCGCGCTTGTCCTTGGCGGCGTCGGCGCGGCAGGGGCCGTTGGAGCAGAGGTCGCAGCGCACCCCGGCCATGCAGAAGGGGCAGCGCTTGTCGGGGTCGTCCTTAGCCAGTCCCTGGGCCTCGAAACGGTCCCATATGTTGTTCAGGCCGTCTTCCTTGATACGGCGGTATACGCTCCTCACGGATTCGTGATACGAGATCCTGTCGCCTTCCATGTCGTTACTCCCTTCTTATTCAAGTCCCGTTGCCCGAAGTTGCTGTGCAGGGCCGGATCTGAAAATCGAATTACAGCAGCCTGGTCTCTTGCGTGGGCCGGGGGACTTTTACCACCAGCACGCGGAAATCTGAGTCGCTCTCGTTGGACCAGCGGTGGGGGATCCTTGCGGGGCTCTCTATGAGCGTGTCCGGTCCCGCCTTTTCCCGTTCCTCGCCGATCTCCACGACCCCCTCGCCTTCGAGCACGTAGAAGAAAACGTCTACCGGCGTGATATGTTTCTTCAGGCTCTCTCCCGGCTTGAGGAGTATGTGCACGGCCTGGGCGTATTCCGTGTCGTATATCTTGCTGGCGTGCACGCCGTGGGGATTGGGGCTGGCCTCCGCCTTGATCGCATCGATGGTTTTCATAAGCGCTTCCTCCTTACAGTAGACAGAAATCATGATTCCCCCCACAGCGATGTAAAAAACATGTCCCGATAATGGGGTCAGCCCCGGACATGGGACAAAATCTCACTGGCAGTAGCAGTACGGCACGCTCTCAACCGGTGTGGATCAAGTCTCCCGGAGCCTTTTCTCTGACATAAAGCATGAATGTGACCGGTGGGTATAGGGATATAATGATATAGGCGCTTATCCGCAGCCCGCGTCAGCTTACCGGGCGGACCGGGCCTTACCGCAAAGGAGTGATGGAAATGATCCTCTTGAATCCCAAGCAGCACGCGGTGGAGTACCCCGGGGACGAGAGGTCCAAGGAGATCATGCTCAAGACCATCGAGTTCTTCGAGGAAAAGGGGCGGGGAAAGATCAAGAACGACGACCACGAGAGGGTCTGGTACCAGGACTTCCTTAAGTTCCAGGAGGAAGAGAAGCTCTTCAGTGACCTCCTCACCCCGTCGCAGTATGCCTTGCACGAGGACTCGCGCTGGGATACCTGGCGCATCTGCGACTTCAACGAGATACTGGCCTTCTACGGCCTGGCATACTGGTATACCTGGCAGGTCTCCATCCTGGGCCTCGGGCCCCTGTGGATGAGCGAGAACGAGGACATCAAGAAGAAGACCGCGCAGCTGCTGCGGGACGGCGGCATCTTCGCCTTCGGCCTCTCGGAGAAGGAACACGGGGCCGACCTCTACTCAACCGAGATGTCTTTGAAGGCGCTGGGCGGGGGAGAGTACCGCGCCAACGGGAGAAAGTACTACATCGGCAACGGCAACGAGGCGGCGCTGGTCTCCACCTTCGGCAAGATGGAGGGCACCGATGACTACGTCTTCTTCGCCGTGAGCTCGAAACACGGCGGCTACGAGCTGGTGAAGAACGTAGTCGCGTCCCAGAACTTCGTGGCGGAATACGCCCTCAACGACTACCCCATCCACGAGACGGACATCCTCTCCATGGGGCGGGACGCCTGGGACGCCGCGCTGAACACGGTGAACGTGGGCAAGTTCAACCTGGGCTGGGCATCCATCGGCATCTGCACCCACGCTCTCTACGAGGCGGTGGACCACGCCGCGAACCGCGTGCTCTACGGCAAGCACGTCACCGACTTCCCCCATATCCGGCAGCTCCTCACCGACGCCTACGCGCGCCTGGTGGCCATGAAGCTCTTCGCCCTGCGCGCGGCGGACTACATGCGCTCCGCCTCACCCGAGGACCGCAGGTACCTCCTCTACAACCCCATGGTGAAGATGAAGGTCACCACCCAGGGCGAGGAGGTCATCAACCTGCTGTGGGACGTCATCGCCGCCAAGGGTTTCGAGAAGGACAACTATTTCGAGATGGCGGCCCGCGACATCCGCGCCCTGCCCAAACTTGAGGGCACCGTGCACGTGAACATGGCGCTGATCATCAAGTTCATGCCCAACTATTTCTTCAACCCGGCGCCCTTCCCGGAGATACCGCAGCGCAACGACCTCGCCGACGACGAATTCCTCTTCCGGCAGGGACCGACCAAGGGGCTGGGCGGCATACAGTTCCACGACTTCAACCTGGCCTACGGGCCCGCCGGCCTCCCCAACGTAAGCGTGTTCAAGGAGCAGATCGAGGTGCTCAAGGAGCTGCTCCTCAAGGCACCCCCCACGGAAGGGCAGCGCAAGGACATCGACTTCCTGCTCACCCTGGGCGAGCTCTTCACTCTCGTGGCCTACGGCCAGCTGCTGCTGGAGAACCAGCCCATCTACGGCGTGGAGGACGACCTCATGGAGTCCATCTTCGACTTCATGGTGAGGGACTTCTCCCGCTACGCCCTGCAGCTGTACTCCAAGACCTCGAGCACCCCGGAGCAGATGGACCTGTGCCTGAAGATGCTGCGCAAGCCGGTGATCGACGAGGCCAGGTTCGAGCGCGTGTGGGAGAAGTACGTCTTCGCCACCGTGGGCGCCTACAGGATGAACGATTGAGCGGGCCACCGGCCTGAGCAGCGCCGATACCTGCTGACATCGCATGCGCAAATGGGGCCGGACCGGGGGCCACTATAACGGAGAACGGCTTCGCGGGGCTTCCGCCGCCTATATCTTGTCCTTCAATATGCTGATAGCCGTGCCCTCGTCGGTACAGGTGACGATCACCCGGATGGACTTGCCGTCCTTCTCCAGGGTCCACCAGGCCTGGTAGTGTCCGTCGGGCTGCTGCCGGAACTCGTCCGGCTCGCCCAGCTCTTCCTTGTAGAAGGAGACGACCGTCTCGAAGTCGTCCTTGGTATCGTAGTCCACCCCTGCATCGGTTACCTCGCCGTCGGTCTTTGTCTCTGAGTAATAGACGGAGGACTGGTCCAGGTTCTCATCGTAGACCGGCACCCCCAGATCCTCCTGCGAAGGAAGAGCAGTCGAAGTCGTTTGCTCCTCCGAATGGTCCTCAGTTTCGTGGAAATCGTAATGCTCGTGCTCGCCCTGGCAGCCGCATCCACCGCATCCCGACAGGCTGCCGACGGCGATGATGGCGAGTATGGTGAATATGCAGAAGAGCTTTCTTTTCATGCCCCCTCCTTTGCGCTGGATATTGGTTTCTCGGCTTATTTCTTTATCGGAAACCGGGCAAAGAGCTTGAGCTTTGATGCATCGGCGGGGGACGCAAACCCAGGGTTTCTCTTGTCACCAGGCTCGTTAAGCCGGATGCGGCGACCCGGCTCCGCAGGGCTGGAAGTACGTAGTGCAATAAACGCCCGCTCGCCAGAGGACTGAGCGGCGGTTAATCCCCAAAGGAGGTGCCCACGCTGCGCGCGAAGCTCACCAGGTCTCCCCCGGGAGGTACTTTGCGCTGGCCGGGCACGACCTCCTCCAGGGGGACGGCGTCGATGCGGGGGGTCCTGAGGGCGGCCATCATCCCGAACTTCCCCTCGAGCACCATCTCCACCGCGGTGGTCCCGAAACCGGTCGCCAGGATACGGTCGAAGGGCGAGGGGCTGCCGCCCCTCTGCAGGTGCCCCAGCACGGTCACCCGCGTGTCCATCCCGGCCATGGCAGCGATCTTCTCCGCCACGAACTCGCCGATTCCCCCGAGCAACTTGGGCTCAACGCTGCTCTCCCTGCCGACTGTGCCGCCACCCGGGAGTAGCGCGCCCTCAGCGACCACGATGATGCTGAACCTTTTGCCGCGGCTGCGGCGCTCCTCGATGCTCTCCACTACCTTCTCGAAGCTGTACTCGATCTCGGGGATGAGGATAATGTCGCCGCCCCCGGCGATGCCGGCGCCCAGCGCTATCCAGCCAGAATTGCGCCCCATGACCTCGAGCACCATCCCGCGGTGATGGGAGGCGGCGGTGGTATGCAGCTTGTCGACGGCTTCGGTGGCCGTCTGCAGGGCCGAGTCGAAGCCGAAGGTGACGTCGGTCCCCATGATATCGTTGTCGATGGTCTTGGGGATGCCCACGACGGGCATGCCCATATCGTACAGCTTGCGGGCTATGGAGAGAGTCCCGTCTCCCCCCGCCACGATGAGCGCCTCCACCCTCATCCCCTCCAGGTTAGAGATGGCCGCCGCGGAGTTATCCTCGTAATGGACGGCGCCGTCGGAGGATGTCCTCGGGTACATGAAAGGGTTGTCGCGGTTGTTCGCACCCAGGATGGTGCCCCCCCTGGGCAGGATACCCGACACGTCCTCGTCGTCGAGGAGCCTCCACTTGTCCTCGATCAACCCGCCGAAACCCTCGTTGATGCCGGCCACCTCCAGCCCGTGCTCGAAGATCGCCGACTTGGTCACCGCGCGGATCACGGCGTTGAGGCCGGGGCAGTCCCCTCCCCCGGTAAGGATGCCTATGCGCTTGATGGATGCCATCGCGTGCTCTCCCTTCCATGTCGAGGTAGCCGGCACTCTAACTCATTGAACAACAGCCCCGGCGCTTCCGCAAAGGCGGGTAGCGGGACACCTGCCGCAGCGTCCGCCGCCCGCCTTCAGGCCTCGATCTGATCGAACTATTCCTCAGTCAATTAGATTCCCACTGGGCGGGGCACGAAACAAGGCCCACGGGATATTCATGCCCAACGCCGGAGAGGAAGCGTCGAGGAGATGAATTACGCGCATCTCCATGGGGCACGAGTTTTAGCGGCGGGCGCCGTCACGGGAACGCCGTCAACCGCTACGTGGAAATAGATCAAGGCAGGATAAGCGGGTACCGATACTGATATGGTTGATATGCAAAAGAAATGCCGAAGCGTATAATCAAAATTTGTATGCTTAAACCGTAAAGAAAGAAGTGTGATCATTTGAGACTGCATCTTATTGCCCCGACAAAGCAGGGTGAGACATACCTGTTCAACAAGGGGCTCCTGGCCCCCCTCGGCCTTATGTACCTGGCGGCGCATACCCCGCCGGAGGTCGAGGTGCGGCTGATAGACGAGAACGTCGAGCGCATCGATTTCTCGCACGTCCCCGACCTGGTTGGCATCACCACCATGACCGCCACCGCGCCCCGGGCGTACGAGATAGCCGGGCGCTACCGCTCCCTGGGAGCGAAGGTGGTGCTGGGCGGCGTGCATGCGTCCATGATACCGGACGAAGCCATGCAGTACGCTGACGCAGTGGTCATCGGAGAGGCGGAGAACGTCTGGCCGCGCGTCCTCGCCGATTTCGAAGCGGGGCAGATGGAGCCCCTTTATCAACAGGAGGGCTTCATAGAGTTCAAACGCCCCCTCCTGCCGCGCCGCGATATCATCGACCCCAAACGCTACTGGAGCGCCAACGGGGTGCAGACCGCCCGCGGCTGTCCCCACGGCTGCAACTTCTGCTCGGTTACCGCCTTCAACGGGCGCAAGGTGCGCATGCGCGACGTGGATAACGTGCTCGCCGAGGTGGAGTCGCTGCCACGCCACAACCGCATCCGCAACAAGGTGGTGGCTTTCGTCGACGACAACATCGCCGCCAATCCCACCCGCGCCAAGGAGCTCTTCAGGGGACTCATCCCCATGGACCTGAAGTGGGGCTCGCAGGCCTCCATCACCTTCGCACGGGACGAGGAGCTGGTGGCCCTGGCCGCGGAAAGCGGCTGCAATTTCCTGTTCATCGGCCTGGAAACCATGTCACGCAAGGCCCTGGCCGAGATGGGCAAGAGCCAGAACAAGGTAGAGGAATACGCCGACGCCCTGCGGCTGCTTCGTAAATACGACATACACGTCATGGGCGCCTTCGTCTTCGGTTTCGACTGCGACGACGAATCCTCTTTCACGGACACCCTGGATTTCGCCACGGAAAACAAGATACAGGTAGGCCAGTTCGCCCATCTCGTGCCCTATCCGGGGACGCGCCTCTATAACGACTTGATGGAACAGGACCGCGTGGAGCAGGAGTTCTGGTTCGAGCCGTCCTGGGATGCCAGGGTGGTGTATACGCCAAAGAACTTCAGCGCGCAGTGGCTCACCGACAGGACCCACAAAGTACAGCGCGATTTCTACTCCTACCGTTCCATCGCGAGGCGCATGTATCTGCACCGGCACTGGAGCTACTGGTTCGCCTTCAATCTCCTCTACCGCCACTCCCTTTCCAGCAGCCGTTCTCACGAGGTTGGCGAACGCGCGGGCAGCGCAAGCGGAAGAAAGTGGTTCTTCCTGCGGCGTCCCGAAAAAGCGTGGGCGTCCAAGACCGGCTAGAATCAGCACTGCTCGCGGGGAAGGCCGCAGGATCTCGGTCCCATAATCGTCAATCAAAGTTAGCGTATTCACCGTGTCTGCCGACCTGGAGTGTTTATTCCTGCTCATCCCGGCCTGACGGGCAGGCGCCTCTCCAGCCCCCATTGCCGGTGAAGCTCACGAACGCGGCAGGGTGAAGCGGAAAACCGAGCCCCCTCCCTTGCGGTCCTCGTGCCATATCCTTCCGCCGTGTGCCTCTACGATCTGCCTGGCCAGAAAGAGGCCCAGCCCCAGTCCCGGTTTGGAGTGGTACTGCGCTTCCTCCACCTGGTAGAAGCGCTCGAATATCTTTTCCCTGTTGCCCGAGCGTATGCCTATGCCGCGGTCCAGGACGGAGACGGTGACCTCCCTCTCCCCGTCCTCGACAACTACCTCTACGTCTGACCCCTCCGGGGAGTACTTGACGGCGTTATCCATGAGTATGACGAGCAGGTCGTGTATCCTGTCGGGGTCCATCTCGTATTCACCTGATCCCTCGGACACCTCCGCGAAGAACCCCCAGCCCTGGACCTTGACCCGCATCTCGCGTACGGTTTGCTCCACCAATGATGCGATTTCAGTGCGCCGTTTGTAGAGATGAAAGCGCTCTCTCTCCACCAGAGAGACGTTGACGAGCCCCATGACCATGCGGCTGATCCTCTCGGTGGATTGTTTTATCGCGCCGATGATCTCCTGCCTGGTGAGTTCGTCCGATTCCGCACCATGCGACTCGAGCGTTTCGGTGTAACCCGACAGCAATGCTACGGGATGGCGCAGCTCGTGAGAAGCTATATCCACGAAATCCCGCAGACTCTCGTTGAAGGCATACCTCTCCTCCTCGATCTCTATCGCCTTGCACAGCATAGCCATAGTATCTATCTCGACTTGTGTATATTCCTTGTCCTCCCTGTCGAGGAGGTTAAAACACCCGACATGCTCGCCATGCAGGCTTATGGGTAAGTACAGGCAGGAACGAAAGCCGTGGCCGCGTATTTCCGGATCCCGCTCTAAAACCTGTGTCTCGATCTCTTTGCAGGTTACCGATTCCCCGGCGCCCTTGGACATGAGATGGTAGCACAGGCAATCTTCCACGTTTGCGATTTTCTGGAAACCCTCGTCGGCTCGCAGGGAGGAAAACACATAGAGTCCTCCTTTTTCCATCCTGCCGTATCTGATCAGGTCGGCCTCGAGGATGTCCCTGCCGGCGAGCACGAACCTCTGGATGTTCTCCGGGGGATCGGTGCCCAGGCTGAGAAAGCACTCGTTCAGTTTACGCAGGCGCTGCTCCGCCCGCTTACGGTCGGAGACGTCCCTGGTGATGCTGATGAAACCTATTGGCCTTCCCTCCACGTTCCTAAAGAGGGCGGCGGTGACCTCTCCAAAGAAACGGGTGCCGTCCTTGCGGAGCAGCGAGTATTCTTCCTTTCTGGCAGTGCCTTCCTCCGGTTTCGTGCGCATGGATTCTGTCGCCTTTGATCTGTACTCGGGGGTGATCAATTCCAGCACGTTTCTGTAGAGTATTTCCTCGGCTCTCGCGTATCCGAAGAGAGACACGCCCGACTGGTTGACCATGAGTACGGCCCCGCTCAGATCGGTCAGGATGATGCTGTCCGGCGAGGTCTCCACCAGCGAACGGTAGCGCTCCTCGCTCGCGCGTAGTTCCTGCTCGGCTCGCTTGCGGTCAGTGATGTCACGCGTGTTCAGGACGATGCCCTGCACCGCGGGGTCCTCGAGGCGGTTGCTCGCTATGGCTTCGTGATATTGCCAGGAGCCGTCCTTGTGCCTGTAGCGCACCGTGATACTCTGCGGCGTTTCCGGGTCTTTCAGGACCCGGTCAAACATCTCCATGACTTCTGATGCATCCTCGGGATGGATGTTATCGAGGATGCTTTTCCCGTAGGAATCTTCAGGTCTGTAACCGGTTATGCGTCCGGCGGAGGTGCTTGCCCAGCGGATAGTCAGGTCCTCGTTGAGGATATCGATCATATCCGGCGCGTTTCTGATGAGGGAGCGGTAATACCGCTCACTGTCGCGCAGCCTGACGTTGGCTTGCTCCAACTCCTCGGTGCGTTCCACGACCAGCTTCTCGAGATCGCCGCGATATCTTTCGAGCTCATCTTCCGCCCGCTTGCGCTTGCTTATGTTGGTCATCAGCCCGCCCAGGCCGATCAGTTCGCCGTCCTTGTACAGGGGGCGGCTGGACGTCCTTACGTTAAGAATCTCTCCGTCCTTGTCTATAACGCGGAATTCGTAGGGCTCGAGTTCTCCGCCGAGGGTGCGCTCGAACCCGGCGAGCAGTCCTTGCAGATCGTCGGGATGTACGAAGCGCGTAAAGGGATGCCCGACGATCTCCTCGGCGGTATATTTGCTGATGCGCTCTACGGTCGGGCTGATATAGGAGAAACGGCCCATTGGGTCGAGGGTGAATATCACGTCGTTCAGGTTCTCCACCAGGTCGCGGTATCTTTGCTGCGATTCCCTCAGCTCCTCCTCCGCACGCTTGCGCTGCGTGATATCGCGGCAGGAGGTGATGTAGTAAGTACGCTCCCCTGAGCGGGCGGCGGAGATGGACACCTCGACCGGGAATTCCACGCCGTCTTTTCCCAGCATCTGGGATTCTCGAACCGTGCCCAGCATATCCTCGATGTCCGCGGCGGCATGCGAGGGGAATGCGCCGACAGGATGATCGCGAAAGCGTTCGGCTATGAGCGTCTCGTGCAAGTGCCTGCCGATGACCTCATCCGCGCTCTGCCCGAAAAGGCTTTCCCCCGCGCGATTGACGTAGATGACGCTCCCCTGCTCATCGAGGACAAGGACGGCGTCGTTGGCGGAGTCCGCCATGGATCGGAACAGGTCATCCTCGCGTCTCAGCTCTTCCGCAAGTCTCCTGTAGAGGTTCTCCGATGACTCCAGCTCCGCTTCACGCCGGCGCAGTTCCGCCAGCTCTTGCTTGAGCCTTGCCGCGTCCTTGCTCGTCTTTCCAGCCAAGAATTTCCTCCGGTAGCCTCTAAAAAATGGAATAACTTACGGGAGAGATCGCATAGCGATATGTGTCCGATATGATGGCATATATTGGATATTGAACCGTCTATGCTTCTCCCATCCGGATTAAACCATGTTCCTCCCGCTTATATTATTCCCAGATATGAAGAATACAATGCCTGTGGCTTGCATCGGGATTACGGGATAACCTCGGGGCTCCGCCTTCAGGCCTGCGAGCTCTCCTCCCTGCGGAGTATGCGGTCGAGAACCATGTTGCTGGGAATAAGGGCGAAGTAAAAATACTGCGAGGCCGGTATGCTTAAGAAGGCTATCGCGATGGACAGGCCGAATACGAGAGCTATGCTGAGATAGACGAGCAGAAGATGCTTTTTTACTGCGGGGGTTACGGACTCGTCCGCCAGGTCATGGCGGTAGCTCGCATACCACCATAAGAAGCCGAGACAAAGGGCTACGGTCAGCATGTTGATGTCGTAGAAAGCCACGGCGAGCACGCTGCTGCCGTATTCGCTCATGAGGTCGGTGGAGAAAGGTAGCAGTACGACGAACATGAGCACGAAAAGGTTTATCCACAACAGGCCCGGCGTCGAGCGTCTCAGCATGGCGAACATGCCGTGATGATTCATCCAGAAAGCGCCGATGATGACAAAGCTGATGAAGAAGCCCATGAACTTGGGCCACAGATCGACCAGCTCCTGCCGGAGTTGGCCGATATCGGAGACCTGCGGTACGACAATGGTCAGGATGAGCAGGGTTATGGCTACCGCGAAGACCGCATCGCTGAAGCCAACCGCACGCTCCAGGCCACGTGCTTTGCCGTCCCCGTTACCTTTCCCACTATCCTGAAGCTCCTCCAATGGCAGTTCTCCCTGGTTGGCTGCTGCGTGCGCAGTCTTCGCACGGCTGTTTTATAAATTCGCCGTGGGACTGGTATACCCCTGCAGTCGGGAGGTGGAAGCCGGGAGCTCCCGGGATAGAAACGGAGAAAATCCGGCCGGGAGCAGCTTTCGACCCTGCCGTAATGGTGCTGCGTAGACCCCCTGTGATAAATTGATATAGTCCTGCGGCTGTGGAAAGAAGGTGTTTATTTGAAGAAATTGCTCATCTGTTCCTGGAACGTCAACGGCATCAGGGCCGCATATTCCAAGGGTTTGCTGGACTGGTTAGAGGAAAGCCGGCCCGACATCCTGTGCCTCCAGGAGACGAAGGCCAGCGAGGAGCAACTGCCGCCCGAGCTTAAAGAAGTAGAGGGCTACCACGCGTACTTCTCATCCGCGGAGCGCAAGGGGTACAGCGGCGTTGCTCTCTACACGCAATCCGAGCCGCAGAGTGTCAGAAACGGCTTCGATGTCCCCCGTTTCGACCACGAGGGCAGGACGATTATCGCCGATTTCGGCGGCTTCACACTCTGCAATATATATTTTCCCAACGGAAAACAGTCCAAGGAAAGGCTCAGGTATAAGATGGAGTTCTACGATGCCTTCCTGGAATATGCGGACGCCTTGAGGAAGAAGGGTAAGGGTATCGTGGCATGCGGCGATTTCAACACGGCCCACAAGGAGATCGATCTCTCCCGCCCCAGGGAGAACAGCAAGGTCTCCGGGTTTCTGCCGCAGGAGCGTGCCTGGATGGACGAGTTCGTGGACCATGGCTACTCGGACACCCTGCGCATGTTCAACCAGGAGCCCGACCAGTATACGTGGTGGGACCTGAAAACCAGGGCACGCGAGAGAAACGTGGGCTGGAGGATAGATTATTTCTTTGTCAGCGACGACATGAGGGACAGGGTAAGATCCTCGACCATAATGGCGGACGTGATGGGCTCGGACCACTGCCCTATATGCATTGAACTGGCGGTTTGAAGGAGAAGAGGAGGTCGGCGTGTTTGCGGATATCGACGAGATCACCATCAACTACGAGGAAGACGGGGTACAGGTGGTGGACGAACTGGACAAGGCGATCCTGACCAGGGGAGCGTGGGTGACCATCATATTCCGCTACCGCCAATGGGAGCAGTCCAAGGATAATTACGGCCCTGACCGCTTTACCATACGCCGCTACCGTAAGATAAACAACGAATACAGGCAGCAGGCCAAGTTCAATATCTCCAGCATCGATCAGGCGAAGAAGATCATAGAAGCTCTGAACGGCTGGATAGAAGCGGCTGGTTCCTGAAGACGGCAATCGGGGGGATAACGTGAAGCCTGTATCTACCGACTACGATGTTGTCGTGGCGGGAGGAGGTCCGGCCGGGGCCTCCGCGGCCAGGGCCGCCGTCGAGGGGGGATTGCGCACCCTTATCCTGGAGCGCAAGGAGATGCCCCGTCTCAAGCCCTGTGCCGGCTATATCTTCAAGGAGGCGCGTGAGTTCCTGGACCGGCATTACCCTCCCCTTCCCGACGGCGTGTATGCCGAGCCTCCCTACGTGAAAGAGATCAAGCTCTATACAGGCAGCCGCCTGCACGTCGATGTACACGAAGACGGCCTGAGCGTCTGGCGGGACAAGTTCGACGCATGGCTTTGTGAGAGCTCGGGAGCCGAGATATGGGATCGTACGGCGCTGGTGGACTTCTCGGAGTGGAGGGAGCGTGTAGAGCTCATTTGCAGGCGTGCGGGTAAGGAGACCAGGCTCAGTACGAGCGTACTGGTGGCCGCGGATGGGGGCCTTTCCAGGGTCGTCGGTAAACTCGACCCCACCTTCATAGACGGCGCGCCCTATATCCACAGCCGGCACGAGTATCACCGCGCCGACTGCCGGTTGGAGCCCGGCGTGTTCCACGTGTTCATCGATGCCGAATACGGTGTCTATCCGGCTGTCTATTTCAAGGACGACCTCATGGTGGTGGACACCTCCGTTTCCAGGGGTAAGAAGATCGCCCCGACCCGCACTGCTTTTCACGCCATGCTCAAAAGGGAGTTCGGCTTTTCCTCGCAGGAGGAGGTCTACAACCTGGGCTGCCGGGTTACCTTCACCGCTGCGCTCAACCGCTTCTGCCTCGGTACAGACCGGGTCCTCGTGGTGGGGGAGGCGGCCGGTTTCATGAACGCCCTGGGGGAGGGGATATCCTCTGCCCTGGCCACCGGCCGGCTGGCCGGGCTTGCCGTGGTGGCGAGCGCAGGCGCACCCCCTGGGCCCGTCTACCGGCGGAGCGCGGCTCCCGAGAGGGACAGAACTGCGCGCGAGTGGTCGCTGCTTTCCCTGCTCTCGGGCGGTTCGCGGCCGGAGTTGAACCGGGCTCTGGGCCGGCTTCCGGTTATGGACAGACTGAGGTTCGTCAGGGGGGTCCTTGCCTGGCAGCGGGGAGGGGGCGTTGCACCCGGGTTAGACCGGGACTTCATCGAGGTGGCACTGCGCAGAATACTCCACGGCAGCTACGACTACCGCTCGTAGGCTTCCGCTCCTATATTTACCGAAGGCTCGGGCCGTAAGAGAAATAACCAGCTGAATACGATGAGCGAAGCGAGACCGTTAACTGGAGCCCCCGAGCTCCTGAAGCCCTTCCACCCATTCGAGGATGTCCGGGTAGATCTCCTCGTATACGCGCTTGCCCATCACCAGGTCAGTATGGCCGTAGCCGGCGTAGTTCTCAAAGCGCTTCCTCTCGCTCGTGGCCGCTTTATATGCCTCGTGGACGTTGTCATGACCGACGAAATCTTCAGTCCCGGTGATGAAGAAAAGCGGCGCGGTTATGCGGTCCATGGCGGCGGTATAATTGCATTCGCCGTTGTAGTCCTTGAAGTCGGGATCAAAGGCAAGTGCAACTATCTGGGCGGTCATGCGGGTGGTGACGTTATCGGCGCCCCACTTCAGCAGGCTGTACCCGACATCCGGGTCCACGTTGCTGGCATTATAGAGGAAGATGGCGATGAT
Organism: uncultured Actinomycetota bacterium; assembly: GCA_964529285.1. GTDB lineage: Bacteria > Actinomycetota > Geothermincolia > Geothermincolales > RBG-13-55-18 > SURF-21. Next base: position 17,023 of record CAZGWK010000048.1, read on the forward strand.
GCCGTGCATGGCCATCATCCTTCCCAGGCGCGGAAAGCGCTCCGCTATGTCACCTATCCTTCTGACCGGCATCCTGGGCGAAACGCCGTTCAGCCAGTGCAGGTAGCGGATCATGAGCCCCGCGTTCTTCTCGAAGAAAGGTAAACGCTCAAGTTTAGCTATCCAGTCCCCTCCACCGCAGTGCAGGCCGGGCGGGCTGCCGATGGTGATGCCTCCCAGAATGGATCCGTTGCGCTCGCGGGCAAGGTCGGGATCGATGGTGACGCGGAAACCGCCGTTTTCCGTCCTCAGTTCCGCGCCGAGCAGGTACATGTAGAGGACGATGCCGCCCATGCTGTGGCCTATCCAGATGGGCTTGCGACCCGTCGTCTCTGTCACCTTGTTCACCAGGGCGGGTGCGTCCAGGGCGGCGAGATGGTCGACGGAGTGATTCCAGTCGCCGGCGCCGCATATGCAGGGTTCCCTCCCGCATCCCCGGAAGCTGGATATCCATACGTCGTAACCCTTTTCTGCCAGGTAGAGTGCGATGTTGTGCCTGCGGTGCGGGAGATCGAACTCGAGGCCGTTTCCGTTGAACCCGTGGGCGAAAAGGACAGGCTGGCCGCCCTCGTTGACGTATCTCTTCATCTTCAGTGTGATGCCGTCTTCGGTATGCACGGTCTCGACCTTTGTGTCCATGCACTCCAGGCAGGCGAGATCCTCATGTGGCGATGGTGACGCGTACATGCGCCATAAAGCCAACCCTCCCGCGCAAGAAGCCGCCAGTATTGCGTATTTCGCGAACTTGCCGGAACCTCCCATGGTTTATCCCCCCATCCCGCATACCCGTATTCCTCCATACAGCGAAGCAATTCTATCATACATCTCTCTGGAAAACGTCCGCTGCAGGGGCTGGATATATGTCAAAACCTTCGCTAGTCAAACGATTCTAATTAAACATCTGTAGTTGCCCGCAAACAATCAGATCCACCATACGGGATTATTTGCCTGTAAGTATTGACAGTCCTCTGAGGCGCGTTGTATTTTATACTTACTAAACGTTAAGTAAATACATTTCCGGCAAATATCTGGCCTTGAAAACGCGCATAACTCCATGACGTGCAGCTTTGACATACATATTGCGTAGTCATCCTGTAAGCCCGAGGAGGAAGGGATCATGGCCGCAAGCCTTTTTTTCAGCGAGGAACACAACATGCTCAGGCAGAGCGTGCGCGAGTTCGTTCAGAAAGAACTGGTGCCGCATGCCGAGGAGTGGGAGGAGGAGGGCTTCTTCCCGGACTGGGTTTTCAAGCGCCTGGGAGAGTTGGGCTACCTGGGACTGCATTTCCCCGAGGAGTACGGCGGGGGAGGCGGAGATTACTTCACCAACATCGTGCTCATGGAGGAACTCGCCAACTGCGGCTCCTTCGGGGTGAACACGGGAGTGGCGGTACAACTGGGGATGGCCACGCCGCCCATCCTGAAATTCGGGACCGAGGAGCAGAAGCAGCGCTACCTGGTCCCCGCCATCAACGGCGACAGGATAGCGTGCCTGGGAATAACCGAACCAGAGGCGGGTTCCGACGTCTCCAACGTCAAGACCTACGCAGAGAAAGTCGACGGCGGATGGAGGGTCAACGGCAACAAGATCTTCATCACCAACGGCTGGCGCGCCGACTTCATGACCCTCCTGGCGCGCACGGACAAGGAGAAGAAGGGCTACAAGGGGATGAGCATCTTCCTCGTGGACACGGATACGCCCGGTTTCGTGAAGTCGCGTAAGCTCGAAAAGGTGGGACAGAGGTCCTCGGACACCGCGGAGATCTTCTTCGAGGACATGTTCGTACCCGACGATGCGATGATGGGCGAGGAAGGCCGCGGCTTCTACAGCATCATGTGGGAGCTGCAGGGTGAGCGCCTTATCGTGGCCGTGGCGGTGATCGCCATCGCGGAGGTGACCCTGCAGCAGGCCATAGAGTACGGCAGGGAGAGGGTGCAGTTCGGCAAGCCGATCATCAAGAACCAGGCCCTGGCCCACCGCGTCGCTGACCTGGCCACCGAGCTCGAGGCGGTAAAATCGCTCACTTACCTCACTGCGTGGAAGTACGACCAGGGTGAATATCCGGTGAAGGAGATATCCATGGCCAAGCTCATGAGTACCCAGGCGGCGTTCAGGGTGACGGACGAGGCAGTGCAGATCATGGGAGGTTACGGTTATATGATGGAATACCCGGTGCAGAAAGCATGGCGCGACATGCGCATAGCGCGCATCGGCGGCGGGACCGACGAGATCATGCGGGAGATAATCGCCACCACCATGGGCCTTTACTAGGAGGCGGAGGGATACCATGAACAAATCACGCTGGGACGAGATCATCGCGGTATCGGCGCGCCTGTTCCGGGAAAAGGGATACCGGGCCACTACCATGGACGATATCGCCTGCGAGCTCAACGTGACCAAGCCGGCCCTCTACTATTACATCAAGACCAAGCACGATCTCCTCTATGCCATATGCAAATCGGCCATAGAGAGGCTCATGGAGGGCATGAAAGGCATCATGGAGGAGCAGGACGATGTAGAGGAGCAGTTGCGCCGCTTGATCTCATGGCACGTAAACATGTTTTCGGAACGCGGCGACGTCATCACCGTTTACCTGGCGGAGGAGAGCGAGCTTCCCGGGGAGGAAAGGGGTTTCATCCGTAAACAGAGCCGGGATTACGAGACCCTGTACAGGCAACTCCTGGAGAGAGGGATCGAGGAGGGCAGGTTCAGGGAGCTGGACGTCCCCATGGTGGTGCGCGCCATCTCCGGCATGTGCAACTGGCTTTTCGCCTGGTACAAGCCGGAGGGAGAGGCTACGGCGGATGAGATCGCAGAGATATTCTTCGACCTCATCATGAAGGGATGTATCGAGAGATAAGCGGAAGGGGAGGATGATGAAGATGGACGATTGGAGGGAGAAGCAGGAACTGCTGGTGATGGATGGACGCATCAAGGTACCCTACCGCTGGTTCGCCGGCGAGGTGGGAACCCGGTATCTCGAGTCCCTGCGCGACGAGGGCAAGTTTCTGGGCACGCGCTGTGCGAAGTGCGGCATCGTCTATCACGTCCCGCGCAGAAACTGTCCGGAATGCTTCGAGGAATGCGGGGAGTGGACCGAACTGAGCTCGACCGGGACCCTGGAGTCCTTCACCATAGTGAGGAAACACCATCCCCAGCTGTCGGTGCTTCCCCTGCCCTACGGTTACGGGATCATCAAGCTGGACGGCGCCGATACCGGTTTCCTCCACCTCATCGGCGAGTTCGAAGAGGAGGGCCTGGCGGTAGGCGCGCGCGTCGAAGCGGTATTCTCGGACGCGCGCGAGGGCAACATACTCGATGTTAAATATTTCCGACCGACCGGGGAGGTGGGCTAGATGGAACCGGCAGCCATCGTCGGCGTGGGAATGACGGCCGTCGAGCGGGAAAGGAAAGCGGACGGCTATGCGGACCTGGTCTACGAGGCGTGCCGCGCGGCGCTCGACGACGCGGGCATGTCCATCGAGCAGGTCGACAACGTGATCACCGTGTCCAACGATTTCTTCGATGGACGCACCATCTCGTCCATGGCCATACAGGACGCCTGCGGCTCATACGACAAGAACGTATCGACGGTGGAGGGAGACGGGACGTTCGGTGCTTTCTACGCACTCATGCGCGTCCTCTCGGGGAGTTACGGTACCACGCTGGTATGCGCCCATCATAAGGGCTCGGAGAGCGAGATGGCCCTGATCACCAACGCGATGTTCGACCCCATCTATGCGAGGTTCCTGGGTATAGACGCAATCACCTCCTCGGCACTGCAGGCCAGGTCGTACATGGCGAAATACGGGGTCACCGAGGAGCAGTGCGCTATGGTCTCCGTGAAGAACCACGGCAACGCTTTTAAAAATCCCGTAGCCCAGCTGCCGCTGGAACTCACGGTGGAAAAGGTCATGGCCTCGCCCTACATCGCGGATCCCATAAAGGTGCTGGACTGCTGCCCCATCTCGGACGGCGCATCCGCAGTCATCCTGGCCTCGCGGGAGAGGGCGGAGAAGGTAGTGCAGAAGCCGGTATGGGTGAAAGGCGTGGCACACTGCAGCTCCTCTTATCACCTGGGGGACCGCGATCTCCACGACGTAAGCGCCCTGGAGGAAGCGGCGAAGAAGGCATATTCCATGGCCGGCATCGGCGATCCCGCGAAGGATATCGACCTGGTGGAGCTCTACGACGCCTTCACTTACATGGAGCCCATGTGGCTGGAAGGACTCGGCTTATGCCAGCGGGGAGAGGGCGGAAAGCTCACCGCATCCGGCAAGACGTCCGCCGGCGGAGAGATGCCGGTCAACGCTTCGGGGGGCTGCCTGTCCGGAAACCCGGTGCTGGTTGCTGGCCTGAACCGCCTGATAGAGGCCGCCCTGCAGGTCAGGGGAGACGCCGGCGAGCATCAGGTCGACGGCGTGAAAACGGCGCTGGCCCACGGTATCAACGGGCCCTGCGGCCAATCGCACTGCGTATGGGTCCTGGGAGGTGAGAGGTGATGGGCAAGAGAGTAGCCATAACGGGAGTAGGAATGACCCGCCAGCGCTCCGCCCGCCCTGACGTCAACGGGCGGGAGCTGATCAACGAGGCGGTGCGCATGGCGCTTGACGACGCCGGGATGAAGCGCTCCGATATCGACGCCGTGGTCATCGGCAACATGGACCATTTCGAGGGCATCAACTACGTGGATACCTGGTCGGTGGACGGGAGCGGCGGAGTGATGAAGCCGATCATGAAACTGACCACCGGAGGCACCACCGGCAGCACCGTGGCCATGGGGGCATACTATCACGTGGCTTCCGGGCTGTTCGACAGGGTGCTGGCCATCGGGTGGGAGAAGAACTCCGAATCGGATACCACCGGCGCCATCATCACCGCCTTCGATCCCTTCTGGGACCGTCCCATATTCGCGGGAGCGGTGGCAGGCCTGGCCATGGAGGCCACCGCGTATATGGACGCGACGGACGCCAGCGAGGAGGACGCGGCCTACGTGGCGGTGCGCGAGCGCACCAACGCGCTCAATAATCCCTACGCGCACCTGCACATCAACATGACCATAGCGGACGTCATGAACTCGCCTTACCTCTCGTGGCCGGTGAAGATGGGGGACATGTGCCCCCGCACCGACGGGGCATGCGCGCTGGTCTTGGCATCCGAGGACGTGGCGGACGACTTCCCCCACAAGCCGGTCTGGGTCCTGGGCGTGGCCGACCGCCATCTCTGGGCCTATACCAGCGACCCCTACCTGGACTTCAAGACCGGCGAGGGTTGGTTTCCGGCGATGCAGAAATCCTCGCGGGATGTCTACGGGAAGGTGGGCATCACCGATCCGCTGGAGGAGTTCGACGTAGCCGAACTGTACCTGCCGTACTCCTTCGCCGGATTGCGCTACATGGAATCGCTCGGGTTCTGCGACAAGGGCGGTGCGCCGGAACTCACCCGCTCCGGCGCCTTCGATATGGGGGGCAAGTGCCCGGTCAACCCCTCGGGAGGAGTGTTGTCCTCCAACGCCATCGGGGCCACCGGACTCATCAGGGTGGCTGAATGCGCCTGGCAGATCCAGGGGCGCGCCGGCGAGCGCCAGGTCCCCGGCGTCGAGCTGGCCCTGGCCACTGGGTTCGGGGGCTGTTTCTGGTCGGACGTGCTCGTACTGGGCAAAGAGAAACCGCAAAAGGCCAGGGGGTGAAAGAGATGAGCGAGGAGAAAAAAGACCTGATCACGCTGGAGAGCGGAGAGATGGCGCAGCCCTTCCGCTGGACGGCCGGTGCGTACGGCTCCAAGTTCCTCACCGAGCTGCGCGACAACAAGAAGTTCGTGGGCGCGAAGTGTCCCAAGTGCGGCAAGGTCTACGTGCCCCCGCGCCGCGTTTGCGGCCCTTGTTACGCGGAATTGACCGAACTGGTGCCGGTTTCCGACGAGGGGGAAATAGTGACCTACACCGTGGTCAGCTTCGGTTTCGTGGATCCGGCCACGGGCAAGCAGAAGCCGGTGCCGTACGGATACGCGGCCATCATGCTGGACGGGTCGGACACCGTGCTGCTGCACTTCGTCGACGAGACCGACCCGGAGAAGATAAAGATCGGGGCAAAGGTGAAAGCGGTCTTCGAGGAGGAACGCACCGGCAGCCTCCTGGACATCAAGTACTTTGAGCTGCTCTAGTGATTCTGATGTTTGAGGTCTGAAGCCTGAAGTGGCACGCTCGCGACTGCTGTGAGGGAGGATGATGGTCCCGGCGGCAGGCTCTGTGGCGAGGACCAGAGAACGGATGTGAAAAGACGGGGAGGTACAAATGGGATCCGAGAACTTCAGGATCGAGATACAGGACGGGATTGCGCGCTGTACCATGAAGGGGCCGAACATGAACTCCCTGAGCAACGTGATGCTCCCGGCCCTGATGGAAGGCTTGAGGTCCGTCCTGGACGATGAAGAGGTTAGGGTCATCGTCCTGCGGGGAGACGAGGGGAATTTCTGCACCGGAGCGGACCTCACCACCATGGGGGACAAGATGGACCCAGCCAACCTTTGCGAAGGCATGCGTGCGATGGGCGCTTTTGTCTACGAGATACACGAAGGACCCAAACCGGTCATCGCCGAGGTGGACGGCTGGGCGGTGGGAGGAGGATTCGGACTGGCCATGGCCGCCGATATCACTTACGCCACGGAGAGGGCGCGCTTCTTCCTGAGCTGGACCAAGCTCTCGATCCTGCCCGACTTCGGATCCGCCTACTTCCTCACCCGCAGGGTGGGGCTGTCCATCGCCAAGGAACTGGCCCTGACGGCGGCCATCGTCGATGCTGACGAAGCGTTGCGCATCGGGCTCGTCAACCGCGTGGTCCCGCACGAGGAGATATCGGATGCGGTGATGAAGCTTGCCGGCAAGCTGGCGCGCCGCACCCCGAACGTCCTCGCCACGACCAAGCGCTGGCTCAATACCGGACACCAGGTGGATCTGCAGACCTTCCTGGACCTGGAGGCATACGCGCAGGCGCTGGCCGTTGTCACCCCCGAGCACGACGAAGCCATCAAAGAATTCTTCGCAAAACGCTCAGATAAAGATTAGGTACGAGAGTATGCATCGCGTAAGCGACAGCGCCGAGCGAAGTGAGGTGCGGCGGTGTCCCAGCGCCTGGACAATTCCGATTGTCCAGGCCTGGCACGCGTACGCAACGGAAGAGAGATAAGGCTTAGAATCAGGGAGAAGGTGCTTTGATCAAGACGCGCATCACCGAGCTTTTCGCTATCGATCACCCCATCATCGGGGGATGTATGCAATGGATCAGCGGGCCGGAGTTCACCGCTGCGGTCAGCAACGCGGGAGCCTTGGGAATAATGTCGTCCGCGATGTTCCCCAGCCAGGTGGAGTTCCGGGACGCCCTGTGCAAGCTCAAGGGACTCACTGCGCAGCCCTTCGCAGTTAACCTCAACCTCTTCCCGGCCCTGCGCCCCATGGATAACGACCTCTACGTGGACGTGATCCTGGAGGAGGGCGGGGTGGGGATCGTGGAGACCAGCGGCGCCCGGCCGCCGGCGGAGCTTCTCGCGAGGCTGAAGGACGGCGGGATCAAGCTCATGCACAAATGCACCTCCGTGCACCACGCCGCCGTCGCGGAGAACATGGGCTACGACGCAGTAACCGTCTTCGGGAGCGAGGGAGGAGGCCACATCGGGGACGCCGGGTTGACCTTCCTCTCCATGGTGCCCCGCGCGGCCGACGTGCTGCGCATACCGGTGATAGCCGCCGGCGGTATCGCCGACGGCAGGGGGCTGGCTGCGGCGCTGGCCCTGGGAGCGCAGGGGGTGCTCATCGGCACCAGGCTGCTCCTCTCCGAGGAATGCCCCATCCACGACGGCGTCAAGCGCGCTCTGCTGGACGCGTGCGAGACGGACACCGTGACCGTGCTGGGGACGGTCCACAATAAGTTGAGGGTATGGAAGAACCTGGCAGCCGAGAAGACGGTGGAGCTCGAGTCCTCGGGCGCTCCCTTCGAGGAGATCATCAGGGTGGTGGCGGGTGGCCTCACCCGCAGCATGTTCGAGACGGGAGATCCGGATGGCGGGATCATCACCTGCAGCCAGGACATAGGCATAATCAGCGATATAAAGCCGGTGAGCGAGATCGTGACCGGCATGGTGCGGGAGGCCGAGGAGGTCGCGGGATCGCTGGCCGCGGGAGATTTAACGGAACGATAAAGGGAGGGTACGAGATGAAAGATTATGACGTTGTGGTGATCGGCGCCGGACTGGGAGGCCTCTCGTCGGCTGCCTTCCTGGCCAAGGCGGGGAAGAAGGTGCTCCTGTTGGAGGGCCACTACGTGCCCGGCGGGTATGCCTCGTCCTTCCTGCGGGGGCGCTTCGAGTTCGAGATATCGCTGCACGAGCTCTCCGGCCTGGGCGACGAGGCCAACCCGGGGCCGCTGTGGAAGCTGCTCAGCGAGGTGGACGTTACCCGCAGGGTGGACTTCTTGCGCATCCCTGAGTTCTACCGCTGCGTGCTGCCAGACGTGGACTTCGTGGTCCCCATCGGGCGCGAGAACTTCACCGGCGCCATGGCCGAATACTTCCCGCAGGACGCCGAGGGCATCAGGGAGTTCACGGACGTCATGTTCAAGTTCGCCCAGGAGGCGCTGCGCGCCAACCGCGTGGGCATGAAGATGGTCATGGAACACCAGGAGGAGTTCCCCACCCTGCTCGCCTACTTCGGCAAGAGCCTGCAGGACGTCATGGACGATTTTATCAAGGACGAGAGGGCGCGCACGGTATTGAGCGTGGTGTGCGGCTATTACTGCAACCCCCCGTCCGCGCTGTCCTTCATGACCTACGCCCTGGGGACGGTGAGCTATCTCCGCTTCGGTCCCTGGCACGTCAAGGGCAAGAGCCAGGCGCTCTCCCAGGCCTTCGTCGACTCCATCGAGGACATGGGCGGAGAGGTATGGCTGCGCAACGGGGCGCAGCGCATCCTCAGCCAGGGCGGCAAGGTCAGGGGCGTAGTAGCCCAGGACGGCACGGAGATCCTGTGCCCCACCGTGGTCAGCAACGCCAACCCTTACGCGACGTGCCTCGAGCTCATCGGGCGGGAGAACACACCCGACTGGTATCTCAGACGGCTCGGCGCCTGGTCGGGAGGGGCCTCCACCGTAAACCTCTACCTGGGCGTGGACTGCCCCCACGAGGACCTGGGATTGGGGCATCACGAGACCTTCTACAGCGACGGCTACGACGTGGACGGGAACTGGTACAAGATGAAGACCGGGGTCTCGCTGGAGCCCTCGGACATCGCGGTGACCGCCTACAACTCCATCGACCCCACCTTTTCGCCCCCCGGTACCTCTAACCTGGTGTGCACCTTTATCGCCTTCTCTGAGCCGTGGATGAAGGTTCCGCCCTCTGAGTATGCGGACGCCAAGCAGCGCGTGGCGGACCGGGCCTTGAACCTGGCGGAGAACGTGGCTCCCGGCTTGCGCGACCACATCGAGGTCATCGAGGTGGCCACGCCGCTAACCAACATCCGTTACTCCCGCAACGTGGGCGGCAGCATCATAGGCTTCGACGAGACCTTCGCCGGGACCGGCCTGGTGCGCATGCCCGCGACAGGTCCGCTACAGGGCCTTTATTTCTCCGGAGCCTGGGTGAACATCGGCGGTGGGTATGAGCCCTCCCTGTACTCAGGCTTCCTCACCTCGCGCAAGGTGCTCGAGGATCTGGAGGCCGGGGGAGCCGGGCCCGCGGCCATCGAGAAACTCCAACAGGACCTCGAGAAGCAGGTGGAGGGGATGGAACTCCCGGAAAGCCCCACCACCCGCGTGGAGCAGGCGCTGGCCGGCCTGCACCCCGACCGCGTCCAGTTGCAGGTTTCCGAGGTGATCGAGGAGACGGCGAGCTCCAAGACCCTGCGCATGAAGGCGGCAGAGGCTGAGCTGCCCTGGTTCCGGGCCGGGCAGTACGTCAACCTCTTCTGCAAGGTAGGCGGCGTGCTAACCTCACGGCCTTATTCCATCGCCTCCGTTCCCGGTGCCGGTCACTGGGACATCACCGTGCGGCGCATGGCGCAGGGCTTCGTCTCCGACTACCTCCTGGACGAGGTGAAGGCGGGCGACCGTTTCGAATCCACGGGCCCCTTCGGGAGCTTCTACTACGAGCCCTTAATGGACTCGGATGACCTGGTGTTCCTGGCGGGGGGCAGCGGCATCACCCCCTTCGCCTCCGTGATCCGCGAGGCGGCGGAGAAGGGCTCGGGCCCGAAGATGCACCTCATCTACGGCAGCAGGGACCCCTCGGACATCATCTTCGGCGAGGAGATGAAGGAGCTGGAGGCAAAACTCCCCGGCCTCAAGGTGGATTACGTCATCTCCGAGCCATCCGAGGATTGGAAGGGTATGTGTGGCCTGCTGGACGCGCAGATGATCTCCGAGCTCGTGGGCGAGGTGAATGGAAAGACCTTCTTTCTCTGCGGTCCGACCCAGATGTACCAGTTGTGTGAAGGTGCCCTGGAATCACTGGGGGTCCCGAGAAGAAGGATACGCCGCGAAGCATACGGCCCACCCGCCGATATCACCTCCGAGCCGGGATGGCCGGACGCCGATCCCGACGCCGTCTTCGAGGTGACCGAGGAGCGCACGGGGAAGACCTTCAAGGCCCGTTCGGGAGAGCCACTCATGAACTCGCTGGAACGGGCGGGCATCGTGGTGGAGGCCGTCTGCAGGGCCGGAGAGTGCACGGTGTGCCGTACCCGGCTCATCTCCGGCAAGGTCTTCGTGCCGAAGCGCGTACTGGAGCGCCAGGTTGATGCGGCGGCAGGATACATCCATCCCTGTATGAGCTTCCCCCTGGAAGACTTACATATACGGATTTAGTAAAAGGTATCGAAGGAGGCATGATTATGAACGTCGAGGACTACATCTGGGACTACCGCGATCCCTACGCGTGGATGGCGAAGGTGAGGCAGG
>CAZGWK010000049.1:0-26358 GCA_964529285.1 uncultured Actinomycetota bacterium
CTTCGGCGCGGCGGTGCCTGCGTCTTGAGCTTTCCGAAGGTCAAGACCTGGCACGCGTATGTCCGGACGTCGACTCCAACAAGGGATATGCGTGTTATAATTCCAGCGTGAAACGGGAGGTGAAAGCTTGAAGAGGGCCCTTCTTTCAGGTAATGAAGCGCTGGCACTCGGAGCCTGGTGTGCAGGCGTACGCGTGAGCGCCGCATATCCAGGCACACCGTCTACGGAGATCCTCGAGGAACTTTCCACATATTCCGAGGTCTATTGCGAATGGTCGCCGAACGAGAAGGTAGCCCTGGAGGTGGGCATAGGATCGTGCCTGGGGGGAGCCAGGTCCCTGGTGGCCATGAAGCACGTCGGCCTGAACGTCGCGGCCGATCCCTGGATGACGCTCCCGTATATCGGCGTGAACGCCGGGCTGGTCCTGGTGGTCGCGGACGATCCGGGCATGCATTCTTCCCAGAACGAACAGGACAGCCGCTATTACGCCCGCATGGCCAAGGTGCCCATGCTCGAACCGGCGGACAGCCAGGAGTGCTTCGACATGGTGAAAGCCGCCATGGATATCTCGGAGCGCCACGATACGCCGGTGCTGCTGCGCGTGGAAACCAGGATCAGCCACTCGCGCACCGTGGTCGAGTACACGGAGGAGCGGCAGCGCGCGGATTTCCCCTACGAGAAGGATGCCGTGAAGAGAGTGATGATACCCGGCCACGCGCGCATGCGCCACCCGGTGGTCATATCGCGCCTGGAGGAACTGGAGCGGGAAGCGGAGTCATTCCCCTTCAATAAGGTGGAGATGAGATCTTCGCGCGTGGGTATCGTCACTTCCGGAGTCTGCTATCAATATGCCAGGGAGGCTTTTGCGGAAGCATCGATTCTCAAGCTGGGCTGTCTCTACCCGCTCCCGCGCAAGATAATCCGGGAGTTCGCATCCCACTTCCACCGCCTCTACGTGGTCGAAGAGCTGGAACCCTACCTCGAGGAAGCCCTCAAGGCCATGGGCATGGACGTGGTGGGGAAATCCCGCATCCCCAGGGACGGGGAACTGGATCCCACCCTGGTCGGGGAGAGCCTGGCCGAGCTGATCGAGATGGATACCGGCGTGAAGCACGGCGGGTGGAACCCCGTACCCCACGCGCCCCTTCCAGCCGAGAGCGAGCTTCCCGGCCGGCCGCCGGTGATGTGTCCGGGTTGCCCGCACCGCGGCCTTTTCTACGCACTCAACAGGAACAAAGCCGTGGTCTCCAGCGATATCGGCTGTTACACCTTGAGCGTGCTGCCTCCACTGGCCGGGATAGACTGCCAGGTGTGCATGGGGGCGAGCGTCGGAATGGCACTGGGGCTGGAGAGGGCTTTCGCCTCCAGCGAGGCCAACGCGGACAAGACGGGCAAGGTGGTCTGCGTCCTGGGCGACTCCACCTTCATCCATAGCGGTATAACCGGCCTCATAGACATGGTCTACAATAATACCGTCTCTACTATCGTCATCCTGGACAACCGCACCACGGCCATGACCGGTTTTCAGGACCATCCCGGTACCGGAAGGACCCTCATGGGCGAGGAGACACATGCCCTGGACCTGGTGGAGTTATGCAAGGCGGTGGGGGTGGAGTCGGTGCGGGTAGTGGACCCCTGGGACCTGGAACTCACGGAGTCGGTCCTGCGGGAGGAGATGGAGGCGCCGCGCACCTCCGTGGTCATATCGCGCCGCGCTTGCGTGCTGCGCGAGCGTCGCGGCGGTGTCGTATACCGGGTGGTCTCCGAAGAGTGCACGGGTTGCATGCGTTGCCTGCGCCTGGGCTGCCCCGCACTGGTTATGCGGGGAGAGAAGGCGGTGGTGAAGGAAGACCTCTGCGTGGGATGTTCTCTCTGCGCGCAAGTCTGCCGCCCCGGCGCCCTGGTGGAGGTGAGGACCGATGGCTGACGTAGTGCTGGCGGGCGTGGGAGGACAGGGAAACGTGCTCTCGGCGCGGGTGCTGGCGGAGGCCGCGCTGCTCATGGGCTACGACGTCAAGACCTCCGAGGTACACGGCATGGCCCAGAGGGGCGGAAGCGTTGTATGCATGGTGCGGTGGGGAGAGAAGGTACACTCGCCCCTCATCGAGGTGGCCGGGGCCGATTATTTCCTCGCCTTCGAGCTGCTGGAAGGCCTGCGCTTCCTGCGTTACCTGGGAGGAGAGGGCATGGCCATCGTCAACGATTACCGCCTCGATCCCCTCCCGGTACTGCGCGGTGATGCCACCTATCCTGAAGGAACTATGCGGGCAATACGCTCATACGCCACACGTTTCGTCGAGCTGGATGCGAGGGAAATGGCGGCGCAGGCCGGAAATCCCCGCGCCGTCGGGTCCTGCCTTCTGGGGGTGCTCTCCAATTTCGTGGAATTTCCACCCGGCGTCTGGGAGGAGTCGATACGCAGGTTCGTGCCGCAAAAAGCGGTGGAGGTGAACCTGAGGGCATTCGCATTGGGACGGAAGAGATGCGAGGATACATCTTGACGGCCTTCATGTCTCTGAATGGGGGTAGAGGAGTATGGACGACAGGGTATCCGCGGGAAACGTAGAATGCTACGGCGAATCCAGGCTTGAAAGATGCGATTGGTACGGCGCCAATACCTACCATCACGAAGAGTTCAGCGATATAAGCGGGTTGTTGGAAGCCAAGCAAAAAGCGGGAAAGAGCATCAGCGTCTGCCTGCCGAGTATGAACGAAGCAGCCACCATCGGCACCATTCTCGAGGTTATCCGATCGGAGTTGATGAAGAAAGTGCCGCTCGTGGACCAGCTTTGCGTGGTGGACGGAGGCAGTGAGGACGGCACGAGGGATATAGCCCGCGACGCCGGGGCTGAGGTCTACCCCCAGGAAGAGATACTTCCCTGCCGCTACAATCCCATGGGAAAAGGGGATGCCCTGTGGCGAAGCATGCTGTGCACGTGGGGCGATATCATCGTCTGGATAGATTCCGATATCCGCAATTTCCACCCCCGTTTCATCTACGGCATCATCGGCCCCCTCATCACCAGGCCGGGAATACGTTACGTGAAAGGTTTTTACCGCAGGCCGATGAAGACTGAGGGTGAGGTGCAGTCGACCGGGGGCGGAAGGGTCACCGAACTGGTGGCGCGGCCACTGCTCAGCCTTTTCTTCCCCGAGCTGGGCGCACTCATCCAGCCCCTCTCGGGAGAATACGGCGGGGACAGGGAACTGCTGGAGAAGATACCGTTCTTCTCGGGTTACGGCGTGGAGATAGGCATGCTCATGGACATCTACAGTCGTTTTGGTATGGATGCCATCGGCCAGGTGGACCTGGTGGAGCGGCAGCATCATAACCAGCCCGTGGCCGCGCTGGGAAGGATGTCCTTCGAGATCATACAGGCGGTCTTCATACGCCTGCAGGAGCAGGGCAGGATGAAGCTGTTCGAGGATTACGGCATCGAGATGACCCAGGTGGACTACGCCGGCGGGGAGTATCTTCTGCAGAAGAATATCCTGCACGTCGAGGAGAGGCCGCCCATGACGGAGATAAAGGAATACCGCGAGCGTTTCAGCAGAGGCGAGCGATGAATGCACCGTTTGGCGACATAGACATCGCGGAGCTGGAGAGGGCCGCCGAGGAGTTCGGGCCCGCCTCCCGGTGGAAGCGCGCGAGTAGAGATATAGGAGAAGTCCGGGTGGTATATACCGACCTCGACGGGACCATGCTGGGACCGTTGGGCAACTTCGTCCTCAATATAAAGCGGGAATACACCCTGCGCCCCGTCAGCGTTCTTGTCGAGGCCTTGAAGCGGGGGGTGGACGTGGTCCCGGTGTCGGGCCGCAGCGGCCGGCAGCTGCGCGAGACTGCGCGCGTGCTTGGCATGAGGAACTACATCGCGGAACTGGGCGTAGAGGTGGTCTACGACCTCGGAGACAGGGTGGTCTACAACGCGGGAGCATTAGGCGATGAATGTGCCGATCTCCTCGAGGCCATCGAGCGCACGGGCGCCGCCGATTTTATCCTCGCCCGCTACGAGAGGCGCATAGAGTATCATACCCCTTGGTCCGATTTCCGCGACTGCACCCCACTCTTCCGAGGGTTTGTAGACCCGGTGGAGGTAAACCGCCTCCTGGACGAGAAGTTTCCCGGGCTGGTGCTCGTGGATAACGGCGTCCTGCCCCGCACGAGCCCCACCCTGGACGTACACGAGCTGCGCGCCTACCATCTGATGCCCAAGGGCGTGAGCAAGGAGAAAGCGGCCGCCGAGGACATGCGCCTGCGTGGCTTCTCCAGGTCGCAAGCCATAGCCGTTGGAGACTCCGAGGCCGACCTGGCCTTCGCCGGGGAAGTAGGTATCTTCTTCCTCGTGCGCAACGGCCTCTATTCAAACCCTCACCTCGTGGAGACCATCTCCAGATTGGAGAACGTGATCGTGACCGGAGACTTCCTCAACGAGGGTTGGGCCGAAGCCGTGGAACTGGCCGTCCTCGGTTAAGCTCTGAACGTACCCGTGCCAGGCCTGGACAAGTCTAGACATGCAATTGAAAAGCCAAGCTGAATTGGACTTGTCCAGGCGCTGGGACACCGTCGCGCCGAAGACGGCGCTGTCGCTTTCGCGATGCAGGCTCTCGGGCGTCGGAGCTTCAGATATGGGCTGGTTCACCCCTTTTCATCAAGTTCACCCTGGTTTAACTCATAATGGTACCGTTTACCCCAGCGATGTTACCGTTCGGGGTATTGCTTTAGCGCAAAGCCCAAAAAGACGATACATTTAAAGGAAAAGAGCTGGACGTTTGGACATATGTGAACCGAGGATCCCAGGCGGAAGGGAGCCTTCTTTAACTTATCTATAAGAGACGAGAGATGCAAGGAAACGAGGAAAAGGCCGGGTAAACGAGGGGTGTGGCCTTGGACCTTAAAAAGAGGTTGATCTTCTTCACCAGGCTTATCAGGATCCTGGCCTATATCTACCTGGTAGTCCAGTACCTGATGGTTCGAGACCGGTATGACGCTACCCTGGTCATACCGGTCATCGTCGGCCTGGGAGCCTTCTACATCCTCATGGACCGTATCATCTTCAAGGTGCCGGATGAGCGTTTCAGGGCGGCGTCCCTGAGCCTGATGCTCTTCGAGATGTTCCTGGTGTCCCTGCTCATCTATTTCACCCGCTCCGATCCCATCGTGGAGTTCGATTTGCTTTACGTATTGCCCATCGCAAACGTCGCCCTCTGGTTCGGGCTCAAGGAGGGTCTGATCTACGGAGCCACGGCCAGCATCGTCTATACGGTCACCATCGTCATGTCCGGCCGTTTCGCCTGGCCTGTGAGCCTGGGAGATACGGTAGGACGTTACGTGTTTTTCTTCCTCGCTTCTTTCATCATGGGTTACATGGCGGAGTTCACCGAGAGGGAGAGCTCGGAGAAGGCCAGGCGCATGGTGGAGCTCACCGCCCTTTCGGGATTTGCCACCGTGTTCGACTCCACCCTCATGGAGGGTAAGGTATATGCGAACCTCTGCAACGCCATATCCCGCAGCTTGAGCCCCGACGTGGCGATCATCTTTCGCTACGACGAAGAACAGGAGCAGTTTATCGTGGCCTCCTGCGATGGGGTGAGTGAAAGCGAGGCCAACCTGACCATCCCGGCCGACTTCGGCATACTGGGCAGGGTAATCCAGGACAGGGAGTCCATGCTGCTGCTGGACACGGACAAGGAACGGGGATACCGGCAGTTCCTGGATTCCCAGCGCATCAGGTCGGTCATCTACACCCCGATGAAGTGGAGGGAGGAGATCTACGGGGTGGCCTTCGCCGGCAACCAGGAACGGGAGAGCTTCAACGAAAACGATCTCAACCTGCTCTCGGCCATGTCCGTCCAGGCCGGCCTGGCCATCCACAACTCCCGCCTCTACTCCGACCTCGAGGACCGCATCGGAGAACTGCACGCCATCTTCGAGATAGACAAGGCCATCACCTCCGCCATCGACCTGGAGACCGTACTGCAGCAGATAGTACAGATGAGCATCGGCCTCCTCGACGCCAAGATAAGCTCCATCATGCTCATCGACGAAGAGAGCCAGGAACTGGTCATTGCTGCCGCGCACGGGTTATCGGACAGCTATATCGATAAAGGGCCCATAAAGGTGGGCGAGAGCATCGCCGGCAGGGTCATCAGCGAGAACAAGCCCATAGCCGTGGACGACATACGCGACGATCCCCGCCATGCTTATGGGGATCACGCCCGTATGGAGGGTTTGTGCTCGCTGCTCTCCGTGCCGTTGAACCTCAAGGACCGCGTCATCGGGGTACTGAACATCTACACCGACGAACTTCATAACTTCAATCCCCACGAGGTAAACCTCTTTACCAGCCTTGCCAGCCAGGCGGCTATCGCCATCGAAAACGCCCGTCTCTTCGAGAGCCTGGAGGAGATATATATCGAGGTCATCACGGCTATGGCGTCAGCTATCGACGCCCGGGACGCCTACACGCACGGCCACTCCCAACGCGTCACCGAGTACGCGGTGGCCATTGCCGAAGAGATGAACCTGTCGGGGGCGGAGGTAGATATCATCAGGAACGCGAGCATCCTCCACGATGTCGGCAAGATAGGAATAAAAGAGGACATACTCAAGAAGCCCGGCAGGCTCACCGAGGAGGAGAGGAGAGAGATGGAATACCATCCCTTCATCGGCACCAAGATCCTGCAGTCGGTTAAGCTCCTCGAGCCGGTCATGCCCATGGTCTACCACCATCACGAGAGGTTCGACGGCACCGGTTACCCGGACGGCCTGCGCGGAGAGGAGATCCCGCTGGGAGCGCGGATCATATCCGTCGCCGACGCCTTCGAGTCCATGACCTCGGACCGCCCGTACCGCAAGGCATTGCCCATCGAGGAAGCGATGGCCGAGCTGAGATACGGTTCGGGCAGGCAGTTCGACCCACGCATCGTGGAGGTCTTCATGAAGCTGGCGCAGGAGGGAAAGGTAGAACTCGAGTGGTCCCAGAGCCGGGTGATAACCCTGAGGGACCACATAGGCCGTGCCAGCATGTAAGGGTCGTATCTTCATCTTAGGTTTCCGCTTCAGAAAATCACCCTTCAGTGCGAGAATCCCTTACACTCTAAGGGCCATTTATATGACCGAAGATCGCAGGTCGAATAAGAGAACCCTGGTTAGCAGAGCAATGGCCTTGATCAATAATTCCCGTATCTGCATGATGATACAATCAAGACATGAGATTCTGGAATAAGATCAAGCAGTTCTTCAGGGGCAAGAAGTTCCTCTGCGATACGTGCGCCTACGACTACCCTTCGGCGTGTTCGCGGCCGGAGCGTCCCAATGCCACATCATGCCCGGATTACCGCAAGCGTTACTAGAGATGGGTGAGGTGGCGGGGACCCAGGTACTCACGGGGATTATCGAGCGCCATCTCGACCGTGGCCAGCATCTTCTCGCGTTCCTCGGGCAGGTGCCCGTATATGGGCACGTAATTGGAGATGTGGTCTGACAGGAACCATGCGTCCTCTATCTCCAGAGAGCTAAGCAGTATCTGCAGCTCGCGCATGATAGTCTCTCCCGAGGCCTCCTGGAAACGCCCCTCCTTTACCTCGTCGAAAAGGGGTATACCGGGCAGGATGGCAAGGGTGCGCGGCCTTATGAAATCGGGCTGCATTGCATTGAGTACCCTCGCGGTGTTCTCTGCGTGCTGCCGCCAGAGTTCCTCGCCGCCCAGGCCGAGGAGGATATATACAGAGAGGTCTATACCGGCTTCCTTGACCCTGCGGGCAGCCTCGATCATACCCTGTGAATCCACGCCTTTTTGCATCTTGGCCAGTATCTCGTCATCGCCGCTCTCCAGGCCAAAATAGATGATATCAAGACCCGCCTCCCGCAGGCGGCGCAGTGCCTCGGGGGGCTTGCCTTTGAGGAAACGCGCCCCCCCGTAGCTGGAGATACGCTCGGCCTCGGGGAAGAGGTTCCGCGCATAGGATATGATATCCGCCAGTTTCTCGGAGTTCATGGCGATGGTATTGCCGTCAGCCAGGAAAATAGAACCTACGTAGCGGTATGCGAGGCGCGCCTCGCGCAGGTCCGCCTTGACTTCCTCGCTGTCGCGCACACGGTATTTCTTCCACTTATACATGCCGCAGAATGCGCAGCGGTTGTGCGGGCAGCCCAAGGTGACCTGGATTATCAGGCTGTGGGCCTCGCACGGCGGTCTGAACAATGGCTCCTCGTAATGCATACCCTTATATTATAACCTGTAACCTGGGGTCAGCCCTCCATTTTCAACACCTGGGGTCATCCCTCAACATCAACGTAATCACCAACGAGAGTGTTCAGGCGGAACCTTCACCGGATTAAGTTGAATATGGAGGGCTGACCCCAGGCGGAGACCCCTAGCGGATGTCATCGGAATCGGGGTCGCAGGACAGCTGCGCCTCCGGTCCCGCCGTGTCGCTGGCGATCTTGCCGTCTCGCAGGGTTATGATGCGCCGCGTGTAGTCCGCGACCATGGGATCGTGGGAAACGATGGCAAAAGTCTGCCCGGTATCCTTGTTGAGGTCGCGCATGAGCTCGATGACGCGGCAGGTGTTATAGGTATCCAGCTCCCCCGTAGGCTCGTCCGCCAGGACCAGCACCGGGTCCGTTACCAGTGCGCGGGCTATGGCTACCCTCTGCCGCTCGCCCCCCGACAGCTGGCTGGGACGGTTATCCGCCCTTTCCGTCAGCCCTACCATATCCAGCGCCTGCATGGCACGGCGATGCCTCTCCTGGCTCGGAACCTTGAGGTAGCGCAGGGGCAGCTCGACGTTCTCTCGCGCGACCAACACCGGCAGCAGGTTGAACTCCTGGAAGACGAAGCCGATCTTCTCTCGCCGCAGCCTGGTCAGTTCCTTGGGGGTGAGGGAACCAGTCTCCTGGCCGTCTATGAAGATATTTCCCGTGGTGGGCGCGTCCAGGAGGCCGATAAGGTGGAGGAGGGTGGTCTTGCCGGAGCCGGACGGCCCTACGATAGACAGGAACTCCCCCGCCTCGATCGTGATGTCCAGGCCGTTCACAGCCCGGATCTCCACCGGACCGATGTTATAGACCTTGCTTATGTCCTTGACCAAGATCATCTTCTTCACTCCTCCATGAGTGCGTCGATGGGCTTGAGGCGGGCGGCGCGGAAGGCCGGGAAGAGGCCGGCGGCCGTGCCCAGAACGGTGGCGAAGGCCACCGGGCCGACTATCACCGTTGTCGTTATAGTGAAAACCGAGACCTGGCTTGAGGCCGTCGCGTTGTTGAGCAGGAAAACCGCCAGTATCCCCAGGAGCATCCCTATCAGTCCCCCGAAGAAGCCTATCAGCGCCGATTCCAGCAGGTATTCGCTGAGCACCGAGCGGGTCTCCGCTCCGATGGCTTTTTTCAGGCCTATCTCCCTCGTGCGCTCCGATACCGACATGATCATGGTGTTGATGATGGACAGGCCCCCCACAACCAGGGCGATGAAGCCGATGCCCAGAAGGATGGCATTGAAAATCAGGCTGAACTGCGATATCTGTTTCTCCGCTTCTTCGGGGGAGATGACCTTTATGCCGTCCACGCTTTCGTCGATACGCGCTGCCAGCTCGTTAGCGTCCACCCCTTCCATGGGGATGACGTCGATGGTGGCGGCGATATCCTCCACCTGGAAATAGGGGTTGACCCTGCGGAACATGTTCAGCGCGTCATCGTAGGATACGAAGGCGAAGCTGTCCGGTGCGGAGAGCGTCGGCTCGTATATCCCTACGACCTCGAAATCCTGACCCCGGAGCTCCACGCTATCTCCCACGTCAACCTCGAACTTCTCGGCCAGGACGGAGCCCAGCACCACCTTGCTCCCGTCGCCCTCCTGCAGGATGCGCCCCCTGTCGATCTCCAGGAGGGTGAAGAGGTCCTGCGCCTTGGCCAGGTCGGCCCCGACGATCAGCTCCGGTGCACCGAAACCGGCGCCGCCGCCGTCGAGCAGCAGGCCGAAGCCGGCCACGGCGCTCTTAACGCCGGGTACGGCCTCGATCTCGTCGACCTTGGATAGCTCGAGGTAGCCGTCGGAGCCGCCGAAGAGGCCGCCGCCCCCCGGCACCACGGTTATCTTGCTGGTAAACCAGACCTCCGCTCCTTTTACCTGTTGGTTCAATCTTGCGGAGAGCGCACCGAGTACGGTCAGGGCGAATATGCCCACAACGATGCCGAACACCGTGAGCAGAGTACGGGCCTTGCGCCTCCACATGTTACGCAGTACGTATTTGAACAAGTGCCTTTCCTTTCAGGTTGAAACTTATCAACGTGCACTGTCTATTATTGCACCAGGGCGGGCTTTCTAATCCATGATCCTTCTCATCGTGCATTTACCTGTAACCGACGATCGGAAATATGGAGTTAAGCTCGTGAAGAAAAAATTCGATGCATAGAGTGCTGGGGTACGGCCGCTACGAGCTCGTCGATTACCGCTACGAGCGTGACGACGACGACTTCTTTGTGGTGCGTATCGAGAAGCCGCACTCCATCATGCTTCTTTGATGAAGAGACCCGGCAGCGTCAGCATCGTATGCGCCGCGCCCGGGGGAATCAGCGGCGCAGCTTCTCTATCTCCTCCACTGAGGCGTCGTGAAGCGCTACCCGGTACTCGAAAAGGCCCATTTGCGTGTCGAGCAGCATGCGCCGGATGGGCCCCCGCAATTCCTCCAATGTGATCCACGCGGTCTCCCTTATCTCGATCTCGTCCAGGTGGCCCAACACCCCCCCCGACCGTATGGCGGTGAAGACCAGGCTTCTCCAGTTCTCAACGATGGGCCCGCAAGAGAAACGTACGTGGATGTGCAGGATGAAACGGTCCAGTTCGATATCCAGGCCTGTCTCCTCCTTAGCCTCCCTGAGGGCCCCCTCCTCAAGGTTTTCGCCGGGTTCGGCGCCGCCGCTGGGGGCGCGATACGCTCCGGTCGGGAACATGTGCTTGGCGATGCCCGCGAATTCACGATAGGAGTAATCCTTGAAGATGAAGACGGTTATATCGTGATTGCGGTCGTGCTTCTTGGAGCCCTGGAGCATGATCATCTCGGGTGGTGTGATCTCTATGGACATGGAAAGATGGCGGGGCATCCCGTACCTTTCCTCCATCGCCTCGATCATCTCGTTCGTCACGTAAGCCATGGCACTATTTTATAGCGTGCGCTATGACTTGTCCGCAGAAAAGCGATCAGAGCGGCTTTACGGCAAAGGCGGGAATCTTTGCGGAGCAGGCCTGCGGCGCGAGAAAAGAACGGGACTACTGCGCCTATTATGCAAAAGCAGATGGGGTATAATTCACTCTATCCTTTGTTTGACGCAGGATGGAGATTGTTCTATGCGTATCGCGGCCGACGTGACGGAATTCGTGGGAGGCACGCCATTAGTGTTTCTGAACCGTATGGCCCGCGGGCTGTCCGCCAGGGTAGTTGCGAAACTGGAGACCTGCAATCCCGGGAGTTCGGTGAAGGACCGCATAGCACTGGCCATGATCGAGGATGCGGAAAAGAGGGGCCTCATTCGGCCGGGTGAAAGCATGCTCGTCGAGCCCACCAGCGGCAATACGGGAATAGGCCTGGCCTGGGTGGCGGCGGTGAAGGGATACCACCTGGCAGTCACCATGCCCGACACGGTCAGCACGGAACGCCGCGGCCTGCTCAGGATGTTCGGGGCGGAAGTGGTCCTTACCCCCGGTTCCGCGGGCATGAAAGGGGCGGTCATGAAGGCGCGGGAGCTGCTGGAATCGAATCCTTCCTGTTTCATGCTCCAGCAGTTCGAGAACCCCGCCAATCCCGCGGCACACCGCCTTACTACCGCCGAGGAGATCTGGGTTGACACGGATGGCAAGGTGGATGCCCTCGTCGCCGGTGTGGGAACCGGCGGCACGATAACCGGCGCGGGCGGGGCGCTTAAGGAACGCAAGCCCGCCTTGAGGGTCTATGCGGTTGAGCCGGCGGATTCCCCCGTTCTTTCCGGAGGCCAGCCCGGGCAACACGGTATCCAGGGTATAGGGGCGGGATTCGTGCCCTCCGTGCTGGACATGAACGTCATCGATGAGGTGATAACGGTTCGCACCCCGGACGCCTACGAAACGGCGCGCTGCCTGGCGCAAGAGGAGGGCATACTGGCCGGTATCTCTTCCGGCGCGGCTGTCCGGGCCGCCCTGCAGGTCGCGGGGAGGGATGAGAACGAGGGCAAGATGATCGTGGTAGTCCTTCCCGATACCGGAGAGCGTTATGTATCGACACCTCTTTTCGATTTAGAATGACGTTGAGGAGAAGCTTTCATGGCGGAGATGACGGATAAGCACAGGATATACCTGGACCACGCTGCGACCACACCGTTGCATCCCGAGGTGACGGAGGCCATGCTGCCATACCTGGGAGAGCGCTTCGGTAACCCCTCCAGCATATACACAGAAGGCAGGGAAGTCCGCAAGGCCGTGGAGGCGTCGCGAATCCAGGTGGCCGAGGCGCTGGGCGCGGACCCGGCAGAGATATTCTTCACCAGCGGAGGCACGGAGGCCGACAATCTGGCAGTGATCGGAACGGCACGCGCCAACCGCGACCGCGGCGACCACATCGTCACTACAGTGATAGAGCACCATGCCGTGCTGGAGCCCTGCCATTACCTGGAAGGGGAGGACTTCAGGGTCTCTTACCTTCCCGCAAACGCCGCCGGCCTCGTGGACCCGACAGAGTTGCGGGAAGCCATCACCCCCTCCACGCTGCTTGTCTCGGTGATGTACGCCAACAACGAGGTGGGTACGATACAACCCCTCGCGGAGATAGCGGCAATCTGCCGCGAGTCCGGCGTCTACCTGCACACGGATGCAGTGCAGGCGGTGGGGGCTCTGGACGTGGACGTCGGCCGTCTGGGAGTGGACATGCTCTCCGTCTCCGCTCACAAGCTCTACGGCCCCAAGGGCGTAGGCTGCCTGTACGTGCGCAGGGGGACTAAGCTTCAAGGCATACTTCTGGGCGGCGGGCAGGAGAAGGGGATGCGCTCGGGGACTGAGAACGTGGCGGGGATCGTTGGCTTCGGCACGGCCATGCGCCTCGTAGCCCGGGAGTGGAGAGAGAGGTCTGAACACGTGCTTCCCCTGCGCGAACGCCTCATCGAAAGCATACTTGAGCACATACCCTATACCCGCCTCAACGGCGACCGGCGGCGCAGGCTGCCCAACAACGTGAACGTGCTCTTCGATTTCATCGAGGGAGAGGCCATCTGCCTGAAGCTGGACTTCCAGGGTATCGCGGCCTCCACGGGTTCGGCGTGCAGCTCGGAGAGCGGGGAAGCCTCCCACGTCCTCCTGGCCCTCGGTATCCCGCAGGAGCAAGCCCACGGCAGCCTGCGCCTGACCCTGGGCAGGGACAACACCGCGGAGGACGTAGAATACGTCCTGGAGAAGCTCCCCCCCGTCATCGAGGAGCTGCGCCGGATGTCCCCTATCTACCCCGGCTAGGGGTCGGCTAGGGGTCAGCCCTCCATTATCAACAGAATACATAAGGACATATCATCTGCGCACTTAGTTGGTGATTATGTTGAAAAGGGAAGGCTGACCCCAGGCGTTGGCATGATCCTATTTCTTTTTCTTGCGCAGCAGCTCCATGCGTTCCTGCACCGTGCGGTTCGAGGGCGCGAGCTCCAGGGCCTTGCGGTAATCCTTGCGGGCCGAGCCGAGGTCGCCGTTATCGAAGTACAGGTCCCCGCGGCAGATGTAGGTAATAGCCACGTCCGGCTCCAGGTTGATGGCGCGGTCCATGTCCTCCATCGCCTTCTCCCGCTCTCCCTTACGCCAGAACACCCTCCCGCGGTTGAAATAAGCCAGGTAGAGGTTGGGATCGAACTCGAGCACCTGTGTATATTCCTCTATCGCCGTATCGAGTTTGCCCTCTGCTGCATGGATGGATGCCAGGCTCATGCGCATGATGGCCAGGTTGACGTTGAACATCTCGAAATCAAAGAGATCGGGTTCTTCTTCCATGTTTTCTCCTGAATCTACGGCTGACCCGTGTCTAGTAAAATGTCGTCCATCTCTATTGGAAAGATTGTTTCTACACCATTCATGTCTAATGGACGAGGCTGGGCGGGCTTTGGTTTCGCGTGATGCCACGATGGCGATTTGTATGCCCTTACCGTATCGATATTATTCCAGCTGTGCTTGTTTTCGTCCACCATTGAAACGGGCTGCTCTTGCTTGGGCCGGGCTTGAAACGGGGCTTGACCCATCGGCCGAATGAGCGCCTCACGGCATATGCTATAATCTATTCCTGAAGCGGGCGGGTCTAGCTCAGTCGGCAGAGCGCAAGCTTCCCAAGCTTGAGGTCGCGGGTTCGATTCCCGTGACCCGCTCCATACAAAAAGCCGGAGGTGAAACCCTCTGGCTTTGTGATCTAATGATTGCTTGCCGACTCAATCCGATTGGAACAGCTTGATGTAGTCATCATAGGCGAAGACTCGGTTGCGTTTTTGGCCAGTTATCTCCTTCAGGATTCCAAGCTTGACCATCTTGTTAGTCAGGGCAAGTGCGTTGGGGTTTCTTATATCCACAAGCCTTTCGATATCCTTTACCCTGACGAGAGGTGTGTGATAAAGGGCATCGAGGAGAGACAGGGCCCTTTGAACCGAACCGCCGGCCTCGGATATCTTACGGACATCCTGCTCTCTGAGAGCGAGAACCTTCCTCGCCGTTTCGATGGAACGTTCCGCGGTGATCGAGACGCCGTCCAGAAAAAACCTCAACCATCCCTCAACATCGCCTTTATCGTGATAAGCGTTGAGTTGTTCATAGTATCTATCACGGTTTTTCATGAAGAACTCAGAAATATATAGCAGTGGCTTGTTCAGCATTCCCTGTTGACACAGAAAAAAGGTAATCAACAACCTTCCGATTCTTCCATTTCCATCCAGGAAAGGGTGAATTGTCTCGAATTGAGAATGTAGCAGCCCGGCCTTGACCAATGACGGCAGAGGTGACTTGTCATGAATAAACTTCTCCAAGTTGGAAAGGAGAGCTGGTATATCTCCGGCGGGAGGTGGTATGAAGCTCGCAGTCCCAATATCATTACCTCCCACCCAGTTCTGGGATTTTCTGAACTCACCCGGGGATTTTTTCTCACCTCTGACACCGCTCAACAGTATCCCGTGGATCTCTCTGATCAACCGCAAGGATATGGGCAGAGTATCCAGGCGCTGCAGGCCGTAATTCATGGCTTCGATATAGTTGAGGATCTCGTCCACGTCGTCATGCATCTCAGTGCTCTTTATGCTCGCCTCCGCTTTCAATGCATCCGAAAAGGTAGCTTTTGTGCCCTCGACCTGGCTTGATAAAGTAGCCTCCTTGCGTACATACATAAGAATGAAATAATCTACATCCGGCAGTATCTCCGCTATCCCGTCAAGCCTACCCAAGGCTACATCGGCACGCGAGAGCATGCTTTGCAGGTGATCGTCCAGTCTAAGCTTGAAGGGCAGGGGATTAGGCATGAATGCTTTGTATTGTGTCTTACCGGTACTTTGTGTTACGTATTTACCTGTTCGCATAAGACTCCATTCCGAATTAATAACTACGAATATAGTTTATAACGTAGATAAGACATTTTCAATCTACGCTGGCGTAGATAACGAGGAGATCGGCCGTCCGTTGTTTGCAGCTACTACAAACACCAAGGTTGGTATATTACTCGTTGAACAATAAGAGACCTACTTCTAATCAGACCCGGTTGACCCGCTCCAGCGCAGCAAGCCGGGGTCCAACCCCCGGCTTTATCATTACCTCCAGGGACCCGGGGGCTTCCATACGCCTTTGAAATCTTTGCCCTCGGAAATGGCGCCCAGCACTGGTGAAAGAAAATCCCCAATAATGATGATGACTTCTCCAAGATCATCGCTCACGCCGTCTATCCTGTTCTTGCGTATGAATGCCCTCCATTGCGCAGACTTAGCTGGGTCATCCGTGAAGTCAGATGACAGAGCGACTGGTTTCGAAACGGCCTCGACACCACGGAGAGAAAAGCATTCTGTAATTGCCCCGGAAAGGACATCACCATCAAAAGGAAACTGTCGAGAGAGAAGCCAGATATCGAATATATCCTTCATGCGGCTGTTGAGGATTCCCAGGCGCAGGAGGGTCGCGAGTTTCTCGGCTATTGTGCTCTCCCGGGTGTAGCCGAGAAGCCGGGGGGCGGGGAAGTCAAGGATGGTGGGATAATCCACCTTCTGTGGGGAAGGGCTTACGATATCTCCGAACCCCACATCTACCTGAGCCGTTATCCTTGCGTTTCCCAGGCCTCCCCTCACTTTTGCTCTGACGCCCTGGTACTCCGCCCCCGCGATTATCTTCTCTCCGCTTATGCTGTCCGTATGGAATATCATGCCGTCGTCGATTACTTTATGTTCGCAGACATCTCTTATGATCGCGACTACGTTCTCTACTTCCGAATCCACACGTCCGAGCAGGTCGATATCGGCGGTAGGGCGGGAGACGGGAGCTTCCCAGCATATAAGCATGAGGGCGCCTTTTAAGATGAACTGGTCTCTGTAGGGGGATTTCGAAAGCCTGTAAAGGAACCGCTCCATGGCGTAATACTGCAGTACCTCGTTGAAAGGCCTGTCTGTTTGCCGCGCCATGTTCAACAGGCGTTGGTGAACAGATGACGCGATATCCTTGAGGCCGCTTTCGTTCACAGCAAGGACTCCAGGTATGGACGCATGATATTCTCCACACGACAAATGCGCGCGTAGTGCATGAGCTTATTCAGGTCCAGCGATTTGGACCGCCATGATATTTGCAGAGCTTCGATAGCCACGTCTTGCCCGATCTTGTTGCGGAACTTGAAGCAGTCCGCAAGGGTTTTCTCGATGTTGTAAATGCGAACGGGGGCGCCGTCGATGCTATGCTCTTCAACACCTTCCGTGTATGCTTCCGCGAGAAAACGATATATACGTAGTGGAGGGTGATCCAGACGCGGTGCCTGCGCGCCTTTCGGGAGGGCAAGATGGACCTCGTGCGGTATCTGGGTGGTTATCTCGTGGAAGGCCAGGGCTGAGATGAGGCATATCACGCCCTGAGGGACCTTGAGCGCGGCCATCACCAGGTCGGGGTCGGAGAAGGGCGGCATGTCCGCCAGTCGGTACCAACCTCGGCTCACCCTCAGTAGGGCACCGCTATCACGCATGGCATAGAGCTTGCGTGGATGTATACCCGAGGAGATAGCCTGTCCCGTGGACATTATCCCGTCATGCTCGCGAAAGATAGATAGCTCCCGCCGAAAGATGTCCTCGTGTTCCATGTACCTCACCTTTGGATAAATACTGCATTACTTATATATAAGTAATGATATATTTATCCAGGGTTCTTTTCAACAAACTGCTCGGTGGACGCCTCCTCGATTATAGATGTTGCGTTCGCTCCAGAAAGACCTAACTCTAATCGGGCTCCCGTGACCCGCTCCATACAAAAAGCCGGAGGTCAAACCAACCCTCCGGCTTCTTAATTATTTCTGTAGTATTGAATCGGGTATGTTATTTTTATAGGTGAGCAGTATACGATACCGATATATTTCACCGGGAATATCTTTGGAGGAAAGATGATACCAGTCGAAGGATATGTCGAATACAAGCGCAGAGAATTCTGCAAAGATGTGAAATGCCCGGTGCAGACGGAGTTGGATACGCTCGAGGAAGGATCGGCAGCCTATGAAGAAAAAAGGCTCGTCTGCAAAGAGCAGTGCAGGTTCACTACTTATCGATTCCATCATTGGCTGATCGATAAGGGGTATATAATTATCCGCCCCGAGAAGTAGCTTGATGTGTGTATCGAGATCATGCAACAGGATGAATCCACCACACGATACCTTTGAAACTATCCATTCACGATGAGGAGGTCTTGAAATGCCGGACGCAGGAGGAATTCTCGAGGCACGAGATGTATCTGAGATGAAAGCAAAAGCAGCCGCGACCGCAAAGGCCAGATATATAAAGGGATCGGAGCATATGGACTGGGGGATGAGGAATCGTCTGTCGCGGCTGATCCAAGAGGACGGCCGCTGCTTTTTTATGCCCATCGACCATGGTTATTTCCAGGGGCCGACGCGCTGCCTGGAAAGGCCGGGCGAGACGGTCTGCGACCTCCTTGCCTACTGCGACGCCCTGTTTGTGACCCGCGGGGTCCTGCGCAGCGATATAGACCCGGACAGCAGCACTCCCATCATCCTCCGCGTATCGGGAGGGACCAGCGTTGTGGGAAAGGACCTGGCAGACGAGATCATCACGACATCGGTCGACGACATCATCAGGCTGAACGTGTGCGCCGTGGGAGTGTCCGTATTCATCGGCACCGAATACGAAAAGCAGACCCTCGGCAATCTCAGCGCCCTGGTGAACGCATGCGAAAAGTACGGTATACCCGTGATGGCGGTGACCGCGGTGGGCAAGGAGCTCGAGAAGCGAGACGACCGCTACCTGAGCCTCTGCTGCCGCATCGTGGCCGAGCTCGGCGCGAAGGTGGTCAAGACCTACTGGTGCGAGAATTTCGAAAAGGTCACAGGCGGCTGTCCCGTCCCGGTGGTGATGGCGGGTGGACCAAAATGCGAGACCGAGCTCGAGGTCTTCGATTTCGTCTACGACGGGTTACAGAAAGGTGCGATCGGTGTGAACCTGGGAAGAAACGTTTGGCAGAACCCGGCGCCCGTTGCCATGGCAAAGGCCCTCCGCGCAGTTATCCATAAAGCGGCGACACCGCAGGAAGCAGCCGAGATCTATAGAAAAGCATAAGAGCGTTGAAACGAGGTGGCCGGACCTTGCGCGTAGCGAAATACCATAACAACAGCGATATCAGGATCGAGGAGATGCCGGTTCCGGACATCGGCCCGCAGGAAATGCTGGTCAAGGTCATGGCGAGCGGCATCTGTGGAAGCGATGTCATGGAATGGTATCGCATAAAAAAGGCCCCCCTCGTGCTGGGACACGAAATCGCGGGCCAGATCGTGAAAACAGGGGATGAGGTCAGCCGCTACCGGCCGGGCGAGCGGGTATTCGTATCGCACCACATACCGTGCAACACATGCAGGTATTGCCTCAGCGGGAACCATACGGCTTGCGAGACGCTGCATACCACCAACTTCTTCCCG
The DNA here is from genome assembly GCA_964529285.1 of uncultured Actinomycetota bacterium. Taxonomy (GTDB): domain Bacteria; phylum Actinomycetota; class Geothermincolia; order Geothermincolales; family RBG-13-55-18; genus SURF-21. The sequence continues at coordinate 19,144 of CAZGWK010000049.1, forward strand.
GGAGGGTTTGCCGAATACCTGCGCGTGCCGGAGCTCAACGTTGACCGCGGTGTCTTCTCCCTCCCCGATGACATGACCTACGACCAGGGCACGTTCATCGAGCCGCTCGCCTGCGTCCTGCGCGGCCAGAGAGTCGCAGGGCTCGAGGCGGGCCAGAGCGTGTTAGTCCTGGGAAGCGGAATATCGGGGCTGCTGCACATAGCCCTGGCCAAGGCGCTCGGGGCGGGCCGCATAATCGCGACCGATATCAGCGAGTACCGCATGGACGCGGCGAAGCGCTTCGGGGCGGACGCGGCGATATCCGCATACGAGGACGTGCCGGCGCGTGCCGCTGAGCTGAACTACGGGAGGCCGGCCGACCTGGCGATCGTTTGCGCCGGAGCGCTCTCGGCTTTCGAGCAGGCCCTGGAGTCCCTTGACCGCGGCGGCACGCTGCTCTGTTTCGCGCCGACCGAACCCGGCGTCGACCTGTCTGTACCGATAAACGACTTCTGGCGCAATGGGATCACCATACTGCCTTCATACGGCGGGAGTCCGAGGGACATCATGATAGCCATGGACCTCATCCGTGCACGGCGGGTACCGGTAGAGGAGATGATCACCCACCGCCTGCCCCTGGAAGAGGCCGGCGAGGGGTTCAGGCTGGTCGCGGAGGCGTCGGAGTCGATAAAAGTAGTGCTCCTGCCGCACGCCCGGTGAACGATCCGCCGCTATGAATGTTCATTCCGCGCTCTCGAAGAGATACCTGTCGAACCACTCCTGCTCCTCGACCATCTTCCTCCTCTGGTGCGACAGCTTCTGCAGCACGTGCGGCTCGCCGGGGAAGACGAAGAGCTCGACCGGCGCCTTGCCGTGCTTCTGGAGGCCGCGGTAGGTCACCCAGACCTGCACGGGCGGCACGCTGGTGTCCTCGGCGGGGCCGAACATCAGCACCGGCGTCTCCACCTTCTCCGCATCGTAGAAGGGCGCCAGCCCCGGGTCCTTGAAGATGTCCGGCTGCGCCACCGGATCGTCACCGAAGTAATAGGAGACGAACCCGTCCCCGAAAATACACTCTCCCCATAGCGACACCCATTCCGCGCCGCCGGCCCCGCACGAGGCGGCCTTGAAGCGGCTGTCGGTGGCGATCAGGGCGTGGCTCAGGATTGATCCGTTCGACCATCCCAGCGTCCCCATCCTGTCCTCGTCCACCATGCCCAGCTCCACCAGGCGGGATATGCCTTTCTCTATGTCCTCCAGCGGGTACTCGTAGTACTTCCCGTCCTTGATGGAGTCCGCGAAGTCGAACCCGTAGCTCGAGCTGCCGTGGTAGTTGGGGTCCAGGACGAACGCACCCTTGTAGGACAGCAGCTGGAAGGGGTAGGCCCAACGCTCGTAGCTCGTGCCCCACTTGTCCTCGGTAACGCCGAAGGGCCCGCCGTGGATAGTCACCACCAGCGGGTACTTCCTGCCCGGCTGGTAGCCGGCCGGGTAGTAGAGCATCCCCTCCACCGTGTCCCCGCGTGCTCCGGTCCAGGTAATGGTCTCGGACGCGGCGAACACCTTGTCCTCGAATCCTGGATTGAGAGCGGTGAACTGTCTGGGACCGACAATATCGCCAGCATCGAGAGCGGCTGTGTAGGCGTGGGGCGGCCGGCTGGCGGTGCTGTACACGTAACAGATGCTCTTCTCGCCCCGCGAGACGTCCCAGGAGGAGATGTTCCCCTGGTGTTCGCCCTCGATCATCTCGCGCTCCCAGCCGTCTCCCGCCCTGGTGTAGACGGCGAGCTTCGGGTGACATCCGTCGGCCAGCATGGCGATGAAGCCGTTATCGGTGGCGCGGACGAAATTGTAATTGCGGATGCCCCGGTCCCAGCCCAGGTCTATCCTCTTCTCCTTGCCGGAGGCGACGTCCATCTCCCGCACCTGGACGGTATAGGCGAAAGCCGGGTTGTCCGGGCAGTCCGCCTCGAGCAGGTAGAAGGTGCTCGAGTCGGGCGACCAGGAGCCGCCGGTGGGCTGCTTCACGTCTTCGAAGACCCGCTTCTCGCTCGAGGTCTGCAGGTCGAGCAGGAAGGTCTCGATGGGGATATCGCCGTAGTATTGGAAATCCAGGCTTTCGCTCGCCGCCTCCGTCCTGATGAGCACCGCACGGCTCCCGTCGGGCGAGACGAAGACGTCCGTTATGCGGTCGTCGTTCTGTGTGAGTCTCTCGCAGGTGTCCGCCTCGAGGTCCAGCTCGAACAGGCGCACCGGCGCCTGCGCGAAATCCGTGACGTAGATCGTGTCGTCGGCTGGGTTTTCCTCTTCCCCATCGCCGTCTTCGCTGGTGTAAAGCATGGTCACCTCGTCCTTCCAGGTATAATCCTGCACGCCGTTGGCGGCCTGCGTCACAACGGAGAGGGCGCCCGTCGTCCTGTCCCACGACCACACCTGTCCTTTCTCCCCCAGCCCCCCGTTCCCCGGCACCTCTGCATGGGAGATGTAGGCGAGGGCGGCGCCGTCGGGAGACCACTGCAAGTCGCCCGGGGCATCGCCGCTGAACGAGACGACCTGCTGCGTGGAGAGGTCCTCCAGGTCGGTGACGAAGAGGTCAGCCACCGGTTCCTCGCTTGCGGCGACGTATCCGCCCCCGATCCAGGCCACCGCCGAACCGTCCGGCGAGATACCCTTGACGGCCGCGCCCTGGGTGTAGAGAAGGTCATCGATGCCTACCTTCTGGCTTTCCGTAACCGGAGGGGTCGGCTGCATGGAGGGGTCTTTCAGATCCACGGTTGATTCCCGGCCGCAGCCTGTCGAGCCCAACATGAGGGCAAGAGCGGCGATGATCAGGAGAACTATCGGGAGACGAGCACGCAACATGTCAGATCAGCCACCTTTCACATACCGATATAAAGTTTCTCGATCGAACAACGCGATCAAGTGTTTTTTCGGCAGCTGAGTCCGCCGGATTGATATAAAGCTCGGTCCCTTCGATACGGGATCAGGAGGTTTCGGATGTAAGTTTAAGGGGACACGGCTTCGGGTTCCCCTTCCAACAAGCTCTCTTCGGCAGCCTCGGGTTCCTCGTACAGCTCGCTCCACGGCGCATAGCCCCTGGGATTGCCGGGAACCCATTCCGGCGGTACCCGGTAGGCCCTGTATACCCGGCCGAGGGCCTGGATCCCCGCTCCGTCGACGTACTCCCAGACTATCTCTCCCGCCGGGGTCACCTCGAAGACCCTGCCGACGGAACCCTCGTCGATGAGGGTGTTGCCGTTAGGAAGCCTCTGGGCGGAGCTGATGTAGAAGCTGAAGAAGTTCGCAGCCTCGTAACTCCACACCAGGTCGAGAGTGATGGGGTCGAACTCCAGGATGCGGGAGGTCCACCTGAACTGAAAGGGATAACCGGCGGCGCCGCCGTTGTCGAAGACCAGGATGTTGCCCGCACCCGGAAGGCCCTCGGGGATCATGTGCGCGTGGTGCTGCCCGATGATCTGGCCCAGCTTGTCGCCCTCGGGCGTGCCGGCGCTGTAATCGGGGCCCACCCTCCAGACGATCTCTCCGATCTCATATCCGTTATTTTCGGCCATGTTGACGATCCAGATGATGTTGGCCTCCCTGGCATCCATGATCAGGTTGTCAGGGTGGAAGCGCGCATCTTCACCTGTCTCGGGATCGTACCACTTGTTGGGGCCGATGCGGGACACGCTGTTTATGTGCAGGTAATCACCGGCCCTGCTGGCCACGAGCTGCTTGGCTTCCTCGCTGAAGCCGAGCTCGTCGAAGTGTTCCGACGCCTGCCACAGCAGGGTGGCATCCTGGTTCGACCAGTCAACTTCGTAGACGATATCGTCCATGAGGGGCCTGTCGCTTATCGCCGGGTCGATGACGTCGCTTTTTGCCAGTACGATGACCTTACTGTCGGACTGAGGCAGTTGGCCCGGCGCGTAGTAACCGACGGGATTGCCGTCCCTCTGGAAGTCGTGATGTACCCTGGCAGTCGATACGCCGTCTATTACCTCCCAGTCGGTGAACTTCCATACCAGCTCTCCATCCCAGTTGTACTGGACAAGCTCGGAAAGCTCCAGGCGGGCTTCACCGAACCCGCCCTGGCCCATCACCGAACCGTCGGGGAACATCTTTGCCGGAAAGCTGTTGATGTTCCAGGTCTTCACCTCGCCGCCATGCATGTCCAGCAGGTGTGCCGCGGTGTCTTTGCAGATAAGGGTGTAGCCGTCGCAGGTCTGGCTGGGATCGTAGATATTCACGCCGCATCCGGCCATGTGCACGCAGACGAGCATGATTATCAGTACCGACACGATCGACACGAGAGTCAACAGCAGGGAAGGGACTTTGCGCGGTGACATTTCATACCCCCTAAGGTCTTCCGGCGATAACCCCATTTGCAGCAAGAGCAAGCAAAGCGAATTCTAACAAATATTTCGTCTGTTTTCCACCCAGGTAATGACCACAAGCTTTTGCAAGGTAAATTCGACGACTGCGCTTGGGCATACGGCTGGTCGGGATGCGTTACTCTGCCTGATTCCGGGATGGAGTATGCGGTTTCCATGGGCCGCAAGCATGCCCGAATAAAAGGTATATCTCAGCGCAGTAATGGCCGTAAGCTATTTACTCTCGCCCGTATCGGACGGCCACCTGCGGCGAGGAGCCCGTTCACGGGTTTCCTATACATCGAACGAAATACTCGACGCTGGCGGAGAGGGACACCGCCATGCCGTTCCCCACGTAGTCGTGGTCCTGGTTGGGCAAAGGCAGGAACAGGAACGGCTTGCCGGCCTGCTCCAGGGCTTCGATGAAGTTCACGGAGTTCTGCAGGTGGACGTTGGTATCGGCAAGGCCGTGGATGACGAGCGGCTCGGCCGCGATGTCTCCGGCGCGCGATATGAGCTCGGTCTCCGCGTATCCGTCCGGGTTTTCCTGCGGCGTCTTCATGTACCTCTCGGTGTAGATGGTGTCGTAATACGACCAGTCCGTGGGCGGCGAGCCCGATACGCCGCAGCGGAAGACGCCAGGCGCGTGGATGAGGGCGTACAGGGTAAGAAAACCTCCGAAGGAATGGCCGTCGCATGCGATACGCTCCGGGTCCACGTAGGGCAGGGACTTGAGGTATTCCACCCCGGCCAGCTGGTCGTCCAGGGCGGCTGGGCCGAGGTGGCCGCCTGCGGGGGTCTCGAAGGCATGCCCCCGTCCGAAGCTGCCCCGGTTGTCAAGGCGCCATACGATGAATCCCTCCTGGGTGTAGAGAATGTCGCGTTCGCTGTTCTGGAAGAGGGCGTTGCCGCCGTAGTGGTCCATGAGCAGCTGCAGGCCGGGGCCGCCGTACCAGTGCACGACCACGCCGTATTTCCCGTCCGGGTCGAAGTCCTCCGGCTTCACTATCTGGGCGTAGAGCTGGGTGCCGTCGTGGGCCTCGATGGTCAGGAATTGCCGCGAGACCCGGGGAAGCTCCAGGGAGGGGCCGGCGCATTCTGCGAGCACCTCTACCTCGCTTCCGCCTGAGTTCAGGATAGAGGTAACGGGCGGAGTCTCGAGGCTGGAGAACTGGTCCACCAGGTATTTCCCGTCACCGGACAGGGCCATCATGTGAAAGCCCGGCTGCTGCGATACCTGTTCGAGCTGGCCGCTTGCTATTTCCAGGCGGTAGATCTGCCGCTCCAGGGGGCTGTTCGCGGTGGTGGTGAAATAGGCCCAGTTGCCGGAGGGGTCGAGGTGTACCGGCCTGCCTGGCGTTAGTATGTCGTAGGCGGAGTTGTCGATGAGCCAGTCTCCCCGGGTCAACTGCTGCAGCATCTCACCCTGGCGCGAGTAGAGGTAGAGGTGCATGAAACCGTCGCGTTCCGAAAGCCACAGGAATCGCTCCCCGCCCTCCAGGAAGACGGGCGCCGCGTAGAAATCCTCGTTGATCCAGTGGGGGTCAGTCTCCTCGATGACGATGCGGCTCTCGCCGCTGGCGGGGCTCCAGACGTTAAGTCTCAGTACGGAATGGTCGCGGTTTACCGTGATGAACAGCGCCTCCGCGGAGTCCGGGGTCCAGGTATAGAAGGGAAGCACGTACTCGGTTTCCGGCGGCAGGGAAATGTTCTGTGGCTGCTCGCCCGCTTGCGGCGCGACGGCGTGCATGGATACGGCGGGATTAGGACTGCCCGCCGTGGGATAGCGCGTGTAGCTCACCGTGGGCGGCACGGGACGGTAGTCGGTGATGGGATCGTTGTTGACGGCACTGTCGTCGAGGCGCATGTACATCAGCCACTTGCCGTCGGGGGACCAGGCATAGCCCGGCTGCGCCGCGCGGGTCGCCATCTCCTCGTTATACACCCAGTCGAGGCAGCCGTTGAACACCGCGTCGCTGCCGCCTGTGGTGATGCGCTGCACCTGGCCGTCGGCGACGGCGACGACGTAGATGTCGTTGTCCCGCACGTAGGATACGTTAGTTCCCGCAGGCGCGAACATCATCGCGGTCTTGGAGGATCCGGCCTCGACGAGCTGCCTCAGCTCTCCCGACTCCACCTGGAGCAGCCACAGGGAATCGTCTCCCGCGAGGAGCAGGGCGTCGCCCTGCGGCGACCACTGCGCCGAGCCTGCGTCGATATTGTCCGGCTGGCCGCTGGGTTCCAGGAGAACGCTCCTCTCCCTGCTGGCCGCATCGTAGAGCCATAGGGCTTCTTCTCCGGCCTGCATATCTGTATAGGCGAGCCGGGCGCCTTGCGGGCTCCAGTCCAGGCTCTCCGGACCCGGCCCTGCCAGCGCGTCCGGCTCCACGAGCTCCTGCGCCGTTATGGGTTCAGCGGGAGCCGGGGCTTCCTTCCCGCATCCTGACAGGCAGGAGAGTACGAGTGCCGCCATCATGGTGATGGCGAGCGATAAGGCTAACGAGCGTCGGCCCGCCCGGTTAAGTAATGCGATTGCCGTATTATCTTCGGGATTTCCATGCTTTTTCATCGCTACCCCCTGCTATCACCGGGCACGCCGGCCGTCTTCCTGCATACACTCCTCGCCTCACTGGAAACTCAGGTACGTGGTATATGCGTCGTCGAAGAGGCCGACTATCTTGAAACAATTTGTGCGATAGTGGGATTTACAGGGTTCAAGCGGGTTTCGCGATGAGGATCTTGTCCCCCTCGACCTTCACCTCGTAGGTCTTGATGGGCCGCGGCGACTTCAACGTCTTGGCCAGGGTCTGCTTGACCCCGCTCCATTCGGTCCAGCGGACGAAGTGCCCGTCCGTCAGGTCGA
>CAZGWK010000050.1:0-19048 GCA_964529285.1 uncultured Actinomycetota bacterium
TTGATTTTGAGGCAACGAATCCGTTTGGAGTAGATTAATTATGAGTCAATTCGGGGCCTGACCCCCCGGCCTGTAACAGTGGTAAAATAATACCAACCTGAGACGCTTAATCGAAAACGAACAACGGCGCCGGCGTTGACACGATCTTACGGTAAAGAATTGTTTTGAGGAAAAAGGGGGAAGGGATGAAAGACCATGCGGAAGAGGTGGAGGGGCAAAGCGCCTCTCGGTGGGATAACCCCAGGATATCTTGGATCATCATGATCCTGACCTTCATCGTGGTTGGGGCCGGAGTCGCGTTTGGCATCAGCGGCTACACGGATGATGGCGCGGTTAAGGGCCTTCATTATGCAATCCCGCTCATGGTCGGCGCGGTAGGGATACTGTCATTCGTCCGCCACTCGATCTTCAGGGCCAGCGACGCCAGGCGCATGGGGACGACCTCGGGAGACCCTTACTTCCAACTTGAGGTCGGTTTCGCCAACGGGGGGATCGGGCTCCTGGCGCTGGTAGCCTTCTTCCTGGACTGGGGGGTGGCCGCGGAGGCCTCGCTGACCCTCGCCTACGCCTCATATCTGGCTATGGGCTTTCTGCTCTTCACCACCGGCAAGGTGAAATCGGGTGATATCGACGGGGGAATAATAATGCGCGGCGTTTTCTGGCTGCTTCAGTTGGGCTTCATGTTTTTCTTCGCTATAGCGGCCGCCGTCTCCGCCGGCCTCTAGGGTTGGCTCCATCTCATTGGTTCCTTTCTTCATCGCGAGACGGCGTCCTCGCCGCCGAAGCAACCTCAACGCGCTCGGTTCTCCCCATAGGTGCATGTGTGGATGATGCCCCAACGATGTTGGTGCGCGTGTGGATGATGTAACCCTGCCCTGACCTGCCCCAGGCCGAAAGCCGGGCCTGACCCCCCGGCCTCGGGCGTGTGATAGAATACCGCCGTTGTGGGGGTTGTGGGAAACCGGAGCCGGGTGCGCCGGATAAAGCAAGGCGGTCGGGATGAAGAGGAATACGGGTAACCAGGTATATCAGTTCAAGGTGACCTTGAGGGGCATACGGCCTCCCATATGGCGCCGCATACAGGTCCCGGAAACCTATACCTTCTGGGACCTGCACGTGGCCATCCAGGACGCCATGGGCTGGATGGACTACCACGCGCACGAGTTCATCGTACCCGACCCCCGCGGAGGAGAGCGGGTCAGGATCGGCGTGCCTGACCCGGAATACGGCTTCCAGACGGTGCTCCCGGAGGAGAAGCAGCGCATATCCGACTGGTTCCAGGCAGAGGGCGACCCCTCGCTCTACGTCTACGACTTCGGAGACGACTGGGAGCATAAGGTGAAGCTGGAGAAGATCGTCCCGAGGGAAGAGGGAGAGGACTATCCGCGCTGCGCGGGGGGAAAGTGCGCCTGCCCGCCCGAGGATTGCGGCGGCCCCTGGGGGTACCGCCACATGCTGGAGGTCCTGGCCGACCCCGGGCACGAGGAATACGAGGAAATGATGGAATGGCTGGCGGGCGGCTTCGAGCCGGAGCTCTTCCACCCCGGCGGCGTCGTCTTCATGGACCCCGACGTGCGGCGAAGATACACGGAGGGATCGTGGTGGATGCCGCCCGCGGCGACCGGCGGAACGCGAACGGGAGAGGAGGACGCGGAAGCCTGCGCCGACCCGAGCTTGCTGGGCCTGCTGGAGAGGATCCGTTCGGGAGAGCTGCCGCTCGCGGATTTCAAGGACGAGCTGGGCGCCCTCATGCCCGACTCCGTCCTGGCCGCCACCGCCGCGGTGGACGCGGCCATGACCGCATACGAGAAAGGGGAGATCACCCCGGTGGAGGCGGAGGAGGCCATCAGGAAGCAGGCGGACCTCCACCCCCTGCACCCCTTCCTGTTCGAGATGTGCGCCGTCTACGCCCTCCCCCGCATGGACGAGACGGAGATCATCGGCTACATGGCGCTGACTGCCCTGAAGTCCGAGCGCCTGCGGGAGCTGACGGGGGAGGATTTCATAGGCGACACGCCGGACGGCGCGCCGGCGGGCTTCCGGGAAATCATGCGGAAAATCGGGGAAAGCGAGGAACTGCTGGATACCCACCCCTATATCGAGAAGGGCGGAGACCACCTGGTGAACCATTTCCTGGTCGAGTCCATCCTGGAAAGCAGCTGGGAGGTGGACGAAGAGCTGCTGGGCCTGGCGCTGGAGAGGAGCGAGGGGGTGGCGCCCGTCGCCGTCGCCATGTGCGCGGACCTGCTGGAGGAGATGGATGCGGGTCTGTTCCCTTTAGGTTTCGTCTACCTGGTGCGCCTCATCGGCTGCCTCAAGCGGCGCGATGCCCTCCCCGTCCTCATGCGGGCGCTGGAGGAATGTTCCGGCGAGGACCTCCACGAGACGGTGCTGGCCCTGGCCAAGCTGGGCTCGCTCTACCCCGACGAGGTATCGGCCGGGCTGCGCGGCGTGGCGGGGGACCCCGATTACGGCGAGACGAGGCTGATGGCCGCGGAGGTCCTCGGGCTGCTGGGGAAAGAGGCGGGAAACTTCGAGTTCCTGCGGGAGATGCTGCTGGGGCTGGACCCGGAGGATCCCTACTACAACGACATGTTCCTCTTCCTCGTGCAGGCCCTGGCCTCGTCGGGCCACGGGGAGGCGGCGGGGGCGATAGGCGCAGCGCTGGAGAAGCACGCCCCCTCCATCCTGGACGATGCCGCGGCCTTCGCCCGCGAGTTCATCGCGGACCCCGGGTTCGCTGGCCTGGGCTGCCGTCTCGAGGACTTCGTGGACGAGGATATGGCCGACCTCCGGGTACTCGAGCTGGATTTCGGCGTCGACCGGCGGCGCTCGACCATAACCCGGGACAGGGAGGAGGCGTTCGAATCCGCGGCGGAGGAGGACGAGGATGAAGGGGAGTGGCTGCCGGACCCGGACTGGGTGGAGGAGCAGTTGCGGACGGGCAGGAACGAGCCCTGCCCCTGCGGCAGCGGCGGCAAGTTCAAGCAGTGCTGCCTGCCCCGCCTGGAGAAGTTGCGCGACATCCTGGCGGGCGGGGCTCCATCCAGCGGATGATCGGGGGCGGCATTACCCTGATGGGCTGACGTCCCCGGAGCCATGCCGTTCTCCCCATTATCCGCCGGCGGAACTGACCGTGTCGGCGGGGGAGAGTACGAGTTCGTGACCCGCGCCTTATTTGATAGCGAATAATACCGGGCCATATCTGGTAAAATCTATCGTGAAATGCTGGAAGTGTATCCATGCGGCAATGGTGGTATCGATCATGAAAACTTTGGAAGATATCAGCGCTGTTCTTCGTGAACACCAGGGCTATCTGGACGAGAGATATGGCGTTCGAGTGGTCGGTATATTCGGTTCCTATGTGCGAGGCGAGCAGCGGGCGGAAAGCGATCTGGACATCCTGGTGGAGGTCCTCCGCCCCATAAGCCTTCTCGAGCTGGTTGGCGCGGAGATATTTCTGAGTGAAGCCCTGGGAATGAAAGTCGATCTGGTGACACGGCGTTCGTTGCGGGAGGAGCTTCGGGAGTCAGTATTGCGAGAGATGGTAGCCCTATGAATCGCAACGTTCTGATCTACGTTCGGGATATATTAGAGAACATGAAGGATGCCGAGGAGTTCGTCCGGGGCATGGAGTTCGAGCAATTCTCGGCGGACAAGAAGACGATCAATGCGGTTTTGAGATCGGTTGAGATAATCGGCGAGGCAACCAAACATGTTCCGGATCCCGTTCGTGATCGCTACCCGGATATCCCATGGAAAGAGATGGCGGGAATGCGTGACAAGGTGACCCATGCATATTTTCATGTGGACCTGGACACCGTATGGGTGGTCATAACGGAGCGAATCCCGAAGCTGAGACCAGCCATCGAGCAAGTCGCCGCTGATCTGGAGACAACGCAGGAATAATCGTCCGGTAATCGCCAACCCTCAATCGGTATTGAGCGGGACCCCTGGCCCCCTCCAGGCGCTTGAGATCACCTTCCAGAAGCGCCGGCTTGTACCGGTACTCTTCTAACTTGTGGAGTATGCGCTTGCGTATACCGGGTTCGAGCTTGCGTATCTCGCGGGCGGCGCTCAGCGAGAAGATGATCTCCATGTTCCGGTCCTTGTTGGTTCACTGTACTCGAAGCTTGCTGTCGAGCTCAGCCGGTGAAGTCGAGCTATTCCTGCGCGGTGCGATTATTGCGGGGATTCCTCGAGGAGCTGATCGAGGGTAACGAACTTTCCTTCAGCTATTTCGGCTGCCCCCCTCCTGACCATCCTGCGGATGCGCGGGCTGCGTGCGATGAGAAAATCCTCCAATTCATCCGGAGAGAGGGGAACGATGGCAGCGCGAGGAACCCCGTGATGTGTGACGATAACCGCCCCCTCCTTATCCGCCTCGCCAAGGAAATGGGAAAGACGGTTCTTCAGGTCCCTCACGCCTACCATTATCATGATCTCACTCCATGCATTTGTAGATACAATATAAGCTACAATTATTATATCTTCTATCAGATATTTTGCAAACTATTGCATATTACCACTATAATCGCAAGATAATTATATATTAATATAATAACAATATAAACAATAATAAATATAATAATAGGTCATGGCGAGTTCTTGGGTATGTGTATGGATGATGTAACCCCTGCCCTGACCTGCCCCAGGCCGAAAGCCGGGCCTGACCCCCCGGCCTCACGCCTCTGTTATTATTCCTGGTATGGTACGAGCCTACGTTTTCGGGAAGACCTGGTGGGGGAAGGCATGGGTCCTGGCGATCGAGCTCGTCGACTGCGATACCAACCGTCTTCCCCGCGGCCGCATGTACGCGAAGAACGGCAGCGTTCTGGACATCGAGGTGAGCAAGGGCAAGGTTACCGCCCATGTGCAGGGAAGGAGGCGCACACCCTACAGGGTAGGTATCTCCCTCCCCAGGTTCAGCAAGCGCCAGAGACAGGTGGTGCGCGATATCATAGTCTCCGACCCCGCCCTCGCCTCCGAGCTGGGTCTGGGACGGATGCCGAAGCGCCTGGCGGAGCTGCTGGAGGAGGAAGGGGTCTTCCTCTTCCCTGAGGACTGGGACGATATCGTTGCCAGCTGCTCCTGCCCGGACTGGGCCAACCCCTGCAAACACCTGGCGGCGGTATATTATATACTCGCTGAGGAGATAGACAAGGACCCCTTCCTCGTCTTCCGCCTGCATGGACTGGAGACGGAGCAGCTCATGCGGTGGGCTGCGCTTGCGGGAGTGGAGGAGGGCGCCGCAACCGGCACCACGCCGGACACGGGTAAGGGCGCCGCAACCGGCACCACGCCGGACACGGGTAAGGCCACCGTAACGGACATCATGCCAGGCACATCTTCAGTCCTGACCCCCATGCCGGAGCACCCCATGCCCGAGCACCCCATGCCCGAGCCCCAGTTCGACCTGCCCCGCGTCCCTATAGATTCCTTGCTCGACCTGCTGCCTCCCGATCCCGTCTTCTATCCCGGGGGCGACATGGCCGCCCTGCTGCGCGCGGCCTACCGCGAGGTCGGGGGGATGGTGGAATCCATGGATATCCTGGAGGAGCCGCCTCCCCTGCGCGGGGTGGAGGTACACCTCGTGCTCGATGAGGAAGGCGGCGGCGAGCCGTACTTCATCCTCACCGACGCGGCGCGGGAGGCCGGGAAGGCCAAAAGGGGAGGGCGCGGTGGAGTAAGCCCCTCGCTTCACCTGGCCGGCGGCCTTATCACCTCCGGCAAGCCGGCCCGCAAGAGGTTCACTCTACCCCTGCCGGGGGAGGCCGGCCCGGAGCCGGTGGAATGCCGGGGGGTGAGCGTGCCCCTCGACGACCTTCTCGCCTTATGCGCCTCTCTGCCGCTGGACTCACTGCTGTATGGCACCACCCCGGGCATGCGCTTTCTCGGCGCCCTGACCGGCATCGGCCTGTCTATCATACGCGCCGGCGCCTACCTGCCCCGCGTGAACCTGGAGGAAGACGGGACCTTCGCGGTCACCTGGCGCCCCATGGCCTGGGAGCCCGACGTGGCGCGAGCCCTGGATGCGCTGCGCCAGATGATGCCCGCCACCTTCGCGCCGCGTGCGGACGGCATGGCCGCGCTCTCCCCCTCCCGCCTGGATGAGCTGGTGGAGCTGGTTCTCTCGCGCCTCTTCAACCGCTTTATGCTGGAGGGGCTCCGGCGGGTATCCCGGGACACCGCCGAGGGACAAAGGGCTTCCATGCCCCACACCGCCGCGGGACAAAGGGCTTCCGCGCCCCACACCGCCGCGGGACAAAAGCCCGGCGCGACCCCGGGGCCTTCCCTGCCTCCCGTGGACCGCATACGGCGGGCCGTCTTTCTGGGAGAGACCTACCGTCCCAGCGGCTTCCGGGAGAGGCAAACCGGCTCCGCACTGCGCAACTGGCTGCAGGGCGTGTCCATAAAGGCGGGAGACCTGGGCCCGGTGGTCAAGATAGATATTGCCGATGAGGGGGAGTTCCTGCTCGGACTGGAGGTGGAGGACCGGCGCGACCCCCTGGCCCGGCCGCTCCCCCTGGCCCGGCTGTTTTCCTCGCGGGGTAGCGTCTTCGGAAGGCCGGCGGCCGAGGCGAGGGCGGAGATCTCGCGGCAGATCGTGGCCGCCGCCGACCACCTGCCTCCCATGAAGGAGGTGCTCAGCTCGTCGGGACACCGCGCGGCCCGGCTTGAACCGCTCCAGATGGCCGAGCTGCTCTCGCGCACCGCCGGGGTGCTTGGACTCATGGGCATCCGGTTGCTGGCGCCGCGCGAGCTGAAGGAGGCGCTAACGCCCCAGGCGGTGCTGCGCGCCCGCAAGGGCTCGAGCTCGGGCGAGGTCTCTTACCTCTCGCTGGACAGCATCCTGGAATTCTCCTTCGAGGTGGCCCTGGGCGGCGAGGTCATAAGCCGCGGGGAACTCGAGCGCCTGCTGGCGTCGGCCGAGGGTATCGTGCGCTACAAGGATCAGTACGTGCTGGTCGATCCGCGGCAGATGGCCCGCCTGCTCGAGCGGCTCGAGCAACCCGCCCCCCGCCTATCGTCCATGGAGGTGATGGTGGCCGCCCTGACCGGCGAGGCGGAGGGGATACCCTTCCACCCCGACTCGGCCATCGCCCGCCTCGTGGATAAGCTGGGAAAGGAGGAGAGAATCGCCCTGCCGCGCGGCCTGAGGGCCGAGCTGCGCCCCTACCAGAAACGCGGCTACAAGTGGCTCATGGCCAACTCCCGCAAGGGGCTCGGCTCTTGCCTGGCCGACGATATGGGGCTGGGCAAGACGGTTCAGGCACTGGCCTTTATCCTCAAGCTCAAGGAGGAAGAGGACCTGGAAGACCCGGCCCTTCTGGTATGTCCCACCACCCTCCTGGCCAACTGGGAGAGGGAGGCGGCCCGCTTCACGCCCGGCCTGCGCACCCACATCTACCACGGGCCCGGCCGGCGCCTGGTGCGTAAGGGAAAGGACCTGGTACTAACCACCTACGGCACCCTGCGAAGGGATGCCGATCGCCTGGTGGGGAACGGTTGGCGGGCTGTTATCCTGGACGAGGCGCAGAACGTCAAGAACCCCGAGACCGACCAGGCCCGGGTGGCCAAGAAGCTGCAGGCACCGGCACGCCTCGCCCTCACCGGGACCCCGATGGAGAACCGGCTGATGGAGCTGTGGAGCATCTTCGATTTCCTGAATCCCGGGTTCCTGGGAGGGCCGGCCTCTTTCCGCCGCGCGTACGCCCTCCCCATCGAGCGTTTCCGCGACGGCGGACAGGCCGAGAAGCTTCGCCTTGCCACCTCCCCCTTCATCATGCGGCGGCTGAAGACCGACCGCAGGATAATCGACGACCTTCCCGACAAGCTGGTGGCGAACGAGTACTGCCGCCTCACGCGGGAGCAGACCGCGCTGTACCAGAAGGTGGTGGATTCGGCCCTCGCGGAGATCGAGAGGAGCGAGGGGATGCAGCGCCGCGGGCTGGTGCTCGCCCTTATAACGCATCTCAAGCACATCTGTGACCACCCCGTGCTCTTCACCAAGAGGGGGAAACCCGATTCCGCCCATTCCGGCAAGGCGGTGCGCCTGCTGGAGCTGCTCTCCAGGGTGCTGGAGTCGGGCGAGAAGGCCCTGGTCTTCACCCAGTACAAGGAGATGGGAGACCTGCTCGCGGCCATGATCGAGGAGGAACTGGGGGTGGAGGCCCTCTATCTGCACGGCAAGGTGGCTCGCAAGCGCAGGGACGCCATAGTGGAGGCCTTCCAGGCGGACGGGCGCAATCCCCTGATGGTGCTCACCCTGAAGGTGGGGGGCTACGGGCTCAACCTCACGGCCGCCAGCAACGTCGTCCACTACGACCTGTGGTGGAACCCTGCGGTGGAGGACCAGGCCACCGACCGCACCTACCGCATCGGGCAGGAGCGCAACGTCTTCGTCTACCGCCTGCTGGCCTCGGATACCTTCGAGGAGCGCATCGACGAGATGCTCGAGGGCAAGAGGGAGCTGGCGGAGATGGCGGTGGGGGAGGGGGAGAGGTGGATAACCGAGTTCTCGGACCGCGAGCTGCGCCAGATCTTCTCCCTTGGGGCCGAGGGGTCAGGCCCGGAAATCGGCCTGGGTATGGGGTGAGGTCTATCCCCCCCTGCTGGCCCCTACGGCCTGATATCAAGAAGAGATAAGCGAGAAGAACTCCTCGAATTCCGAGAGGGCGAGGAGGCGTCTGTTCTCCTCAGACATATCAAGTTCAGTGAGCTGCAACGCGGTATCGAGGACCCCGGGAGCGTGCTCATCGAGGAACAGGTAGCGTAAGCCAGATAACAATTCCTCAATGTCTTTAGTGTCGGCGCACGTTCTCATGCTGTCAACAATAGCTTGTTTACCAACAGGCAGATACCTTAATACATAGAAGACATAGTAGATATCCTTGCTCCTGTAAGCGCTCCCGACGGGGAAGAGATACGATCTTATCTTGTTCAGCACGAATGCGCCCGGAGTGGGCACTCGAACCTCCAGATCGGCGACAACATCTTCCATCCTATCCCGTATCCTGGTCACCATATTATGTTCGAGAAGCAACTCCAATCCTGGCAGTATCTGCGCCCTGAGTCCGTCCTGGATGACCATCGTATCCCCCTGCTCCTTGCTCGGTTCTGGCGTGAGGAACTCCACTTCAAAACCAGGCACAGAGACGCTTTCGAATTTGTAGTACTGAGTCTGGGTGGTATCCAGCACGTGCCCCTCGTATCCAGCGCTGGTCAGAAGTGTTCTGATTGGATCGTCGCAAACAGGGACCTCATTCGAGGTCAAAATATCGAGGTCGGTCGTGTAGACGGGAGGAAGCTGCGCCGCGAACATATATTTCCAATATATATAGGGCACGCATCCACCGATGAGGACGGTGTTCGGTAGATAATCCTTAAGGACCGACAGAGTACGCAGGAACTCACCGGCATAGTCGTCTGCCATGGTCATGCCCATCCTCGCGTATTCGGAAGGCCGCTCTTTTCCAGCACCTTCTCTGCCTGTTCCTTGCCCCTTACCGGGAAGCGATAAAGGTCCAGATACAGCTGGAGGTCGGAGACTACCCTCAGGCCTTCGACAATTCGCGCCCCATATAGTGCACTGTCACGATAGTAGGGCTTCAGGATATGTAGATTCCCGCCTTCATCACGCTCCATCAGGTTCAACTCACGCACGAAGAAGTCAGCTTGACGCTCGAAATCATGGCGGGCGCCCACGAAGAGGTGACATTCGTTGAACTGCACATACGGAGCCACTAGGCGTGCCCCCCCATGCAGGGTAAGCGCATAGTCGACCTCCCCGGGTATCTTGAGCCTTCTTAGCAAGCCAAGTGTCTCATCCAGGCTTTCCGACTTGATGAAATAATTCTTCATCCTGTTCCTGCCAGGGAAAGCGTATTCATCCGACCAGTCTTTCAGTAGATACTGCATCTTCCTGAGCCGGCAACCCTGCCTGCGCCTGCGATCGAGGTAACCCCGATTTTCTATCTCACCCAGCACCTCAGATGCCCAGCCGACGCTGTTTTTCGTTGCTTCGGCTAGTTCCCGGACCGTGTAGTATTTATCCGTGTTCGTCATTAGCTCGCGTATTATCAGGCTCGCCTTTTCCGCGAAGATATTTATTCCCTCTTTCCTGGTAGCTTGGGTGTTGCCGGGTGCTGCCTTATGGATCAATACGTTATCGAAGGCTATAAATGAATTACCCGAAAGATCCAGGTAATTCATCCCATGAGAGCGTAGCAGCAACCTGCCGCTTTCGCTCAAGTAGGGGGCGACGAGAACCGGTATACAGTCCGGGGCATCTTCCTGCAATGCTTTCAGGCGGGCGACCCCCCGCTCCAACTCGAGCGGGTAGCCACGCTGCTTGAACTCAAGGACGATTTTCCTCGTCAGCGATCCGATACTGACGGTGACCATCATATCGGCAACGGCGCCCACTCTCCGCTTTCCCGCTGGGACATCCTCTTTGACGTCTACAACCGGCAGCCCCGCGAACAGTTCGCTCAAATTGGCTTTCACTTTTTCCTGCAGTTCCCGTTCCCTCATCGTTCGCTCCAATTATTATGTTCACTACGTAGTGAAACATATCATAATAGTGAACATTAGTCAAATACACAAAACCCGAAGATATGCCACCCCCACCCACTTTATTCACCCCGGGCATGAGGTGGGGCATGACCCCGGTGCCTCTGAGCATGAGGCGAGGCTCTGTCCTTGTGCTTCGTGGGCAGGAAGCCGATCGGCTACTATATGTGACGCGTGCCGGACCTTGGGGCCAGGCCCGGCCGGTGTCTCCCGTGCCAGGCCCTCGGCTTGGGTCAATGTCTTTCGAGGCGGCGTCCTCGGCGCCGAAGCAACCTCAACGAGCCCGGCCCTACTCATAGACGCATGTATGGCTGATGTCTATAACCCCTGCCTTGGCCTACACCAGGCCGAAAGCCGGGCCTGACCCCCCGGCCTACAGGCCCGGAAATCGGCCTGGGTATGGGGTGAGGTCTATCCCCCCCTGCTGGCCCCTACGGCCTGTTATCAATTGGGGCCGAGGGGTCAGTGCGCCGATGGTAGACCCCCCAGCCTGTCCCCTTTAGCAGCACCCCAGGCTGATTTTGAGTCAAGGTCATCAGCATAAGCTATAATTCTCATGTGGTCTGTATGGCGATGGATGGAGCCAACGATGGAGAATCTCGAAGCGATCAGGACGAGGCTGAGAGAGCATAAGCCGCTTCTCGCTGAGAAGTTCAAGGTAAAGGAGATCGGTATTTTTGGATCGCTTGTCAGAGGAGAACAAAGCGATGCCAGCGACATCGACATCCTTGTTGAATTCTCCGAGCCCGTAGGGTTTTTTACCTTCATCGATCTTGAAGACTATCTTTCAGAGATACTTTCAGCAAAGGTAGACCTAGTATCCAAGAAGGCGTTGAAACCCCACATTGGAAAGAATATCTTGAGGGAACTGGTGACGGTATGAGCGGTAGGGAAATCGCCGATTACCCTGCAAGATATCCTGGATTCCATAAACGAGATCAGGGACTTCACGGAAGGCATGTCGTTTGATGGGTTTACTCGTGATAAGAAGACGGTCAACGCTGTTTTGAGAAGCATCGAGGTGATGGGGGCGGCTTCCAGGAACGTACCGGAGGGAATCAGGAAACAGTATCCCCAAGTCCCATGGAAAAAGATGGTAGGGATGAGGGACAAGTTGATTCACGAATATCACGGGGTTGATCTCGATACGGTATGGCAAACCCTGCAGGAAGATGTGCCACCGCTAGAGGAAAAGATTCAGGAGATAATCGACAAGGAAGCCTACTAGGGGCCCCGCCTTTAGTCACCCCCCAGACGGCGTCAGGCTACTGGAATTCCCTCTTCTCATAAGTTATGTAATGTATTATTATTATCAGTGGAGGACTGATTATAATGATACGTAATATAACAAGCCTCGGAGAAAAAGAAGCAAGACTGATTATAAACCTCAGAACTGCGGGGAGAACCATATTCGACTTCGCAGATGCAAAGACAGCCAGCGGTGAAATGAATGCTAGGAATATCGCCCAGATGTTATACGCCCTTACAAAGAAAGGATGGCTCGAAAGGCTGGAAAAAGGGAAGTATCTCATTCTGCCCTTTGAAGCAGGGGAGGAGAGGATCTATACCGCGCATGAATTCATTATCGCGGCCCATCTGGTAAAACCATACTATATCGGTTTTCGATCAGCTCTGAATTACTACGGTTTTACGGAGCAAACCACAAAGACCGTTTATATAGTTACCGACCGGCAGAAAAAAAGACTCGACCTAGATGGCATCGTCTTCCAGTTCATCAGATTCCAACAACGCAAGCTATTTGGAATCACTTCAGTCGCTATAGATACAGAAAGAATAAATATCTCCGATAAGGAGAAAACCATCATCGACTGTCTGGATCGATTGGCGTATGCAGGAGGAATCGCCGAGGTGGCCAAAGCCTTGATAATGGGCAGCCGAGAAATAGATTTTCGGAAGCTTGCGGACTACTCTCTTAAATTCGGCAGCAAAGCGTTAGCGCAGCGCCTGGGATTTCTGCTCGAATGTACGGAAGCCGCGGATGAAGAAGTACTGACGACGATAAGGGATCAAACCGGGCGTAGCTATGCAAAACTCGATCCGATGAGTCCGGACAGAGGACGTTACCTTGCTCGCTGGCACCTGCGGGTAAATGTCTCAGAAGAAGAGATCATCGAGTGGAAGGCGAACAGATGATCTCGAAAGAGGAATTGATCCGGCTCGCAAGACACAGTGGCGTCAGCCTTGGCGTCTTCGAAAAGGACTACATAATCTCGTGCATTCTGGTATCTCTTTCTCGCATCGAGTACTTGAACGAGCAGTTTATTTTCAAGGGAGGAACCGCGCTTCGAAAGGTCTATTTCTCCGATTGGCGCTATTCGGAGGACCTCGACTTCTCGGTGTTGCCGGCGTTCAAGCGAGAAACACTAGAGGCATCATTTCAGGAATGGCTCCTTGCCGTACAAGAGGATTTCGATATAACCTTGCGAATAAAGAGTACCCATAATGCTAACGGTGCAGCCAGGCTCCGGGCTCAATTTATTGGCCCTCTCAATCATCCTAACCTGGTATTCTACGATCTCACTTTCGACGAAGAATTGATAACCCCGATATTAAGGAGGCCGGTGCTCTCTCCGTTTGGCCTGGATTCTACCGCCCTTATCCCTGTTTATTCTTTAGAAGAAATCCTGGCGGAAAAGCTGAGGAGCATTCTCCAGCGTGGTAAGTCCAGGGATTATTATGATGTTTGGAGGCTTCTTAAAGAGAAAAAGGATCTACTTGACCTGAGAATCACTTCCGATGTCTTCAAACAGAAGTGCTGTCAAAGAGATGTTGCTTTCCAGGTCACAGGCGAGCTCATTTCCTCAGAGAGAGTAGAAGCTGCGAGGCGTTACTGGGATGAGGATCTAGGCAAACAACTTGAGGGATTACCAAGCTTTCTAGACGTAATCGGAGAGCTAAAGGATCTTCTCACAGAGCTGAAATTATAAACAGCGATCCATAATCCCTTTCGCAATAGCCCCTCCTGCGGTCACCCCTCTTACGTCATTGCGAAGCTGCTCGTTTACCGTCATCGCGAGGCGCTCCACTAATGTCATCGCGAGGAGGAGTCCTCGACGACGTGGCGATCTCAACGTGCCCGGTTCTCCCCATAGGCGCATGTATGGATGATGTAACCGCTGGCCTGCCCCCCCCGGCCTGGGGGTCAGCGACTTGCGTGCCGGGGAATAACATGCGAGAGAAGAATGGCGAAGCTACCGGCATGACAAGTCCTGACTTCCCCAGGCTACAGGCATCGTTTACAGGCTTAGGCCGATTTCCGGGCCTGACCCCTCGGCTTTGCGGCAAGGGAGAAGAAACCCAGTGCGAGGCCAAGCAATAGCACGGCTGCACCGCCGCCCGCGCCACACGGCGAGGTAACAGTGAAACCTGCCGGCAGGCGGGCCTCCTTCCCATCGGGGTTCATCACCACCACGTCATATAACCCCGGTTCGGCACCGAATAAGCCGACGGTGCAGGTTATAAGCTCACCAGATACCACGTTTACGTTGTAGGCGTCTATGACCATGGCGCCCTTCTCCAGGCGCACGGCTGCGCCGGGCTCAAAACCAGACCCCTCAACCTGCAGGTCTACGGCAAGGGTGAACTGGGCCGCGCTGGCGGGGGAAACGGAGGTCACGGAAGGTCCGGGTGGCGTAGAAGAGACGGCCCTGAGGATAAAACCCATTCCGCCGCAGAGCACCGTATCACCCATAGCGGCGCAGGAGGCAAGCCCGCGTATTTCGAAACCGGGGTCGACTTCGCTCCAGCTGTATCCACCGTCCACGGTCCTCCATATATATCCGTGCCCACTCTCGGGGTCTGCTCCCGGCAAGCCCGCGACCACCCAGGCCGTATCGGCATCCACTGCGTCTATCCCGGCGAGCATGGTGTTAGAGGGGGTGAAGCCGAAATAGTGGTGGCTCCAGGTGCTGCCACCGTCCGTGGTGGTGAAGACGGCCAGCTCGCGGCCGTAGATGTCATCGACGCAACCCAGGAACCACGCGCTCTCCTCATCCAGCGACGAAACCTTGGGATACGTCTCGTTCAGCGGCAGTTCGTGCGCTTCCCAAACAAGGCCCCCGTTATCCGTATGGAGCGCCCCTCCCCACATGGAGACCCAGGCGGCATCGGCATCGGTGGCCGAGATATCGTAGAGGGCTACGCCTTCCTCTTCATAGATGATGGACCAGTTGTCTCCTCCATCCGTCGTCCTGAGGACGATCCCCCTGCAGCCGGCGGGATAGCCGTCGTCCACCTCATAGCCGGCTGCCCATATGCATTCCTCCTGCGGAGCGGACACGGCGAGAAGGCGACAGGAGGCTCCCACGTCCTGTACGGCCCACGTCGCCCCGCCGTCGTTCGTCTTGGCTATCACTCCCTCGCCCACTGCCCATGCCGTGTTCGCATCGACGGCGGCGATGCCGAAGAGCGGCGCCCCGGTATCGGGCTCCAGGTATTCCCAGCTCTCCCCCGCATCGCGCGTCCTGAGGACAGTACTCTCCGCCATGCAATCATCCAGCATCCGGGTCGCCAGGCACCAGGCGGTGCTTTCGTCGACTGCGGAGATATCCAATATCAGTTCGTTCCAATCGAGGAGATACTGCTGCTCCCAAGACAGATCCACGTCCCCAGCAGCAGGGCTCGCGCAGCACCGCCCGGGAAGAAACGCCGGGAAGCTCAACGTTAAGAGAAGTGTGAGAAACAGAATGCCACAGAGCGACAAGAAGACCTTCTTTTGTCCGCGCATCTCGTAACCCCCCATCAGTCTTTCGGATCATCCTTCAACTCGCCGTGATAACGGAATCTCTATGGGCGTAATCCGGGCATTATCCAGCTGCTATTCGCAATTCCCGCATAACCCCATTACGCCGCGTTTATCGCATGATCAGCGAGATTATAACATGCCATGTTCGGCGTCACAATCCAGCCGATATTTCCGTATGAATTGGGCTGCGTCAATGGATTTAGGACAAGACTCTATTCCTATTGTTACCTTACGGTGTCATCGCGAGGCGGCGTCCTCGCCGCCTTGGCAATCCCAACGCGCCCGGTTCTCCCCATAGGTGCATGTATGGATGATGTCCCAACGATGTGGGTGCGCATGGAAGATGCAACCCCCGGCCTGTGCCCCCAAGCCGATTTCCGGGCCTGACCCCCCGGCTTGTTGTTCTACCTGGTAATATTGCGTGACGAATTCCATCATCTCCTTGTAGCCTTCATATTCTTTGCCTTCCTCGATCTCGTACAGAGTGTAGGTCTTCACTCCCTCTCCGCCGTAGACGACGTAAACGCCCAACCTAGTGAAGTTCTTCGGCTGTTCTTTGTACGCTTCCACGGTTATCTTCCCCATCTCGGCGGTTGACTTGAACGGCCACGTACCGGTTGCCATGATGTACATCCTCAACACCTCCTGAAACATTTCTGCGCCGTGCTAGATAGGCCATCATTCCCTTAAGCTTCGTACCGGAAACTTGCGCTTTGCCTGTGCCGCTAAAGGTGGCCAAACCCTTGCCTGGCCTCGGTAAAAAGTCAACATTTGAGACCTGACTCCATAAAGTTGATTAGGGGGCGTAGCCGGAGGCGCAGTGGCCGCCGTTCCAGCCGCCGTAGTCAAAGTACATGGAGCGTTCGCATATCACCGGATGGTCGGAGGAAATGCAGGCGGAGAGCTGCAGGTCCGGGCCGGCATCGGAATTCACGAAGATGGTGTAGCGCCCCGGCGGTACACTGTGCACCTTCTCCCGGGGCCCCTCACCCTGGATGTTGTACGTAACCATTACCTCAGCTTCCTCAGAGCCTGTGTTCTGGATGCATATCCACTCCTGGAACCCGGTGCCGGTGAAGCCCTCGGCGAAATACCACTCCGTCTTAGATGAGGAAACCCCCAGCTCGGCCGAGCCGCCATTCCATCCCGGTGCCCCGTAGCCGGTGTAGTTGAAGTAAAGCGGGCGCTCGCAGATTATGGGTTGATCAGACGATATATGGCAGGAGACGTCGAGGTCCGGACCCAGCTCCGCGTTGAGGCTCAAGGTGTGGCGCGAGTTGGCTTGCACCTGGTAGTCTTTCTCGACAACCCCACCGCTGGTGGCGTAGGTCACGTGCAGGTTGGCCTCGGCGGGGTTGGGGTTCTGGATGCAGATCCACTCCTCGAAACCGCTGCGGGTGCACCCCTCGGCGAAATACCATTCAATAGACGGTGACGATGCTCCCATAACCACATGCCCTCCAGGCCATATCCCCCCGTTGTACACGGGGCTGTAATTGAAGTACATGGGACGCTCGCATACGATGGGTACATTCGAGTGTACGTATGCGGAAACGTCTTGGCCGGGGGCAACGTCGGCGTTGACGCTGACGGAGAAACGCGAGCGCGGCGGGACTGGATAAAACCGCTGCTGCGTCGGGGCGCCCGCGAGCACGTAATCTATGTAAACCTGCGCCTCGGTATCCGTTGGGTTCTGTATGCACAGCCACTCCTCGAAACCGTCGCGGGTGCAGCCTTCCGCGAAGTACCATTTCGTTCTGGGGGAGGTCACGCCGAAGGTCACGTGCCCACCTTCCCACGAATACCCCGGCTGGCTCTGCTTGTAATCGAAGTACATGGGCCGCTCGGCGTAGAACTCGTTCTCGCTCCACAACATCACGGAGACATCCTGGCCGGGACCGACAGCGCTCTCAACGTTGATGGAATTGCGCGAGTGCGCCGCAACAGGGTACGAAAGCTCCTTTGGCTCCGCGCCGAAGAGCATGTACACCGCGTGTACCTCTATCTCGCTGTCCCCGGGGTTCTGCAGGCACAACCACTCGCTGAACCCCTCGCGGGTGCACCCCTCCGCGAAGTACCAGGTCTGTTCTGCTCCCGGGGGAACAGGCACGCCGGCGGAGGAGTAGAAGTCCGCCTTCCCGGCCAGGAAATCTGATCCCGAGGAGGCCTCGATGGCGTAGATATCCCCGCTGGCGAGGATGTCCTGGTTGGCGTTTACTATCTTGCTGCGCATGGAGGGGACGGTGTAGTCCTTGGTGATCGTACCCGCCGAGGTGTATGCCTTCACGCTTATAGCTGCGGAAGACCCCCCGAAGTTGGCGAGGTTTATCCACTGCTCGTGTCTGTCCCCGACCGTACCGCCTGGCAGATAGAACTTCTTTCCAATTGTGGCGCTCCCGGGCAGGCACGTGCCGCCCGTGCACACGCCGTCGAGTTGCGCGGACTGGTAGTCAAAGTAGGTCGCAAGTTCGCTGGCCACAGGCCTGTCTGCGTGCACCCGTATCGCTGTCTTCTTATCGGGTCCCACAGAGTCGTTTACGTTTATGGTGAAGCGTGCCCGTCCAGGGACGACGTAGTTCTGGGATAAGGCTGCCTGCCCCTCCATTATGAAATCCACGTTCACACTGGCCTGGTTGTCGCCGGGATTGAAAACGCAGTGCCACGCTTCGAACCCGGCTCCGGTGCTCATGGGAGGGAAGTACCAGTCTGTGGCCGTGTTGGAGGAACCGGCGGCTATGGACATACCGGGATGATCATTACGGGTAAAGGTCATCTTCCTCTCGGCATATACAGGTTGGGGAGTGGTCAGCTCCAAGGCGACGTCGACTGGAACATGCGCACTCAGATCCTCGTTCACGCTCACCGTCAGGCGGGACTTCTTCTTCACCTGGTGGGTCTTGGTGATCACTCCAGCCACCGCAGTGTAGTACTTCAGGGTGCAATTCATATCGGTATCATTCGGGTTGATGACGCTCAGATATTCGTTGAAACCGGACCCCGCGTATCCTTCTGTGAAGTAGTACTTTGTGGACAGGGAAGTCGCTCCGAGGTCGGTCTCTATGCGCCCCTCGCCGAAGATGGTGCGCTGAGCTATCACCGGCTGGCTCGAGGTGATCTTCGCCCCCACCTCCTGGGTGGTTAGGTATTGGAACAGGTCGATAGTCTCACTGCTGCGAGGTGCGACGGAAAGGTTGGGCCCGGCGATCTCCCCGACATCGGTATAAAAAACGACGTTTACGTTTGCCTGGGTGCCTCCTGGGTTCGCGATATCTATGACCGTCCGGTAGTCTCCTTCGCTGCAACCCGCAGCGAAGTACCAGGTGGTCGAGGGCGAAGGAGCACCGATCATGGCGCTGCCCCCACAGCTTCCGCCGAAGTCCTCGCCCTCCTGGGCCGTCTCAAAAGCGGAAGCCTCAGCGGATGGCGCTAAATATCCTTGTGCCGGGAAAAGCATGGCCGCGAGGAAAAGAACTGCCAGGAGAACTGCAGGCACACTCGTCTTCATTCTCTTCAACATCAACAACCCCTTTCGATGTATTCGCCGTTTTATGGCAAGAAAACGTTGCGAGCACAGAGGAGCAGATGAACGTCATATGCTGCCCCCGTTTTGCAGCCAGGATATAGGATTTGCTTATTGCTTCCGGTGCCCCACCGAGTCGTGCGCCCACGTCTTGCCCGCTCCGTACATGGCCCGCTCGCAGATGACCT
>CAZGWK010000050.1:19148-24512 GCA_964529285.1 uncultured Actinomycetota bacterium
TCTCCATGCCGCCCTCGGTGCAGCCCTCGGCCAGGTACCAGGTGGTAGCGGGGGCGGTCACTCCGATGGAGTCGTGCGCCCACGTCTTGCCCGCTCCGTACATGGCCCGCTCGCAGATGACCTCGCCCGAGGCCGTAACCTTGGTGGAGAGGTTCCAGTCGCTCCAGAACTCACCCAGGTTGAAGGAGCGGCGCGACCCGGCGGGGATGGTCTGACCCTGCAGTCCGCCCGGCCTCTGCTCTCCCGTGGAGGTCTGCAGCACGAGGTCCACGGTCACCGCTTCCGTCCCGGGGTTCTGCACCAGCACCCAGGTCTCCATGCCGCCCTCGGTGCAGCCCTCGGCCAGGTACCAGGTGGTAGCGGGGGCAGGTGCAGGCGGAGCTGCTGCCTCATAAGCAATGACGAACATGGACAGGGAGTCCACCTCGCCGATCACGAAGTTGTTCGCGGTGTCCACGGACTTGGTGACATCAACCCAGGTGCTGCCTTCCCTGTGGAGCATCCTGAGATCCTGCTCGGGGACGGGCAGGCTGCCCTCGTCGTAGGGCAGCGATATCAGTATCTTCCCGCTGTAAGTTGCGGTAGTGGTGATATCGTAGCAGCATCCGCCCAGCACCGAGAAGTTGGATATTTCCGGATCGCCCATCACGGTCGCGGCGGTGTTACCTCCTGACCCGACTGTCTCGAAGGAAGCGCCGACGTTATCGCCGAGCTCGACCTCTACATCCGTACCTGCGGGTGTGTTCCCGGTTTGATCTTGGGCGAAGGTCACCACCACATCGTGGTCCTCGGTCACGTTCTCTATGATATAGGGGTTGGCGATTTCAACTCCCGCACCGTTGTCGGAGATAGATGCTACGTGATAGCCGGTGTCGGGATTGATAGTGATGGTAGCAGTTTCGCCGTAATCCACCGCCTGGGCAGGTGGAACCACCGTTCCTTGGCCGGCGGACACCGAAGCATTGATCTGGAAAGTGCCAATACCGAAAGACACGACCACATCATGGTCTTCGGTTACATTTTCGATTATATAGGGATTGGTGGTTTCAACCGGCACGCCGTTGTCGGTGATGGAGACAATGCGATAGTCAGGATCGGGATAGAAGTTGATGGTAGCGGTTCCACTATAATCCACTTCTTGCGTAGGGGGATCGACCGTGCCGCCCGTCCCGTCAACGGAGGCGTTGACGGCAAAGGTATCAATGGCGAAGGTCACCATCACATCGTGGTTTTCGGTGACATTGGCGATGGAGTACTGGGTCATATCAGGATCGATTACCGTTACGATGACGTCGTTATCGGTTATGGAAGCCACATGATAGCCAGTATCAGGATGCATGTTGATCGTGGCATTACCGTCGTAGGTGACCACCTGCTTCGCAGGGTCGACCATGCCGCCCGTACCATCAACCGAGGCGGTGACGAGCGGGTTAACTGTGAAACCCCCGGCAAGTACCGAACTCTTGCCGTCGGTGTTCTCGACGTACACATCCCATGGACCAGGCTTTACGCCTGCCAGATCGAAATCGCAGGTTATCTGGTCGGAAGAAACGACAACGACGTTGCCGGCTACGATATCCGGTTGCCCGATCTTTGTAAGCTTTACAACAACACCACTGGCGAAGTTCTTCCCGGCCAGATCGGTTATGGAGACGACCTCATCGTTGCTTCCGGAATCGGGGTTGATCGAAGTTAAAAGGGGAGGATTGTTAACGTCGACTTCTATCTCCCTGCTAACCTGCCTGCCAGAGGATTCGATGGCCGTGGCCTCGATGACGTATCTGCCGTTGTCGTATTGCGTGGTATCCCATTCAAAGTTTGCCGGCATGGTGTCGTAAGTCTCCATCTCGATACCGTTGATGGACAATGCCGTTGATTCGATCTCTCCCGGCGTCGCAGACTCGAGCGTCACGTTGACCGTACCCTCGAGCACGTCGTCCTGCTGCGGGCTGGTGATAGCCAGGTCCGCTTCGTGGTTATCAACGATAACGTTGACCGTTTGCGAGGCCTGATTACCGGCCATGTCGGTGGCCTCGACCTTGATGGCATGAGGGCTTTCCTCGTAAGATGTTGTACCCAGGGTATATTCATGTGTAGCCATGTAGCCTTCAGATACTAGCGATTCATCAATATAGAACCTTATTGAAAGTAGGCCATTAGGTGCAGAAACATCTGCTGCAAGTTGAATATCTCCTGATACTGTTTGCCCATCAACGATGTTCCGGAAAGCCAAACTTATTACCTGACCTTGGTCTATAGTAATGAGGTTGGATTCAGAACTAGTGTTGCCTGCGGCATCTTCAGCTATGCAAGTGATCTCATTGATCCCTTCCAATAGCGCGACGTGGCTTGTAGTGAAGTTGCCATTTTGATCAACAATCCCCATGCCTGCATAATCCCCATTCAGGTAAACCTTCACCAAGCAACCGGGGTCAGCTGAACCTGTAAGCTCGATTGGGGTAGTCACTGGTGCCGGCGGTTCGTTCAATACCGGTTTTCCGGGTGATGAGCCATCTACCTTTATTATGAGAGGTATCGAGATGGACAGTGAGCCGTCGTTTGCCGTAGCGGAAATGGTACCCGAATAAACCCCCTCAGTTCCTCCGGCATTAAGAGAGGCATCAACTGCGACAGTACTTCCTGCCGATATAAGCTGGGAGTAAGTGAAGCTGACCATTGAGGAGGGTATAATATGACCCTCGCTGTTCTGCAGGTTTGTAATGGAAACAGCCAGGTCGCTTATATCACTGCCTCCACCAATTTCGGCGAGGGCAAAGGAAAAATTGATTGTCTCATCAGGCTGTGCTATCAGGTTTATTTCCCTGCTTATTGAAGCGAGAGAAGAGCCCTTAAGGGGAGACGAGAGGACATTTATGCTTACAAGATCGCACGCACTAATGACATCTCTCGCGATGGCAACTGCACGCAAAGTCATACCACTCGCATTCGATACCCTTATCCATTCATTTCCGCTTGAGATGCCCGAATAGGTTGAACCGGGAATCGTTGATTCAAACGTCCCACTGTCGTAATTCATTCCGACGTGATTGCCATCAACATCGTAAATATGAAGGTCGTAGTCGGCGTTCTCGCCATCGAACAGCGTGAAGAGTACACTATCGGTATCACCAGATATGGATATGGGAGCCCCATTTTCGGTATTCATCGCCAGCGAATCCCGAAGTAGAACCTCGTGGCTAGTCTGGCTCAATACACTTAACTCCTCCTCGGAGCCGGCAAAGAAGTGATCGACATATGGACCCACGCTGTACTTGAGGTCGCCGGAGAGCTCCCTGACGTTGATGTTGAATTCTATCCAGTAACCGCTTGCCGAAGAAAGCGCAGAAGTGACGACCGTATAGGGGACGTGGAGAACCGAAGTCATACCAGGATCTATCCACATGGTATCCGGCGAGGAGGAAACGCTGACTATTTGCGTACTACCGTCATTCGCATTGACGGTGATCGCGCAATCTGTGTCGACTCCAATAGATGCATCACCCACGTTCACGATCGTTATCTGGGCCTCTCCCGGACCGGAAACAGAATTCTCCTCCAGGGTTATATCGGGGACCGAGATCGATTTGACGGAAAAGGAATCGCTTTCATAATTCATCGGCTCACCAGCGAACGACTGAAGGCCAACCGTCTCGGATTCTATGGTGTTAGTGGAATATGTGCTCGCCAAGTCAAGAAAACGCCTATGCTCCTGGTATGGTATAGAACTCACCGCTGACATCTCTTCTACGATTTGAAATATCATCTTGGCAAGAGCATCTTCCAATGCTTCTTTTGTCGTGAGCTGATGTTCTCTCTCCAGGAATCCTTCAGGGAAAACGACTTCGAGAAGAGATGCCGTGTGGAACGCAACCTCTCCAATCATATAAGCGGCCCCGGCACCGCTCGTGGCGACTGTAATCCCGACCTTTCCAGCTGTCTTTAGTATTGATAGGAAAAGAGATTTCATTTTCTCCTTGAGCCCATCTCTTATGTCTCGGTTAAGATCAAGTACTAGTTCTACTTGCGTATTGAGGGAACCCAATGCATAAGGTGGATCCGCATAATGAAGCACGATGTCATGCTGTGTATTGCTCAGGCGAATCTTTTGGCTGTTCTCTTCAACGCAATTGAGCATATCCCTCAGAGGATAGGTAGGCGGAACCGGATCTGGTATTGAGTTCGCAGCAGCGGTCAACTTTACGTTTACATAATCTCTTAGTTCGCCCAATGTTAGTGGTTGACCCAGGAAGTCCCGGTCAACCTTCAACAGGTCTTCAAGGATTTGAACGAGTACATAATCGGGAAGGGACAGGACAGATTCCGCCAGTAATCTCTGCTGCACATTCAACATGCTAGGTAGATCGTACAGCGCATTTATTGCATTGATGCCGTAACCCCATCCGTCTAGGAAGGCTATGAACCCCTCACTTAGCCCACCGGAGCATTTACCACTCAACCAGATATCTACGATCTGCCATACGAAGTCTAATGAATCCACTAGATTTGCCCCTATGATCGTAAGCGCGCTTTCTTTGTTGGCATGGACAACCTTCTCCTCGTCCTGCGTTATCTTATTGTGAATGTCCGTATATTGCTCCAGGAGCGCTGTTATGAGTTTCCCCCTTGTCGCGGTCGTGGTCGTGAAGCCAAAGGCGTAGGCAGGTATCTTTTTCGTGCTTACTCCGGCTATCTCTATGGACCCTCCAAGTATATCCACGGAATATTGGATTCCACCTCGCTCGAGATATGGGTCAGGTTCTGGGATTACATAGAAAGTTGTGGAGTTCGGGATTTGAAGGTGGCACCCTAAAGGTACGCCCTCACGATGCAGGGTTACATTTCCATCAAGTGTCGAAGTATTCACCGGCAACGAGAAGACGACCTTGATCTTCTCGTAGGCCTCGACGTCCAATCCACCATTTTCTGGATAGGTATATAAAATATAAGGATTCTTACGTGTCACATCCAACCTAGACCAGGCGAGATTGTGGCACATCTTCTCTTCGCCGTCTGCCTGTACGGAATTGACTATATAGTAGTTGTTGAAGAAGTATTTATCTTGCTCGTCAGGAACCCTGTCCACATAGAAACAGACTGGTGCGTCGGCACCAAAAGATACCTCCGCTACAGGGTTGTCCGAGAAACTATATCGATCCCTTGAACGGTAAATTCTGTAAGTTGTACAACCTTCGATCGGTTCCCATTTGAGGAGGGTATCATGTTCGGCGGCAACGTGTTCCAGCTTCGGACACACTTCGGGTGTGAGTTCGTTAGGCGTCAGCTGCATGCCGACGGCAAGGTTGCAGTTGCCGCCGGTCTTGCTTATCCCCGGGCTGCCGAAGCCCAGGTTGCCCGTCAAGGGCG
>CAZGWK010000051.1:0-24014 GCA_964529285.1 uncultured Actinomycetota bacterium
CCTGACCCCAATTTGTTGAATTTTTTTTATTCGTTGACTATAGCCTCCCCCGCCACCAGGGCAAGGTAATCGTTTGAACCGTCCTCGATCATCCCCGCTCGCGCGTCCCGGAAGAGCTTCTCTATGGTCGATTCCTTGGAGAGCCCGAAACCGCCCATGAGCTGCACCGCCTCGTTGGCCACCTCGAAAGCCGCCTGCGTGCAGAAGACCTTGGAGGCGATGGAGTATTGCGTGAAGGGCGGGTTGGTGTTGAAGTTGAACTCCACCACGGCACGAGAGAACGCCCTGCAGGCCTCCACCAGCTTGAACATGTGGAAGAGCTTGTAACGTACCAACTGGTGCTCGATGAGCTTCTTCCCGCCCTGCACCCGCTCCTTGCAGTAAGCAAGTGCTTCCTCGTAGGAAGCCCGCGCCACGCCGGTGAAAAAGGCTCCCATGCATGCGTTGGCGGTGGAGAGGGTGACGTCCAGGATGGCTTCGTAGCTCTCCTCGTCGATGATCATGTACTCCCTGGGGACCCTGACGTTATCGAAGTATATCTCTCCCTGGTTAAGGGCGCGCTGCCCCAGCTTATTCCAGGGCTTCCCGCGGGTGACGCCCGGCAGGTCCAGCGGTATCACGCAGATCCCGCCGCCGGCCATGCCCATCTCAGGTTCTATGGTGAGATAGGCACAGGCATGGGTGGCTATTGTGCCGCAGGATACCCAGGCTGCCTTGGTGCCATTGATCACGTAATCGTCTCCGTCCAGGGTAGCCCGGCAGGCGGTCTTGGCTATGTCGGGGTCCGAGAACTGCTCCGTGAAGGGCCCCAGGGTGTCGGAGCCGTGGTCGGGCTCGGTTATGGCCCAGCATCCGATGATCTTGGCCTCCTCGTCCTCACAGAAGGGTACGATTATGTTATCGATCAGGAACTCCGTGGGCACCATGCTGGCGATGAAGGCAGGGAAGCAGGCCACCCCGAAGGAGATCATAAAATCTATGCTGCCCCATGCTATCTCCTCGAAGAGCATGTGCACTTCCAGGGGCGAGAAGCCGCCGCCCCCGTAGATCTCCGGGAGGAGGATCTTGTGCATGCCGATCTTGTAACCTTTCCTGAAGACATCCCAGAAGATGGACTCCCGGTTTATTACATCCTCGGGATCCAGCTTATCCAGGTCCAGGCTGGCAGGGCGCAGCACCTCCTCGGCGAAAGTATGCACCATGTCCCGGTTCATCTTCTGCACCTTAGTGATACCGATGTTCAGGTCCATATAACTCAACTTCGCACCTCCTGTCCTTATGGGGACTAACCTTTATTCATGAATTATGAGGTATTTATTTCCAAAATGTTGGTTATTAATGGTAACTAATTCAAAAATAAAGATTTGACCCCTATTCCTCCAGCTTGTATACGTTATCCGCTTCCTTCGAGAACTGGTCCTTGAGTACGCGGTCCAGGTGCTTCTCCGACGCGCTCTTGGGTATCTCCTCGACTACCTGCAGGTAGGAAGGGACAGCGTTGGGCTCCAGCCCCGCCTTCGCTGTCTTGAAAACGGAAGCCGGGTCTATGGTCTTGCCCGCGAAGGGCGACACCGCCGCCACCAGGTCGCTCTCACCCGGCGCACCCGATGCTGCCGGGATACCGTAGACGCATACCTCCGAGATGTCGGGGTGCTCGCCGATGACCTTCTCCACGTAGGTGGGAATGATGAAGTCCCCCGCCCGCCTGAGGCCGCCGCCCTCCTTGCGGTAATCGAAGAAGAGCCAGCCCTCCTCGTCCTTGTGCACCATGTCCCCGGTGCGCAGCCAGCCTCCGCGGGTCTTCGCCTCGGAGTCCTCCTTCCTGCCGTAATACTCCACCTCGGGCTTGACGTTCACGGCGCGCATGAGCAGCTCGCCCGTGACCCCGGGCGGCACCTCGTTGTCGTTCTCGTCGACGACAACGGCCTCCTGTATCCCCTCCAGGGGCTTGCCGAACGAGCCGATGGGCCCCACGCCGATGGGGTTGTAGGCGAAGCCGCCCTCCACCGCCCCGTACCATTCCAGGATCTTGACGTCGAAGCGCTTCTCGAAGGCCTCCCAGATGGGTGCGGGTGTGCCGGCGCTGATGACCACCTCCACCGGGTTATCGGCGTCGTCCGGTTTGGGGGGCTCGTTGTAAATGCCCGCCATCATCCCGCCCAGGAGCGAGAAGGTGGTGCAGCCGTACTTGCGGCAGACGTCCCAGATGCGGCTCTTGGTGAAGCGCTGGCTGATGACCCCCAGGATACCCATAGCCAGGGCGGGCAGCAGGCTGATGGCCAGGGCGTTGCCGTGCGTGAGGGAGAGGCCGGTGTAGATCACCGTCTCCGGGGTGTACTTCCAGATCAGCGTGGGAGCCAGTTGGGCGAACATAGCGGTGCGGGTGGATTTGATCACCACCCCCTTGGGATTGCCGGTGACGCCGGAGGTGTAGATGATGGCCATGGGGAGGTTGGGATCGTCCACCCTCCCCTCTATCTCGAAGATGTCCGGACCCTCAAGTATCTCGTTGATGGTGGGGTACTTGTTCGCCAGGTCCGGATCGGCATCCGGTTTGAGGTTGAGCCATATCCTCTCGATACCCGGTATATCCCTGGCGACGCTCTCCGCCTCGGGGAGCAGGTCGGCGGTGGTGACCACCGCCCTGGCCTTACAGTCCTGCAGCATGTAAGCCAGCTTCTCTCCCCTGGTGCGGGGGTCTATGGGCACGGTGATGGCCCCCAGCAGGGTGGAGGCGCTCATGGTATAGACGGACTCGGGGTGGTTGCGCATCAACGTCGCCACCGCATCGCCCTGTTTGATGCCCAGGTCCTGGTAGGCCCGGGCTAACTTGAAGGCGCTGGCGGCTATCTCCCTGTAGGTTAGCTTCTCGTCCGGGTAGAGACCGCCGTTCTCGAATATCAGCCCCACCTTGTCCGGGTTCTCCTCCAGCCTTATCTCCAGCATATTGGACAGCAAGGCCGGGTTTCTCTCAGCCATATCCATCACCCCTTAACTCTGCTCGGCAAATCTCCGCTACTCCACCGCGCCCATGAAGCGGCGGGTGAAGGAGGGAAACTCCTCGGCGAATTTCTGAGCCCACTCCTCTTCCGTCCAGTACTTATGGCGGTCGAAGAAGGGGTTGCGCGGCTGGTAGCTGACAGCCACACCGATGCAGAAGTCCACGTCCTCGATGAACTCGCACGCCGGCGCGGCGGCCCCGATGGTCTGGAAGACGCGGCAGTGCAGGCCCATGTAATGGGCCACCGAGGCGGCCGCATTCGCCGCCATGTGCACGTCGTAGACCACGAAGTGGCAGCACGGGCCGTTGATAATCGATTCCACATCCTCGGCCTTGTTCAGCTCCTCGCAGGTGCGGAAGCCGCAGGCCCCGCAGTCGTAGTTATATACCGACTTGCGCCTGGCCCCTATCAGCAGTGCCCGGGTGTCCTGCTTGGCGAGGTCTATGAAGCTCCTCCCGTCCCGGTTGAAGAGGGGTGAGACCTCAGCCACGCCCTCGCAATAGC
Source organism: uncultured Actinomycetota bacterium (assembly GCA_964529285.1). Lineage (GTDB taxonomy): Bacteria > Actinomycetota > Geothermincolia > Geothermincolales > RBG-13-55-18 > SURF-21. Next base: position 3,507 of record CAZGWK010000051.1, read on the forward strand.
CGGACAACTCGTCGAACTCCTCGGGCCCTACAACCGACATCCTGATCTTGGGATGGCCGAACTTGAGTGCCGTATTGGCCGCTATAGCCATGCGTTCGACGGCATGGTTCATGCCTTCCTTGAGCAGTTCGTCGCCGTTGATGATCGCCATCTCTCTCACCTCCCCCTAGCAATATATCGATCTGAAGACCGGGAAAAGCCGGTGGATAAGCCGGTTCTGGAGGGTCTCGTCGTTGTATTCCGCCCACTCCCTGGGCAGGTCCATAAAGGGGTTCTTCTCCGTCACCGAGGCCAGGAAGCCCAGGGCGATGTCGCATTTATACGGCAGCAGGTCCATGCGCAGCGCGGCTGCCCCCACCGACATCTTGATGGTGTGGTCGATGCCCAGCTGGCGGGCCAGGGTCACGGCGCCGTTCAGGGCGTAGGCCATGTTCATGGAGCGCAGCAGGCAAAAAGGGCCCCGGAAAGCCACCGAGGGCTCTTCCGGCAGCCGCTCCGCATCCCGCAGTCCGTCGCAGAGCAGGTAACCGCACAGGTTGCAGTTCGAATCCATGGGATCGTGGCCCGAGCGGCGGTCGGCCATGATCATGACCACGTCGGCGTCCCTTACCTCCACAGCGTCCGAGTGGAAGAAATCCCAGCGCGGATTGTCATCCGCCATCCTGTCGACTGCTATAGACAGGTCCTCTATCTCGTCCCTGTTATCCAGTACGTGGATGCTTATCTCGTCCACCCCGCCCACGCGCGGGGAAGTGGTGGCGGAAGCCAGCAGCAGTTTGGATGCCAGCTTTACGCTCTCCAGCCTCCTCTCCTCGTATTCCCTCATCTTTCTTTCCATGCCTCATCGCCTCCCTATAAAAGGTCTGGTTGAAATTCCGGTCGGCATCTCTCGCCTGAAAGAAACCGCGCGCCTATATCGGGCAGACAATCACATGGGAAGGCCATATTCCTCGCAGATGGCGGGATACGCTTCGTAGGCCGGTTTGAGCAGGGGGAGCATTCCAAGTATCTTGGCCATGGGCCCCTTCGCCTTGATCTTCCTCTTGGCCAGAGCCACGGGCAGCTTCAGCTTCTGCAGCCAGAAGTTGTGGCAGTCGTCGCCAGCCAACCACATGATGACGTTGCCCTCCGCATCCGTTTCCCCCAGTGCCAGAGAGGGCTTGTCGGCACCGTGCAGAAGCCATATCTCGCCGTCCGGGTCGTTGATCACGAACTGCACGTTGATGTCCTCGTCGTTGAACTTCTGAGAGACGTCCTCATCCTCGAGCAGCTTCGTGAACAGCTTGCCCAGGACCTCGTACATGAAGTCAGTGTCCTTGAAAACCGGCATAGCGCACACCCCTTTCTGAAGATAAACCGATCCGCCTTTACAGACACGATTTCGCCATCACATACCCGAGTAGGATACCATAGTATCTAATCGCTCCAGCCCCGTCAACCACAGCACAATTCTACTGCAACGGTGGTGTAAAGGCCACTTGAGATCGACATCGCCCCTAACACAGTAAACCCCCTGCAGCATGGCCCTGCCGGGTACCGCATACGGGGACAGATCGTTTGACACCTCCCCTTCCGGCCATCTACGCTTACAAACTGGACGGCATGAACACCCGTTCAGGCCGGAACATCGGGCTTATTACAACAAGGGCCGGTGCCGCAGGTCGATCTACCAGGGAGGGGCAACATGGAAAGAAGAAGGAACTTCGCTAAGATGCCGACCTTCACCCAGATGAAAGCGCTGGAGGAAGAATGGGGGAAAGACTTCTTCGCGGGCATAAACCAGTTCGCCTACCAGGATGAGGACGGCTATTCGTGTAAATGGCCGATCTTCTACCGCGAGCAGCGCGGGATCCTGGGGGTGTTCCCGGCCAGGTACCGCGCCCTCAAGTCCCTGCTGCCCAGGGACCCGTCAATCCGTCCCGTACAGGTACTGCCCGGGGTCTCCCTTCTCTACATAACCGCCATCGAGAGCGCGGACACGGACATCGAGCCCTACAACTCCATCCTCATCGTGACCCCCATCAGGAACCCGGAACATATCGGGCTGCTCTCGCCGCTCAAGATCATACCGGGATACGAGCTCATCCGTCAGGCACTGCTCCGGGGGGTTCAGTACTGGTACGTGTGGCGCATACCCGACGATTCCTATATCTCGTACAAGGCAGGCTACGAGGCCTTCGGCATGCCCAAGTTCGCGGCCGACCTTTCCTGGGAGGAATCGGGCGACCGCATCACCTACGAGGCCAGGGACAACGGGGCTGAGATCCTGACCCTGGAGGCTCAGAAGCTCCCGGTCCACGATCTCAAGGAAGGCTACACCATGCACGCCCAGGCGTGCTTCTACCGCGACCGGCAGCTCATGACCGAATACGCGAGGGTGTTGTTCAAACGTGCGGGCGTTTCGCTGGGCGGCGCAAAACTCAAGCTTAGGCTCGGCGAAGACCACCCGCTTGCACGGGAGCTGCGGCAGGCGCTCCTAAGCGATAAACCCCTTGCCTGGATCTATTTCCCCGAGGATTACATGATAATCTACGAGCCCGGGAGGTGGTCCCTGGACGTCCTGGACCTTTTCCATAACAGGATGCCCGGCTGAGGGGCAAGGGACGGCGGGGGGCGCTTCTCGAGTTCAGATCATGCCGTGTCTGGCAAGCCAGAAAAAGAGGGGCTCCGCCACTTCGTACCGGTACAGCAGGGAGAGCAGCGCGAAGTACAGGCCCGGGAACAGGCGCTTGTTCGCCCACAGCACCTTGGAGGAAGGCTGGGGGAACACGTAGAGCCTGTTTTTCTCCACCGCTTTTACCACCTTCTCCGCTATCCGTCCCGCATCCATCCTGGAATGCTCGAAGGCTAATCTGGAGATGTCCCTTATGGGGGTATCGGGGGTCACGGTCATGCTCGAGAGCAGGTGGGTGTCGACAAAGGTCGGACAGACCACCGTCACCCCTATCCCGTGGGGGGAAAGCTCGGTCCTGATGGTCTCCGAGACGGCTATGACCCCTGCCTTGGAGGAATTATAGGGAGCCGTCTCCGGGGTCGATATAACGCCGCCGGCGGATGCCGTATTGACGATATGGCCGTTTCCCCGCTCCTTCATCAAGGGGATAAAGGCATGGCAGCCGTGCACCACGCCCCAGAAGTTGACGTCTATTATCCTCCTCCAGTCTTCGATGGGTATCTCGCCCACCGCGCCGGCTCCGAAAACACCGGCATTGTTCACCAGCACTCCGACCCCTCCCCAGGAGGCGAAAAAATGGTTCGCCATGGCCTGGACTTCCTCCAGGTCCCTGACGTCACAGCGGTAGAACTCCCCGCTGCCTCCCAGGGCTTCGACCTCCTCCAGCGTCCTCTCGCCCTCAGCCGTCTCGATGTCCACGACGCCGATCCTCCAGCCCCTGCGGGCCCAGGCAAGGGCGTATGCCTTGCCCAACCCTGAAGATGCCCCGGTGATAACCGCCGACTGATGCGATTTCCCGCTCATGCCCCACCTCCCGCGATAACGCCGCCTCCGGCTACTCGATATAAGTTGCATACTCGAGTAGGATACCATAGTATTTATCGCATGGATCGTGCGCAGCAGATCCTTCTTCCCGGACAGATACAGGCATTACAGCCGTGGGCTGCAGTCGCAATGCCGGGATGCCAGAGCCCGAGCGAGGAGCGTATTTATGGCGAAGAAGAAGATAACGCCCAGGATTGAGAAGGGCATGCAGACGCGCCGGGAGATATTCGACACCGCTATCGCCCTCTTCGCCAAACGGGGTTACGATAAAGTGACCATAGACGATATCTGCGAAAAGGTGGGGGTCACCAAGGGCGCCTTCTACAATCACTTCAAGTCCAAGGACCAGATAATCCTGGAAGAGTTCATGCGCATGGACGAACACTACGCCAAGGTCGCGCAGGAGATCTCCGGCATGCAGAGCAGCAGGGAGAAGCTGCGCGCCTTCAACCGCGAGGCCATCAAGCTCATGTCCGACCTGGGCGTAACCATGATGAAGGTCGTCTATCACTCCCAGGTAGCTCCCAACATGAGAAGACCATACCTCATGGATGGAAGACGCTCTCTCTACCGCATCACCAACGAACTCGTCAGGGAAGGCCAGGAGAACGGCGAGATACGCGATGACCTTGCCAGCGAGGACATAGCGATCATGTTCATCAACTGCTTCCGGGGCCAGATATATCACTGGTGTCTGACCAACGGTACCTTCGACCTGGTGGCCACCTGCGAACGCCTCTTCGACCTCATCGTGGAAAGCCTGGTCCCGCGCTAAGGCCCGTCCTGCTGCTGTCTTTTGCGGGACGTTCTCAAGGCTTGGATCATGGGCTTCTTAGCACCCGCCTTGCAGCCCCGCAGCCGCAATCCTTAAGGGACGGCGGAACCATGTCGAGGAAATACCAGACAGGCAGCAAATTAAGCTGAGGGGGGTGGAACTGATTTTAAAGACATGTTCAGTGTGCGGCGCTCCCAAGAAGCTCACTGGCAACCACAGGTGGCTCTCGGGCGGCACCATAGTTGAAAAAAACAACCCCTCCCACCGCATGATATTTATCGAGAACGATAACATCCTCGAGGTCTTCAGGCTGATCCAGGAGATCTTGGGTCTCTCCCTGGAGAAGATAGTCATCGAGAGCCAGCGCAAAGCCACTTACGATTATATCGACAGCATCCTGCCGGTCAGCATCAGGAAGATCATACGGTTCACCTCTTACAGGCCGGTGGCGCGCAACCTCACAGTGCTGGGGAGGACGTTGGGCCTTGGCGACGTCAAGCTGCTCGACATGCATATAAAGGGAAGGGAGGGTGACTTCGTCAAGCTGGGTATCCGCAATCCCTTCTTTCTTCCCTCCTTCTGCGGCATGGTCACGGGAGCCATGGAAGTCGTCACCGGGCACGACTGCAGCGTTTCCTACCAGCAGAAGGGCGGAGATTATTACGAGGTGACCACCTTTGTCTCTACCCACCCCAAGGAATTCATGGAGCGGCTGCACTGGCGCGAATACAGCAATAAACCCGGCGATGCGGTTCTGGATGAGTGCCCGGGCTGCGGAGGTCCCAAGGTACTTGCCGACTACGATTTCGATCTTAAGTCCGGTACGATCTCGAGAAAGGCCAGCGGACGGCGCATGGTCATCGACGGCCCAGCGGAGTTCGAGGCCATCCTCGACGAGCTGGAGAGGGAGCTGGGGGAAGACATCTCCCAGGTGCTCATCGAGGCCCAGAGGCGTTTCGTGAAGATGGGGTTCTACGACACCGATGAAGTGCAGGATATCGCCATGTTCCGGGACCACCTGGCTCTGAGGGGATTCGGAAACCTGAAGGAGATATCTTTCGCAGGCGGCCGCCTGAGCGTACACCTGGAGAACCCCTGCCTCCATATGCTGCTGGCAGGACTGGTACTCGGCTTTTTCGAGCTGGTCTTCAAACGCGAGGGACAGGTGGACTGGGAACTTGATAGCGGCGGCGATCTGCGCGTGGAGGTGGCATAGAAGTATGAGATACTGCCATGAATGCGGCGTGTCCAGGAAGATAACCCAGACCCACAGATGGCTGGACAACGGCACCATGGTCGAGGCGAAGAACCCCTCCCACCGTATGATCTTCATGGAGAGCGATAACATCGCCGGCGTCTTCTCCCGTGTAGAAGAGATGTTGGGGGTATCCATCGCACACCTGATAATCGAGAGCCAGAGCAGATTGACGTGCGACTATGTCGGCAACCTGCTTCCCGGCATCGTCTTGAAGGTGTTGCGCTTGACCTCCATCAAGCCCCTGGCGAAGAGCATCACCAACCTGGGCAGGATGACCGGCCTCGGCGACGTCGAGCTTCTCTCCATGCGCATCAAGGGCAGCGAAGGCGACTACGTCAAGATAGGGGGAAGAAACATATTCTACCTCCCCTCTTACTGCGGCATGGTGATGGGGGCGATGGAGGCGGTCTCCGGCCAGGAGTCTGGCCTTCAGGGGCCTGGGTAACCTGAGGGAGATGGAGCGAGAACCGCAGCGCCTCACCCTACGCATAGAGAACCCCTGTATGCACCTTTTGCTGGTCGGCCTGGCCCAGGGCCTCTTAGAGCTGGAGGCTGGACGGGACAGCCGGGTGGACTGGAACCTCACCGTGGACGGCGATCTCGAGGTGGAGGTATCCTCCGCCTGATCACGCCTTACGCATCATGGGGCCCTCTAGCTTGTATACGTTGTCCGCGTCGGGGCTGAAGGCCTCTTTGAGCAGGCGGTCCAGGTGTTTCTCCGAGGGGCTCTTGGGTATCTCGTCAACTACCTGTATATACAAGGGCACCGAGTTTCGCTCCAGGTTCTCGAGAGCGGCTTTGAACACCGACTGCGTGTCTATCTTTCCTCCCCCGAAGGGCACCGCCGCGGCTACCAGGTCGCTCTCCCCCGGCGCACCGGATGCCGCGGGGATGCCGTAGACGCAGACCTCCGACACGTCAGGGTGCTCGCCGAGGACTTTCTCCACCAGGTCGGGCTTGATGAAGTCGCCGGCGCGGCGCAGGGCCCCTCCCTTGCGGTAGTCGAAGAACAGCCATCCCTCTTCGTCGCGGTGGACCATGTCGCCGGAGCGCAGCCATCCTCCCCTCGTCTTCTCAGCCGAGGCTTCGGGTTTCTTGTAGTATTCCACCGAGCTGCCGGTGAACATGCGGCTTATGAGCTCGCCGGTCACCCCGGGCGGCATCTCGTTGTCCTCCTCGTCCACCACCCTCATCTCCACCAGCCCCGCCAACGGCTTGCCGAATGACCCCACCGGTCCCTTCCCGATGGGCCTGTAAGCGAAACCGCCCTCGATGGCCGCGTACCACTCTAGTATCTGCACGTCGAAGCGGCGCTCGAAGTCCTCCCAGATGGCGCGGGGGGTGCCCGCCGAGATTACCTTGCGCACCGGATTGTCCGCGTCGTCCGGCCGCGGCGGCTCGTTGTAGATACCGGACATCATCCCGCCCAGCAGCGAGAAGGTAGTGCAGCCGTGCTTGCGGCAGACGGCCCAGATACCGCTCTTGGTGAAACGCTGGCTGATGACCACAGGAATGCCCATGGAGAGGCCGGGGAAGAGGGTCACCGCCTGGGCGTTTCCGTGGGCGAGGGAGAGGCCGGTATAGAGGATGTCATCCCCGCTGTAGTCCCAGACTAGATACCCCAGGATGCAGTACATGGCATTACGCGCGGAGTTGAGGGTGACCCCCTTGGGATTGCCGGTCACGCCGGAGGTGTAGATGATCTGTACCGGAAGGCCGGGGTCATCCTGCCGTTCATCGACCCCGTAGACTTCCGCACCCTCCAGGAGCTCGTTTATGGTTGGGTACTGCGATGCCAGGGCCGGGTCGGCGTCCGGTTTCAGGCTCAAATATATCCTGTCGATATTGGCGGCATCCTTCGCCGCCTTCTCCACCTCGGGCAGCAGGTCGGCGGTAGTCATCACCGCGCGCGCATCAGAGTCTCCCAGCTGGTAAATGAGTTTCTCCCCCTTCGCGCGCGGATCTATGGGCACGAACACCATACCCAGCATGGAGCAGGCGGCCAGGGCGTAGACGAATTCGGGATGGTTGCGCATGACCATGGCCACCTTGTCCCCTTTTTCCAGGCCCGCATCCTGCAGCCCCCTGGCCAGCCGGAAGGAGTTACCGGCCATGCGCGCATAAGTAAGGTTATCGTCGGGGTAAAGGCCGCCGTTATCGATGATCAGGCCTATGCGGTTCGGGTTCTCCTCGGCCCGCGTCTCCAGGAGCCCGGAGAAGACGCCCTTGTGTTTCAAGAACCTCGAACCCCTGACTCCCCGCACGACCCTGGCTATGGTATCCGGGCTTCCCAGTAATTGCAGGGCCATATACAGTTGCGGGTTCTTCTCCTCGAGGTCCTCCACAAAACCCATTGTTCAACCTCCTCAGCACGCAATATTCCGGACGTACACGGGCTTTGCTCCCCACGTACACGTGCCAGGTCTTGACCTTCGGAAAGCTCAAGACGCAGGCACCGTTGCGCCGCCCTCCAGGCGTCGCAATCGCTTCCGCGATGCATTCTCTCGAACCTATGTCTTCAGACGTTAGGGCATCTCGGTCCAGGTCTTGCCGCCCTTATGCCACGTTATGCGCGGCAGCTCCCGCTCGACCATGCGGTCCGCGTTCACCCTGGGGTACCCCAGGACCATTGCCGTAGCCACCTTGTAAGGCCACTCCACACCCAGACGTCTCCTGAGCCAGGGCATGAACTTGGCTGCAGCGGCGAGAAATCCCAGGTAGCAGGTGACCAGGCCAAGGGAGTGGGCAGCGAGGACCATGTTCTGGCCGCAGATGCCGCAGTCCAGATCCACGTTGGCGATCCCCCGCTTGTCTCCCAGGATAACGACGAGGCAGGGGGCGCCCATAAAGACGTCGTTCGGCTGTATGATGGCCTTCCCTCCCGCCTGGGCCCTCTGGTCCATAAGGGGGGTCATCAATATGCTCGAGACCTTGAGCATCGCCCTGGTGACGGGATTGGTCTTTCCGGAATAGAAGAACGCCGCGTTGAGCCTGTACATGGGGTCCATCATCTTGGCTATCTTGTCCATCTCCTCGCGGTCGTTGATGACGATGAAGCTCCACGGCTCGTTGTTGCCGTGAGAGGGCGCGAAACGGCCCGCCTCGATAACGCGGCGCACTAATGCATCGGGAACCGGATCCTTTTTGTAGACGCGATTGCTCCTGCGGGTGTAGATGGCCTCCTCCACCGAGGTCATCCCCTCTACGCCCTCCACCTCCGGCGGGTTGGGGTAACCGTCCTCGGGATGGTAGAGCATGGTCTTGAAAAACCCCTTCTCCACGTTGTAGAAGCCGTGCATGGATATGGCATCCTTCTCGCAATGGGATACGCACGCAGAGCACGACAGGCAGACAATTTCCGGGATCTTCCTTGCCTTCTTATCCACTACCTCCAGGCAGTTCGACGGACACGCCAGCACGCAATTGCCGCAGCCGGTGCATTTTTCCTGGTCCACGACGATGGTCGAATTCGACCACACTTCCGGCTCTGCCTGAAGGTAGCTGTGCTTGAACTTATCAAAAGCCATCGTTTCCCCCTCTCGATCTTTGAACTCTTACCACTCGATTTCTTTCAAACGTACACGTGCCAGGCCTGGACCTCGCTCCACTCGCTTCCGGCTCGCTCCGTCTCCTTCCAGGCGGCTGGCACCGCCGCGCCGTAGACGGCGCTGTCGCTTACGCGATGCATGCGGTTGTAACGTTCTTATAACTTGCGGACCTCGACTTTCATCATGATCTCGCCGCACGCCCCTAGCGGAAGGCCCGCTCCGTAGCAGTTCATGGGCAGGTCGAAGAGCTTGCTCTCCAGCTGCCCTCCCTCCGCCATCCTCTCCATCATGAGCATCACGCGCCACCATATCTTGGTCAAGGCCATTATGCATATACCATCGCTCCCTTCTGGCTGCAGGACCCTGCCAAAAGCGTCGAGATGGAACTCGTCCCCCTCCTTGTGCCCGGCTATACAGGCCTCGGATGATACCACCTTTATCACGATATGGTGGTCTATGAACTCCTCGATGGAGCGCAGGCGCCGCACGCGTTTGGGAGAGGCCAGAAAGGATTCCAGCTCACCGGCTTCGATGGGAAGCGCCTTCATGAATTCGTCAGGCTCGGGCCCGCCGCTGGTAGGGGCCCCTTTCACTTCCCGGCACTCCCCTCTTGCCAGCTTGTTCCTGATGACCAAGTAAGGCATAACGCTCATCATGAAGCGGGCGAACTCCAGAAAGGGCATCTTCTCCCGCCTTATGCGAAAGAGGTTTTCTCCCAGGCCGCCCAGTTCCAGGCCGGCATCGGTACAAGTGATGTGATCGAAGAGCATGTCGTTTGGGTCCTTGCCCTGCAGCATGTGATCGTAGTAGCTGTAGATGACCGGCGAGAGCTGCGAGAGCCCGTGGATGCACACCCCGGGAGGGCACTTGTGCCGGACAAGCAGGCCCATGGGATTGAAGTAGAGGGGCCTGCCCTCGTTATGGCAACCGGAGCAATGCTGGGAACATACCGGTTCCACCACCAGCCATTGAGTCATGGCCTCCATGTTGAGGGCCTGCAGCAGACCCAGCTCCAGGGCTTTCTGATACTCGGCTTCAGTATAACCCCAGCGGTTCTTGATGATGATCTTGAGAAAAGGCCCCATCAATGTGTCGAGTACATCCATCAAACCCATTTTTTCATCCCCTTCCTCGTCTCCATGCCTGGACCCCGGCATGGCCGATGGTTCAAGCAACACCTGTCCTGCGACCATGGGCCCGGCCACAGAGAATACGAAATAAGAACTCGTTGCGGGAACTCTTTGAATGGCACGACTCCAGCGCCCAAGCTGCATCTAAAATCCGGACGTACACGTGCCAGGTCTTGACCTTCGGAAAGCTCAAGACGCAGGCACCGCCGCGCCGAAGACGACGCTGTCGCTTACGCGATGCACAACTGTCGCATCGTTTTCTTAGTCCGTGCGTTCCAGTATATGAACGCACATGGCCGCCTCGCCGGCGCCGATGAAACCTCCGCCGTTTTCGGCCATGGCGATCCTTGCCCCCTCCACCTGGCGTTTTCCCGCCTCTCCGCGCAGCTGGGTGACCAACTCGACCAGCTGTGCAATGCCGGAGGCCCCGATGGGATGCCCGCGGCATTCCAGTCCGCCGCTGGTGTTTATGGGCAGCTTCCCGCCCAGCTTGGTGGCCCCGGACTCCGCGAAGGGGCCTCCCTCTCCCGGCTGGCAGAAGCCCATCTCCTCGCACTGCAGCAGCTCCCCGAAGGCGGTGGCGTCGTGCACCTCGGCCACGTCCACGTCTTCGGGGCCTACCCCGGCCGCTTCATAGGCTTTCTTGCTCAGCCTCTCCCCGATGAGGTCCATCCCGCCCCCCTCGGGGATGGTGCCCGCAGTCAGCACGGAAGCCAGTACCTTCACCGGCCTGGCATCGGGGAAGCGCTTCAGGGCCTTTCCCGAACAGAGCAGGGCGGCGGTAGCCCCATCCCCCATGGGCGCGCACATGGAGCGAGTGAGGGGGAAGGACACCGGCCTGTCGTTCAGCACCTCATCCACCGTCATGTCCATCTGATACTGCGCCAGCGGGTTGAGGGAGCCGTGGTGGTGGTTCTTGGCCGCGATGATGGCCAGCTGCTCCTGGGTGGTGCCGTACTGTTCCATGTGCATGCGGGCGGCCATGGCGTAGATGTCCATGAAGGGTGAACGGGCACCTCCCCCGCCGCTCTTGCCCTTCTTCTGCTCGGCTTTCTTCTTCTCGTCCTCCTTGAGGGCGTCGAGGACGCCCCGAATGAACTCCACGTCGGTGTTGGACATGAACATCTCGAACATCGCCTGCTTGTCATCGGGGTTGTACATCTTCTCCACCCCGATGGCCAGGGCGACGTCGTACGCTCCGGCCTTGATGCCCAGGAAGGCTCCGTTCACCGCGCTGGTCGCGCCGGCACACGCGTTCTCTACGTTCATCACCGGGATGCCCTGTATGCCCAGGGGCGTCAGGGCCACCTGACCGCGTATACTGTGCTGGCCCGTTACTATGCCCCAGAAGGAATTGGAGTACCAGGCAGCCTCGATGGCCTTCTTGTCCACCGCGCTGTCAGCGAGCAGGCTGTCCATGACCTCCGCGGTCATCTGCTTGATGCTCTTATCCGGGTACTTGCCGAAGCGGAACATGCCTACGCCGATTATGTATACGTCCTCCATCCCCGCCTCCTTTGTGAACTCAGTCGTTAAATGGCCGGTGCCGCCGTCTATCATTTAATGATAATTGAAGCTGCTCTATTTCGAAAGCCTTACATACCCCGGTATGATACCATGGTATCCAGCCAGAAATCTCCCGTCAATCGTGGGTCGCTATCCCGTTTCGGAGACCTCGATAAGGCGCAGCAGGACCTCCTGGCTGGTCGTGGGGTACATCTGGCAGTACTTGGCATCTCGCATCAGCCGTTCCATGCCGTAATCGCGCATGTAGCCGTAACCGCCGTGGATCTGCACCCCGTCCATGGCGGACTGGCAGGCACGCTCCGTCGAGCGTAACCATGCCACCATGGCCGGAACGATCCCCCCGTCCTCGCATGCCCTTTTCACCAGGGCCCTCCCCTGCTCAACCGCCGCCAGCATCTCGGCAAGGAAGATGCGCATCTGCTGGTGTTCGATGATCATCTTTCCCGCCTGATATCTCTCGCGCGCGTAGGCGTATGACTTCTGCAGTGCATTTCTTGATATGCCCGTAGCGATGGCCGCCAGTCCCAGGAAGAGCGTACGTTCTACCTCTTCCAGCATGTTGCCTCCGGATACCACGTTGGAGGGCTCCGCGCCGTCGAAACGGATAGAGCCCGCACGTGCCGCTCGCAGCCCCAGGGGGTATGCTTCCGCCTCTATCTCCACGCAGTCCGCATCTCCCCGCACGGTGACCGCCTGCGTGCCTCCCCCATCTGAGGGAAGCAGGGTTATCAGGGTACAACCCTGAGCGTTGAGCGCATACGGAACCCGCCCTTTCACCTTCCCCCCGGAGAGGGAAACCTCACCTGGAAAGGCCAGGCAGGCTGGATACACTTCCGGTCCGACCCCGGTGATGAGCCCTTCGAACTCGCCGAGTGCCGCGGGCAGCATTGCCGCGTTATGCGCCAGCACCGCGGCTGACAACCCTGCCTCGCAGACCGCCATCTCCTCCAGGGCGACACAGAAAGCGTAGGTGTCCAGGCCTTCCCCACCGTATTCCTCCGGGATGAGGGCTGCCAACATGCCCATGCCGCCCGCCTTGGCCATCGCTTCCTTGACCCGCCATGCGGCAGGCTCCAGGTCGAGCTGCTCCGAGCGCGGTGCCAGTTCCTTCGCCGCGTAGGCAGAGGCTGTCTCACGCAATATCCTGTATTCCTGGTCCTCAGAGAACTCCGGCAGCCTGATCATCTACCTCACCCCCTTCTTGAAAGGACCCGGTACCTCTATTTTCAGCGTTTTTGCTATCTCCGTGTTGAAGAACGCCAGCCTGTTCAGCTGATTGGTGCCCTCGTATATCTGGGTGAGCTTGGCGTCGCGGTAGGCCTTCTCCACCCAGCGTCTCTCCGGCGAACCATCCATCCCCATGAGCTCCAGTGCCCGTGACGTGAGCTGCATGGCGTTGTCGGCACAGGCGAACTTCGCCAGTGAAGCCTTGGCGAGCAAATCCGTCGCGTCATCGTCCTTGATGAAGTACCGGAAGAGTATGTTAACCAGGCTTTTGCCATAGTAGGAATTAAGTATAGCCGCATACGGTCTGGATGCTCTGACCTTATGAGGGATGAGAAAGGCGGACAGGAACAGCGGGTGGGTGAAAGCATTGCGGAAAAGCGCATCGCCCCCCAGGCTGTGACCGATATACAGGCTGCGGTTCTCCTGTATGGCCGCCCACATATCCGCCAGGGCCATACGTATGCGGTCCTCGTCGATGGGTCGCCTGCCGTTGCGGGCTTCTCTGGCCCAGGCCAGAAAGTGCTCGAAACCGCCGCGCGCAATGCCCGTAGCGATGGAACCCACCGGCCCCCGGGATGCGGCCATGATGATGAGGATACCGTTGGCCATGCCGTCGCCCTCGTACCCGAGGACATGGGAATCGGGGATGAAGACGTCCTCGAAGAGCAGTTCAGCGGCATGGCAGGCCCGCTGCCCCATCTTGAGCTCGACCCGCGGCGTAGAAAAACCTTCCATGTCCCTCTCCACCAGGAAGGTGGTCCATGTCTCCAGGGGCCTCGTGCGGTCGGTGGCTGCGCACAAGGTGATATATTTTGCTTCGCTGCCTCCCGAGATGAAGCACTTGCTGCCGTTGACGCGATAACCCCCGCTGACCCTCTTCGCCTCCAGGCCGATCTTCGCCATCTCGAGGAACTCCGGCTCCTCGACGTCCGTTCCAGCCGAGGGCTCGGTGATGGCATAAGCCATGAGCACCGGGTTGCCCTTCTTCTCCTCTTCCACTATCTCGTAGAGCACGGAATCCCAATGAGCCATGGCCCCCGAGGCGATGACCGGGGCTACACCCAGGCTGTGGGCCGCTATGGCCAGCCCTATCCCCCCGCAGGCTGCGCACAGCTCCTCCACCACCAGGGCCATGCCGGTGACCATGTACTTGCTGGCTAATCCCCCCAGTACTTCGGGGATGGCCAGGGATAAGAAGCGATACTTGCATGCCTCCCGCATCATGTCCCAATCGAAGTAGTACGGTTCGCCCTCCAAACGCTCATCCAGCTCCAGGGCGCGAGGTGTGGCGACTTTGCGCGAGTAATCGTCGGCTCCCTCGACCAGCTTGATTATCCCCTCGATCCCAGCGCGATCGTGCTCGTAGAGCGCCTTGAGCACCGGGAAATCGCCGAGAAGTTTCCTGCCTCTCTCGCTCATCACCTTAGCAGCCATATCCACTCCCCCCTCTCGCATGCGGGCCGCGGCGGCAGGAAAAGCCATGCCGCGGGAATAACTATGCATCGCTGCGTGCCGAGTGTTGTCGTTTGACAAGCCCAGAAAATGTCCAGGGATATTCTATACCATTCAGTATACTTGAACAAAGCATACAGTAATGTATGTATCATGCGGCGGCGGGCCCGGTTCTCTCCGGTACTCCCCGCACACGTTCTCGCCTTGCCGCCCTTCTCTCCTACAGCCTGATGCGGATATCAGAAACCGGATAGCTCATGCAGGGATGTATGTATCCGAAGTGTTCGTCGGCCCACCTGCGGAGCACACGGGGCGGTGCGAATATATCGCCGGAGACGAGTCGGGTACGGCATACGGTGCATTCGCCCGAGCGGCAGACAGCCTCGACTACCAGCCCCGCGCGTTCCATGGAGTTCAGGAGGGGTTCTCCGGCCCTGGCTCTGAAAGTAGTCCCCGTGCGCTCCTCCACCACCTCGAACTCGGTCTCGGGGTCCACGCCGGGCCACCCCTCCTCCGCGGTCACGTCGTCGGGAGGTCCGTAAGACTCTTTCTTTGCTCGGACGCCCTTCACTCCCAGGCTGGCCAGAGCGCCCTCGCAGAAGGGATACATCTCGGCCGGGCCGCAGATATAGAAGGTCCTGCCCTCCACCTGTCCTATAGTTCCCGAGATCATGTCCGCGTCGATGAAACCGCACAATCCTCCCCATTCTTCGCTGGGCTCTGAGATGATGAAGTCAACGTCGATGTTGTCGTTCTCGGCGCCCAACTGGGCCAGTTCCTTGCGGTAGATTATGTCTCCGGGGTCTCGCGACCCGTAGAGAAGGTGTATACGCAGGGGCAGCCCGTTCTCGACTACCTCCCGCATCATGGAGGCGAAGGGGGTGACACCGCTGCCGCCGGCGAGGAATACCAGGTCGGAACCGTCGGTGAGCGATTCGTGGTAAAAGCTTCCCGACGGGCCCGTGGACTCCAGCACGTCGCCGGCTCTGGTGTCGTCCAGGAGATAGGTAGACACGAACCCCCCTTTCTTGCGCCTTACCGTGATGTCGTAGTAGGGCTTGCCCGGAGGTGAGGCGATGCTGTAAGGCCTGGAGGTCTTCACTCCGGCGGTCTCTACGAAGAGGTTTATGTACTGTCCCGCACGGAAGACAGGCAGTAAGCCCGTGGTGGAGACCAGGCGCAGGGTCTTCGCGCTCTCCGTCTCCTCGATGATCTCCGATACCCTGAGGGAAATGCGATCCGGATGAAGTTCCGCCATGGACTTGTCGACCGCACGCGGCTCCATCTCTATCTCCTGCGCCTCCCCGGCCTGGTTCTCGCAGAAGGTCTTGAGGCCGTCGATAACCACCGCGCCCATGCCGCCTTTGTCCATGTCCTCGATGACGTTCTCCGCCGCGGTGCGTCCGGAATCGATGCAGGGCTGGAAACCCCCACCCACCCTCACCCAGGCACCCGCCATGTACAGCCCCTCGAGAGGACCGCGGTTGGGCAGCCGCAGCACCGTTCCCTCCACCGGCGAGTTCTCGTAGCCATAGACGGCCCCGAAGGGATTCCCGGTGTAGCGCATATGTGTCAGGGGCGTCGCCACCTCTACGACCTCGATATGCTCCTTCAGCCCGGGTGCGAAGCGGTCCGCCATGTCGATGAGCTTTCCGGCGAGGGTGTTCTTGGCGTCCACGTACTGTTCGGGAGACAACTGCAACCAGACGTCTCCGTAGCCCATGGTGGTCAGAGATATCACGCTGGTCCCGGGGGGAGAGAAATCGGGGTCGACGACGTTAAAAGGCGCGATCGCGCATCCCGTGGGCTCGAAGACGGCGTTGCGCCTTGCCACCTCGTAGTGCGATTCGAAATCGTAATCCATGTTTACCATCGTCTCGTGGTTTTCCAGGCCAAGCTCGGAGACGGGGCAGTCCAGGCCCAGGAAGACCGAGAAGAGCGAGTTCCCTATCTTGCCCCAACCCAGGCGCTTGAGATACCAGGAAGGGATATGCTCGCGACCGACCAGGTCGAGGCAGGTGGAAATGGGGCTGGCGTTGCTCACCACGTAGGAAGTCGATATCTCCGTTCCGTCCTCTGCCATAACCCCCCTCACCTTGCCCCCCTCGACCAGGACGCGGGAGGCGCCGTTGTTGAGCCATACGTCCCCGCCTCTCTCCAGGATAGACTCCACGAAGGCCTGCGACAGAGCCTGGCTCTTGCCTTTGATATGTACCGGTCCATATTTCAGGTAGGTGGCGTTGGCGATGGCGAAGAGCAGGAAGGACAGCCTGGACGGAGGCAGCCCGTAATACCCCCAGAGCTGGGCGATGACCGCACGGGCTTTCTCGTCCTTTACCTCGGCATCCAGCACTTCGGCGAGGTTGGCGCCCGCATAGGTCATGAGGTTGCTGAAGGCCGAGGGGTCCTCTGCCATGGCCTCCTGGGAGAAATTGGTTACTTCCCCCAGAATTGCGAACATCAGGGAAGTGAAGCTCGTGATGCCCTGCGCCTCGGACGGAAAATGCTCACACAGCACCTCGTCGTAACCGGCACGGTCCGCGGGCATGACCAGGTCGAGGTCGGGGTATGCGCTGCGGTAGAAGTCGGGAATGTCCAGGAATTCGACTTTCTGGGCAACCCCACACCGCTCGAGGGAAGCATAGAGAGGTCCACGCCGGTCTTCGTGTCCCAGGCCGGACAGCTCGTGCAGGGATATCTCGAACTCGAAGCGCCCCCTGCGGAAGGTGGAGGCGTAACCTCCGGGAACGCAGTGCTTCTCGAGTAAGAGAACTCTCCTGCCGGCCACCGCCAGGTTGGCTGCAGCGGACAGCCCGCCGAGCCCCGCCCCCACGACCACTGCATCGTAATCGCCCATTTTCGGACCCCTCCTCAATGTCTGCGTAACATCGCGGATACCTCTGGGAACACAAACTCTTCAGCCCTTTGCAATGTCCTTTTTCTGGCTCTCCGGCGGGGCGCCCGCCAGCATCGCGCCGGCCATGTAGAGGCTTTCAATGAGCAGTACCTGGTTGCGGTCCTCCAGGCGCAGGGTGTCGCGAAGACTCCCGGAGTTCAGCCCGATGCTGATGGCGTCCTTGGTCATGCGCAGTGCCAGGGGGGGCTTCTCAGCCATCCTCCGGGCCATCTCCATGGCCTGTTCCAGGAGCTCCTCCTTCGCATACACGTGGTTGGTCAGGCCTAAGCCGTGGGCCTCCTCGGCCTCGATTACCCTTCCCGTCAGCAGCATCTCTGCCGCCATGCCCCATCCCACGATGCGCCACAGGAAGTAGCTAGAGCCCATGTCCGCGCCTCCCGTGCCTATATTTATATATGAGGCGCAGAATTTCGCTTGCGGAGATGCCAGGCGCACGTCGGCGGCCATGGCGAAGCTCAAGCCCGCCCCCATGGCCGCTCCGTTAACCGCGGCGATGATGGGCTGGGGGCAAGAGCGCATCATCTCGACGATGCCAGAGAACTTGAGCTGCCCGCGCTGGATGGTGTCCCCGCTTATTCCCTCGGATGCGAAACCGCCCTGCATGTCGGCCGCCTCCTTCAAGTCCAGGCCTGAGCAGAACCCCCTGTCGCCGGCGCCCGTCATCACGATCACCCTGCAGTCCTGCATGGACGGGACGTCTTTCCAGAAGGAGTCGAGCTCGTCCAGCATCACGGCATTTATGGCGTTCAGACGCTCCGGCCGGTTCAGGGTGAGCAGTCCGATCCCACCCTCCAGCTCGAACTTCAAGGTTTCGTATTCCATTGCAACCTCCCTCTCCGCGGTTCGGGCCGTCACGAATCCATTTTCAGGTCGGGGTCGTCTCGACCCCGCTTATCCTTTCGATCAACCGGGTTGCTGTGTTCCCAGGAGAACTGGTCATCGACTGTTATCGTAACATTGATATTGCGGTAAAAGTGCGGGCGGGCGCCGATGCATACGGGGCCCCATTCATCTGAATCGTACCGGACGACGCTTACTTCAGGAACGGCGAAAGGCATGTCAGAGATTTATGTCTATATCGCCGCTCACCTTGGCTATAGTGATCTTCGTACTGCCCTCGAAGAGCTCGGCGATCACCGTGGTCACGGCTCCGCCCTGGCCCGTGAACATCCAGCTGGTCACCTCTGCGGAGGTGCTCATCGGTTCCCCCAGCCGCTCCTTGTACCAGCTGACCACCTTGCTGATGTCGTCATCGGTGGTGAACTCGGCTCCGGATACGCTCAGCTGCTTGTCGCCGGAGCTTGTCGTGCCACTGACTCCGCTCCCATCGACATACTCCGAACCCGGATATATCGGCGCTCCCAGCGATTCCTCACTGGGCGCCTCCTCCTGTACCTCGATGGTGGCCTGCTCTCCATCTTCGCCCTCGATGGTAACCTTGCCGCTCTCTCCTTCTTCGTGCGGCTCCTCCACGGTTATCTCTCTCTCTCCGTCATCCCTCTCCCCTTGCCCATCTTCCTCGGCTTCGGCGTTTGCATCGCCGTTGCCCCCCGGGCTTCCGTTTCCCCCGCTGTCTTCTCCGCCGCCGCAGCCGCAAAGAAAGGCAAGGGCGGCGATACAGACGAGTACGAGCAGTAAGGTAAGGGTCTTTTTCAAGTCTTTACTCATTTCCGTCTCCCTCCGCATCCGCCAATTTTGAAAGGCTTACGGTATTTAGAGTATAAACCATGCCGGCAGGTTCAAACTACGGTACCGCTCCCCGTGCATCCGAGCCGGCCTTTGCGGGCATGATTTCCGTGAACGAAGGTTTAGCTGCAGCTCACCGGGCTGAAACCCGGGATAGCCGAGCTCTTTCTACCCTTGCGGATACCCTCCCCGATAAGGCGCAGGGAACGCTTCGGTCCGAGAATGCGCGCGAGTTCCTCCAGGAGGTCTACGCGCGAGCGCAGCCCGCTCCACACATCCCGCTTGAAGTGGAATACGGCGGCGAAGTTACGGGTGAAGCGCTGGAATTCCTCGTTCGCCTTGTCGACGTCATCCACCGCCATGGCCGCTACTTTCCCGGTGACCAGGGCGCCCGAGATCCCGAAGCCCATGAAGGGGTCTATGGCGCCAGAAATGGTGCCGCACATGATCAGGTCGTTGCGTATGAGGCGCGGGCTGTCGGCTACCACCACCGGCACGGCTCCGCTCACGTATTCCCAGTCCCCATAGTCCACGCCCTCCATGCGGCCCCTGAAATCACGGTACCTCTCCAGGCAGTCCCGGCCGACTTGCTGTCCGTAGGAGAAGAGGAGGTCGTAGTAGATACCGTTGCAGTATGAGATATATCCATATTCGGTGATGCATTCGTCCAGCCATATCCAGGAATAACCGGAACGATCCGACTCCCCCCTCGCCATCCAGCCATACCAGGTACCGTAGGGTATATCCAGCAATCGGTATGCTTCTGGATTGAGCCCGCAAGCGATGATGGTAGCGGGGGGAAGGGATTGCAGCACCTCGCGGGTGAGCTCCCTTTCGAACTCGAACTCCACCCCCACCTCCAGGCACTTCTCGTACAGCAGGGCGTCCAGGCTGGTGGGGCGAGAGCTGCGTTCGACGGTGTAGGCCCCCGCCACCGGCAAAGGGATCAGCATGTCGTGAAGGTAGAGTGATATGGATTCCACGGCATGGAAAGCCGGGGATATGTCGATACCTATGTACTGCGACGTTGCCTCCACGTCCAGGGGAGTCGTGTGCGTCGATGGGTTATATATACGGGATCCCCCGAAGGAAGCCTCCCTCTCCCTTACCAGGACATCGTGACCTTCCTGCGCCAGGTTGTAAGCTGCGATGAGGCCGGACATCCCCGCTCCGTAGATCAAGACTTCTTTATGCTGCAATCCCTTCACCTCCCGTAATCCACTGGTAGACCGCCATCAATTATACATAAACGCGCCACATAGCAGGAGCTCAGACGGCTGCGCGTTGCGTGCCCGGAGAAGACTCCCCACATTCCAGGCAGTCCGCAAGAGATTCCTTCAGCCATACGCAAGCAACAGCAAAACGGGGAGGTGCAGGCACGAAGTGAGCATAATATGGGGTGTGGGTGACCCCCGGTGTGCACGATGGAGGCCTGACCCCCGATGTGGAAAATGGAGGGCTGACCCCAGGTATATGCTCAGCGGTCGGA